>DATMRT010000043.1:0-74092 GCA_035565975.1 Hyphomicrobiaceae bacterium
CTGCCGATGAATACATCCGCCGGATCGATCGGATGCTCATCATTACGAGCGTCGTGATCGTCGTGCTCGCGGCGGGTCTCTTCGCCCAGATGACCTGAGCGCGTTCAGCGGTTCACCAACTGTCTGAGACGGTAAAGCGCCTCCAGTGCCTCCTTGGGGCTCATGTCATCCGGATTGAGGGCGGCTAGAGCCTCGGCGAGCGGCCCCGCTCCTTGGGGCTGCGTTGCCGGCGATGTCGGCCGGGCGGCCGCGAAGAGCGGCAGATCGTCGAGTGCAGGCGCAGCGCCGTTCGAGCGGCGGTCGGTCTTTTCGAGCAGCGCCAGCACCTCGCCCGCGCGGGCAATGACCGGACCCGGCAGACCCGCGAGCTTGGCGACCTGGATTCCATAGCTGCGATCGGCGGCGCCCGCGCGCACCTTGTGCAGGAAGACGATCTCGTCGTTCCACTCCTTGACCTCGATGGTCGCGTTCGCGACTTCCGCAAGCCGGCCCGAGAGCGCTGTCAGCTCGTGATAGTGCGTCGCGAAGAGGGCGCGGCAGTGACAGACGTCGTGCAGGTATTCGACGGTGGCCCAGGCAATGGAGAGGCCGTCGAAGGTCGCGGTGCCGCGGCCGATCTCGTCGAGGATCACGAGGCTCCGCTCGCCGGCCTGATTGAGAATGGCGGCCGTCTCGATCATCTCGACCATGAAAGTCGAGCGGCCCCGCGCGAGATCATCCGCTGCGCCGACGCGGGAGAACAGGCGATCGACAATGCCGATACGCGCCCGTCGCGCCGGCACGAACGAGCCCATCTGCGCGAGCACGGTGATGAGCGCGTTCTGGCGCAGGAAGGTCGACTTGCCCGCCATGTTCGGTCCGGTGACGAGCCAAATGCGGCCGGTCGCGGAATCCTCGATGCCGGCGCCGTCACCGCCGAGCACGCAGTCGTTCTCCACGAACGGTCCTGCCTTAGCCGCACGCAAAGCCTGCTCGACCACCGGGTGCCGACCGCCCTCGATGGCGAGCGATGTGCTCTCGTCCAATTCGGGGCGGACGTAGCTCTCCTCCTCCGCAAGCTCCGCGAGGCTCGCCGCGACATCGATCTCGGCAAGCGCTTCAGCGAGCCTCGTGAGCGACCGCTCCTCGGCGGCGATCGCACGCGCGAGATCGTTGAAAACCTCCTGCTCGATGGCGAGCGCGCGCTCGGCGGCGCCGGCGATACGGCCCTCGACCTCGACCAGCTCGACGGTCGTGAAACGGACGGCATTGGCCATGGTCTGGCGGTGCGTGAAGGTCGCAGAGAGGGGTTCCGCCAGCATCGGCCGCGCGCCCTGGGCACCGACCTCGATAAAGAAGCCGAGAATATTGTTGTGGCGGACTTTGAGCGTCTTGATGCCGGTCTGCTCGACATACTTGGCCTCGAGCGAGGTCATGACGCGACGGCTGTCGTCGCGCAGTGCCTGCGCCTCGTCGAGATCGGCGCGGAAACCCGCGCGTACGAAGCCGCCATCGCGGCGCTGGTGTCCGGGCGTTTCCACGAGCGCGCGGTTCAGCAGATCGGCAAGCGCGTGCTCATCATGGCCGAGGCTCGCCGCCGCCTGGGCGAGATCCGAAGGGAGGCCCATGGCGCCAGCCGTGCGCGGCAGGATCTCGCCGCACGCCTTTGCTGCCGCCAGTGCATCGCGGACGGCCGCGAGGTCGCGCGGATCACCGCGGCCGAGGGACAGCCTCGACATGGCCCGCGCGAGGTCCGGAGCACCTTTCAAGGCCTCGCGTAAGGACTCGCGTGCCTGGGGCTCGGCGAGCAGGAAGGCGATGGCATCGAGGCGCGCACCGATCTTTCCGGCATCGCGGAGCGGGCTCGCGAGGCGGTTCGCCAGCTCGCGCGCGCCAGGGCCCGTCACCGTGCGGTCGATCGCCGAGAGCAGGCTGCCGTCGCGCTCGCCGCGCGTCGAGCGAAGAAGCTCCAAGCTATTGCGCGTCGCGGCATCGATGACGAGCGTCGTCGCCGGTCCCGCCCGCCGCGGCGGACGCAGCACGGGCCGCGCGCCGATCTGCGTGAGATCGACATACTTCAGGAGCGCACCGATCGCGGCGAGTTCCGTGCGCGAGAATGTGCCGAAGCCGTCGAGCTCGGCAACGCCGAGGCGCTCGCGCAATGTCCGCTCACCGCCCATGCTGTCGAAGAACGACGTCGCGAGCGGCGTCAGTGCGCTGCCAGTGTGATTGGCGCAGGCCGCAATGGTCTTGTCGTCCATGAGGCGGTCGGGCAGCAGGATCTCCCCGGGTGCCAGACGCACCAACTCTCCAGCCAGATCGGCCGCCGGCACGCTCGCGATCTCGAATTCGCCGGTCGAGATATCGAGCGAGGCCAGCGCATGGACGCTGTCCGAAGCCGATGGGGATGAGGGTGCGAACAGCGCAGTCAGGTAGTTGCGTGCCCGCGCATCGAGGAGCGTGTCCTCCGTGAGTGTGCCCGGCGTGACGAGGCGCACGACGTCGCGCTTCACGACGGCCTTGGAGCCGCGCTTCCTGGCTTCTGCCGGATCCTCGAGCTGCTCGCAGACGGCGACGCGGAAGCCCTTGCGGATGAGGCGCTGGAGATACTCATCGGCGCGATGCACGGGCACGCCGCACATGGGAATATCCTGGCCGAGGTGCTTACCGCGCTTCGTCAGCACGATGCCGAGCGCCTGCGACGCGACAACCGCATCGTCGAAGAACAACTCGTAGAAGTCGCCCATCCGGTACCAGAGGATACTGTCCGGATTGGCGGCCTTGATCTCCAGGAACTGCGCCATGGAGGGCGTGACGTCGCCGACCGGCACGCGTGCCTCCGCCGCGTTCGGCGGTGCGGCATCGTGTCCGTCGCTCTGGTCACCCCCGCCTTTTGCGCGCTTTGCCATCCAGATGCCGCCCCCGGCTGCTCCCATCCCGACCACATGGCGCATGGTGCACTGCGAGGCAAGTGGCGAGTTGTGCACAGGGCAGGCGGGGCTTATCGTCCAGGCTTGCATAAAGAAAGAATGGATTGCGTCGCGGGGTATGGCGGGCCACCGCCTCCGGATTGCCGCGCGGAGCACAAGACGGGGAACGCCCACATGGCCGCCGATACGCCCGCGATCAAATTCACTGCCGACGATGCGCTGCGCTTTCATTCGGAAGGCAAGCCCGGCAAGCTCGAGATCACGCCGACCAAGCCACTGACCACCCAGCGCGATCTTTCGCTCGCCTACTCCCCGGGCGTGGCCGTGCCGGTCCTCGCCATCGCCGAGGACAAGACCCGCGCCTATGACTACACGAACAAGGGCAATCTCGTGGCCGTGGTCTCGAACGGCACCGCCATTCTCGGGCTCGGCAATCTCGGGGCGCAGGCCTCGAAGCCCGTGATGGAAGGGAAAGGCGCGCTCTTCAAGCGCTTTGCCGACATCGACGCGATGGACCTGCTCGTCGATACCCAGGACGTCGATGCCTTCATCAACGCCGTGCGCTATCTCGGGCCGAGTTTCGGCGGCATCAATCTCGAGGATATCAAGGCGCCGGACTGCTTCGTCATCGAGGAGCGGCTCAAGGAGCTGCTCGACATTCCCGTCTTTCATGACGATCAGCACGGCACGGCGATCATCGCAGCCGCTGGCCTCATCAACGCGCTCGAGCTGACGGGCCGCAATATCTCGACCTTCAAGCTCGTCGTGAACGGTGCCGGCTCCGCCGGTATCGCCTGTCTCGACCTGCTCGTGGCCATGGGCATGCCGCGCGAGAACATCCTGCTCTGCGACACGAAAGGCGTGATCTACCAGGGCCGCAAGGATGGCATGAACCAGTGGAAGTCCACTTATGCCGCGAAGACAAAAGCGCGAACGCTCGGCGATGCCCTGAAAGGCGCCGACGCACTTTTCGGGCTCTCGGCCAAGGGTGCCGTCACCCCCGACATAGTCAAGGGCATGGCGCCGCAGCCGATCATCTTCGCCATGGCCAATCCGGACCCGGAGATCACGCCGGAAGAGGTCCACGCCGTCCGTCCTGATGCCATCATCGCAACGGGGCGCTCGGACTATCCGAACCAGATCAATAACGTGCTCGGCTTTCCCTTCATCTTTCGCGGCGCTCTCGATGTGCGTGCGCGAGAGATCAATACCGAGATGAAGATCGCGGCGGCGCGTGCGCTCGCCGAGCTCGCGCGCGAGGAAGTGCCCGATCAGGTCGCCGCTGCACTCTATGGCCGCCGGCCGACCTTCGGCCCGGAGTACATCATTCCAGCGCCGTTCGATCCGCGGCTCATCACGTCGGTGCCGCCTGCCGTCGCGCGGGCAGCGGTCGAGAGCGGCGTCGCGCGCACGACGCTCGCCGACGGCAGCGCCTACATTTCGCGCCTGCGGGGCAGGCTCGATCCCATGGCGGGCTGGCTCACGGCGACGCTCGAGAAAGCGCGCACCAACCCGAAGCGCATCATCTTCGCCGAGGGCGAGGAGCCAGCCGTCATCCGCGCTGCGAATGCCTACCTCAATCAAGGCTACGGAACGCCGGTTCTGGTTGGGACCTCGGACACGGTGAAGGCGAACTTCAAGGAACTCGGAGTCCGCCTGAAGGGCGAGTTCCAGCTCTTCGATACGCGCCGCTCGCCGTATACGGCGCAGTTCACCGACTACCTCTATGGGCGCCTGCAGCGGCACGGCTATCTGCGGCGCGACTGCGAGCGTCTCGTCCTCAACGAGCGCAATGTGTTCGCCGCGCTCATGGTCGTGCACGGGCACGCCGATGCCATGGTCTCCGGCGTCACGCGCAACTGGAGCAGCGTCTTCCAGGACGTGCAGCGCGTCATCGATCCCAAGCCCGGGCGGCGCGTGGTCGGTGTGTCGCTCGCACTCTGTCGCGGGCGCGCCGTGCTCGTCGCCGATACGAGCGTGACCGACATGCCAACGGGCGAGCAGGTGGCTTACATCGCAATCGAGGCCGCGCGCGCCGCACGCAGCTTCGGCATGGAGCCGCGCGTCGCCATGATTGCGTACTCAAATTTCGGCCAGCCGCGCGGCGAGCGCTCGGATCAGATGATCGAGGCCGTGCGCATTCTGGATCAGCGCGGCGTCGACTTCGAGTACGACGGCGAGATGTCGGCGGACGTGGCGCTCAATCCCGATCTGCGCCGCCTCTATCCCTTCTGCCGGCTCACGGACACGGCGAACGTGCTCGTCATGCCGGCCTTCCACGCGGCGTCCATCTCGACAAGGATGCTCAAAGAGCTGGGTGGCGCGACCGTGCTCGGCCCGATCCTGACGGGCCTTTCCTATCCCGTGCAGATCTGTCAGCTCGGCGCCATGGACAACGATATCCTGCCCGTGGCGGCCCTTGCAGCCTGTAACATCGGGGCGTGATCGGCGCGGGTAAGGGTGCTGGCGGGAGCGGCAATCGCCAAGACGTGCGCGAGACGCTATAGGGGCGGGGTGCCACGGCGTGTTCGGGCAGCAGTAGATACTTATCGGAGGCAGGAATGAAGGTGGACGGGCCTGAGCTCGAGAAATGTGCGGCGAACTTCGTACCGCTCAGCCCGGTGAGCTTCCTGAAGCGAGCCGACGCCTTCTTCGGTGCGCGGACAGCCGTCGTGCATGGCGCGCGGCGCTTCACGTATCACGAGCTCTACGCGCGCTCGCGCCGTCTCGCGCATGCGCTGACCAAGGCCGGGATCGGTCGCGGCGACACGGTCGCGATCCTGGCGCCGAACGTGCCGGCCATGCTCGAAGCGCACTATGCCGTGCCCATGATCGGGGCGGTGCTGAACCCGATCAATATTCGTCTCGACCCCGCGGCCATCGCCTTCTGCCTCGAGCATGGCGAAGCCAAGATCTTCCTCGCCGATCGCGAGTTCCACGCGACAATCGCGCCGGCGCTCGAGCTGATGGGTTCCAGGCGGCCGATCGTGATCGACATTGCGGATGTCGAGACGGCCGGCGCACCGTCGTTCGGCGGCATCGAGTACGAGAGCTTCATCGCGGCGGGCGATCCGGCGTTCGCCTATCCCGGACCCGAGGACGAGTGGGATGCGGTGTGCCTGCTCTATACCTCGGGGACGACAGGCAACCCGAAAGGCGTCGTGTTCTCGCATCGGGGCGCATACCTCGGCGCGCTCGCCAATGCGCTGACCTTCAAGCTCGATCACGAGAGCCGCTACCTCTGGACGCTGCCGATGTTCCACTGCTCCGGGTGGACGTACACCTGGGCGGTGACGGCGGCAGGCGGGACGCATGTCTGCCTGAGGCGCGTCGAGCCCCAGCGCATTTTCGAGCTCACCGTCGCCGAGCGTGTGACGCACATGTGCGGCGCGCCGATCGTCCTCAACATGTTGATCCACGCGCCGGACGCGGTGAAGAAGCCGCTGCCCGTGCGCACGAAAGTGGCCACGGGCGGCGCTGCACCGCCGGCCATCGTGATCCAGCGCATGGAAGCCATGGGCTTCGACGTGCTGCACCTCTACGGCACGACCGAGAGCTACGGCCCGTCGACGTACTGCGCGCCCTATACCGAGTGGCAAGGCTTCTCGGAGGACGAGCGCTACCGCATCATGGCGCGCCAGGGTTTGCCGGTCGTGACAATCGAGGACATGATCGTCGCCAACCCCGACACGCTCGAGCCGGTGCCGCGCGACGGCGAGACGATCGGCGAGATCATGCTGCGCGGGAACACGATCATGCGCGGCTATCTCAAGAACGAAGCCGCGACGGCCGAGGCTTTTGCCGGCGACTACTATCACTCGGGCGACCTCGCGGTGTGGCACGCCGACGGCTACATCGAGGTCAAGGACCGGTCGAAGGACATCATCATCTCGGGTGGCGAGAACATCTCGTCGCTGGAGGTGGAGGAAGTGCTCTTCCGCCATCCGAAGATCATGGAAGCCGCTGTGGTCGCGCGGCCCGATGAGAAATGGGGCGAGACACCCTGTGCTTTCGTCACGCTGAGGCCGGATGCCGGAAGCGTCACGACCGAAGAAATCATCGCCTACTGCCGCGAGAACATGGCGCACTACAAGATTCCGAAAACCGTGGTGTTCGGACCGCTGCCCAAGACGTCCACGGGCAAGATCCAGAAGTTCGTGCTCCGCGATACGGCGGGGAAATTGTAGGGCGGCGGCATACGCTGACGTTGGTGAGTGGCGGCACCCCTCGCCCTAACCTTCTCCCCGTAAAGACGGAGAGAAGGGACATGTCGCGGTTGCCGCGGCCGCAAATTCATAAAAGGACGGGGGCTTCGGGGGTGTCCCCCGATTGGGGCGTGGGGCGAAAGCCCCGTTCGCGCGCGAGCGCGAAGTTCAGTTCGAGGTGAGCAGTGCTTCGAGACGCTGCTTGTCCAGAGCCGGAGCGTCCTTCTGCGTAGCGAACAGCGCCGGATCGATCGGGCCGAGCGGACGACGCGCGGCCGTCTGCATCGCGGGCGGTGTCGATGCGACCGGTGTTGCGGCGGGTGGCGCAGCCTCGTTTACGCCGACAATTGGCGCCGGCCCGAGACCACGGTGCGCGGCGACCATCACGTCGCGCCAGATAAGGGCTGGCAGACCGCCGCCGCTGATGCCGCGCATGGGGCTGTTGTCGTCATTGCCGACCCATACGCCGGCCGTCAGATGACCTGTGAAACCGACGAACCACGCATCGCGATTGTCCTGCGTCGTCCCGGTTTTGCCGGCCGCAGTATGCCCCGGAAAGGCAGCGCGCCGTCCGGTACCGGCCACGAGGGCCGTATGCAGCATGCTGTTGATATTGGCGACGTGGACGGCTGGCGCGGCCATCGTGGGCGCCGAGTTGCCGCGCGCGTGCAGGACAATGCCGCGATCCGTTCTCACGCGCCGGACGACGTGAGGCGAGATGCTCGTGCCGCCGTTGGCGAGGGTGCCATAGGCGCCGGTCAGCTCGAGAAGGGTAACCTCCGATGTTCCGAGTGCGAGCGAGGCGTCGGCGCGCAGCGTGCTCGTGATGCCGAGGCGGCGCGCCACGGCGACGACGCGCGCGCTGCCGATGTCCTGCTGAAGGGCGACGGCCACCGTGTTCACCGAATGCGCGAGCGCCTGGCGGAGCGTCATGGTACCGGCATAGGTGCCGCTATCGTTCTTCGGGCTCCAGCCACCGATGGTGATCGGGCGGTCGTGGACAACGGTGTCGGGAGTCTTGCCGGCTTCGAGCGCCGCCAAATAGAGGACAGGCTTGAAGGCCGAACCCGGCTGCCGCCGCGCGCGCACGGCACGATTGAACTGGCTGCGCGACCAGGCGCGGCCCCCGACCATGGCACGCACGCCACCCTCGTGATCGATCACGACGATCGCGCCTTCGGTCGTGTCGGATGCGGCATTGGCCGAGGCGAGGCGCCGCGCGAGCGCTGCCTGGGCTTGGCGCTGAAGATCGGCATCGATGGTCGTCTCGATCGTGATGGCGGACTGGCCATGACCGGCGAGGGGCGGCAAGCGATCAAAAATGTAGTCGACCGCGAATTCGAGACCGGTTTCCTCCCGCGGCGGGTCGATCGCGGCGTACGTGACCTCTTGGTGGAGCGCCTCCTCGTAACCGGCCTCGGTGATGAAGCCTTCATCGCGCATGCTCGCGAGCACGATCACGGCGCGGGAAGCCGCAAGCTCGGGGCGGCTCGCCGGCGAGAGGCGGGAGGGTGCCTTCAGCAGGCCGGCGATGATGGCGGCCTCGGGCACGCTGAGGGCGCGGGCGGACTTGCCGAAGTAACGCTGCGCCGCCGCCTCGATACCGTAGACGCCGGCGCCGAAGTACACGCGGTTGAGATACAATTCGAGGATCCCCGGCTTGCCGAGGCGCAGCTCGAGCCAGAGCGCGAGGATGACCTCCTCGATCTTGCGTTCGACCGTGCGCTCAGAGGTCAGGAACAGGTTCTTGGCGAGCTGCTGCGTTAGCGTCGAGCCGCCCTGGGCGTAACGGGCGGCACGCAGGTTCGCGAGCATGGCGCGGGCGAGGCCACGGAAATCGAGCCCGATATGGGAGAAGAAGCGCCGGTCCTCGATGGCAACCACGGCGTGGACCACGTGCGGCGGCAGCTCGGCAAGCGGCACCGGTTTGCCGGCACTGCCGCGTTCGGCAAGGAGCGTACCGTCGCGCGCCAATATGCGAACGATGGGGGCCTGTTCGCGCTGGCGAAGCGCTGAAGGATCGGGAAAGCGGATCGTGTAGCGCACCATGGCGGTGGCGAAGAGGATTGCGCCGAGCGAGCCAGCGAGCGTCCCGCCGCGGACGAGGAGGCGCAGGCGCCAGCCGCGCCGGCGCGGCCGCGCGGGGAGCACATCAGGTGCGCCCGGCGCTGCACTGCCGCGCTCTGGTTGCCCGTTCATGGCTCGCCTGCCCGTGTCTGCCGCACGCAAAGGCGATTGAGCCACAACAAGGATAATGATTGGTTAGAAGGCGATCCCGAACGCGTCAGCAGCCGACGCGCTGCTTCACGACGCGTGCGCGGGCCTTGATGTCCTGCGGTGCGTTCGGATGCTTGCTTTCCAGCTCGCTGAAGAGCGCACAGTCCTTCTGGCCGAGCTGCTCGAGTGTCATGGCCAGCATGAGCAGGCTGTTCGGCGCCTTCGTGCTCTGGCGATAGTTCTGCACCACGCGCAGGAATGCCTGGCCAGCAGGCTTGTAGCGGCGCTGCACGAACAGCGTCTCCCCGAGCCAGTACTGCGCATCGGCAGTGAGATTGTCATTGGGGAAGCGGTTCAGGAACTCATCGAAGGCGGCTTCGGCAGCCGGATAGTCCTGCTGCAGGAGATAGCCGTAGGCCGTCTCATAGAGCTCTTTCGCGCTGCTGGCATCGTTGATGGCAGGCGGGAGCCGGCCGGCCTGCACAGGCGCCGGTGTCGCACTGATCATCTGGCCGATGCGATCGCCGGCCTGCGGCGTCACCGTGAGGGAGCCGAAGCCGCCCGGAGCTGCCGGCGGCGGCGCAGGTGGCGGCAGCGCACTCTCGCGCACGGGCGGTGCCATCTCCTCGCTTCGTCCCTGGCGCTGGCGAAGCGCGCGGCTCAGCTCCTCGATCTGCATGGTCATGGCGCGCACCTGCGTCTCGAGGGCGTCGATACGTGCCGTTTCACTGGCGCCCCCCATGCTCGGGCGTGGCGCCGCCGAGCCACCGCCGCCGCGTGCGAGCGACTCCAGCGTGCCGACCAGAACCTGCATGTCCACGAGCTGCTCCTCGAGCTGCTCGACGCGCTGGCGCAACTGGGCCTCGGCTGCCGGCGTGCCGGCGGGAGCCGATTTGGCGGCGGCCTTGGGCTGGATGCGGGGCTGGGGCGGCTGTTGCTGCGCTAGTGCCCATGAGGAGGTAAGCGCCACAGCGCCGGCGCAGAGGAGGGCTGGTAGGCTCTTGCGGATGATCCTGGTGTACGCGCCGCCGCGGTCTGGTTGCGATCGCGGAGATAATGGATTTGTCACGGCAAGCTTTCGGCGCTCACGCCGATCCCTCGTTACTGAATTGCTGTCGTCCGAGCGCACGGCGCCTGATCGGGCAGCCATTGTGCGCATATCCTGCCACCACTCTATCGCGCCCGTACCTACCTGTCTCGGCGCTGCGTTTGATCCGTCAGGCCCGGTCCCTGCAGGGGCTTACCGGTGGCGTCGACGCGCTGGGCGGCGGACAGCTTGGTGCCGCGCGCATCCGTCAGCACGAGCACGGCGCGACGGTTCTGCGCCGCGCAACTCGGCAGGGTGCAGGGCGAGATGCGATTTTCCCGGCCGAATGCCGCGATGTGCATGCGCGTCGCCGGCACGCCCGCTTCGACGAGGACATCCCTCACCGTCTCGGCCCGTCGCAGGGCGAGCGCGCTGTTGATGTCGTCGCCGCCGAGATCATCGGCGTGGCCCTCGATGCGCACGAAGACCTTGGCATGGCGGCGGAGCCATTCCGCCTTCTCGCGCAGGATGCGCAGGCCTCGTCCGCCGACGTCGTCGCTGCCCTCGGCGAAGAAAAGACGGTCGCCGCCGCTGGCGCTGAAATCGGCTTCGAGGAGGTTCGAGCCGGGCGGGCGGGCGTTCAGCGGCGTTCCGGCGGGCTGCGAGGCGCGCTGGGGCTCGAGCTTCTCGGTACCTTGCGGCATGGGAGGGACCGGATAGCCGTCGATCATGGCGAGCTGTTCGAGCAGGCGGCGCGCGCGGGAGGCCACGGACGTCGACGCGTAGCGGGTGACGAGAACCTCGAGCCGCCTGCGCGCGCTGCGCAGCTCACCGAGCTCGAGCTCCTCTCGTGCTTCCGCGATGAGGAAAGCGGCTATGCGCTCGTTGGCGGCTTCCCGCTTTGCCGTGTCGGTGTCCGCCTCGGGAACGGCGAGCTGGGTAATGGACGGGCGTTTTGCACCGGCCTGCTGGGCTTCTGCCCGGCCCGCCACCGGGCACACCAGCGCGATCGCGATCAGGAGCCAGCCGAGACGACCGGCGCGCTCGCGCTCAGGGCCGCGTTGCGTCCTCGAGGCGCATTTGCCCCTTGCGAACGCGCCGCTCGCCGCCGGCACGCGCAATTTGTGGCTCGGTACCATGGCTTGATATGACCCCGCAGTCATCTCACCCAAGCAATGAGGGGAACATTAGGGCCGTTTTGGGGTGGCGGGCGCGCGGTCCACCACCCAGGCGCGCATTCCTCAGGCGAGAGTTGCCGATCAGTAACGGTTGTCGCCCGAGAGCCGCACATTGGGTCGTCCGGCGATGAAGGCCGGCAGGCCGCACTCATAGAAATGCGTCAGGTGCCCGGCGGACGGGAGTTGCTCGCCACGCCGCGGTTGTTGAGCACCGTCTGGGCACGACGATTCTGCGACCAGCAGGAGATGTCGTTGCAGACGGCGACCGGCCGCTCCTTGCCATAGGAGATCGTGCGGATGCGCCCGGGGTTCACGCCGCTGCGGGCGAGGAAGTCGCGGACGGACTGGGCGCGGCGGGCGCCGAGCGCAATATTGTACTCGCGCGTGCCGCGTTCGTCGGCGTGGCCCTCGATGGTGATCGTGTATTGCGCGTACTGCTGCAGCCAGCGCGCCTGCTGCGAGAGCGTCTGCTGAGCTTCGGGCGAGAGGTCCGTGCTGTCGGTCGAGAAGTAGACGATGTCACCGACGTTCTGGCTGAAGTCGCGGTGCGAGCCCGGCGTCGCGGGGCCACCCTTGCCGTACGGTGCAAGCCCAACGTCCTCCGGACGCGGGTTCTGCGAGCAGGCAGCCATCATGAGGGCGAGCGACAACGCCATCACAACGCGAACGACGTGCACCGACCCCGCTTGAATTACGGACATGTCTTTCAGTCCTCGTTCCTGTTTCTTCGGCTCGCGCGTCCGCTGAGGCCACAGCACCGATACCGCTGCTTACTGAAGTACCCGATGCCCCGCGCAGACGGGCCCAATCTTGCAGGCCGACACCCTCGCCCGTACTGATAGTTGAGCCGGCGAGCGGAAATATGACCATTTGGCGATCCGCCTTCGAGCGCTACCGGAAAGTGGCAAACTTCCGATTAACCCCCAGCTTTTTCGTCGCAGATTCGTGCACTTCCACGCTCATCGGCAAAACACGACTGCCATTTCGGCTTGCAATCGGCCCCCGCTTGCGGCTTATATGCCGGCGGACTGCCCACACCGGACGTTTCCCGTGCCCGTGGCAGCCGTTCGACCGGCGAAAGATTCGCGACGATGGCAGGTATTGGCCAGGGCTGGATTGAGGAGGCGATCCCCGCGCGGGGTTGCGCCGCCCAGGCCGCTGCGCGCCTGCTTCGGTCCATTCTGCTCCTTACCAGCCCCTGAGCCTTAGAGGTCTCGGTCCGATCCGGGACGGCGCTCAGGGGACCGAATCAGTCACAAAAGAGCAGATTCGCCGCGCCAGAAAGAGCGCCGGCACCGACCGCAAGGACCATCGACCATGAACGACGCCGCCGATAAGCCCGTATCGGATACGCCCTCCCGCAGTGAGGCCGACCGCGTTCTCATCTTCGACACAACGCTCCGCGACGGCGAGCAGTCGCCGGGCGCCGCGATGACGCTCGAGGACAAGCTCAAGGTCGCCGAGGTTCTCGACGAGATGGGCGTCGACATCATCGAGGCGGGTTTCCCGATCTCGTCCAACGGCGACTTCGAGGCCGTCTGCGAGATCGCCAAGGTCGTCAAGAACGCCGTCGTGTGCGGTCTCTCGCGCTCGAGCTTCGCCGACATCGACCGCGCCGGTGAGGCCGTGAAGTTCGCCAAGCGCCCGCGCATCCACACGTTCATCTCGACGAGCCCCGTCCACCGCAAGTGGAAGCTCCAGATGGACGCCGAGCAGGTGATCCGCGCGGTGGGCGACAGCGTCGCGCGCGCACGCCAGTACACCGACAACGTCGAATGGAGCGCCGAGGACGCGACCCGCACCGAGCGCGACGTGCTGCTGCGCTGCTGCGAGATCGCGATCAAGCAGGGCGCGACGACGATCAACATTCCGGACACCGTCGGCTACTCGGTGCCGGAGGAGTATTACGCGCTCATAAAGATGCTGCGCGAGACGGTGCCGGGCGGCGACAAGGTCGTCTGGTCGACGCATTGCCACAACGACCTCGGCATGGCGGTTGCGAACTCGCTCGCCGGCGTGCGTGCCGGTGCGCGGCAGATCGAGTGCACGATCAACGGCCTCGGCGAGCGCGCGGGCAATGCCTCGCTCGAGGAGATCGTCATGGCGGTGAAAGTGCGCAATGACGTGCTGCCGTACTGGACGGGCGTGGACTCGACCTACTTCACGCGAGCCTCGAAGCTCGTCGCCGCCGTCTCGGCATTCCCCGTGCAATACAACAAGGCGATCGTCGGCCGGAATGCCTTCGCGCATGAGAGCGGCATCCACCAGGACGGCATGCTGAAGAACACCGAGACCTACGAGATCATGACGCCGGAAAGCGTCGGCCTCTCGAAGTCCACGCTGAGCCTCGGCAAGCTCTCCGGCCGCGCCGCGTTCAGGGACAAGCTGAAGCAGCTCGGCTACGAGCTGGGCGACAACGCCTTCCAGGATGCGTTCCGCCGCTTCAAGGATCTCGCCGACAAGAAGAAGCTCGTGTTCGACGAGGACATAGAGGCGCTAGTCGACCAGGAAGTCGCGACGCAGACCAACCGCATCAAGGTCATCGCGCTTTCCGTCGTCGCCGGCACGGGCGGTCCGCAGCGGGCGGAGATCACGCTCGAGGTCGACGGCAAGAACGTGACGCGTGAAGCCACGGGCGATGGCCCGGTGGATGCCACGTTCAAGGCGATCAAGGCGATCGTGCCGCACGAGGCGCGCCTGCCGCTGTACCAGGTCATGGCCGTGACCGAAGGCACGGATGCCCAGGCCGAGGTCATGGTGCGCCTCGAGGAGGATGGCCGGCAGGTGACGGGGCGCGGCTCCGACACCGATACGATGGTCGCTTCGGCGCGCGCCTATGTCGCCGCGCTCAACAAGCTCATGATGAAGCGTCAGCGCGGCCCCGCCGCGCAGATGATGGTGAGCTGAGAGGTAATTCCTCTCTCCGCAATTTTGTGGGGAGAGGAAGGCTTCGTCCCGAGTTAGGCGGCGAACGGACGAAGCTGCTGCAACTCCTGTATTTTTGCGCGTGACTGTTGGCGTTCTGCATCACCTCGATTATCGTGTTCAGCAGTCGAACGCGCTGGCGGGACTGCGCGTGGAATGTTGAGGGCGGTTTGGCGGCGCCATGCGCAAGAAAGTCGGCGGCGTTTTTTCTGATGACATCGCGATTGATCTCGGTACCGCGAACACGCTGGTTCACGTGGCCGGTCGCGGCATCATCATCGATGAACCATCGGTGGTCGCCGTTCGCGCCAAGGATGTGCCGCGGCACGTGATCGCGGTTGGCGACGCCGCGTTGACGCTCAAGGAGCGCAGCCCCGATCCAATCGACCTCATCCACCCGCTCCGCGACGGCGTGATCGCCGATTTCATCGCCACCGAGGAAATGCTGCGCACGTTCATCGCGCGGGCGAAATCCAAGTTCGGCTTCCGCCGCCCGCGCATTCTCATCTGCGTGCCGGCTGCGGCGACGCCGGTCGAGCGACGCGCGGTCTACGAGACGGCCCGCGCCGCGGGCGCGCGCCGTGTCTATCTCGTCGAGGAACCGGTCGCCGCGGCGATCGGCGCCGGCATCGAGATCGACAAGGAAGAGGCGACGATGATCCTCGACATCGGCGGCGGCACCAGCGACATCGCCGTGCTGTCTAAGGGCGAGATCGTCCACACTGCCTCTCTCAAGGTCGCCGGCAATGCCTTCGACGAGGCCATCCGGCGCTACGTGCGCCGCGCCCATCAGCTCGCCATCGGCCTCGTGAGCGCCGAGCGCATCAAGATCGAGGCCGGTGCTGCCGGCGCGCGTACCAATGGCCGCGCTGCGGAGGCGCACATCAGGGGGCGCGACGTCGTGCGGCGGCGCATGAAGTCGGTCGTGCTCAGACCCCATGACGTCGGCACGGCACTCGAAGGACCGATAGCGAACATGGCGGAGCTCGTCCGCCGGGCGCTCGAGGATCTTTCGGAGGAGCTGCGCGCGGAGATCGGCAAGCGCGGTGTCGTCCTGACCGGCGGCGGCGCGCTGCTCCATGGCCTCGACACCGAGCTCACGCGCCATCTCGGCATCCCGTTCTCCGTGGCGCCCAATCCCATGCAGTGCGTGGTCGAGGGTACGGCCGTCATCCTCGCCACCCTCGGCGAGCGTGAGCAACTGCTCGTCCACGCATGAGCCTGTTCCGAGCCTGGTTGTGGGCAACAGCGGCTTTGCTCGCCGGCGCCATAGTCTGGGCCTTTGCGCCGATCCTCGTACCGCTCTTCGGGGTGTTTGCTGCCTTAGGGGGGCTGGTCGTCGCGATCGTGTCGGCCGCCCGCGCCTTCGAGCGCCGCCGCGGGCCGCGGCTGCCACCGGAGTGATGGTCATCCCTTTTTGGAAACAGTGTAAGCTATCAGTTGCGCTCGGGCGCCTCTGCAAATACCGTAATATTTGAATATCAGCCCATCCCGTCAGCCGCGCTGCCGGGCAAGGATATGCTGATTGCGAGACCAAATGGCAGGGAGACTGGAAATGCGAGGGTGGCGACGGCAATTCGCGGCCACGGCCATGGCCGGCATCGGCCTGGGCCTGGGGATCATGGCAACAGGCTTCGTGCCGTTGGCCGAGGCCCAGACCCGGGGCGAGGCTGATCGGGCGCGCAAGGCCTATGAAGAGCACATGAAGCGCATGGATGAAGCGGAAAAGGCCCCGACCGCCAAGCCGGCGCCTCAGGCTCAATCCGCACCGGCAGCCGCGCCAAAAGCGGCCGCCGCGCCAGCCGCGCCTGCGGTCAAGCCGGCCATGTCCCAGGCCGACCAGGACGCTGCCACCGAGCGCGGCCTCGAGCAGTACCGCCGCATGATGAAGGAGGATCCCTGGAGCAATCCGGCCCTCCTCGATGCCGATCGTGGCGAGGCGCTATGGACGGACAAGAGAGGCCCGAAAAAGGTCTCGCTCGCCGAAACCTGCGATCTCGGCAAGGGTGTCGGTAACGTCGATGGCGCGTTTGCCGAGATGCCGCGCTACTTCGCAGACGTCGACCGCGTCATGGACACCGAGACGCGCATTCTCTGGTGCATGGAGAATTTCCAGGACTTCGACAGCACGGCCTTCCGCAAGAGCCCGCACCCCGGCGGCGGTCAGCCCGTCAAGGACGTCGGCGCCATGGCGACTTTCATCGCCAGCAAATCGGCGGGCATGAAGATCGCGTCGCACGCCGATCACCCCAAGGAGAAAGAAGCGATCGCGCTCGGTGAGATGCTCTTCTTCCGCCGCCAGGCGCCGTTCGATTTCTCCTGCGCGACGTGTCATGCCGAATCCGGAAAGCGCATACGACTGCAGCCGCTGCCGTTCCTTTCCGACCCCAAGGAAGCCAAGGTGGTCGTCGGCGAGTGGCCCGCCTATCGCGTCTCCAACACGCACGTCATGACCATGCAGCATCGCCTGCTCGACTGTTATTGGCAGATGCGCATGCACAAGCTCGATTTCGGCTCCGAGGTCAGCGTGGCGCTGTCGGCGTATCTCTATGACCGCGCCCGCGGCGGCACGAGCGCCGCGCCTGGTCTGAAGCGCTGAGGGAGGGTGGATCCATGAAAAAGCAGATGATCCTTGCCGCCTTCGCCGCAATGCTCGCGACGCCGGCCTTGAGCCAGGAAGCGAAGGTCGATCCGTTGCAGGCCGAGGTCTTGTTGCGGTTCGCCTTCTCGCAGGCACCCGCTGATTGGGCGAAGCGGATTGCCCAGGATGAGACGATGAAGGTGTGCAGTGCCGCCCGCAATGCGCCCTCGACCGCCGAGGCGGAAAAGATCATGGCGACCGCCAAGGCCACGATCAAATACCCCGAGGACGGCAAGTTGATGGGCGACTGGAAGAAGGGCGAGGCCATTGCCCAGAGCGGCTATGGCATGCGTTTCTCGGACTATCCGCCGCGTCGCCCGAACGGTGGCAACTGCTATGCCTGCCACCAGATGACGCAAGCGGAGGTGAGCTACGGCACCGTCGGTCCGAGCCTGCGGGAGTACGGCAAGATCAGGAAGTTCGCCGAGGCGGACGTGAAGGCTGTGTACGAGAAAATCTACAACGCGCACGCCTCCTTCCCCTGCTCGCTCATGCCGCGCTTCGGCTCGAACGGGGTGCTCTCGATCGACCAGATCAAGGACCTGGTGGCCCTCGTGATGAGCCCGGATAGTCCGGTCAACAAGTAAGAGACATCGGGCGGCGGTTGCCGAGTGCGCTGCCGCCCTTTCTGTGACCGATCGCTGCTACAGGTACCGACACATGCACTCGCGCCGGGAGTTTCTGCAGCTTGCGCTCGCGGTGGGCGCGCTCGCCGGTACCGCCGGTCGGGCCGCCTTCGGCCAGACCCTGCGCCGGGGCCTCAGCCAGGAAGATATCCTGCGCTTCGAGCCCAAGGGGCAGGTGACCATCCTGCACTTCTCCGACTGCCACGCGCAGCTCCGGCCGGTCTATTTCCGCGAGCCCTCGGTCAATCTCGGCGTCGGCAAGGTGCGCGGACTGCCGCCACATCTCACGGATCGCGAATTTCTCGCGCACTACGGCATCGCACCGGGAACGGCCGAGGCCTACATGTTCTCCTCGGCCGACTTCGAGGTGCTGGCCAAGGACTATGGCCGCGCCGGCGGCCTGGATCGTCTCGCGACGCTCGTGAAGGCTGTCCGCGCCGAGCGCGGTGTCGAGCGCACGCTGCTGCTCGATGGCGGCGATACGCTTCATGGCTCCTACACGGCGCTCCAAACCCAGGGCGCCGACATGCTGCGCGTCGCGGAAGCGCTGGGCGTCGATGCCATGACCGCGCATTGGGAGTTCACGCTCGGCCACGCGCGGGTGAGCGCGCTCTTCGGCAGCAAGGATGAGCGCGGCTCGGCCAAAGTCGATTTCCTCGCCGGCAACATCGTGGACAACGAGTTCGAGGAGCCCGTCTTCAAGCCGTGGCGCATCTACGAGAAGGGCGGCGTGCGCATCGGTGTCATCGGCCAGGCATTTCCCTACACGCCGATCGCCAATCCCCGCTGGATGATGCCGAACTGGTCGTTCGGCATTCGCGAGGAGGAGCTGCGCCGCAATATCGCAGCGCTGCGGGCGGCAGGCGCCGAGATCGTCGTGCTCAATTCGCACAACGGCTTCGATGTCGATCGCAAGCTTGCCGGCCGTGTCGAGGGCATCGACGTCATCCTGACGGCGCATACGCACGATGCCATCCCCCGGCCCGAGCGGGTCGGCAACACGCTGCTCGTCGCGTCGGGATCGAACGGCAAATTCCTTTCGCGCCTCGACCTCGACGTCAAGGGAGGCCGCATTGCCGGCTTCAGCTACAGCCTGATGCCGGTGCTGGCGGATGCCATCACGCCGGATCCCGAAATGGCGCGCCTGATCGAAGATATCCGCGCGCCGCACGAGGCCATGCTTTCGACGGAGCTTGCGCGCACCGATACGCTCCTCTACCGCCGCGGCAATTTCGCCGGCACGCTCGACGACCTCATCTGCGAGGCGCTCCTCTCCGAACGCGATGCCGAGATCTGCTTCTCGCCCGGCTTCCGCTGGGGCACGTCGCTGGTGCCGGGGCAGACCATCACGTGGGACGACGTCTACAACGCGACGGCCATTACCTATCCGAAGGTCTATCGGCTTCCCTTCCGCGGCGACATGATCAAGGCCATCATCGAGGATGTGGCCGACAATCTGTTCAATCCCGATCCCTACTATCAGCAGGGCGGGGACATGGTCCGCGTCGGCGGCATGAGCTTCACGGTGGATGTCGACGCGCCCATGGGGCAGCGCATTTCCGACATGCGCCTGTTGCGGACGGGCGAGCCGATCGAGGCGGCCCATGTTTATACGGTTGCGGGCTGGGCTTCGGTCAACGAGGGGACGGAAGGCCCGCCGATCTGGGATCTCGTCGCGAGCCATCTGCGCAAGCGGCAGGTCATAGCGGAGGTGCGGGGCGCGCCCGTGCGCGTCGTGCGCCAGGCCATGTGAGAGCGGCCAAACCGCGCGCGGGATTGACTTGACGCGAGCGTTCGTCTTGCTGTCGTCAGAGCGCGCGGCCCTAACGCGTCGGACCTTAAATGCGACATGCACCCGCGCCAATTTCGAAGTCGCATTTACGGTCCAAAGACGCTTTAGCTTCATAACGTTCTAAAGCAACTTTGGACTTGAAATTCACTCACCGCCTAGCCTCCAACTGAGGTGAATTTCAAGTCCGTTGCTTTAGGCCGCGCAACAGGAGCGCGCCCGTGTTGGCGGATCTCTACATCTACTTTGGCATCGCGTTTGCGGGGCTCTTGAGCTTTCTCTCGCCCTGCGTGCTGCCGCTCGTGCCGCCCTATCTCAGCTATCTCGGCGGCATGTCCATCGAGGAGATGACTGCTGACGAGCGCATCGACCGGCGCGCCTGGCGCCGTGTCGTGCTCGGTGCGTGCTGTTTCGTGCTCGGCTTCTCGACGGTGTTTATCGGGCTCGGTGCAGGCGCGTCCATGTTCGGCCAGCTCATTCAGACGTACAAATATGAGCTATCGATGGTCGCGGGCGCGGTGATCATCCTATTCGGCCTGCACTTTCTCGGCCTTCTGCACATCCCGCATCTTCATGCCGACAAGCGCTACCGCGCGAACATGCACGGCGCGAGCTATCTCGGTGCCTACATCATCGGACTGGCCTTTGCCTTCGGCTGGACGCCGTGCATCGGGCCGATCCTGGCGGCGGTGCTGACGCTCGCCGCGAGCGAGGGCAGCCTCGGCACAGGTGTGAGGATGCTCGCCGCGTACTCGCTGGGACTCGGTATTCCTTTCGTGCTGGCCGCTGTGGCGATACGGCCCTTCCTCGGGTTCATGCAACGATTCCGCGGCCATCTCGGTAAGGTCGAGAAGGTCATGGGCGTGCTGCTCATCCTTACGGGCATTGCATTTCTCACCGGTTCCATCACATGGATCGGCCAGTGGCTTATCGATCACGTGCCCTTCCTCGCCGAGATCGAGTCCTGGGCCACGCCGAAGGACCTCCAAAGCGAGATCCTGAAGAAGGGCATGGGCAAATAAGCTCGCCAACAGACGAGGCAACCGTCATGGTTCCGATCGCACTGACCATCGCCGGCTCGGACAGCTCGGGCGGCGCCGGCATCCAGGCCGATCTCAAGACGTTCACGGCCCTCGGCGTCTACGGTGCGAGCGTGCTGACGGCGCTCACTGCGCAGAACACGCAAGGCGTGCAGGGCGTCCTGCCCGTGGACCCACCGTTCGTCGCCCAGCAGATCCGATCGGTCATGAGCGATCTAAAAGTCGGCGCCGCGAAGACGGGGATGCTCGCGACGGCGGCGGTGATCAAGGCTGTGGTGGCGACTCTGAAAGAATTTCCGGAGATCCCGCTGGTTGTCGATCCGGTGATGATAGCGACGAGCGGCGACGTGCTTCTGCAGCCGGACGCGATCGATGCCGTACGCCATGTACTTCTGCCGCGCGCGCACGTCGTCACACCGAACCTTCCCGAAGCGGCGCGCCTTTTCGACACGACGGAGGCCGAGACCGAGACGCAGGTGGAAGAACAGGGCCGCGAGATCTGCACCCGATTCGGCTGTCGCGCAGTTCTGATGAAGGGCGGGCACGGCAGCAGCGTCGATGCCGTCGATCTGCTGATCGAGCGCGATGGGCCGACCCTGCGGCTTGCATCGCCGCGCATCGACACACGTCACACGCACGGCACCGGATGCACGCTGTCCGCGGCGATCGCGGCGTTCCTTGCTGCAGGCGACGATCTCGCGACGGCGGTGCGGCGTGCCAAGGCCTTTATCCAGGACGCGATCGAGCACGGTGCCCGCAATCCCATCGGCAAGGGAAACGGGCCGGTCGATCATCTCTACGCGATCCGACGCCACGCGCCGCCGGTGTAGGCTTCATAGCGTGCGTCCCATGAATACCGTGCCTGTGATGGGCGTGTCGTAATAGGGGGCGATGCGCACGAAGCCGAGACGGGAGTAGAGCGCCTGAGCGTCCGTCATCTCGGGAAGCGTATCGAGGCGAAGCTCCCGATAGCCGGCGTGCCGTCCGGCGTCGAGAACGGCGTCGACCAGGGCCTTGCCGAGGCCCATTCCGCGCGCCTCGGGGGTCACGTAGAGACGCTTCATCTCGCAGCATCCTGCCAGGTCCATGGACCTCAGGGCGGCGCAGCCGAGCGCGGCGCCGTCCGTGCCGCGGGCGAGCAGAAGCTCCCCGCCCGGTGGGGCGTACTTCCCCGGTAACCCCGCCAGCTCGCTCTCGAAGTCCTGATAAGCCAGATCGACGCTCAGCGCAGCCGCATAGGCCCGGAACAGGCCAGTCGTCGCCGCCAGATCCTCAGGGGTTCGGACCGGGCGGATATGGAATTGTGCTTCCGGCATGGTGGCTTGGCGCTCGTTGGTGTGGCGGGCCGTGACAGTCGCGTCCGGCATCTATATAGCAGGCGTCGGCCGCGCTGGTGCGGCTCCCGGCGGGCTGGTCGAACATGAGCATGGGCATACTCGCGGCATTCGTCGCCGCCTGCATCTTCCTGGCGATCACGCCGGGACCGAACATGAGCCTCATCATTGCCAACACGACGGCGCACGGCCTCGGTGGCGGACTGTGGACGCTCGCGGGCTCGACGACGGGCCTTGCCATCCTTGTCGGCATCGCAGCACTCGGCATGACCTCGGTCATGGTGCTCATGGCGGACTGGTTCGATGTCATCCGCTGGCTCGGCGCGGCCTATCTGATCTATCTCGGCGCGCGTCAGCTCCGCGCGGCCCTCCGTGCGCCGAGTTCGCTTGTCGCGCGCCCGCCGAACAGCGGTTCGCTCTATTTGAACGGGCTCCTCGTGAGTCTCTCGAATCCAAAGGTGCTGCTGTTCCTCGGTGCCTTCCTGCCGCAGTTCGTCGATCCGGCCTTCGCGCCGGGACCACAGCTCGGCATCCTCGCGGTTCTCTTCGTCGCGACGCTCTTGTCCGTGGATGTGACATACACGTTGCTGCTGGCGCGCGCGCGCCGCGCCTTTACGGCGCGCCACACGCGGGTGCTCGATGGCGTTGCCGGCGGCCTGCTGCTGGTCGGCGGCGCACTGCTCGCGACATTGCGCCGGCCGACATGAAACGCTGACGCCACCGAGGACCCCATGACCCGCATCGGTTTCTATTCCGGTTCGTTCGATCCCGTGACCCTCGGGCACGTCGACGTCATGCGCCGGGCGCTCGCGCTCGTCGACAAGCTCGTCATCGGCATCGGCATTCATCCGGGCAAGACGCCGCTCTTCTCGGTCGCCGAGCGCACCGCCATGCTCAAGACGGAGACCCGCCCCTACGTCAAGGAAGCCGGCGCGAGTATCGAAGTGGTGACCTTCGATGGCCTCGTGGTCGATGCGGCGAAAAAGGCGGGCGCTCGTGCGATCTTCCGCGGCTTGCGCGATGCGACCGATTTCGACTACGAAATGCAGATGGCGGGCATGAATGGGGAGATGGCCGAAGATATCGGCACGGTCTTCCTGCCGGCGAGCCCGGGCGTGCGCCACATCACGGCCACGCTCGTGCGCCAGATCGCGCTCATGGGCGGTGACGTCAAACCCTTTGTTTCGCGCGATGTGGCCCGTGCCCTGAAGGCCAAGGCTGCCCGGAAGTAACCGGCAGTGCCGCGCGATGCTCTCCACTAGAAGCAGCTCATCAAGGAGACCATTTCCGTGAGAACGCTCATTGCGAGCCTCATCCTCGCCCTTGTCGCGGCGTTTGGCCCGGTGCACGCTCAGGGCAAACTCGACCCGCAGAACACACTGGTCATCGAGCTCAAGGACGGCCCGGTCTTGATCAAGCTGCGCCCCGATCTCGCGCCGAAGCACGTCGAGCGCGTGAAGACGCTGGCGCGCCAGGGCTTCTACAACAACATCAAGTTCCATCGTGTCATCGCCGGCTTCATGGCCCAGACGGGCGATCCGACGGGCACCGGCATGGGCGGCTCCAAGCTCGGCAATCTGCCGGCGGAGTTCAGCAAGGAAGAGTACGGGCGCGGCAGTGTCGGCGCGGCGCGCACGAGCGATCCCAATACGGCGAACAGCCAGTTCTTCATCTGCTTTGGCGCGGGCTGCCGGAGTCTCACGGGCCAGTACACGCTCTGGGGCGAAGTGGTCGAGGGCATGGAGAACGTCGACAAGATCGCCAAGGGCGAACCGCCCGCCAAGCCCGACGTTATGCAGAAAGTCTACATCCTCGGTGACGTGAAGCGCTGACGCGCGCGTTGCCTCCCGCCAACCGGAAACGAAATGTAAAGGAGCCAACCATGGCCGATATCAAGGATCCCGAGAACACCATCATCATGGACACGACGAAGGGCCAGGTGGTGATCAAGCTGCGGCCTGACCTTGCGCCGAAACACGTCGAGCGCATCAAGCAGCTCGCGCGCGAAGGCTTCTACGACGGCATCGTGTTCCACCGCGTGATCGACGGCTTCATGGCGCAGGTCGGCTGCCCGCATGGCACCGGTACGGGCGGCTCGAAGCATCCGAACCTCAAGGCCGAGTTCAACGCCGAGCCGCATGTGCGCGGCATCTGCTCGATGGCGCGGGCGCAGAACCCCGACAGCGCCAACAGCCAGTTCTTCATCGTGTTCGACGACGCGACGTTCCTCGACCGCCAGTACACCGTCTGGGGTCAGGTTATCGAGGGCATGGACAACGTCGACAAGATCAAGCGCGGCGAGCCCGTGCAGAACCCGGACAAGATCACGTCCATGAAGGTCGCGGCCGACGTGCAGTAAGCGGTCGCTGAGCCGGGCGCAGGAGCAGGCCATGTTCTTCGATGGCTTCACGCTGACGACCGTCCGTGTCAGTGATGGAGCCATGCGCCTGCGCCATGGCGGCAGTGGCCCGCCGCTTCTGCTGCTCCATGGCAATCCGCAGACACATGCCATGTGGCACCGGATCGCGCCGGTTCTCGCCCAGCGCTACACGGTCGTCTGTCCCGACCTCAGAGGCTACGGCGGCTCTCATAAGCCGCCTGCAACGGCCGACCACGCGCCCTATGCCAAGCGCGAGATGGCGCGCGACATGATCGAGCTGATGGCGGAGCTCGGCTTCGCGCGCTTCCAGGTCGTCGCGCACGATCGTGGCGCTCGTGTCGCCCATCGCCTCGCAGTCGATCATCCGCAAGCCGTGCAGAAGCTCGCCCTGCTCGACATCGTGCCGACCATCGAGCACTTCGAGCGCGCCGACATGGCCTTCGGCCTCGGTTACTACCATTGGTTCTGGTTCGCCCAGCCCCATCCCTTCCCCGAAATGCTGATCAGCAAGGCGCCCGAGGACTGGTTCTTCGCGCATACAGCGCGCGAGCCCAAGGAGCGCGACTTCTTCGCTCCCGACGCGCTCGCCGACTATCTGGAGGCCGCGCGCAATCCCGAGATGATCCGCGGCATGTGCGAGGACTACCGTGCCGCGGCGAGCATCGACCTCCTGCACGATCGCGCAAGCCGCGAGGCCGGAGAGAAAATCCAATGCCCGCTGCTCGTGGTCTGGGGCGAGAAGGGCAAGATCGGCGTTTGGTACGACCCGCTCGCCATCTGGCGGAAGTATGCGAGCACCGGTGTCGAGGGCCACGCCGTCCCGAGCGGGCACTATCTCGCCGAGGAGGCGCCGGACGCGGTGCTTTCGGCCCTCGACGGCTTCCTCGATCGAGCAAATTGAAGCCCTTAGGCCCGTTCCGTCACGAATTCGCCGCACCAGCGCCGTCGGAATGCCGGGTCAGCTCATCATTGTTGGTTAATTGGGTTGGGCTATGGCTCTTAATCCGATGTGCCGGCATCGGGGCAGATGTCGACTTCGTGAAGGATGGTGTGATCCCGGGGGATCGGCCGCCGCAGTCGCGGGAGGGCCGGGAGAAGGGGCCGCACATTCGGGGGAAGTTTCTTGCGCAGTACGCTTGCACGGCTTCTGACGGGCCTTGTCCTCTGTTCGGCTGCCGCCGCCCTTGGCGCGAGCATGGTCGGAGCGAACCGCGACGGCGACCGCACGATCTCGCTCTACAACATCCACACGAAGGAAACGGTCACCGTTACATACAAGCGGGACGGCAAGTTCGTTCCCGCGGCCATGGAGCGCGTCAATTGGGTCTTGCGCGACTGGCGCAAGAACGAGCCGACGACCATGGACCCCGAGCTCGTAGATCTCCTCTGGGAGATCCACACCGAGCTCGGCTCGAAGGTTCCGATTCATATCATCTCCGGCTATCGCTCGCGCGGCACGAATAACATGCTCCGGCAGACGCGCGGCGGGCAGGCCGAGAAGAGCCAGCACATCAACGGCAAGGCGGCCGACGTCCACTTCCCCGACGTCCCCATTCAGCGCCTGCGCTATTCAGCGCTCATCCGCGAGCGCGGCGGCGTCGGCTATTATCCGCTCTCCGCCATTCCGTTCGTGCATGTGGACACCGCCCGCGTGCGCGCGTGGCCACGACTGCCGCGACAAGAGCTGGCATTGCTCTTCCCGAGCGGGCACACGCAGCATATGCCCGCCGACGGCGGTCCGCTGACGGCCGAGGACGCGCGCGCAGCCCGGACGCGCCTCGCGAGTGCCGGTGGCGAGATCGGTGCTTTCCTGGACCTGCAGCGGCGCGGACCGCGCCCTCAGATAGTCGTCGCGGAAGCGCGTCCGCCCGCGCAATCTGCCTGGCAGCAGGCCGCTGCACCTGAGCCGCCGCCAATGCCATCGAAGCGGCCTTCGCCGCCAACGCGCACGCTTGCCGACGAACTGCGCCTTGCCTCCGCGGGCCCCAGTGCTCCGGATCGCGGGCAGCTCCACAATCTCGTCCGCCATGCCAGCATGATGCCCGAGCCGCGCCTTCTCGCCCCGCCGAAGCCGGCCGCGCGGCCGCCGACCATCGCGAGCCTCGCTGCAGAAGCGCTCGAGGAACGGCGGGCCGATGCGCCGGGCCATCAGGTGGCGGCTCTCGATGCCGCTGGCTGGACGATGCCACGCGAGCCAGCCTCATCGCCGCCCGTCGGCCGCTTCGGCTGGGGGAAGACGGGGCATGAACTGCGCTGGGTTTCCGCGACCGAATTCGACGAAGATCATGACGATGAGCTGAGCTATCGCCCATTCCCGATCGCGCCGCTGCTCACTGAACGCGCCGACGACCCTCTGCTCGCCGATCTCGTGAGACCGGACGTGTCGCGGACCCTCGAGATGATCGACCAGCCCGTCTCGCGCCTGCCGTTGCATTTCCGCCCGACGCCGCACGTGGCGGCGTTGATGTGGTCGCAGCAGTTCACGGGCAATGCGGTCGGTCTCGACCGTCTCAGCGCGTCATCGCGCCAGGGCGCCGTCATTCAGCCGCGCCCCGTGCAGACCAGCTCGCGCTGACGTGATCCCGCCCAAAATCAAGGCCGCCTGCGGAAACTCTCTACACGCGTCACGTTCTTGACTATAGTTCGGCCCGACCCATGAGCCCGACGTAGAGGAGGCGTCCATGAGTACGACCGCAATGGTTCTGCTCGGCATTGTCGCAGCCGTCGTGCTGCTGGCGATCGCGACATACAACGGCCTCGTCGGCCTGCGCCAGCGCGTGCGCCAGTCCTTCGCCGACGTCGATGTGCAACTCAAGCAGCGGCACGATCTCGTCCCGAACCTCGTCGAGACTGTAAAAGGCTACGCGAGCCACGAGCGCGAGACCCTCGAGAACGTCATCAAGGCGCGCAACGCCGCGGTCGCCGCCAGCGGGCCTGCGGCACAGGCCCAGGCCGAGAATATGCTGACGGGAATGCTCCGCCAGCTCTTCGCGCTTTCCGAGGCCTATCCCGATCTCAAGGCGAACGCGAATTTCCAGCAGCTCCAGACCGAGCTCGGGGATATCGAGAACAAGATTGCCGCCGCGCGCCGTTTCTTCAACAATGTCGTTGCGGAATACAACACCAAGCGCGAGAGCTTCCCGGCCGTCTTCTTCGCGAACATGCTCGGGTTCACGCGCGAAGATTTCTTCAATCTCGACGAAGGCGAGCGCGCTGCCACCAAGGATGCGCCGAAGGTGCAGTTCTAGGCGCCGGGCGCGGGTGAGCAGGATCGAGCGATGGGCGGCGCTTACGGCCTCTATACGCACATTCGCGCGAACCGTATCCGGTCCGTGATCCTCCTCGCCGGCTTCATCGTGCTGCTGCACGCGCTGCAGTATTCGATCCTCATCATCGTGAATGCCTTCAGCGGCGGCGATCTCGAATACATTCTCTGGGCCGCCGGTCAGCAGTTCTGGTCAACGTGGCCACTCGCGATGCTGATTGCGCTCGGCTGGTTCGTGATCGCCTTCTTCGGCTATCGCGCCATGATCCGCTCGGCGACCGGCGCGCGCGGCGTTACGCGCAAGGAGGCGCCCGAGCTCTACAACATGCTCGAGAACCTCTGCATCTCGCGGGGCATCACCATGCCGCGCCTCGAGATCATCGAGACGCCGGCGCTCAACGCCTACGCGGCAGGCCTGCGCGAAGGCGACTATACGATCGCCGTCACGCGCGGGCTTCTCGAGCGGCTGGAGCCGGCTGAGATCGAGGCCGTCCTGGCGCACGAGCTGACCCACATCCGCAATCGCGACACGCAGCTCATGGTGGTTGCGGTGATCTTCGCCGGCATCTTCGGCTTCATCGGCGACATGCTCATCCGGCGCTGGGATTTTCCTTACGGCTGGTCGCCGACACCGCGTCGCTTCCCGGATGACGACCGCAGCCCGTGGCAAGGTGCGCCGACGACGAGCCAGGATACCGATGACAGCGGTCGGCGTGGCGGAGGCGGAGGAGGCGGTGGGGCTGCGATCATCGCTATTCTGATCGCGGTGGCGATCATCCTCATTTCCTGGGGCATCTCGACACTCATCCGCTTCGCCCTTTCGCGCTCGCGCGAGTATCTCGCCGACGCCGGCTCCGTCGAGCTCACGAAGAACCCGGATGCCATGATTTCTGCCCTTCGCAAGATCGAGCGGAATGCCTCCTTGGACGTGCCGTCGCGCATGGAGGCCTTCTTCATCGAGAACCCGCTGCCGAACCGGATCACGGGCCTGCTCGCCACGCACCCTTCCGTCGAGGAGCGCGTCGATGCGCTCGTGAAATATGCTGCCGGTCGCGATCTCGTCGCTGGACCCTGGAGCGGCCGCTCCGGCGCGTGACATCACCGCACGGTTGATGCTGTAATCCTCCCGTCACAACAGGGGAGCGCGCCAGCATGTCCCGGATCACGTCCGTCGAGCCGATCGTGCTCAAGATCCCGTTCTCCGATGGCAGCACAGGCGTCGGGCTGATGCCGGTCAAATGGACGAGCCTCGAAATCGTCCTCGTGAAGGTGGCGACAGACGATGGGCTTATCGGCTGGGGCGAGGCGTTCGGCTATTTCTGCGCGGCCTCAGTGGCCGCAGCCGTGCGTGACATGGTGGCGCCGGTCGTCGTCGGGCAGGAAGCCGACGATCCCGCGGCGGTCAATCTCGCCCTGCAGCGTCGTCTCCATCTGCACGGCCGCTACGGCATTACGATCTTTGCGATATCGGGACTCGACATCGCGCTCTGGGATATCGTCGGCAAGCGCGCCGGCAAATCCGTGGCGCACCTCTTGGGCGGTCGCAAGCGCGAGAGCATTCCCGCCTACGCGAGCCTCATGCGCTATGGCGACCCCGCGCTCGTCGAGAAGTTCGCGGAGAAGGCCGCGAGCGACGGCTACACCGACGTGAAGCTGCACGAGATCACGCGGGAGACGATCGGCGCGGGCCGTAAAGGTGCTGGTCCGAAAATTCGCCTCACAACGGATATCAACTGCAACTGGAGCTTAGCCCAAACCATCGCGATGATGCCCTTCCTGAAGGAGATCGATCTCTTCTGGCTCGAAGAGCCGATTTTCCCGCCCGAGGATTGGGAAGCCCTGAAATCGCTCCAGCGTTTCGGCATCGCGATCTCGGCCGGCGAAAACGCCTGCACGGCCATGGAATTCTCCCGTCTCGTCGAGGCCGTGACGTATCCGCAGCCGAGTGTGACCAAGGTCGGCGGCATCACGGAGGCCGTCTCGATCTGCGACATCACCGCCCGCGCAGGCAAGACCGTCATGCCGCATTCCCCATACTTCGGGCCGGGTTATTGGGCGACTCTACAACTCGCCGCCGCACGCACCGAAGTCGGTCTCTTCGAGTATCTCTACGTCAGCGCGGATGCCGTCATCGACGAGAGCATGCCGCGGCCGCAGAAGGGCGTGCTGGCTGTTCCCGATCTGCCAGGTATTGGCTGTACGCCCGATCCGAAGATCATCGAAAAGTATCGCGTGGCGTAGACCGCCCATTCGATCCCGGACAGTTGTAATGCGCGTCAACTGCAGCTTCGTGGTGCGGACGAATGTGCCACGCTGCCGCGCAAACCCGACCTCGCCTAGACGAAGCCGTTGGCACCTTCGCACGCGCCACACATCGGGGCTGCGAATCAATTAACTATCAGTCCGTTGAGCTCTGACTATCGGAACCCACGGAAATGCACTGCCGCCGCCAGGATCTGGATCCGCGCCTGTACTGGCTCGTCGAGCATCTCGATGCGGCGCTGGCAGCCGGCGATCAGCTCATGTCCCTCTCGCTCGAGGTGACCGAGCCGACGCCGACCATGGGACCGCGGCGCCTGCGCACGCGCGTTGCGCGCTTCATCCGTTTCGTGTCGCAGGTGCGCAACCTCGAAGCATCGCTCATCGCACACATTCTGCAGGCCCGCCGCCGCGTCGCCGAGCTACCACGCGGGCGTGGCCCTCTGAGGCTGCTGCTCGACCCGTTCTCGAGTGGCACAACCGTGCTGCTCGACGCCGTCGCCGAGTACGGCGATCCCGCAGGGTTCGCCTTCAATACGGGCGCCGACCGTCTCGCCTATCTGAGAGCCCGCGGTCTCGTTGCCGGCGACAGCGGCGCGCTCATGCCCGTGACGACGTTCGAGATCGACGAGAGCTTCCGCGTTGCAGGCCGGATCGAGCTCGGGCCGCTGCTGGATCTCGTTGAGGCCTTTCTCAATGCGCTCAACACCGAGTTCGGCATCTGGCATGAGCCGGTGGACGACGTCGAGGAAGAAGTCGTCGCGGAGCCGGAGGCGCGGGCGGTCCACGACGTGGTGTCTGCGCTGGCACCCTCGCTTACTGATCAGATCGCCAGTGTGCGAGCGCTTCTCGTCGGCAACCGGCCATCCGTAGTGACGCCGCCAACGTTCGATGCGGCTCACAAGCCGGGTTCCCTTGCGGCCGCGCTTGCGGAACTCAAGGCCGAGCGCACGCCGGCGGAATAAAAGCCATAAAAGCGGGGTTCCGGGGGTGTTCCTCGCCGCGGACGAGCGCCATCGCCATGGCCGCCGCGGGCATAGCACCACGGCTGAAGGTGTAAGCACTTCCTCCAAGCAGCCCGCGGCACTGTAAGAAGCCGGCCCCGCTCGCGCCGAAAGTGCGACGATCACCGCAGACGCAAACGAAAATCCCCTCCCCGACCGGGGAGGGGATCACGCATGTTACGCGATGCGAGGCCGTCCTTTAGACATGGGCCTCGATCTGCTTCGTGGCGCCGTTGCCGATCTGGACAGACCGCGGCTTCAGCCGCTCCGGCACGTTGCGCACGAGGTCGACATGGAGCAGGCCGTCCTGCAGGTCCGCACCCGTTACCTCGACATGGTCAGCAAGCTGGAACCGACGCTCGAAAGCGCGGGTCGCGATGCCGCGATGCAGGAACTGGCGGTCCTTGTCGTCGGATTTCTTCTCGCCCTTTACGGTGAGCGACTGCTCCTTCACCTGGATGTCGATCTCATCCTTGGTGAAGCCGGCGACGGCCATCGTGATCCGATACTTGTTATCGTCGGTACGCTCGATGTTGTACGGGGGGTACGTGCTCGCCTCGCCCTCGACGCCACCGTCCAGAAGCTGGAACAGGCGGTCGAAGCCAACGGTCGAACGGTACAGGGGGGCAAAATCGAAGGGTCGCATAGGTGTAGTCCTCCATAAGAAGCGACTTTCCGGTGCGCCTGCCCATCGGGGCCAGGCACTTCTTCAGTGCACCCGCATGGCGGCGTGCACACCCAGGATTTAGGGGCGCGTTCGGGGGCTTTCAAGGCCCCCGGTCTGTCTGGAATTGTACGAGAGACGGGCCTCAGATGCCGAGCTTGGCCTTCAGGATCTCGTTCACCGCCTGAGGGTTGGCCTTGCCGCCGGACTGCTTCATGACCTGGCCGACGAACCAGCCGAGCATGCTGGGCTTGGCCTTGACCTGCTCGACCTTGTCCGGGTTCGCGGCGATGATCGCATCCACGGCGGCTTCGATGGCGCCCGTGTCCGTGACCTGGCGCATGCCGCGCTTCTCGACGATTTCGGCCGGATCGCCGCCCTCCGTCCAGAGGATTTCGAAGAGATCCTTGGCGATCTTGCCCGAGATGGTGCCATCGACGACAAGGCGAACGAGCCCGCCGAGCTGCTTCGCGGAGATGGGCGAAGCGCCGATCTCCTTGCCTTCCTTGTTCAGGCGGCCGAACAGCTCATTGATCACCCAGTTGGCGGCGAGCTTGCCATCCGTACCCTTGGCGACCGCCTCATAGAAATCAGCATCGTCGCGCTCGGCGACGAGCACGCTCGCGTCGTAGGCGGAGAGCCCATAGGTCTTCATGAAGCGTGCGCGTTTCTCGTCCGGCAGCTCGGGCAGATCTTTCGCGAGGCCGTCGACCCAGCTCTGCTCGAGCTCCAGCGGCAGCAGATCCGGATCGGGGAAATAGCGATAGTCGTGCGCCTCCTCCTTCGAGCGCATGGAACGCGTCTCGCCCTTCGACGCATCGAAGAGACGCGTCTCCTGGTCGATCTTGCCGCCATCCTCCAGAATGCCGATCTGGCGGCGCGCTTCTGCTTCGACGGCCTGCCCGATGAAGCGGATGGAATTGACGTTCTTGATCTCGCAGCGCGTGCCGAGCGGCTCGCCGGGGCGGCGCACGGAGACGTTCACGTCGGCGCGCAGGTTGCCCTTCTCCATGTCGCCGTCGCATGTGCCGAGATAGCGCAGGATCGTGCGCAGCTTGGTCACGTATGCCTGCGCCTCTTTCGACGAGCGCAGATCGGGCCGCGACACGATCTCCATGAGCGCAACGCCGGAGCGGTTCAGATCGACGTAGGAATAGTCGGGGTGCTGGTCGTGGATGGACTTGCCGGCGTCCTGCTCCAGATGCAGCCGCTCGATGCCGATGGTCTTCGTCTCGCCATCGACGTCGATCTCGACCTCACCCTCGCCGACGATCGGGCTCTTGTACTGGCTGATCTGATAGCCCTGCGGCAGATCGGGGTAGAAGTAGTTTTTGCGGTCGAAAACGCTGTCGAGATGGATCTCGGCCTTGAGCCCAAGCCCCGTGCGCACGGCCTGCGCAATGCATTCCTCGTTGATCACCGGCAGCATTCCGGGCATGGCCGCGTCGACGAGGCTGACATGGCTGTTCGGCTCGCCGCCGAACGCCGTCGAGGCACCCGAGAAGAGCTTGGCCTTGCTCGCGACCTGGGCGTGGACCTCCATGCCCACGATCACCTCCCAGTCGCCGGTCGCGCCCGCGATCAGGTTGGAGGTTTTGCCTTTGGCCTTCTCTTTGACCTTGTCCTGCATTGTCTTCCGTCCGTGAAATCGACGCCCCTGCATGGCAGGAGGCGGCGGCGGATGCAAGTCGCGCAGTGCCTCAGGTGGCGCCTCCGGCGCGAACAGGGCCGCATGCCTCTGGCTTGCCTTCGGTATGACCCCTGTAACCCGCTTGGGGGCACCCCCAAACGCCTGTCTTTTATGGATTTGGAGTGCACGGCACGCGCAACAAGACCCGTCTCCCCGTCCTATACGGGGAGAAGGCTAGGATGAGGGGCGGCCACTTGTGCTGACGTTTGCATATGCGGCCGCTCCTCACCCCATTGAAGGCAATGGGGAGAGGGGGAAAAGGAGATCAGCCGCGAAGCGAGTTCGCCGCTGCAAGTCGCTCCACGCAATCCGCCAGCCCGTTCTGCCACGGCGGCAATCTTATCCCGAACTCCCCTGCCAGCTTGCTGCAGTCCAGCCGCGAATTCACCGGCCGGGCCGCGGTGGTCGGATACTCCGCCGTCGTGATCGGCACCACAGGGACACTCGGCCCACCACGCGTCGCCGAAAGCCGCATGACCTCGCGGGCAAAGCCGCACCACGTGACGGCACCCGTGCCCGCGGCATGGTACGTGCCCCAGGCACCACGTCCGTTCGTCACGGCCCGCGCGACGCTGAGAATGGCCAATGCGAGATGGGGCGCATATGTCGGACAGCCGTAGCGATCATCGACGATCCGAAGCTCGTCGCGTTCGCGCGCCATGCCCAGGATGGTCCGCACGAAGTTCGCGCCGTACGGACTGAACACCCAAGACGTGCGCAGGATGATATGGCGTTCGGCAGCGGCGCGGACGGCCTCCTCGCCAGCCAGCTTCGATCGGCCGTAAGCGCTGAGCGGCGCTGTCGGGTCGTCCTCGACGTACGGGCTGGATTTCGCGCCGTCGAATACGCAATCCGTCGAGATGTGGATGAGGGCGGCGCCCCGGCGTGCGGCGGCTTCGGCGAGGCGTGCCGGACCCTCGGCATTGAGGGCCATGGCGGCTTCGGGTTCCTGCTCGGCCCGGTCCACGGCCGTGTAGGCGGCGGCATTGACGATCACGTCGGGCTTGAAATCGGCAAGCGCGCTCAACACCGAGGCCGGCGCTGTGAGGTCGAGTGCCGGCCGGCCGACGGCGAAGGCCGTGACGTCGGCAGCGGCGGGTGCGAGCTCGATCATGGCGCGGGCGAGCTGCCCCTGTGCACCGGCGATCAAGAGGCGCATCGGCACGTCCTCCAGCAACACTATGCTTCTAAAGCGTCTTTGGACCTTGCGTGCGCTTCTGAGGTCGCGACAGGCGTGGGTCGCATTTTAAGGTCCGACGCTTTAGAGACCGGCCGCCAGTATAGCGTATCGGGCGCCTTTCCCGAGCGCGACGAGGGGCAGGAACCAGTGGAAAGGCACGCGGAGCACACCGGCGATGAATGTCAGGGGATCGCCGATGACGGGAACCCAGGCAAAGAGCAGTGACCACAGGCCCCAGCGCTCGAACCGCGCGCTCGCGGCTTCGATCGTTGCGGGCGAGAACGGGAACCAGCGCCGATCCTGAAAGCGGCGAGCGTGGCATCCGAGCCACCAGTTGAACGCCGAGCCGGCAACATTCCCGATCGTCGCCGCCGCGAGAAGTGCCCATACCGGCGCGAGCTCGGCCTTGATCTGCGCGAGCAGGATGGCTTCGGACGGGAGGACGAGCAGCGTCGCGGCACCGAAGGCCGAAGCGAGCATGACCAGCAGCGGCCAGAGAGCGTCGAAGGTCATATTTTCCTGAGATCGGGCGGCAAACGGCGTGTCTGCATATCAGGCAAGGCATGGCTGTCGCCAGCACCCCATGGACGGCGCGCCCGGGACGGCGTATCAGCCGATCAGGAACGTCGAAAGGTCCTCAATCGACCTGCCCGCCCGAGGAGCCACCCCCCATGAGCATCGCGAAGAGTCTGGAAATGCCCTGCGACATGAGCCTCGACGCCAGTGCCGTCGCGACGCTGTCGAAGATCACCACCGCCACGATCACGACGATCCTGCTCAAGAAGGGGCTCCGCAACACCTGGATGCGTAACACGCGACCTTTGCGGCCCGATCAGCCGCGGATTGTCGGTCGCGCCTTCACGCTGCGCTTCGTGCCCTGGCGCGAGGATCTGGCGACGCCGGAATCGTGGTCGTCACCGGTTTCGACACGAGCGGCGATCGAGGCCATGCCGGCCGGATGCGTTGCCGTTGCCGATGCGATGGGCGAGGCCGACGCGGGCATCTTCGGCGATATTCTCTGCGCGCGTATGGCTAAAAGGGGCGTCGCGGGCCTCGTGACGGATGGCGTCGTGCGCGATCTGTCGGGCGTACTGAGTACGGGCCTTCCCGTATGGTGCCAGGGGGGTGCCGCTCCGCCGTCAGTCGCGCGCCTCACGTTCGTCGCGTGGCAGCAGCCGATCGCCTGCGGCGGCGTGGCGGTGTTCCCCGGCGACGTGGTGGTGGTCGATGCGGATGGTGCCGTACTGATCCCGGCCGCCCAGCTCGAGACGATCCTCAAGGAGGGGCCCGAGCAGGAGCGCATGGAGGGCTGGATCATGGACGAGGTGGACAAGGGGGCGCCGCTCCCCGGCCTCTACCCCATGAATGCGGAGACCAAGGCGCGCTACGACGCCTCGAAGAAGGGTTGAGGCTCCGGCCATCGGATACAACTAAGTCCCTGAAATCATGGCCGGACGCCTGCATGACAAGCAACGTGCTTGTAAAAGCGGCGCCGGCCATCATATCCTTTACTGCCGGCAGAATCCGCCGGCGGTGCGGAGCTTCGCTTCGAATTTGAATATGCGGGCCCGGCACTTTGAGACCGATTGGTCGCATGACCATAAGGGTCGGATGACGAAGGGACGCTCACCAAACGATGAGAACCACGCCCGAGGGTGCTCGCGCGAGCACGCCTCCGACTGAGTTCGTGTCCGAGCGACGCGACTCTGCTGCCCTGGTGGACCGCATCGTCCACTGGCTCGACGACGCCAAGGCCGAGGACGTCGCCGTAGTCGACCTCAAGGGCAAGACCTCGATCGGCGATTTCATGGTCATTGCGACGGGCCGCTCCGACCGGCATGTGAATGCCGTCGCGGAACAGATCCTTCAGTCCCTGAAGGACGAGGGGCTCGAGCGCGTGCGCGTCGAGGGCCAGCCGCAGTGCGACTGGGTGCTGATCGACACCGGCGACATCATCGTCCACGTCTTCCAGCCGGAGATCCGCGCCTTCTACAACCTAGAGAAGATGTGGTCGGCAGATCGGGCCGCGGAGCCGGTCGCGCACTAGGCTGCGCGTGAGTCAAGGCGGGGACCGGACGCGCAGTTTTGCGAAGGGGCTGTCATGCGCCTTGTCATTGCCGCGATCGGCCGTCTCAAGGAGGAAGGTGAGCGGGCGCTCATCGCGCGCTACATGAAGCGCGTCACGGCTGGTCGCGCCATTGGCTTATCGCCCATTACCATCGAAGAGCTGGCCGAGAGCCGGGCGGCCGAGACCAACGCACGTCAGGCCGACGAGGCGGCGCGTCTTCTGCACACGACCGCGGATTGCGATCTTCGGATCGTGCTCGACGAGCGGGGACGCATGATGTCGAGTGCCGAGTTCGCGCAGTATCTCGGCACGCGGCGCGACGAGGGCGTGAAGTCCGCTGCCCTGCTTGTTGGCGGTCCCGATGGGCATCCCGCCAGCCTCACGGGCAAGGGTACGCATCTGACACTGTCGCTCGGTCCCATGACGCTGCCGCACGGGCTCGCCCGCGTCGTGCTGATCGAGCAGGTCTATCGGGCGATCACGATCCTCTCGGGGCATCCGTATCACCGCGCCTGAGCTCATTTCTTGCGCTTTGCGCGCTCGGCGAGAAATCCCTTCATGATCCGCTGCGGCTCGCCGGTCGCGTACGCCTCGAGCGAATAGCGAACAGCCGCTGCGGTTGCTTCGTCGAAGCCGGGCTGCGTCAGCGCGCGCAGGCGCTCCTTGGTGAGCCGCATGGCCACGGGTGGCACCTTGAGCAGGTCCTCCGCAATGGCGATCGCTTTTGCGAGCACCTCGCCTTCCGGCACCAGATGATCGACGAGGCCGATCGCGTGGGCACGTTCACCACTCACGAGGCCACCGGAGAGGGACAGCTCCCGATTGGCGCCGTGGCCAATGTAGAGGCTCATGAAGTACGTGCCGACGACGCTTGCGAGCCCTGCGCGCACTTCCGGCTGGCCGATGCGCGCGCCAGGATGGGTCACGCGCACATCGCAGGAGAGGCCGATCTGCATCCCCGCACCCGCAGCAATGCCGTTCCATGCAGCGACCGCCGGCTTCGAGAGATCGCGCACCGATTGGTAGAGGTCGCGCAATGCCGCGCACCAGCCACGCACCTGATCCATTTCGAGGTTGGCCGTCTCGTTGAGATCCTGTCCGGCCGAGAAGGCTTTCCCCGCCCCCGTGATCACGACCGCACCGATGCTGTCGTCGGCATCGGCGGTCTTCATCGTGGCGATGAAGGCGGCGCGCAGCTCCGGGCTCACGGCATTGAGCACCGACGGCCGATTGAGCGTGACGATCAGCACGCGCCCCCGCATTTCCTTAAGCACCAGTTCCGCCATCTGCATTTCCTCCGCTCCGAGCGCATGCTGCGCTATCCCCCAGCACCACGGCAATAGGGAGAGCCGGCAGCCGTCCAACTGGCTTGCTCATGGACCGCCTGCCGAGCCATGATCCGCCTGAAACGAGAGAAGAACGAGAACCGGAGGAAACCGCGTATGAGCCTGGCCCAGATCGGCGAGTTCAATATCGATCGTGTGGTGGAGCTGGAGTTTCCGGCCTTCGTCGCGAAGGAATTCTTCCCCGCTTGCACGGATGCGCAACTCGCCGACGGCAAGGCTCGCCTCGGCAAGCTCATCAGCGCCGACGACAAGCTCCTTATGAGCTTCCACTCCTTCGTCCTGCGCACGCCGAAGCATACCATTCTCATCGATACCTGCTGCGGCAACAACAAGCCGCGCCCCGCGCGCGCCGACTTCAGCATGATCCAGACGAGCTATCTCGCCGACCTCGCGGCCCTCGGCGTCAAACCCGAGCAGGTCGACTACGTCATGTGCACGCATCTGCACTGGGACCATGTCGGCTGGAACACGCGCCTGCAGGACGGCCAATGGGTGCCGACGTTCCCCAACGCCAAGCACATCATGGCCAAGCGCGAATACGACTATTGGAACGCCGAGTACGCCAAGGGGGACAGGAGCAACATGCACGTCCTCTCGTTCGAGGACAGCGTGCTTCCGATCAAGCGCGCCGAGCAGGCCGTGCTCGTGAGCGATGATTTCGAGCTTGATAAGGGCATCTGGCTCGAACCCTGCCACGGCCACTCGCCCGGCCTCGTGCTCATCAATGTGGCGAGCGGCGGCAAGCGCGGCGTCTTCGTCGGCGACGCCATCCACCATCAGCTTCAGTTCCTCTATCCCGATCTCTGCTGTCGCGTGGATACGGACATCGCCATGTCGGCGAAGAACCGGCGCGCGCTCCTCGACCGGCACGCCGAAACGGACATGCTCGTCATGCCGGCGCACTTCCCGATGCCGACGGCGGGAACTGTCGTGCGCAATGGGGACGGCTTCGGCTTCAAAGGCGCGTAGCGGTCGCGCCTTCGGAGCAAGCAGGGCCCCAGGCCCCCATCTTTTATGGACCTAGACCGTAACGCCGGCGAATTCCGCCGGTCGCACGGCGGCATCCTCGCCGTACATCGTGTAGATCGGCGCGTCCTTGAGGATGACCTCCTCGTAGAAGCCATAGCCGTTGAACTTGCCGGCGATGGCGCGCGCATAGGCGCCGGTATTGCCGATCTCGATGTAGTCCCCCTCGCGGATGGACGCCGGCAGCATGAAGGGACCCTTCATGTGGTCGATCGAGTCACACGTCGGGCCCCAGAACTGGAAAGGCGCCAGCGCGTTCGGATCGCGCACCTGGCGGCCAACCAAGCGCACCGGGAACGTGAAGCCGAGATGGGCAGCGTCGAACAGCATCCCGTAGCTGCCATCGTTGATGTAGAGGTCGTTGCCGCGCCGGGCGTCGACGCGAACAATCAGGCTCTCGGCCTCGGCGACGAGGGCACGCCCAGGCTCGCACATGAGCTTGCAGTTGCTCGCGACCGGAAGTGTTGCGAAGCCCTCTCGGATCGCCTGGATGAACTCGGCAAGCGGTGCCTGCACGTCATCCGAGTAGCGGGCCGGAAATCCGCCGCCGACATCGATGCCGTCGATGACCACGCCCGCGCGGCCGATGAGTTTGCGCGCCTCGGCGAGCGCGCCGGTATAAGCCTGCGGCGCCAGCGTCTGCGAGCCGACGTGAAAGGAAATGCCGAGCGACTTCGCCACCTGCCGCGCCTTGGTCAGCAGGCGCACGGCCGCCGCACCGGTGATGCCGAACTTGTTCTCGAGCGGGATCACGGCATTGAGCGCCGGCACGGCGATGCGTACCCAGAGCGCAAGGTCGCGGGCGCCGCCCGTCTCCTCGACGATCTTCTTCAGCTCGTCCTCGCTGTCGAGCGAGAAGGAGCGGCAGCCGAGCTGGAAGGCGCGCCGGATGGCATGACGCGACTTCACGGGATGCATGAAGTGGAACGTCACATCAGGGATGGTCTTGGCGTCCTCGAGTTCGGGGAGCGAGGCGACGTCGAAATGGCGTATGCCGGCGCCGTACAGCGCGCCGATCAGGAAGGGCGTGCTGTTGGCCTTGTAGGCATAGGCGATGTCGCCGGGGAAATTCTGGAGAAACCATCGCGCTGCGCGGCCCGCTGCGTGCGGGCGCAGGCCGATAATGGGCTTCTCGGGCTTACGGGCTGCAATCAGCGCCGAGGCAGAATGAAACGTCTCCATCTCATGGGACCTCCACCAGTCGAACTGTGACCGGGCGAGCTGCAGGGGACCAGCAGAGATCGCCGCACGTGGCGTGCACATAAGTCGCGTCGGGGCCTATGTAAAGACCTTTGGCGCGGAATGCCGGCCAGGACGCCTCTCGAGTGCCGGCGACGGCTTCGAGAGCCGCAAAGCGCTCACCAGCGGCGCGTGACGGGGTGTCACCGAACCGTCGGCTGCTGGTTGCCACCCTGTCATTCCCCGTTGCTAGCGTCCCTTCGATCGGGGGTGGGGGACACTTCCAAATGGCAGGCCTATCGATACCGGCCCGTGCCGCCTTGCGGCGGCACGGAAGGCCGTCTGTTGCCGGCAGTGGATTGGCCGGAACGGGCGGGCGCGGCTCCGACCGAACCGGGGCGCGCCGGCGCCATCGCGCGCTCTGGTCCCGCCTAGTCACACGGCATGACGCGCTCAGGTCTTCACGAACTTCCCAATTTGCACTCCCCGACAGGGTCCTTTGGAGGTTGGTCATGTGGCTGGTCGATCCATTCCTTGCGTCCGAAGTGCGTTTCAGGCGCGCCTTTCTCCTCTCGACCCTGGCGCTCGGCGCCCTGCTGGCCGTGGTCCTGCTCAGCTACCCGAGCATCGATCTCACGATGTCGCGTGCGCTCAAGGCCGGCTGCGGCAACACGCGCGGATGGTGCACAGGTTGGCTGGTCGAGGGCCTGCGGCAACTTCTTATTTCCCTGTTCATGATGGGCTGTGGTGCCGCCGCCCTGCTGGGCGTGGCGGCCATCTACTGGCGAAAGCACTGGACGGCGCTCGACCTCGCGCGCTGCTTGTTTCTCGTTGCAGTTCTCGTCGTTGGACCTGGCCTCGTTGCCAATTCGGTCTTCAAGGACAATTGGGGCCGTGCGCGTCCGCGCGAGGTCGTGGAACTGGGCGGCACCAAGCCGTTCACGCCGCCGCTGCTGCCGGCGAGGTCATGCAGCCGGAACTGCTCCTTCGTGAGCGGTGAGGCGTCCTCGATGTTCGTACTCTTCCTGGCCCCGGCGCTGCTTCTGCCGGGCATCAGGATCACCCTGATCGGGACTGCCGTGCTCCTCGGGACTGCCGCCGGCGCCATAAGGATGATGCAGGGCGCCCACTTTCTAAGCGACGTGCTCTTCGCGGGCGTGTTCATGGCGCTGACGGTCGGTCTGCTTCATGTGGCAATTTTCGGGGCGCTCCGCAGCGGTTCGATGGTGTCCGGCCGTGCCGAGGGCGCGCGATTGGGCGCCCACGCAGAATAGCCTTCGGCGCCCCGATGATGGCCACGGCGCGGTTGGCCGTGCTATGAGCTGACAACAGCAGGTTTCGGCGCGTCCGAGACCCTGATCGCCAAGGCTGCATTCCATCCTGAGAGAAGGGAAAGTCGCTCTATGAGCAGCAAACTCTTTGCGCCCATCAAGCTTCGTGACCTCGAGCTCGCCAACAGGGTCGTCGTCGCGCCCATGTGCCAGTACTCGGCCGAACACGGCAACATGACCGACTGGCACATGCTGCACCTCGGATCGCTATCGAACTCCGGTGCCGGCCTCCTCATCGTGGAGGCGACAGGCGTCGAGCTCACCGGACGGATCACCCACGGCTGCACGGCGCTCGCGAACGACGAGAACGAGGCGGCGATGAAGCGTGTCGTCGATAGCTGCAAGCGCTATGGCACCGCCAAGATCGGCATTCAACTCGGGCACGCCGGGCGTAAAGCTTCCTGCAAGCGCCCCTGGGAGAGCAAGGCCCACTCCGACCCGCTCGAGCAGGGCGCCTGGCAGACCAAATCCGCTTCGGCCATTCCTTTCGGTCCCGGATGGCACACGCCCGAAGCCTACACGCTTCCCGAGATTGAGGCGCTGAAGGCCGCTTTCGTCGAGGCGACCAAGCGGGCGGACCGCATCGGCTTCGACCTGATCGAGATCCACGGTGCGCACGGCTACCTGCTGCACCAGTTCATCTCGCCGCTCTCGAACAAGCGCACGGATCAGTACGGCGGCAGCCGGGAGAACCGTATCCGCCTGCCGCTCGAGATATTCGCCGCCATGCGCGAGGTCTGGCCCAAGCACAAACCGCTCGGCATCCGCATCTCGGCCGTCGACTGGATGCCTGACGGTCTTCAGATCGAGGACTCCGTCTTCTTTGCGCAAAAGCTCAAGGAGGCAGGGTGTGACTTCATCGACGTTTCCTCCGGCGGCAATCATCCCGACCAGAAGATCCAGCTTGGCCCCGGCTATCAGGTGCCCTTTGCCGAGGCCATCAGGAAGGCGACGGGCATCGCCACCATGACCGTGGGGCTCATCACCGAGCCGGAGCAAGCCGAGGCGATCGTCGCCAACGGTCAGGCGGATATGGTCGCGCTCGCGCGCGGATTCCTCGATGACCCGCACTGGGCATGGCACGCCGCGTGGAAGCTCGGTGCCGACGTGCCGGTGTCGGTCCAGTACGCCCGCGCCACGATCAAGACATGGCCGCCAGCTAAGAGGTACGTGCCCGCTGCGAAAGCGGCGGAGTAGTTGACGAGGCCTCATGCAGCCAACGGTTTACTGGGTTCGCGACCTCGCGCGCGGCCGGCTGGCGGTGGTTACGCGGCCTGATCCCGCCTATGGGCTTCCGCAGCAGATGAAGTCCCTGCGGGATGATGGCCTCGACGTGCTCGTGAGCATGCTCCAGTCCGATGAGGCCATTCGTCTCGGTCTGGCGTGGGAGGCGAACGTGGCGGCGGATGCCGGTCTCGTCTTCCACAACCTGCCGACGGGTGATTTCGGTGTTCCGTCGTCGTTCGAGAGCGCGGGTACGCTGGTCGCTGCCGTCGCTGCGGAGATTGCGGGAGGCCGCGCCGTCGGCGTGCACTGCTTTGCAGGCCGCGGCCGCTCGCCGCTCTTCGCCGCCTGCGTCCTCGTCCATCTCGGCGCCCAGCCGGACGCGGCCATCGAGGCTGTGGCGCAGGCGCGCGGCCGGCGCGTTCCGGAGACGGACGCCCAGCGCCAGTGGATCTTCGACTTTGCGGCATGGCGCCGCGACGCGGCGCCCGGCTGAGGGGCGTTGCTGCAAGGCAGGCAAAAAGAATATAATAAACAATACGAATTGCGGGCCCGGCGGCGACGGATTGGCAGTCGCTCATGCGTTCTAATGCATGCGCGGGGCGGGCGATCACGGGGCCTCAATACCTCGTGATGAACGTGCCTCAGTAGTAGAGCGCGCCGCTCATCAGGCGTACTGTGCCAGCAACTTGATGAACCTTATCCGCGAGGTGGACGACCAGGGCACGATACGCGCCCACATCCTTCGCGGAAACTATCCGCGTCATCCGGCATTACAGTATCCAATGGCCTGCGTTGGCGCGAAGAGAGGGAATAGCTATGGCGACCAAAGCACTTCCGGTCGTAGCTTCAGGCTCGGCCGGCCTGTCCCGCTACCTCGAGGAGATTCGTCGGTTCCCGATGCTGGAGCCGAACGAGGAATACATGCTGGCCAAGCGATGGCAGCAGCATGAGGACACCGAGGCGGCGCACAAGCTCGTAACGTCACATCTCCGCCTCGTTGGCCGCATTGCCATGGGCTATCGCGGCTACGGTCTCCCCATGGGCGAGGTCATCTCCGAGGGCAACGTCGGCCTCATGCAGGCCGTGAAGCGGTTCGATCCCGATAAGGGCTTCCGCCTCGCTACCTATGCCATGTGGTGGATCCGGGCCTCGATCCAGGAATACATCCTGCGCTCGTGGAGCCTCGTGAAGATGGGCACCACCGCGTCGCAGAAGAAGCTGTTCTTCAACCTGCGTCGCGTGAAGGGCCAGATCCAGGCCATCGAGGAAGGCGAGTTGAGGCCCGACCAGGTCAAGGAGATCGCCAACAAGCTCGGCGTGAGCGAGGAGGACGTGGTCTCCATGAACCGCCGCCTCGGCGGCGATGCCTCGCTCAATGCCCCGGTTCGCGCTGACGCCGAGTCAGGTGAGTGGCAGGACTGGCTCGTCGACGAGACACCTGATCAGGAGGAGCAACTCGCCGAAAGCGAGGAGCTGACCCTGCGCCGCGGCTTGCTAGAGAATGCGCTGAAAACGCTCACGGACCGTGAGCGCCAGATCTTCGAGGCCCGTCGTCTCCGCGACGATCCAGCAACGCTCGAAGACCTCTCGACGGAGTTCGGCGTATCGCGCGAGCGCATCCGGCAGATCGAGGTGCGTGCCTTCGAGAAGGTCCAGCGGGCCGTGCAGAAGGCCAATTCGAAGATCGAGGCCGGCGCCGCGGCTTGAGCCGCACGGCGCCAGTCAAGCAATACGATCGGGCGCCCTGGGTTCTCCAGCGGCGCCCGTTCTTATTGCCGAGCGGTCAACCGAAGGCGATTTCCTTGTAGCCGCCGGCCGCGACGCGGTCACACCAAGCGCGGTAGTCCGGTGCGGAGCCGCTGTATCGCGCGACTATCCGTTCGGTTTTGCCATCGACATTGCGATTGACGCCCGTCATCCAGGAGTCGACCTCATTGCTCAGCAGACCGACGCCGCACGCGTGCACGTTCTCGGTCCATGCGGCGACGGCTTCCGGTGTGGCTTCGGCGCGTTCGAGACCGCGCTCCTGCATGTACCGGATGAGATCGGTCACCCACTCGACGTTGTACTCGATGCTCCGCGGAATATTGCCGAGCGCGGTGTGCGGGCCGATGATCATGAACATGTTGGGATAGCCTTCGACCTGCATACCGACGAAGGTCTTGGGGCCACCCTTCCAGTCGTCCTTGAGGCGACGTCCGTCCTTGCCGCGGAAATCGATGGCGTCGAAGGCACCCGTCAGCGCGTCGAAGCCCGTCGCGTAGATGATCATGTCGACTTCATATTCGGCATCACTCGTCTTGACGCCCTTTTCGGTGATGCGCGCGATGGGCGTCTCGCTGATATCGACGAGCTTCACATTCGGCTGGTTGTAGACTTCGAAATACCCGCTCTCGAGCGGTACGCGCCTCGTGCCGAAGCCGTGGTTCTTCGGGATCAGCTTCTCGGCGATCACGGGATCTTTCACGCGTTCGCGGATTTTGCGCGCGACGAATTCGGAGATGAGAGCATTCGCCTTCCGGTCCGTCAGGATGTCCCGGAAATTCCCCTGCCAGATGCCGAAGCCCGGCGCCGCATAGAGTTCCTCGAAGAACGCCTCTCGCTCGGCGTCGGTCACGTCGAAGATGCTGCGCGGATCGGCGGTGTGGATGAAGCAGCCGGCGGTCTCCTTGCAGCGCGCGAAGATCTCGTCGTAGCGCGCCTTGATGCCCTCCATGGTCGCCTTGTCGATCTTGCTGTTGTGGAGGGGCGCGCTCCAATTCGGCGTGCGCTGGAAGATGGTGAGATGGCCGACGGTCTTTGCGACTTCCTGGATCGTCTGGATGCCGGTCGCGCCGGTACCGATGACTGCGACGCGCTTGCCTTCGAACGAGACGGGTTCATGCGGCCACTGTGCGGTATGGAACGAGGGGCCTTTGAAATCCCCGATGCCTTCGACACGCGGCATGGTGGGCACTGAAAGAGCACCGATGGCCGTGACCAGAAGGCGCGCCGTGTGCTTGCTGCCGTCTTCGAGCGTGATCTCCCAGCCCGGAAGCTGGTCCTTGTAATGCGCGGCTTTCACGCGGGCCTTGAACTGGATATTGCGGCGCACGTCGAACTTGTCGGCGACGTACCGAAGATAGCGCAACGTCTCCGGCTGCGGAGAGAAGTGCTCGGTCCAGTCCCACTCCTGCAGCAATTCCTTGGAGAAGGAATAGCCGTAGGACCAGCTCTCGGAATCGAAGCGGGCGCCCGGATAGCGGTTCCAATACCAAGTACCGCCGACATCCGTGCCCGCCTCGAAAACCCGTACGTTGAGGCCCAGCTCGTCGCGCAACTTGATGAGCTGGTACATTCCGGAGATGCCGGCACCGATAACGATCGCATCATAGTCGAGCCCTGCGACACGATCGGCGCGGGCATCGGTCATCTCAACGGCAGTCACTTCGGATCTCCCAGATCAGTTCGGTCTATCAGGGTTTTTCGACGCCGACGGCAATGCGGAAACGATGCGCAATCGCCGCGCCATCCTTCACCGGCAGCGCCCATGGGTCCTCGGTGATCGCGATCTTGGCCACCGCGAACGTCGGGCCTGGCGTTTTGAACATCAGCTCGGCGAGCGCGCCGACTTGCGACTCCTCGGTCACGAGCAGCGTCTTCTGGATGCCGAAGCCCTCGGCGACCTTGCACATGTCCGTGCGCGCGCCCGTGAGACCGTGCTGGCGGCCCGTCTCCCCAAAGTGCTCGTTGTCGAGGACAAGAATGCCGAGGTTCTGCGGCGCCTGATCGGCAACGACGCCGAGCGAGCCGATGCCCATCATCATCTCGCCGTCGCCCGTAATGGCGAGCACGCGGCGGTCCGGCTGGGCGAGCGCGATACCGAGCGCAGTCGAAACGGCGAGGCCCATGCCACCCCACGAGTAGAGGTACTCGGGCTGATCGCCGGCGGCGGAGATGTCCCATGTCGGGCTGCCGAGGCCCGGCACGACAAGCGCATTGCCGCGGTACTTGAGCAGCTCGGCGACGAACGGGCGCCGCTTGATCTTGTTCGGCGCAGGGCTTGCGGGTTTGGTGGTCGAGGTCATGTCGCTGGCCCTTATTTCTGTCCGAAACCTTTGGCGCCGATCACGCGCTGGCTCACCAGCACGGCGGCCGAGAGGCGCCCATGAAACGCGATGTCCGCCGCCGCGGCGAATGTCTCTCCGATCTCGTCTGCGTGCTCGACGGGGAAGCAGCGCACGCCGACGGCCTCCAAAACCGTGCGGGTCGCCTGGCCCATGGGCACCTGCCAGGGATTGAACTCGCCCCACTGGCCGCGCATCGTCACGAGCATCAGGCAGGGTGCGCGCATGGTCACGGGAATGCCGAGCGCGTTGATGCAGTTGCCGACGCCCGAGGACTGCATGGCGATCATGGCACGCTTGCCGCCGAGCCATTGGCCCGTCGCAACGCCGATGCCCTCCTCCTCGGTCGAGAGCGTCACGAGGCGCATGTCCTTGTCGGCGACGACCATGTTCAGAAGCTGGGTGAGCCCACCGTCCGGGATGGTGGCGACGGTCGCGATATCCCGCTTTTTCATCTCGGCGAAGACATCGTCGGACCAGGTCCGGGTCTTTGTGGTCATGAGTGTTTCAGTGTCCGTATCGTTGTGTATTCCATCAGCTCTTGCCGTCGTCGCGCGCGCCGGTGAGGCGCGAACGATACCCTTCGGGGAGGGCCTTGCCGCCCGCCTCGTACGCCTTCTCGATCGCCTTGACGTTCGGGGCGAAGATCGTGCCGCGGTTATCACGACACCAATCGCGCGAGGCGATGACCGTGTCGAGCGAGCCCTGGAATTTCGGCATGACCCAGCGCGCGAACAGCTCGAAGCTGCGGAAGGTGTCCTCCCTGTTCGCCCACTCGTGCGCGCGGAACATGACGCCGCCGATGCCTCCTTTGCTAGCGGCAATCATACGTTCGATGCCCTTGGTGATCGTCTCCGGCGAGCCGACAAGCGTATTGCCGGCCTTGACGCCCTCGCGGAGCGGGTCTTGCGACCGCCCTGGTGGCCGACCCAGCGTCTCCTCGAAGTACGTGACCGTTTCCTCGCGCTCGCCGTACGCCACATCGCGCAGCGCCCGCTCGTCGTCCTCGGCGCAGTGCATGTTGACGACGAGGCGCCAATCTTTGCGGTTCATGGTGTGGCCGTGCTTGGCCGCCTCATCCTCGGCGATCTTCCAGTGCGCGGGAAGCGCGTCGACGCCGCCCGGCAGGCCGGCGCCGAGCGACAGCACGCCGAGCCCGAACTTGCCTGCCGCCTGCATGCCTGCCGGCGATTGCGTGCTCGCGACCGCGATCGGGAAATGCGGATCGGTATAGGGTGCGAGATGAAGGCGCGCCTCGCGCATCTCGAACCAGTCGGTCTTCATGGTGACCGGCTCCTCGCACTTGAGGAGCTGCATGATGGCATCGAGCGCCTCCATCATGCGCGGGCGCTGGGTCTCGGCCTCGATCGCGAGCATGTAGGCGTCCGACGTCAGCGCGCCGGGGCCGCATCCGAGCATGGCGCGACCCTTGGTCATGTGGTCGAGCTGCACGAAGCGCTGCGCGACCAGGAAGGGATGGTGATAGGGGAGGCTCGTCACGCCGGACCCGAGACGGATGTTCTTCGTGCGCTCTGCCGCGGCGGCGATGAACAGCTCCGGGCTCGCGATGAGCTCCCAGCCCGCCGAGTGATGCTCGCCAATCCAGGCCTCGTCGTAGCCGAGATGGTCGAGGTGCGAGATCAGATCCATGTCGCGGGCCATGGCGAGCGTCGGGTTGTCGCCGGCGCGGTGGAACGGCGCCAGAAAGATGCCGAAGATCAGGCCGCGGTGGGGGCCCCGTTGAACCATGTCTCGTTTCCCCGTGCTCTTGCTGTCGGCCAGGGAGCCGCAGCGAAAATTTCGTGCGTGTCCGGATATGTGCTGCAACCTAGCGGCACAGGGCGGTCAATGCCAGTCCAAGACATGAGCAGCCCGCGAAGACCGGCCCGCGTCCAGCGCAGCGCTAGAATGGGGTTTCCGGGCTATGAAGCTCCTGAAATCCCCTTGCCCGCGAATGCGAACGGCAGGACAGTTAAGACCTAAAGCGACTCGTCCGCCGCGCCCACCGAGAGACAATCCCGCCCATGGCCAAACAGGATAACCCCGTGCCCTCCATGACCGGCTTCGGCGCCGACGAAGGCCGTCATGGCACGGTGGCATGGCGCTGGGACATCCGCAGCGTCAACGGCAAGGGCCTCGATGTGCGGCTCAGGCTGGCGCCCGGGCATGAGGCTCTCGAGCCGCGCCTGCGCGAGCGGATCGGCGCGCGTCTCACCCGCGGCAACGTGTCCGTCAGCCTCAACGTCGCGCGGGACAGCGGCGGTGGCGAGCTCACCATCAACGAGACGGCGCTCGCCCAGGTCCTGGCACTCGCCGAGCGGCTGAGCGCGCGCGGCAATTTCGCGCCGATGAGCGTCGAGGGGTTGCTCGCCCTGCGCGGCGTCATCGAGCTTGCCGAAGGCGAGGAGGATCAGGCGGCCATGGAAGCCCGCCACGCTGCCATGCTCGCCAGTTTCGACCGCGCCTTGGACCAACTGGTCGAGTCGCGCCTCGCCGAGGGGCGCCGCCTCGCGCCGGTCATCGAGGATCAGTTGACCTCGATCGCCGCGCTCGTCGAGACGATCGCGGCCTCCCCGTCCCGGTCGCCCGAGGCGATCAGGGCACGTCTCAAGGAGCAGGTGTCGCGCCTCCTCGATACCGGTACGCCGCTCGACGATGCGCGCCTGCACCAGGAAGCGGCGCTGCTTGCCGTCAAGGCCGATGTCGAGGAAGAGCTGCAACGCCTGCGTGCCCACGTCGCGGCGGCGCGCGAGCTCATGGCGGGCGGCAAGCCAGCCGGGCGCCGGCTCGACTTTCTGGCACAGGAGTTCAACCGCGAGGCCAATACCACCTGCTCGAAAGCCAATGACATCGAGACGACGCGCGCGGGTCTCGCGCTCAAAGCCGTGATCGAGCAGATGCGCGAGCAGATCCAGAACATCGAATAGGGACGGCAATGGTGAGCACACACATGGCGCGGCGTGGCGTGATGCTGGTGCTGTCGTCGCCTTCGGGCGCCGGCAAAACGACATTGGCCAAGGCCCTGCTTGCAGCCGAGCCCGGCCTCGTCATGTCCGTCTCGGTAACGACGCGCAAAGCTCGTCCCGGCGAGGTCGACGGCCAGGACTACCATTTTCTCGATGCCCCCGCCTTCGAGCGCATGAGGGAAGAAGGCGACCTTCTGGAATGGGCGCATGTGCACGGCAATCTCTACGGGACGCCGCGCGGGCCGGTCATGGACGCGTTGAGCGCCGGCCGTGACGTGCTCTTCGACATCGACTGGCAGGGCGCCCAGCAGCTCGCCGCCTCGGCGCCGGCGGACTTGGTGCGCGTATTCGTCCTGCCGCCATCGGCCGCCGCACTCGGACAGCGACTGCACGCGCGCGCCCAGGATGGTGCCGACGTCGTTGCGCGACGGCTCGCTGCGGCCGGTGACGAGATCGGCCATTGGCCGGAATACGACTACGTCATCGTCAATGACGTGATCGCCGACAGTCTTTCCATCCTGCGCGGTGTGCTTTCAGCGGAGCGCCACCGCGCGAGCCGCCAGACCGGGCTGCCCGGCTTTGCGCGCGAGTTGCAGCAAGGGTTGAAGAGCAACGGCTAACCTGTCGCGCCTTCGGCGCGAAGTAGGGCTGCATGCCTCTGGCACGCCTCAGGCATGGCCCTACGACCCGCGTGGGGGACACCTCCACATCCCCGTTCTTTGTTGCCGGGCGCCCGCGACTGACGATTGAGTCAGAAAGACGGGTGGGGCCGGGAGGGTGTCCCTCCCGGTTGGCGCGTGGGGCGAAAGCCCCCCTCGCGAAGCGACCTATCCCATCGCCGCAATGAGCAGGAACGCCCCGAGCAGGAGCGTCGTCCAGAACGCCATTGTGCCGGTCGGCCACGTGCGGCCGAATGTGCCCGATGGACCGTGGTGCGTGAGGAGTAGATCGTGCAGCTTGGCGGCCTTGCCGTTGATGCCGCTGACCAGACGCGTCCAGGCGCTGGCGGTCAGATCATCGAAGCCGCGTGCAAGCCACTTGCCGGGCCGGCGATAGAACCAGTCGAGATCGAGCGTGATACTCGGCTGTGCCCTGAACCAGTCGCGCACGAGATAGAAGGCGAGCGCGGCGAAGGCGAGAAACTGGAGCTGCACGAGAACGTGACTCGCCGAGTAGGGCACGTACGGCACTTGATGCGGCAGCATCACGTACAACCCATCCGGCACGATGCCGATGACCACGCAGAGCACCGCCGCGAGCGCCATGGCAATGCGCATGGATTGGGGCGGGTCGCTCGCCTTCTGCACCTTGGCAGGGCCGAAGAAGACGAGCCATGGCATACGGAGCCCGGCATGCAACACGGCGCCGACCGAAATGGCTGTCAGCGCGATCCACGGGCCAGCCAAGTGCTGATTGGCCGCTGCGTCGATGATCATGGATTTGGAGACGAAGCCCGACGTCAGCGGGAAGGCAGCAATCGAGAGCACACCGATCAGGCACGAGAAGGCCGTGAGCGGCATGGCATCGGCGAGCCCGCCGAGCTCCGTCATGCGCGTCTTGCCCGTCTGGTGCAGAACACTGCCTGCGACCATCACGAGCAGCGCGGTGTAGATGACCGCCGCAGCCGAGTGTGCAGCGACGCCGTCGAGGGCAAGCGGCGTCCCGATGCCAACACCCGCGACCTTGATGCCCATCTGGCTGACAATGGCGAACGCGATGAGACGGCGTACGTCGTTCTCGAGGGCGGCGTAGAGAACGCCGTAGATGCCCATCACGACGCCGATCCAAACCAGCACTTCGGTACCCGGAAAGACACGCAGGAGAACGTAGGCGGCGGTCTTGGTCGTGAAGACCGAGAGAAAGACCATGCCCGACCATGAAGACGCCGGATAAGCATCCGAGACCCACGCCCAGAGCGGCGGCGCGCCGGCATTGATGAGGATACCCGCGAGGATCAGCCAGCGCGGCCAGCTCTCCGGCTTGATCGAGGTGATGGTCGCGGTGCCGCTCATGGCGAGCTCGCCGGCAATGCCGGCCATGAGCAAGACGCCACCGAGAAAGTGAACAAGCGCGTAGCGGAAAGCGGGGCCGTATGCTTTGTCGCCGCCGCACACGACGACGAGCGTCGATGCGATGGCCATGACCTCCCACCACACGAAAAGCGTGATCCAGTCGCCGGCAAGGACGACACCGAGCGCACCGGCGGCATAGACGAAGGCGGAGGAAAGCTCGAGCGTCGATGTGCGGTCGAGTGCAAAGAGGGCGCCGAGAAAGGCCGCGAGCGCGAAGACGGCGCCGAAAAGCACGGCAAGGGCATCGAGGCGAATGGGCGTCAACGCATAGCCAAGGTAGCTCGCACTGATGCTGCCGGTCGGTGCCTGCCAGACGAGAACGAGCGCGAGCAGTGGGAAGGCGATCAGTACGGCCTTGCGCGCGATGCCCTGCGTGAAGACCAGGACAAGCGCGCCAAGGATGAGGACCATCGGCGGCGAGGTGAAGAAACTAGTCGTCATAGGTGCCCTCCGGCGCGCGGAAGAGGGAGCCGACCGCAAGGGCGAGCAACGCAAGCGTGAACGTGGCCAGGGCGCCGAACCACGCCGCGAAGCCGAAGGTGCCGTCGATGCCGAAATACTGATGATGATGCACAACGAGATCGAGCAGGACGAGAATGCCAAGAACGACGAGGGCGATCCGGCTCAGATCTCTGCCGGCAAAGACGCTCATCGAAGATGCGGTGCCTTTTCTCGTGCCGCGCATGATCAGCCTCCGACCATCATCTGGGCAAGCCTCAGCGGGAGCTGTGGGAAGAGAAAGAGCGCGACAGTCGCCGCTGCCGTTGCCGTGAGCGCGATGACGATGGGCAGCGGCGCTTCGCCGTGCTCGTGGGCTGCGGCGGCACCAGCGGGATGCGCCACGCGCTCGCGCTCGAAGAAGGCCGTGTAAACGATCGGCAGGAAGTAGGCTGCATTGAGCAGTGTGCTCGCAATGATGACCGCGATGGGCAGCCATTGGCCGGTCTGCATGGCGCCGGTGAGCATGAACCACTTGCCGAGGAAGCCGGCGGTCGGCGGCAGGCCGATCATGCTGATGGCGCCGATTGCAAAGGCGCCCATGGTCCAGGGCATGCGCCGGCCGATCCCGGCGAGCTCGCTGATCTCGGTCTTGTGTGCGGCCGTATAGATGGAACCCGCGGCAAAGAAGAGCGTGATCTTGCTCACGGCGTGCGCGGCGATATGCAACGCCGCACCAACTGCCGAGATGGGCGCGAGAATGGCTGCCGCGAGAATGACGTACGAGAGCTGCGAGACCGTCGAGTAGGCGAGCCGCGCCTTGAGATTGTCCTTCTTCAACGCCACCAGCGATGCCGCGATCACCGTGACACCCGCCGCATAGACGAGCCACGATCCAGCGCCCGTGTACGCGAGCGTTTCTATGCCGAAGATGTAAACGACGACCTTCAGGATCGTGAAGACGCCGGCCTTCACGACCGCGACCGCATGCAGGAGCGCGCTCACCGGCGTCGGCGCGACCATCGCCGCCGGAAGCCAGAAGTGGAACGGCATGAGCGCCGCCTTGCCGATGCCGAAGGCGAAGAGCGCGAGCAAGACGCCGAGCAAGAGGGGTGTCGTCTTGTTCGCAAGAATGCCGCCGGGCGTGAAGTCCAGCGTGCCGGCGAGAACCCATGTCCAGGCAATCGCGGGCAGCAACAGAACCATCGAGGTGCCGATCAGGATCAGCAGGTAGATACGGCCGGCGCGGATGGCTTCGCCGTTCGCCTTGTGCGCGACCAATGGATAGGTCGAGAGCGTCAGGATTTCGTAGAAGATGAAGAGCGTGAAGAGGTTCTTCGCGAAGGCAATGCCCATCGTCGCCCAGAGCGCGACGGCGAAGCAAACGTAGAAGCTCGTCTGGCGGGGCTCGTCATTGCCGCGCATGTAGCCGATGGCATAGACGGACGTGACGAACCACAAGGTCGAGGCGATCAGCGCAAACAGAAGACCGAGCGGCTCGACGGCAAAGGCGACCGAGAGGCCCAGCACGACGGCGATATCGATCGCTGCCGGGCGGCCGCCCGCGAGCACATGCGGCAGCAGGCTCCAGACGCTGAGCGCGAGCGCGCCCGCCGTGATGAGCGTCACGCTCTCGCGGATATTCGGCGCGTTGTGAAAGAGGGGAATGACGATCGCGCCGAGGATCGGGATCGTCAGCGCGGCCATGACGAGCGTGTCGGGTGCGAGGCCCAGCATCAATGAGCCTCCCCGAGCTTGAGCGCTCCGATCAGGCCCTCGGCGATCCGGTTCGCGACGCCTGCCGAAAGCTCCGTATCGATGCCGAAGTAGATCGAGGCGATGGTGAGCACGAGAATCGGGACCAGCATCATGAGCGGCGGGTCCTTGGCATGCGCGACCGCCTCGGAGACCGGACGGAAGTAAGCGATCTCGACGACACGGCCGATATAGACGAGGGCTATGAGCGAACTCGCGACGATCAGAAAGGCGACCGGCCACAGGCCGGCGTCGAACGCCCCGACAACGAGGTAGTACTTCGAGATGAAGCCGGCAGTGCCGGGCACGCCCATCAGGCTCATGCCGGCGAGGACAAAGGCCGCGAGCGTCAGCGGCATAGTCCGCCCCACGCCACCGAGGTCATCGAGCTTGATGGTGCCCGCGCGGTATACGACCGCGCCGAGCGCGAGGAAGAGCCCACCCTTGATCAGTGCGTGATTGAAGAGGTGAACGATGGCCCCTGTGAGCCCCGCCTGGTTCATCAGCGCGATACCAAGCGTGATGTAGCCGATCTGGGCGACGGACGAATAGGCGAGCATCCGCTTCAGATTCTGCTCGTAGACGGCGAGGATCGAGGCGATGAACATTGCCGCGACGGAGAGCGGGTACAGCACGGCCGAGATCGGCAGGGCCTTGATATCGAGCGCGACGCCGTAGACCGAGAACCCTATGCGCAGGAAGAGATAGATCGCGACCTTGGTGGCGGTCGCCGCGAGAAAGGCGGTCGCGAAGGACGGCGCGTAGGCATAGGCGTTCGGCAGCCAGACGTGCAGCGGGAAAAGGGCCAGCTTCAGACTGATGCCGACGAACAGAAAGGCGAGCGCCGCCAGCACGGGGCGCGGGAACATGACGTTCGCGTCGGCAAGGCGCGTCGCGATGTCGGCGAAGTTCAGGCTGCCGGTGACGAGATAGAGCAGGCCGACGCCGACGACGTAGAACGTCGCGCCGATCGTGCCGACGATCAGATACTGGTAGGAGGCGACGAGCGCTCGGCGGTCGCGCCCCATGGCGATCAGGACGTAGGACGAAAGTGACGAGATCTCGAGGAACACGAACGCGTTGAAGGCATCGCCGGTGATCGTGATGCCGAGCAGGCCCGTCAGGCACAGCAGGTACATGCAGTAGAACCAGGCCTGCTTGTCGCCGTCGATCTCGTGCGCGACGCTGCGGCGCGCATAAGGCATCATGATCGCGCTGACGAGACTGACGAGCATGAGCACGAACGCATTGAGCAGATCGACGCGGTACTCGATGCCGATGGGCGGTGGCCAACCGCCGAGATGATAAGAAATCGGTCCGTTCGCCCAGACCTGGACGAGCAGGGCGAAGGCCATGACAGGCGTCGCGGCCGTGATGAGTGTAGCCCAGGCCCAGGCGAGCGTGCCGCGCCGTATGAAGGCGGCGATGATCGCGCCGAGCAGCGGCACGACCACCTGAAGGCCGGGAAGCTGCGCGGAAATGGCGCTCATTCCTGCTCTTCCCGCGCGAAGATTTCGTCCTCCTCGATGGTGCCGTAGGCCTCGTTGATGCGCGTGACGATGGCGAGGCCGAGTGCGATCGTCGCGATGCCGACGACGATGGCCGTCAGGATCAGCACGTGCGGCAGCGGGTTCGAGTAGACGGTGATTTTCGGATCGAGGACGGGCGGCGTACCGCCGATGATCTTGCCGGGCGCGATGTAGAGTAGATAAACGGACGTCTGGAACAAGCTCAGCCCGATCAGCTTCTTGATCATGTTGCCGCGGGCAATGACGATGTAGAGCCCGGCCACCATCAGCACGATGGTGGCTACGTAGTTATAGTGCTCGATGAAGTTCTTGAGGCCGTCCATCAGCGCCCTCGCTCCGAGAAGGCATAGAAGAGCGCGATCATGGTCGAGGAGACCGTCACGAGCACGCCGGCCTCGACGAGCAAAATTCCGCGTTCGCGTCCGTGTGCGGCATCCGCCGCGAGAACCGAGTAGTCGAGGAAGTTCTGGCCGTGGAGGAGACCGATCACGCCGGTCCCCGCATAGATGAGAACACCGAGCGGCACCAGCATCTCGACGAGGCGGCGCGGGACGACGCGTTGGGCCTCCTCGATGCCGAAGATGAGAGCATAGACGATCACAGCACCGGCCATGATGACGCCCGCCTGGAAGCCGCCGCCGGGACCATAGTCACCATGAAGCTGCACGTAGAGGGCGAACAGCATCATGAAGGGGATGATGAGCTTGACGCCGATGCGCAGGATGAGATCGCGCCTCATGCCGCGCCTCCATCGGTCGGTGGCGCGGTGCCGCTCGTCCGTCTCGGTGCGCGTCCTTTGAGAAGCAGGAGAACGCCGATGCCGGCGGTGAAGACGACCGTCGTCTCACCGAGCGTATCGTAACCGCGGTAGTCGGCCAGGATGGCCGAGACGAGGTTGCCGACCATCGTGTCCTTGATCGCGTTCTGGATGTAGTATGGCGCCACGTGCTGGTTGATGGGCGTTTCGGCAAGACCAAAGGCCGGGAGGTCGTATGTTGCCCAGACGAGTGCGACACCGACACCGACGGCAACAATGAGTGGGATCGCGGCGGGGCGCGGCTGAGGATACTCGCGTGCCTTGGTCAGGTGCAGGGCGGCAAGCAGCAGCACCGTCGAGACGCCGGCGCCGACGGCCGCCTCCGTCATGGCGACGTCGACGGCGTCATAGACGATCAGCACGCTCGCCATGAGAAAGCTGTAGACCCCGGTAAGCGCGATCACGCCGAACAGATTGCGCATGCGCACGATGGCGAGCGTTACGGTCACCAGCAGGGTGAGCAGCACCGCGTTGAAGAAGCTGTCTATGACGGCCTCCCTTCGCTGTCGGAGTTGACGGGCTTGCCGCTCTCGTCGAGCCGTCCCCGACGGTCCTCGGCGAGTTCGGGCTTGATGCCGGCTTCCATGGCGGCCTGAGCGAGCGCGTGCGTGATCACAGGCCCGGTGAAGAAGAAGAGGAGGAGTATGAACAGCAGCTTCAGCGTCACCTGCGTGAACCCGGCCTGAAGCATGAGGCCGGCGAAGAGGAAGCCGATGCCGAGCGTATCGATGAGGCTTGCGGCGTGCATGCGCGCGAAGAGCTCGGGAAGCCGCATCATGCCGAGAGCGCCGACGAGGATGAAGAAGCAGCCGGCGAGGATCAGCAGCCAGCTCGCGATATCGATGAGGATCACGCGTCGTCCTCCCCGGCATCGTGGGCGAGATCGCCGTGGCGGAAGAATTTGAGGATCGCGAGCGTGCCGATCAGGTTGAGGACGCCGTACGTGATCGCAATGTCGAGCCACTCCGGACGGCCGTTCACGAAGCCCAGCACGGCAAGAAATATGATGGCGAGCGAACCGACGGAGTTGCCGGCGAGCACGCGATCGAAGAGCGTCGGACCTTTGAGCACGCGCACGACCACGAGCACGAGTGCGGCGATGACGGCTAGGGCTGCGGCCGTGAACATCACGTGCCTCTCTCGAAGCGGGTGACGCGCGCATCCATGCCGCCTTCCTCGAGATCGATAGCGCCGCCACGTTCGAGCGCATGAACCGTCAGAATGTTGCCGTCGACGCGGACCGTTATGGTGCCGGGCGTCAGCGTGATGGAATTGCCGTAGGTGGCAATGCCTTCAGGCGACGCTTGCGAGGCGACGACGCGCGTCATGGTCGGGGAAATGTCGAGCTTGGGACGGAGCACCGCCTTGGTGACGGCCCAGCCGGCCTTGATGATCTCCCAGAGCAGCCAGGGCCAGTAGGTGGCTGCTGCAGGGAAGAGGTGCGCGGGATAGCTCTCGCGGTCGAGAAGCTTCATGCGGCGCGCGACATAGAGCACGAAGAGTGTGCAGAGAAGCCCGCCTGTGAGGAGGAAGGCCTTGAAATAGCCGGAGAGCGCGAGCCAGAAGAGATAGAGGATGATGCCGAAGGAAATCATGCGCATGTGGCGCTGCTCCGTTCGGGCGAGGCGATTGCGGTGCCTGGAAACAGTACTGATCTGACCGACACCCGACGAACGGGCCCGGCTCCCTCCTCTCGCATCGCTTCCTCCCCAAGGCGCGAAGGTCACTAGCTTCCTAGCGGCATTCTCACACTGGGGCAACCCTCGGGCGAGCAGACGCAGCAAGGCAACCGGCTCGGTTCACGAGCCGGCGCCATACGGACACGCTCCGTTGTCAGGCGACCTTGATGTTCGAGCGCTTGACCGTGTCGAGGTTCTTGCCCTCGATGCGGATGAGCTTCGTCGCGCTGTCGCGCTTCGGCGAGTGCACGGCGCCGACATCATAGAACTTGGCCATGCCGGGCTCGAGCTTGTACGTGCGGATGGCCTCGACGAGCGAAGGCTCCTCGCCGGCGCCCTTCTTGATGATCTTCCAGTCGGTCATCTCGGTCACGCCCTCGGCCTGGCCGTAGATGGCCCAGCTCGGGCCGTGGTCATGCGCCGGCGACGTCGCTGCGCCTTCGTATGTGTGGGCGCAGACACAGAAACCCGTCTCGGGGTCCTCGTAGATGACCTCGCGGGTCTTCATGTTCGGCCGCCCGAGGTTGGTCTGGACGAACGCTTTGTCCTTGAGGGCCTTCTCGACGAGAGCCGCGACCTTCGGGCCGGTTTCGGACACGGCTCCCGACTTGAGCGTCGAGCGGATATCGTTCGCGAGCGCTTCGAGTGTGTAGCCCATCATGTCCTCCTCGGCTTTGGCATCTCTTCCGGCGGTGCGGCTGTGCTTGTGTCAGCATACCGGCAGGTCATGGGCTCGCCAATGGGGCCGAACGGTCGCACGAGCAAATCTGGTGTGCGCGGAAGCTGTGAGGTCTACCTGCTTCACGCCCCTTCGCCGCGCACGATCGTCTGGTCGATGGCACCAAAGATACTGGCGCCCTCGGCGTCGCGCACCTCGAGCTTCATGCGGTCGCCGAACCGGAGAAACGGCGTCTTCGGCGCGCCCGAGAGGAGGGTTTCGACCACACGAACTTCCGCCAGGCAGGTATAGCCGGCGCCGCCTTCCTCGATGGGCTTGCCGGGGCCGCCGTCGAGCTTGTTCGAAACCGTGCCCGAGCCAATGATCGTCCCGGCGCCGAGGCGCCGCGTCTTGGCCGCATGCGCGATCAGATCGGCAAAGGAGAAGGTCATGTCGAGCCCGGCGTTGGGCCGGCCGATCAGCTTGCCGTTGATGCTGGCGAGCAAAGGGAGATGCAACTTACCCTCGCGCCATGCAGGGCCGAGTTCGTCCGGCGTCACGACAACGGGCGCGAAGGACGATGCGGGCTTGCCATGGAAGAAGCCGAAACCCTTGGCCACTTCGTTCGGTATGAGGTTGCGCAGCGAAATGTCGTTGACGAGCGCCACGAGACGCACGTGATCGAGAGCCTCGGCGGCTGTCACGCCCATGGGCGTATCGCCGACGATCACGGCAAGCTCGCCTTCGAGATCGATGCCCCAGGCTTCGTCGGCGACCGGCACCGGCTCCATGGCGCCGATGAACACATCCGAGCAGCCCTGATACATGAGCGGGTCGGAATGGAAGCTCGCCGGCATCTCGGCGCCGCGCGCCCTGCGGGCGAGTTCCACGTGATTGATGTAGGCCGAGCCATCCGCCCACTGATAGGCGCGGGGGAGGGGCGCCATGGCATGGCGCGGCTCGAAGGCGATAACAGGGAGCCGCGAGGTGGCGCCGCTCGTTGTCGAGCCTTCAAGCTCGGCGGATATGCGCTCGGCCGGGAGTGCGTAGGTATCCCAATCGTCGAGGAGCAGTTGCAGCGTGTCGAGGCCGGCAATCGTGTCGGCCGCCCGCACCGCCCTGGTGAGATCACGGGAAACGATCACGAGTTCGCCGTCGCGCGTGCCGTTGCGAAGAGTCGCGAGCTTCATGAGCCTCTCCCTCGTTTCAGTCCACGCGCAGGATCGGATGCAGGGCACCGGTCTCGAGGTAGGCAGCGGCGATCTCGGCCATCACCGGCGCCAGCAGATAGCCATGCCGGAAGGCGCCGTTGACGAGAAGGCGTCGCCCCTTGGCGACGATGCGCGGCACGTTGTCCGGAAAGGCAGGTCGCACACCCGACGAGAGCTCGAGAATCTCGGCCTCGCCAAAACCCGGATGCAACGCGTAGGCCGTGCCGAGCAGATCGAGCGCCGAGCGCACGGTGACAGGGCCTGCGTCGTCGCGCTCGATGACCGTCGCGCCGACCATATAACGGTCGCCACTCCACGGCACGACATAAAGGCCGAAGCGCGGATGGAGCAGCCGCACAGGCCGCTTGAGATTAACCTCGCGGCTGCGCAGCACGGCCATCTCGCCGCGTACGCCGCGCAGTGTCGGCAGATCCTCGCGGGCAGCGAGGCCGCGGCAGTCGATGACGACCCCGCCATCGCTCGCGGCGCGCCAGATCGGACTCGGCACGGCCGTGCCGAAGCGCAGCGTTCCACCGAGCCGGCGGATCTCGCCGACGAGGAACGAGAGGACCTGCCGCGGCTCCATGTGGCCTTCATCCGGATACCAGAGCGCACGGCCGAAGCGTCCGGCGAGATCGGGCTCGAGCGAGTCGATGGCCGCCGCATCGATCGTCCGGTGGCCCTCGGTCATGCGGGCAAAGCGCGTTAGCTCGCCCTGATCGCGCGGCGCGGCAACCACCAGGCTGCCGTTCATGACGATGTCGGGGACGGCCGCGCGCCAGAGCGCCAGCCCGCGCACGCCCAGTTCCTGCACGATCGGCTCGGCGCCCTCGGCCTCGCAGTAGGGCGCAAGCATGGCGCCGGCGAAACGGCTCGCGCCGCCGGTCTCGGCCTCGGACATGGCTTCGAGGAGCGTCACGTCGTGCCCGCGCCGGGCCAGCTCGAAGGCCTGCCAGAGCCCGAAAATGCCGCCGCCGATGATGGTTGCCGAAAGGCGCGCCACGTGCTCGCTCGCTTTGCGTAGGGGTTTGCCGGTGGCATACCACCATGCTGCCCCGGTGGCGAGAAGCCCGTCGCCATGCAATGCTGGGCACCCACTAGCAGGGACGCTGCCATACGGGCGAGGGCCACATGGTTCGGATCGAGCTGCTCGGTGATGATGCAACCCCGGAGAGCTTGAGGGAAGTCGAGCGCATCTTCTTCCTGTCGAGCAGCCGCAAGGCCTTTCCGAGCGATGCGGCACGGGCCGAGTTCCAGGAGCGCTGGCTCGGCCGCTATCTGCTCCATGATCGCGCCCATGCCTTTATCGCGCGGGCAAGTGACGGCCGCATCGCCGGGTATCTGATCGGAAGCCTCGATGATCCGGCCGAAGCCGATCGCTTCGACGATATCGGCTACTTCGCCGACTTCGCTGATCTCACTGCGCTCTATCCGGCTCACCTGCACATCAATCTCGATGAGCCCTGGCGGAGCCAGGGTATCGGCGCGCTTCTGCTCGAGACCTTTGCCGCCCATGCGAGGACGCGGCGCGCGCGTGGCCTTCACATCGTGACCAGCGCCGGTGCTCGGAATGTCAGCTTCTATGCCCGATGCGGGTTTGAGCCGCTGCGCGAGCTGAGCTGGGAGGGTTCGCGGATCATCTTCATGGGCCGCAAACTATGATGCGGGTCGACGGCCCCTACCAGCAGGGCTCGAAATCCCCAACGACTACGCCCCGATCCTCCCAATACCGGCAGAAATCCGGAGAATAGGGGAAGACGTCCCGCGAGTTGTCCTCGTAGATCGCAGGCGGCAACTGGGGCGGGACACCGCCGGCAACATGGACCCGACCTGGGCGGCGCGGCCGCTTGCGCTGGGCAAGCGGACGCCCGGGCCGGATCTTGTTGGGGGTGAATGTAGGCCTGATGCGTGGGACCTGGAATGGTCGGAACGCGCGGAGTTGGCCGGTGCTGCGGATCACCGAGCCGCTTTTGCTTTCAACCTGGGTGACGAGCGTGAGGTCCGCGCTCCGGATCGGCCGAAGTGCTTGCGACAGTGGCGCTGCCGGCGCTCCGGCCGGAAGGGCGAATACTGCGATCATCGCAAGAAGCGCGATGGCTCTCTTGTTGCCCACGATGTGCTGCTCCCAGCGTTGCAACCATAGATTGCATGATTCGCTGCGGATCGCGGAAAGAAAAAGCAGGCGCCGCGGGGTGCGGCACCTGCCAAATCACATCGGTTGGCTGAGGTTGAGACTCAGCAATAATCCCAGTAGCCATGGCGCTCGTACGGATCAGCCCAGAACCAGCAGAGGCCCGGGGCCGGGGGCGCATTGTAGGCGTAGTACGCCGAACCGGCGAGCAGGGCGCCCAGCGCGATACCGCCGACGATCCGCCCGTAGTACGGCCGGCGATGCCAATGGCGATACGCGTAACGCGGGCGATATCCGCCCCTGTAGTAACGGCGGCCGCGATAATAGTCGCGAACCTGGACGGCCATCGAGCTGTCGACGCTGGCGCCGTTGGCGAGACCCGGCGTCAACGCTGCTGCGCTCGCCTGCGTCGGGAGTGCGAAGCCAGCCCCGGCAAGCGCGAATGCCGCTGCCATAAGTGTCTTCTTCATGTGTGTTCCCCTGAGATGCGCCGCCAGTGAGGGTGGCGAGGCCGTCGTCGGCTTGAGCGCCGATTCGGCCTTTATTCCCCCAAGATTGCGACGTCTTGCGTCAGAATGATGGCCCTAAGCTGAACCCCAGCTAACCGCCCTTGATTTGAGCGCGTCGGCTGGTCATGGCCTTCAAACGCAAGGCTATTGTCGTTTCCGTCGCAGGCTCGAGCTGAAATAAATATCACGAGACCGTGATCGGTTCTGCCCACAGATCATAGGAGTCCGCCGCAACGACTTTCGCCTGCAGGAGGTCGCCCGGCGCGAGGCTCGCAGCACCGTTCAGGAACACCGAGCCGTCGATCTCGGGCGCATCCCATACGGATCGGCCGACGGCGCCATCCTCGTCCACCTCGTCGATCAGGACCTGCACCGTGCGACCGATGCGGGCGGCCATGATCTCCTCGGAGATCTGCTGCTGGGCCTGCATGAGGCGGTGCCAGCGCTCTTCCTTGATCTCCTCGGGAACGGCCCCATCAAGGGCATTCGCCGCCGCGCCTGCCACGGGCTCGTACTTGAAGCAGCCAACGCGATCGAGGCGCGCCTCAGCCAGCCAGTCGAGGAGATACTGGAAGTCCTCTTCCGTCTCGCCGGGAAAGCCGACAATGAAAGTCGAGCGGATGGCGAGATCGGGACACACGCCGCGCCATGACTTGAGCCGGTCGAGCGTCTTGGCGATAGCGGCAGGGCGCTTCATGGCCCGCAGCACGTTCGGGCTCGCGTGCTGGAAGGGAATGTCGAGGTAGGGAAGGATCTTCCCCTCGGCCATGAGCGGGATGACCTGATCGACGTGCGGATAGGGATAGACGTAGTGGAGGCGCACCCACGCACCGAGATCGCCCAACGCCTTTGTCAGATCGTGGAAGCGGGCGGCGAGCGGCTGACCTTTCCACGGGCTCGTCGCGTACTTGAGATCAAGGCCATACGCGCTCGTATCCTGGCTGATGACGAGCAGTTCTTTCACGCCCGCTTTCACGAGGCGTTCGGCTTCCGTCATGACGTGGTTCGCCGGCCGGCTTGCGAGATCGCCGCGCAGCGAGGGGATGATGCAAAAGGTGCAGCGGTTGTTACAACCCTCGGAGATCTTCAGATAGGCGTAGTGGCGTGGCGTGAGGCGCAGGCCCTCGGGCGGCACGAGATCGAGAAAGGGATCGTGCAGCGGCGGCACGACATCGTGCACGGCCTCCATCACGGCTTCGTACTGGTGCGGTCCGGTAATCGCGAGCACGCCGGGGTGCGCCTGTCGAATGGTGTCTTTCTCGACACCGAAGCAGCCGGTCACGATGACGCGGCCGTTCTCGGCCATGGCCTCGCCGATGGCGTCGAGGCTTTCCTGCTTGGCGGAGTCGAGGAAGCCGCAGGTGTTGACGACCACGACGTCGGCGCCATCATAATTCGGTGCGATCTGGTAGCCCTCGGCCCTGAGCCGCGTGATGATGCGCTCGGAGTCGACGAGCGCCTTCGGGCAGCCGAGCGAGACGAAGCCGACCTTGGGCGGCGCCTTGATCTTGCGCAGACGCGGGCCGGCCGCCGCCTTGGGCAGGGGCTTATTGGCCGATTTTGTGGCGCGACGGGAGGGGCTTTGGCTCATGGCGCGGGCTTGTAGCCGTTCCAATGCGCCTTGTCATGGCACAAAGGGGCGCAGCCGATCAGACCTTCTGCCCCTTCTCGGCGGCTGCCGAAACGAGACCGGCGACCTTCATGTCCGCTTCCGTACCGCGTGACGTGAGGCCGGCGACCACGCCCTCACGGTCCGGCAGCTCGCGGTTCTGGCTCATCTTCGCCTTGCCTTCGAGGCGCGCGATGGTGAAGCGCATCCCGACAATGCCGCGTGAGAGCATCTCGATGAAGTTCCCCGGCGCATCGCTCGTCGCCCATGGCACGGCGGCGCCAGTTTCCTGCTGGTCGGTCAGCTCGCTCACGTGACGCACGAGCCATTGGCGATCGTCCATGATTTCGGCTGTGCCGTGCGCATGGACGACGGCGTAGTTCCACGTCGGCACGACCTTGCCGTGTTCGTGCTTGGAGGGATACCAGGCGGGCGTGATGTAGGCTTCCGGACCTGTGTAGATCAGAAGGCCCTTGCCGCTCTTGGCAATCTCCTTCCAGTGCGGGTTGGCGCGCGAGACGTGGCACTCGACGACGCCCAGCGCGCCTTCCGACTTCAGCACGGTCGGCAGGTGCGTGACCTCGTAACCCGCCTCGCTCGTCGTGATCAGCGCCGCGAAGGGATAGGCACGCATGAGCGCGTGCTGCTCGGCGGCATCGCCCAGCTTGAAGTGCTCCGGAACGTACATCGTCGTCGCTCCCTATGCAGCCGCCTCGACGCGCGCGAGCGCGGCCCTGAGCTTGTCCTGACGCGCTTCGAAGTCCGATTGACGCTCGCGCAACTCGTCGATCACGTCCTCCGGCGCCTTGGCCATGAACTGCGGGTTCGCCAGGCGGTCGGTGACTTTCTTGATCTCGACGACCGTCTTGTCGATTTCCTTGGCGAGCCGCTGGGCTTCCGCGCTCATGTCGATAACGCCGGCGAGCGGGATTGCCGCCGTCGTATCGCCGACGACGATCTGTGCTGCGCCCTTGGGCGCCGACGGCTCGAACGTGATCGCATCGAGGCGCGCGAGGCGCTTCAGCGTCTCGTCATGGCGCTCGGCACGGGCGCGCGCCTCCGCGCTCGCATTGACGAGCACGAGCGGCACTTTCGCGCCGGCCGGGACGTTCATCTCCGCGCGCACCGAGCGCACTTCCGAGACGAGCGCGACGAGCCAGCCGATTTCAGCATCGGCTTCCGGATCGGAGAGGCCAAGCAGGCGTGGCCACGGCGCGAGCGCGAGCAGGGATTTGCGCTTCGGCCCGTACTCGCCGGTCTTGGCCCATAGCTCCTCCGTGATGAAGGGCATGAAGGGATGCAGCAACGGCAGGATCTGGTCGAGCACCCAGGCCGCCGTGGCCTGTGTCTCTGCCTTGGCTTCGGCGTCGCTGACCGTGAGCAGGGGCTTCGCGAGTTCCACGTACCAGTCGCAGAAAATGCCCCAGACGAACTGGTAGGCGCTGCCTGCGGCCTCGTTGAACTTGTAGGCCTTGAGCGCCGTCTCGATCTCGCCTGACGCGCGCTCGGTCTCGCCCGCGATCCAGCGATTGAGCCGATGCTTGATCGCCTTCGGATCGAAGCCCTCGACGCGCCGGCACTCGTTCATCTCGAGGAAGCGCGCGGCATTCCAGAGCTTGGTCGCGAAATTGCGATAACCCTCGACGCGCGCCGTCGTGAGCTTCACGTCACGGCCCTGCGTCGTGAGTGCCGCGAGCGTGAAGCGCAGCGCATCGGCGCCGTACTTGTCGATCAGCTCGAGCGGGTCCATCACATTGCCCAGCGTCTTCGACATCTTGCGGCCCTTCTCGTCGCGGACGAGGCCGTGGATGAAGACGTCGCGGAAGGGCACCTCCTTCATGAAGTGCGTGCCCATCATCATCATGCGGGCAACCCAGAAGAAGATGATGTCGAAGCCCGTGACGAGGCAGCTCGTCGGATAGAAGCGGCCGAGCTCCTTCGTCTCCTGCGGCCAGCCGAGCGTCGAGAATGGCCACAGCGCAGAGGAAAACCACGTGTCGAGCACGTCGGGGTCGCGGGTGAGCACTATATCCCCTCTCCCCGTATTTACGGGGAGAGGGTCAGGGTGAGGGGCGGGGGCAGACGCCGACGTTTGCGTGTGTGGCCGCCCCTCATCCCGGCCTTCTCCCCGCGCGCGGGGGGAAGGGGAAGAGGCATAGTGCTTCTCGGCGAGCGCATACGCTTCAGCCTCATCATGCGCGACGAACACCTTGCCGTCAGGGCCGTACCATGCCGGAATCTGATGACCCCACCAGAGCTGACGCGAGACGCACCAGGGCTGGATGTTCTCGAGCCAGCGGAAATAGTCGGCGGCGTACTTGTCGGGAACGAACGTCGTCTTGCCCGAACGAACGGCCTGCATGGCCGGCTTCGCCAGCGTCGCGGCATCGACGTACCATTGGTCCGTCAGCCACGGCTCGACGACCGCATCGCCGCGCTGGGCGTGCGGGACGGCGTGCGTATGCGGTTCGATTTTCTCGATGACGCCCAGCGCCACGAGATCGGCAACCACGCGCACGCGCGCTTCGAAGCGGTTGAGGCCGCGGTAGGCTTCGGGCGCGTTCTCGTTGATCCGCGCCGTCGCATCCATGATGTTGATGACGTCGAGCCCGGTCCGCTTGCCGACATCCCAGTCATTGAAGTCGTGCGCCGGTGTGATCTTGACCGCGCCCGTGCCCTTCTCGGGATCGGCGTAGGTATCGCCGACAATCGGAATCGCCCGCCCGACGAGCGGCAGGATCGCTTGTCTGCCGATGAGGTGCTTCAGCTTTTCGTTGTCGGGATGGATCGCGACGCCGGTATCCCCGAGCATGGTCTCGGGCCGCGTCGTGCCGACCGTCACGGACTCGTTGGGGCTGCCCGCGATCGCATAACGGATGTAGTACATGTGCCCGTTCGGATCGCGAGCGAGCACCTTTGCCAGCGCCGCGACGTCGAACGCGACCGGATTGCCGTCCTTGTCCTTGAGGTCCGGCGACCACTTGAAAGTGCCCGTGTGCTCGCGCTGCTCGACCTCGAGGTCCGAGATCGCGGACTGGAACTCCGGGTCCCAGTTCACGAGGCGCTTGTCGCGGTAGATGAGCCCCTGCTTGTGCAGGTCGACGAAGACTTTCAGGACTGCCTGGGAAAGGCCCTCGTCCATGGTGAAACGCTCGCGGCTCCAGTCACAGGAGGCCCCGAGGCGCTTGAGCTGATTGAGGATCGTGCCACCGGACTGTGCCTTCCACTCCCAGACCTTCTCGATGAAGGTCTCGCGGCCAAGGTCTTTGTACTGGATCTGCTTTTCGGCGAGCTGGCGCGTGACGACGAGCTGGGTCGCGATGCCGGCGTGGTCCATGCCCGGCTGCCAGAGCACGTCCTTCCCCAGCATGCGCTGGTAGCGGCACAGAATGTCCTGCAACGTATTGTTGAGCGCGTGCCCGATATGAAGCGACCCCGTCACGTTCGGCGGCGGGATGACAATGCAATAGGTCTCAGCCTCGGCGCGGTCGGGCCGGCCCGCCTTGAAGGCGCCGGCAGCCTCCCAGTCGTCGTGGACGCGCGCCTCGATTTCGGCGGGCGAATAGGTCTTCTCGAGCATGTCTGAGCCGTATCTGTCGTCGTGAATTGAAGTGGCCGGTCCTACGCTTGGCCGCTGTCGCCTGTCAACGTGGCCCCAACCGGGTCCGCGAACCGCAAAACAGCGATCAGTGCAAGGAGATACTTGCACGTGACCGCGCACGGGTAGACCATAAGCATTCTAAATAAGCAAAATAAGGAGGAAGCGTCATGGCTGGAGGGAAGGTCGTGCGGGTCCGGGTGGATCCCGACAAGTGCCAGGGCCACAACCGCTGCAAGGCCCTCGCGCCGGCGCTCTTCGAGCTCGACGAGTACGGCAACTCCCGGGAGATCGGCGACGGCGTTGTGCCCGAGGATCAGCTAGAGGCTGCCTATCTCGCCCGGGCGAACTGCCCCGAGATGGCCGTCGAGATCATCGAGGAATAGGGGGAGCCCATGAGCCAAGAAGCCGCCCCGCGCACCCGCCCGCCGGTCACGGACTGGACGACCGACTGGGATCATCTCGCGCAGGAGTGGCGCGACAATCCCTACCCCATCTGGGATGAACTCCGAGATAAGTGCCCGATCGCGCATACGAAGCGCTACCTCGGCGCCTACCTGCCGACGACGTATGCCGCCGTGAAGGCCATTGCCTACGACACCAAGAGCTTCTCGTCCCGGCGCGTCGTCATCCGTGAGGTGCGCCCCGAGCCGCCCGTACCCTCGCCGCCGATCTCCTCCGATCCGCCGCATCACAAGCCGGCCAAGCAGCTCCTGCTGCCCCCCTTCACGCCTGACGAGATGAAGAAGCTCGAGCCGCGTGCGCGCGCCATCTGCAACGAACTGATCGACAAGTTCATCGCGGACGGGCGTTGCGATGCCGCGCAGATGTACACGCGGCACATCCCTGTGCGCGTCATCGCCCACATGCTCGACGTGCCCGAGAGCGACGGCGACCAGTTCATTCAGTGGATCCACGAGATCCTGGAGCTCGGCATCACCGACGACGACATCCTCATGAAGGCCGTGCACGAGATGAGCATGTACTTCGCGGGGTATGTCGAGGCGCGTACGAAAAAGCCGGGCGATGACCTCATCAGCCGCATCATCATGGCGCGTCAGGACGGCAAGCCGCTGCCACCGCTCGAAGTGCTCGGCATGATCCGCCTGCTCCTGATCGCCGGTATCGACACGACATGGAGTGCTATCGGCTCGAGCCTCTGGCATCTCGCGAGAACACCGTCCGATCGCGCGCGCCTCATCGCCGAGCCGCAGCTGATGCCGACGGCGATCGAGGAATTCTTGCGCGCCTTTGCCCCCGTCACCATGGCGCGCGAAGTCGTCCAGGACACGGTCGTCGAGGGCTGCCCGATGAAGGCCGGCAACATGGTGCTGCTGTCCTTCCCGGCCGCGAATCGCGATCCGGCGATGTTTTCGGATGCGGACAAGGTCGTCATCGACCGCCAGGAGAACCGCCACTCCGCCTTCGGCCTCGGCATTCACCGTTGCGTCGGCTCGAACCTCGCGCGGCTCGAGATGACCGTGGCCATCGAGGAATGGCTGAAGCGCATCCCGGATTTCCACCTCGATCCGGCCATCCCGGTCACTTGGTCGGAGGGCACCGTGCGCGGACCGCGCCAGCTCCCATTCATTTTCGACTGAGCGCGCCGAATAAAGTCAATGTGAGTTCGTGGTGCGGCCGGTCATGCTAGCCTGCTGCACGAACGAGGCACTGCACGGAGGACGCGCGTGGCGCTGGTCGACCCTGAAAGACTCATCGGAAGAGCACGTAGCGATCAGGCCAAGTTCCGGAATCCAGACTGGACTTTAGGCGGAGAGCGCCGGGCCAGCGTCGGTCTGGAGGAGTTGCACACTCTCTGGTTCAACACCGGCACGCTCTGCAACATCACCTGCCGCAACTGCTACATTGAATCGAGCCCGACCAACGACCGGCTCGTTTATCTGAGCGCGCAGGAAGTGCGCGAATACCTCGACGAGATCGCCCGCGACAGCATCGGCACGCGCGAGATCGGGTTCACCGGCGGTGAGCCGTTCATGAACCCCGACATCATTGCCATGCTCGACGCCGCCCTCACGCGCGGCTTTCAGGTTCTCGTGCTGACGAACGGCCTGCAGCCCATGCTGCGCCCACGCCTGAAGAAGGGGCTTCTCGGCCTTCTGGCTGCATATGGCGAGCGCCTGACCGTGCGCGTCAGTCTCGACCACTACACGCGCCAGCTCCATGAGTCAGAGCGCGGCCCACGCACGTTCGCGAAATCGCTCGAGGCGATCGGATGGCTTTCCCGCGAAGGCTTCAAGACCGCGATCGCGGGGCGGACCTGTTGGGGCGAGGCGGAGAGCGACGAGCGTGCCGGCTACGCGGCATTGATCGAAGAGCAGGGTTGGAACATCGATCCCGAGGATCCGCATGCGCTCGTCCTGCTGCCGGAAATGGACGGCAGCCACGACGTTCCGGAGATCAGCGTCCGCTGCTGGCAGGTGCTGGGCAAGACACCGAGCGATCTCATGTGCGCGAGGAGCCGCATGATCGTCAAACGCAAGGGGGAGGCGCGGCCCTCCGTTGTACCCTGCACGCTGCTTCCCTACGAGCGCGCCTTCGCCATGGGCGGGACGCTCGGTGAAGCGTCGCGGGCCGATGGCGGTATGTTCGATCAGGGTCGCGTGAAGCTTTGCCATCCCCACTGTGCGAAATTCTGTGCGCTCGGCGGGGGAAGCTGCTCTTAGATATCGGTCCTTCGACTGACGGGCGGGCGCATGAGCGAGGTCTCGAGACAGCAACGGCGCCGGGAAATCCGCGAGCGGCTCAAGGCCGGCCGCCATCTGCTCGACACAGGACTGTCGCTGCAACCCAGAACATCGGAGATCCTGGCAATCGCCCAGGTCGTGAAGGCCAAGCTCGACGAGGCGGGCAATGATCGGCGCGCCGGCGAGGCGGCTGAGCTCGCCCAGACGCTTGCCGAGACGTCATTGGCCGCGCGGCCGCCGACACAGCAGAAGATCGCTTGCGCCCGCGGCTGCAGCTACTGCTGCCACACCTTCGTTGCCATCACGCCGCCGGAAGCGTTCCGTCTCGCCGATGCGGTGCGCGCTGGCGAGGCGGCGGGCATGTCACCCGACGTGGTTCGGGAGCGCGGACGCGCGCTGATCGGGGTCGCGCCCGAAGCGCGCATCGGCGGCAAGCTCGCCTGCCCGTTGCTCGTCGACGGCGGCTGCTCGGTCTATCGCTACCGCCCGCTGGTCTGCCGGCAAGCGACATCCCTCGATGTCGCCGTATGCATCGACGAGTTCGAGGGCCGCAATCTCTCCGCGCGCATTCCCATCTCGGGCGTGCACGTCCAACACGCGAGCAATGCCCACATCACGCTGCTGGGAGCGATGCGGGCTGCCGGGTTCGCGACCGACGCCCTGGAACTCGCCGCAGCGCTCGATGCCGCCTTGTCGACGCCCGATAGCGAGGCGCGCTGGCTCGCGGGCGAGGACATCTTCAAGCACGTGCCGCGGCAGGTGAAGCGCGAAGCGCGCCTCGAGCACGCCATCAGTCACGTCGCGAGCGCGCTCGCAGCATGATGGCGGCCCGGCGGACGGCCTACTTCTTGACGAGCGCGTCGCGGATTTCCCTGAGGTACTGCTCGGAGGGCGGCGGCGGGGGCGGCGGCTCGGCCGCCTTTTCCTTCTCGAAGCGCGTGCGGAGCATGTTGATCCCCTTGACCAGCATGAAGACCGCCCAGGCGACGATGAGGAAGCTGATCACATTGTTGATGAACACGCCGATATTCATCGTCACGGCTTCCTTGCCTTCGGCGGCGGCGCGCAGGGGGATCCTGATGTCGGAGAAGTCGACGCCCCCGATCAACATGCCGATCGGGGGCATGATCACGTCCTTCACCAGCGACTGAACGATAGTGCCGAAGGCGCCGCCGATGATGATGCCGATAGCCATGTCGAGGACATTGCCCTTGAGGGCGAATTCCCGGAACTCGTCGAGGATCTTTTTCATGGATGGGTCCTTCGCGTTGGCCCGATATAGTGAGGCAGGTGTGGCGAGGCCGCCAATATGGAAGTCATCGGACATTCTGACACGGCACTTGCGGGCAAAACTGTCTTTCCCGCAGGCGCACGACTCGCCCCGCACGATAGGAGGGGAACGGCGGCGAGGTAAAGAGGGGCACGCGGAGTATCCCGCCCATCACGCGGTCGGGGCCAGAGATCCCGACGGAATAAGCCAAGATTGCCGCGGCTCAGTTGCGCGCCCTTCTCGCCCGAAGCAAGATGAAGCTATGCCGCCCGGCAGTCATGTCGACATCAGGCGCGGCACCATGGGCACGTCACCTCGATGATCGAAGCCTGGCAGGTCCTGACGCTGGCGCTCGGCTATGTCGGCCTGCTCTTCGCCGTGGCCTGGTTCGGCGATCGCGTCATTCGCTCCCGCAAGGGGGGCAGCGGCCGGCCGGTGACCTACGGTCTGTCGCTCGCGGTCTATTGCACGTCCTGGACGTTCTTCGGCAGCGTCGGGCTCGCCGCCTCGAGCGGCTACGATTTCATTCCCGTCTATCTCGGACCGATCCTGATGTTCGTGTTCGGCGTGCCGCTGATCCTGCGCATCGTCAGGATCGCGAAGAGCCAGAACCTCACCTCCGTCGCCGACTTCATTGCCGCCCGCTACGGCAAGAGCCAGGCCGTTGCCGCCATCGCGACCGTCGTCTCGGTGCTCGGCGCGCTCCCTTACATTGCCCTCCAGCTCAAGGCCGCCTCGATCTCGATCGAGACGCTGCTCGGTCCGCTGCCGTTCAAGGACCTCGCGCTATTCGGCCTCGACACGGCCTTCGTCATCGCGCTCGCGCTTGCCGTGTTCGCCGTTCTCTTCGGAACGCGGCACATCGATGCCACCGAGCACCAGGACGGCCTCATGCTGGCGATCGCGGCGGAGTCGCTGGTCAAGCTCGCGGCTTTCCTCGCCGTCGGCCTGTTCGTCATTTTCGTGATGTTCGGCGGACCATTCGGCTTTCTTGAAAGGGCGCGCGCGAGCAGGGAGGTCGCGGACATCTTTGCAAGGGGACCGAGCGGCAGCACGTGGATGACGGTCACGCTGCTGAGTACAGTCTGCATCATCCTGCTGCCGCGCCAGTTCCACGTCACGGTCGTCGAGAACAATGCGGAGTCCGAGATCCGCCGCGCCTCGTGGCTCTTCCCGACTTATCTCGTCCTGATCAATCTATTCGTCGTGCCGATCGCGATTGCGGGGCTGCTGTTCCTCCCGCCTTTGAGCGTGGCGCCCGACATGTTCGTGCTCGCGCTACCGATGTGGTCCAGCGCCGACGTACTCGCCATGATCGCCTTCATCGGCGGGCTCTCGGCGGCGACGGCCATGGTGATCGTCGAGTCCGTCGCGCTCGCCATCATGATCTGCAACGGCCTGATCGTGCCGTGGCTGCTGCGGCGGCGGATCGATGCGATTGCCGCCGATGTCGATATGAGCCGGGATCTGCTGCTGATCCGGCGCATCTCGATCTTTGCCGTGATCCTGCTCGGCTATATGGTGCACCGGGCCCTGGGGCAGGTGCAGGCCCTGGCTGCCATCGGCCTCATTGCTTTTGCCGCGATCGCGCAGCTCGCGCCGGCATTCTTCATCGGCCTCATCTGGCGGCGCGCTACCGCGCGCGGGGCCATCGCGGGCATTCTCGTCGGTTTTGCCATCTGGGCTTATACGCTGCTGCTGCCCTGGGTCGCGCGGGCCGGCTGGATCCCGATGAGCGTCGTCGCGGACGGACCTTACGGCCTCGGTTTCCTGCGCCCACAGGCGCTCTTCTATCTCCAGTTCGAGCCCCTGACACACGGCGTGCTGTGGAGCCTTGTCGCGAACGTCGGCGCCTACATCTTCGTGTCGCTCCTGCGCGCGCCCGAGCCGATCGAGCGCATGCAGGCCCAGATCTTCGGCGCTGCCGATCCGCCGATCGCCGAGCCGAACCCGTCATTCCGTCTCTGGCGTACGGCCGTCACCGTCGGCGACCTCAAGCACACGGTCGTGCGTTATCTTGGCAGTGAGCGCGCCGAGCACTCATTTGCCGAATACGAGGCCTCGCGGGCGACCCCGCTGGTGGCGGAGGCCGAAGCCGATATCAACGTCCTCCGCTTCACGGAGCACCTGCTGACGAGCGCTATCGGGGCAGCCTCGGCGCGCCTCGTGCTGTCGCTGCTGCTAAGACGCGGCAATGTTTCGGGGCAATCGGCGCTGCGGCTGCTCGACGATGCCTCGGAAGCGCTTCAGTACAATCGCGACCTCCTGCAGTCCGCACTCGATCAGGTCCGCCATGGCCTCGGCGTCTTCGATCGCGATATGCGGCTTATCTGCTGGAACCGCCAGTACCGCGAGCTGCTCAATCTACCGGATGATCTCGTCGCCGTCGGCATTCCGCTCGAGCACATCCTGAGGGCGCGGGCTGCGCGCGGCGACTTCGGGCCCGGCGCTGTCGAGGACCATGTCAAGGAGCGCTTTACGCGCCTCGCTGTGAAGCGCGAAACCTTTCTCGATCATCTCCCGCCCATG
>DATMRT010000044.1:0-14487 GCA_035565975.1 Hyphomicrobiaceae bacterium
CTCGTCAGTATAGACGCCGCCCATGCCGAGCCACTTGCCGTGCTTCTTGCAGCCGGCCGCAGCGGTCTCATAGGCCTTTGCGACATCCGGATGCGTGATCTGCCCGGGCAGGCCCATCTCCATGGTGAGGTCGTTGGTGCCGATGAGCAGGACATCGATGCCCGGCACGGCCGCGATCGCCTCGGCATTTGCAATCGCCGTCGGCGTCTCGAGCATGACGATGACCAGCATGTTGTCATTGACGAGCTTGCTGGCTTCGCCGATCGGGAGGGAAGCAAAACCGAGCTGCGGCATGGCGCCGGCTGCCGAGCGGTGTCCGACGGGCGGATACTTGAGGCGGTCGGCGACCATGCGCGCCTCTTCGGCCGTGTCGACGTGCGGCATGACGATGCCGAAGGCGCCGCCGTCGAGCGCGCGTGTCGCCATATCGTACTGCCCATTCGGCACGCGCACGATCGGCGAGATGCCGGCGGCGTTGGCCGCAACAGAGATCTGCACGGCCATGTCGAGCGTCATCGAATTGTGCTCGAGATCGATAAAGAGCCAGTCGTAGCCTGCCTGCACCATGATCGGAGCGATGTCGACCGTACGCGCCTGCCTAAGGCCGATGCCGATGGCGAGTTCGCCTTTCTGAAGGCGCTCGCGCGCGGGATTGCGTACCGTCACCTTGCCTGCGGCCATGGCTTCCTCCTGGGCTTTCGTCTTATGGGCCTCGACGCGGGCGCGGGAGGCGGCAGGCATCATTCGCGCAAATTGCGCGCACCTTGTCCAGACGTGGGAATGCATACGCCGCTGGCGTGTATGGCTATCGAACTATCGAGATGGCAGCCGCGCGCTTCGGAAAGCGACAGCGCCTCTTCCCAGCAGCCCGCGGCAACGCCCTCGACCTGTCGCGGTGGCCGCCGCGGGCATAGCACCACTTCGGGAAGCGGCAGCACCCCTTTCCAGCAGCCCGCGGCACTAAGATCAAGGCTCCAGCTCGGTATCCCAGTAGAGATAGTCGAGCCAGCTCTCGTGCAGATAGTTGGGCGGGAAGAGCCGCCCGTTGCGGTGCAACTCGAAGACCGTCGGGCGATACGGCCACTGCATCGGCTTCATGCCGATCTTCTCGGGCAGATAACCGCCTTTGGCCAGGTTGCAGGGCGAGCAGGCCGTCACGACGTTGTCCCAGCGCGTGAGACCGCCGAGCGAGCGCGGGATCAGGTGGTCGAAGGTCAGTTCCTTCTTAGACCCGCAGTACTGGCAGATGAACTTGTCGCGCAGGAAGACATTGAAGCGGGTGAAGGCGGGATAGAGCGCCGGCTTCACGTAGGCCTTCAGTGACACGACGCTCGGCAGACGCACCTCGAAGGAGGGGCTGCGCACGACGCGCTCATATTCCGAAACGATGTTCACACGATCGAGGAAGACCGCCTTGATCGTGTCCTGCCAGCTCCAGAGGGAAAGCGGATAATAGCTCAAAGGCCGGAAGTCGGCGTTCAAGACCAGAGCCGGGAAGGCGTGCGGTTGCGCTGTCGAAAGATTCACGAGCAGGCAGTCCTGACAGTTACCTGTCCGAATCGCACTCGGATTTTGTTTTACGGCGCGGGGATACTAGTCCGCCGTGACACGGATGTGAAGCGCCTCCCGCAGTGCAGAAACGAACCTGTGCGAAAGGGGTTCCACGTCGCTTTGTAGCAACAGATGACGCTATGGACCAAAGCTGAGAAAATGGCCGGATCCTTCATCGAGGAGCGCCGGCACATGCCCAGGCTCGACGAAACACGCCCGTTCATCCCCGTCCGCATCGCCGTGCTGACGGTCTCCGACACCCGAACCCTCAAGGACGACAAGTCGGGCGATACGCTGCGGGATCTCATCGCTGGCGACAGACACGAGCTCGCCGACCGCGCCATCGAGAAGGACGACATCCCCGCCATCCGCGCGCGTGTCGAGAAATGGATCGCCGATCCCACAATCGACGTCGTGATCACGACCGGCGGCACGGGCTTCACGGGGCGCGATGTCACGCCGGAAGCAGTCAAGCCGCTCTTCGAGAAGGAGATCGACGGTTTCTCGACGATCTTCCATCTCATTTCCTACAAGAAGATCGAGACCTCGACGATCCAGTCGCGCGCCTGCGGCGGCGTCGCGCACGGCACGTACATCTTCTGTCTGCCCGGCTCGCCCGGTGCCTGCAAGGATGGATGGAACGAGATCCTGAAGTGGCAGCTCGACAACCGTCACCGGCCCTGCAACTTCGTCGAGATCATGCCGCGTCTTGAGGAGCATCGGCGAGGCTGAGGCCTTCGACACCGACCTCGGTCACCAGCCCGAGCGCCAGTTGCACCGGCCGGAACGAGCGCCTGTGGTGCTCCGTCACGCCGAGCCGGGCAAGCGCATCGGCGTGCTCGGGCGTGCCGTAGCCCTTGTGGCGCTCGAAGCCGTAACCCGGAAACGAGCGCCCGAGTGCGATCATCAGCCGGTCACGCGTCACCTTGGCGATGATCGAGGCCGCCGCAATAGAGAGCGACCGCGCATCGCCCTTGATGATCGTGCGCGCCTTGCACGCAAAGCGCGGTGCGCGATTGCCGTCGACGAGCACGAGCTTCGGCTTCTGCCCCCTGCCGCACGGCAATGCCTTCACGGCGACGGTCATCGCCCACATGGTGGCGTTGAGAATGTTGTCCTGATCGATGCGGGTGACATCGGCGATGCCGACGCCGACACGGGCGCTCTCCATGATGCGCGGAAAGAGGGCCTCGCGCGCATCGGGATCGAGGGCCTTCGAATCGGCAATTCCCGGCGGAATATCATCAGGGTCGAGGATCACGGCAGCGGCAACGACAGGCCCGGCCCACGGTCCGCGCCCGGCCTCATCGACCCCCGCGATCGGCCCGTTGCCGAGTTGCAGCTCGCTCTGCTCAAGCTCGAACGTGGCTTTGAGCGCCATATTATCCCCCGATCCCTCATCGAAGGGATCGAAGGATTCGTCGTCCGTGTCAAAGTCGGCAGCGCTCATTCTTCAGGCATTTCAGCCAGAGGGTGGCTGTGCGACCACGTCCTCGTAATTGTATTTCCTGGTCGTCAGCCCGGCGTGCATGAAAATGTCCTGCACGGCGTCGAAAGCAGGACGCGTGATTTCCACGTGCGGTGTCCAGTTGCCGAGCTTCTGGTAGACGGCGATCGTGTCGCGCAGCACGCCCTCGTCGATGCCGGGGAAATACTTGAGCTCTGCCTTGGCAACATCGGCCGCTGGCGTCGCAATCAGCCAGGCGCGAGCCTTGCGATAGGCGCGCGTGAACTTGTGCGCGGCGTCGGTCTTCAGCCATGCCGGCGTCGCGGCGAGGCTCGAGAAGGCGCACGGCCCAACGGCATCGGCGAGCGATGCAACGATATGCCCGACACCGTCGTGCTCGAGCTGCTGCGGCCCGGGCCCCTGCAGATGCACATAGTCGCCGCGACCGCCGCGGAAGGCCGCATCGTTCTTGCCCATGCCGGCATCGCCGACTTTCGCGCTCTTGAAATCGAGCCCCATGCGATGGCAGGCCCACTTGAACATTGCGAGTGGCTGATCGCCATGGTCGACGAGGATCTCGCCCGTCTTGAGCTTGTCCCAGGTGAAGTTCGGATCGGGCTTGCGCGCCGTAATGAAGAACCCGTCTTTTTCGTTGATCTGCGCGAAGTGACGGATATCCGGTTTCTGGCCCTTTTCCAGCGCGATGAGACCGTAGCCCGCTGCATTCTGTGCGACGTGTACGCTGCCATCTGCCAGGCCCGTCAGCGCCGATTTACCGGGCTGAGAGATCGCGTGTTTCACATCGAAGCCTTCATCCTGGAGAAATCCGCCGGCGAAGGTCGCGATGAGCGGACTGTAGAACGCGGAGAAGCGCGTGAACTCGATGCTGATGGGCTCGGCCATGGCGGCGATCGTCTCCTCGGGTGCGTTTCGTGGGCCGGCGGCGGCAGATCGACACCGTGACCGTTTGAAGCTGAGCGCCGGATGTTCCCAACCCGGCACGGCTGCACTATGACACGGGACGCCCGGGGCAGCGCAATGGCCCCGCCCAGGAGAACAACATGAGCGACGCGAGCAAACTGGCCGCAGCGCAGCGCGCGCTCGCCGCCTCCGAACGCAGCGGCATAGACGCCTTCATCGTCATGGACGTGATGAGCGCAGCCGCCGCCAAGGAAGCCACGGGTGCGCACGTCATCCACATGGAGGTCGGCCAACCAGGAACTGCGGCGCCGAAAGCCGCCCGCGATGCCGTGCGCCGAGCGCTCGACAGCGACAAGCTGGGCTATACGCTGGCGCTGGGTATGGAGCCGCTCCGGGTACGGATAGCTCGGCTCTATCGCGACTGGTACGGCGTCGAAGTCCCTCCCGAGCGCATTGTCGTCACCAGCGGATCATCGGCGGCCTTCGTGCTGGCGTTTCTCGCGATATTCGATGCGGGCGATACCGTAGCCCTGCCTTCTCCCGGCTATCCCTGCTACCGCCATATCCTGACGGCGCTCGGCCAGCGCCCCGTCATGCTGGAGACCGGCCCCGCAACGCGCTGGATGCCGACGGCGGAGCAGGTGATCGAAGCGGCTGCACGCGAGCGCATCGCCGGACTGTTGATCGCCAGCCCATCCAATCCCACCGGCACAATGCTCGAGCCCCAGCGCCTCGCCGAGATCGTCGCGGCGTGCCGGAAAACCGGCACCTGGTTCATCTCGGACGAGATCTACCAGGGCCTCACGTATGGCGTGCCGCAGGCAACGGCCCTGCAATACTCAGACGACGCGATCATCATCAACAGCTTCTCGAAATACTTCTCTATGACGGGTTGGCGGGTCGGCTGGATGGTCGTGCCCGAGAAACTGGTGCGCCCGGTCGAGCGTCTCGCCCAGAACCTCTACATCTCGCCGCCCGCGGTTTCGCAGGTGGCGGCCCTCGGCGCTTTCGACGGCATGGACGAGCTCGAAGCCAACAAGCGTCTGTACATGGCGAACCGCGATCTGCTGCTCGCCGCACTGCCGAAGGCCGGTCTCACGGAGATCGTCCCCGCGGACGGCGCCTTCTACCTCTACGCCGATGTCGGCGCCTACACGAACGACAGCCTTGCCTTCGCGAAACGCATGCTGGACGAGACCGGCGTCGCCGCGACCCCCGGTGTCGATTTCGACGCCGGCCGCGGCAGCCGGTTCATCCGATTTTCCTATGCCGGATCGACCGAGGACATGGCCGAAGCGGCCCGCCGCCTCCAAGGCTGGGATGCGTTGCAGCGCTAACCGGCGCCACTTCAATTTTTGGCACTCGCGCCTTGACAGTGCTAGCAGCCAAAAGCATATAGCCGGTCACGGGACCGCTGCCAGCGCCGAATGGGCATCACTCGCGGCGACACCCCGCAGTCGCGCTTCCGCCGGGAGGTTCCGGCGAGCCCGGCGCTCAGAAAATAATCGTTATTTCAAGAGGATGAACCCATGAAGTTCCGCCCTCTCCATGACCGCGTGGTCGTCCGCCGCGTCGAGGAAGATTCCAAGACAGCCGGCGGCATCATCATCCCCGACACCGCCAAAGAAAAGCCCATGCAAGGCGAAGTGATCGCCGTGGGCCCGGGCGCGCGCGACGAGGCCGGCAAGCTCGTCCCGCTCGAAGTTAAGGCCGGCGACCGGGTCCTCTTCGGCAAGTGGTCCGGCACCGAGGTAAAAATCGACGGCGAGGATCTCCTCATCATGAAGGAGAGCGACATCCTCGGCGTTCTCGAAGGCAAGGCCTCCGTGAAGGCGGCCGCCTGATCAGGCACGAGTGTGATGATCAAGAAATTCGCCAGAACTCGCAGCGCGGTACCGAGCGAATTTCTCGATCTGAATCACACTAGTAAATCTATGATTCTAGTGCCCCTTCTGATTCCGAAGTTCGCTCGAGACACCAGCATCGAGACAAGGCGAACTTCGGAATCGGGAAACTAGAGCTCCGGACCTGCCAGGTGGCCCAAGGCACACTTGGATCGGTCCGGGTTGGTTCCCCAAGACATCGCGAGTGAGCCAAGATGACAGCCAAAGACGTCAAGTTCTCCCAGGATGCCCGCGAGCGGATGCTGCGTGGCGTCGACATCCTCGCCAACGCCGTGAAGGTGACGCTCGGCCCCAAGGGCCGCAACGTCGTTCTCGAGAAATCCTTCGGCGCCCCCCGCGTGACCAAGGACGGCGTGACGGTCGCCAAGGAGATCGAGCTTTCCGACAAGTTCGAGAACATGGGCGCGCAGATGGTGCGCGAGGTCGCGAGCAAGACCAGCGATCTCGCCGGTGACGGCACCACGACGGCCACGGTGCTCGCCCAGGCCATTGTGAAGGAAGGCGCCAAGTCGGTCGCGGCGGGCGCCAATCCCATGGACCTCAAGCGCGGCATCGACCTCGCGGTCAATGCGGTCGTCGCCGAGCTCAAGGCGAAGGCCAAGAAGGTGACGTCCAATGGCGAGATCGCCCAGGTCGGCACCATCTCGGCAAACGGGGACGAGGAGGTCGGCAGGATCATCGCCGAGGCCATGCAGAAGGTCGGCAATGAAGGCGTGATCACGGTGGAGGAGGCAAAGAGCCTCGAGACCGAGCTCGATGTCGTTGAAGGCATGCAGTTCGATCGCGGCTACATCTCGCCGTACTTCATCACCAACGCCGACAAGATGACGACGGAGCTCGAGAGCCCGTACATCCTCATCCACGAAAAGAAGCTTTCGGGCCTGCAGCCCATGCTGCCGCTGCTCGAGGCCGTCGTGCAGACGGGCAAGCCGCTCCTGATCATCGCTGAGGAGGTCGAGGGCGAGGCGCTGGCAACGCTCGTCGTCAACAAGCTGCGCGGTGGCCTAAAGGTCGCGGCGGTGAAGGCCCCGGGCTTCGGCGACCGCCGCAAGGCCATGCTCGAGGACATCGCTGTCCTTACGGCCGGGACGGTCATCTCCGAGGATCTCGGCATCAAACTCGAGAGCGTGACAATCGACATGCTCGGCCGCGCTAAGCGGGTGTCGATCGACAAGGAGAACACGACGATCGTCGACGGCGTCGGCAAGAAGGTCGATATCGAGGCCCGCGTGAAGCAGATCAAGGCGCAGATCGAGGAGACGACCTCGGACTACGACCGCGAGAAGCTGCAGGAGCGTCTGGCGAAGCTCGCTGGCGGCGTTGCGGTGATCAAGGTCGGCGGCGCCACCGAGATCGAGGTGAAGGAGCGCAAGGACCGCGTCGACGACGCGCTCCACGCGACCCGCGCCGCGGTCGAGGAAGGCATCGTGCCCGGCGGCGGCGTGGCGCTGCTCCGCGCCATCGCGGCCCTCGACAAGATCAATGTCGACAACGAGGACCAGAAGGTCGGCGTCAACATCGTGAAGAAGGCGCTGCAGTGGCCGGCCCGTCAGATCGCGGCCAATGCCGGCGACGATGGCTCGGTAATCGTCGGCAAGGTGCTGGAGAACAGCAAGTACACCTTCGGCTACAACGCCCAGTCGGGCGAGTACGGCGACCTCGTCACGCAGGGCGTCATCGACCCGGCCAAGGTCGTGCGCTGCGCCCTCCAGGACGCCTCTTCCGTTGCCGGCCTGCTGATCACGACCGAAGCGATGGTTGCCGAGCTGCCGAAGAAGGACGCGCCCCCGATGCCGGGCGGCGGTATGGGCGGCATGGGTGGAATGGGCGGCATGGATTTCTGAGGTCCGCTCCTTCCCAGAGTTACGGCACTGCAGAAGGCCGTCGCGCGCCCCGCGCGACGGCCTTTTTCGTGGGCCCGCCCCTTGCCACCCGCCCATTTCCAGGTATAAAGCGCGCCATCACCCGCTCCGGTCGAAGGCTCGAGGAAAGGCGGCATCCGCCGTAGGACCAAGATGGTCCGGCTTTCCGGGTCTACGCTCTTTGGGTGCCTGGTGGGCCTTTCCCGGGCCCATAAGGGGCTTTGCGCCGGAGGGGACAGCAACGAGAGAAAGGCAGAGCATGGCTCTATATGAGCACGTGTTCCTGGCGCGCCAGGACGTCTCGAACCAGCAGGTCGAGGCATTGACCAAAGAATTCTCGGATATCATCGAGGCCGGCGGCGGCAAGATCGCCAAGTCCGAGTACTGGGGCCTCAAGACCCTCAATTTCAAGATCAAGAAGAACCGTAAGGCTCATTATAGCCTCTTCAACATCGACGCGCCGCCGGCTGCGGTCGCCGAGATGGAGCGGCGCATGAGCCTGTCGACGGACGTCCTCCGCTTCCTCACCGTCAAGGTCGAGGCGCACGAGACGGAGCCGTCGGCGCCGATGCGCAAAGGTGACCGTGACGAGCGGGGCGAGCGCGGAGACCGTGGTGATCGCGGCCCGCGTGGCGGCGGCCGCTTTGGCGATCGCGGTGGTGATCGTGGTGGCTTCCGCGGCGACCGTCCGCCTCGTGAGGGTGGTGGCTTCCGCGCCGATCGTGGCGATCGTCCCCCGCGCGATGGTGATGGCCCGCGTGGCCCGCGCCCGCCGCGCGACGGCGATGCGCCGCGTGGTCCCCGTCCTCCCCGTCCCGATCAGGAGAGCTGATCCATGTCCGATACCAGCAGCGCCGGCGCCGCCCGCCGCCCCTTCCATCGCCGCCGCAAGACCTGTCCGTTCTCGGGCGAGGGCGCGCCGAAGATCGACTACAAGGATGCGCGCCTGCTCGGCCGCTACATTTCCGAGCGCGGCAAAATCGTGCCGAGCCGCATCACGGCCGTATCGGCGAAGAAGCAGCGCGAGCTCGCCAAGGCGATCAAGCGCGCACGCTTCCTCGGCCTACTGCCCTACGTGATCAAGTAAGGCGGCGTACTGATACGACAATAACACGGAGCGGCCGCCGCGCGGCCCTCCGTTAGACGGGTTGGGGCGCGCCGATGATCGGCCGCCTCTAACCGCTACGAGCGGGACAGCTTCGGGTCATGCCCTATTTCGCCCTTATCGGCCTTGCCGGCGGCTTCGCATCCGCCGTGCTTTTCATGTCGGCGATCGCCGGCGGGCCAATAGGCCGCGTCTTCCTTTATTTTCTTGCTCCCTTACCGAGCTTCCTCGCAGGCCTGGGCTGGGGTGCACCGTCCGCGCTGGTTGCGGCGCTCACGGCGGCGGCCGGCATCGGCGTCGTGCTCGGCGGCATCTGGCCGGCCTTCGTTTTTCTCGTGAGCCAAGGCCTGCCGATCGTCATTCTCTGCCATCTCGCCCTGCTCCACCGCCCCATTCGCGTGACCACCGCAGATGACGAGGATGCGGGCGGCGCTCCGGCGCTGGAGTGGTATCCTGTCGGCCGTCTCATGGCGGCCGGCGCCATCATCGCCGGCAGCCTGTCCGTCATGAGCCTCTTCATGCTCGGCGGCGATCTCGATCAAGTGCGCAATTCGCTGCGCGAGATGGTCGAGAAGGTCTTCGCCGAGGATCTCGCGTCGCTGCGCGATAAGCCGCTGACCCGCGAAGAGATCGACTCGCTTGCCCAGCTCGGCCTCTACCTGCTCCCTGCCGCCTCGGCGACCTCATGGCTCGCCGGCTTCAGCCTGAACCTGTGGCTCGCAGGGCGGATCACCCACGCCTCCGGTCGCCTCGCGCGGCCATGGCCTGATCTCGCAGCGATGACGTTCCCGCCCGGCATGGCATGGGGCATGGCCATTGCCATGCTCTTCACGTTCCTGCCGGGCTATCCGGGGCTCATCTCTTCCGGTTTCGCCGGCGCCCTTCTGTTCGCCTACATGATGATGGGTCTCGCGATCATCCATTACGTGACGCGAGGCAAGCCGCACCGGCCGCTCATCCTCTGGAGCGTCTACTTCCTGCTCCTGCTCTTCAATAGCTGGATGGCTGCCCTCATCGCACTCCTCGGCCTCGCCGAGCCGATCTCTCCACTCAAGCGCTGGCGGCGACCGTCATCAGGGCCTCCCGCCCAGCGCGGCCCTGACTGACGGCACCGCAGCCGCAATCCGAAATCCCTCAAGGACAACACTCAAGGATCAAACGAAGGAGTTGAACATGGAAGTCATTCTGCTGGAGCGCGTCGGACGGCTCGGCCAGATGGGCGATGTCGTCAAGGTCAAGGATGGGTATGCCCGCAACTTCCTCCTGCCGCAGGGCAAAGCGCTCAGGGCCACGGAGGCGAACCGTAAGACGTTCGAGAGCCAGCGCGTGCAGCTCGAGGCGCGCAATCTCGAGCTCAAGGCCGAGGCCGAAGGGATTGCGACCCGCCTCGGCGGCCAGACGTTCGTATCGATCCGCCAGGCAGGCGACACCGGCCAGCTCTACGGCTCGGTCTCGACCCGCGATATTGCGGAAGCGGTGAGCGCCGGCGGCTTCTCGATCGACCGGCGCCAGGTACTACTCGACAAGCCAATCAAGGCGCTCGGGCTTCATGAGGTCCGCGTCGCGCTGCATCCTGAGGTGGTAGTCAAGGTCGCGATCAACGTGGCGCGGTCCACCGATGAGGCCGAGCGCCAGGCCCGCGGCGAGGACGTCACGGTCCTTCGCGAAGAGCTGCCGGAGATCGAGACGTACAGCGAGGAAGGCGACGCGGAGGTGCCGCCGGGCCTCGGCGAGCAACCCGACGTCTGAAACCCGAAAACATTCCTCGATTCAGGACTTTGAGGCGCGCGGCCGGAAAGCCGTGCGCCTTTTGCGCGCAGGCGTCGTCGCGGCGGAACGCTTGAGGCATCGGCACGTTCCCGGAATGGCGGAGCAAGGACAAAGCGCCACATATCGGTAGACATGTGACAAATTGTCTTGGCCGCGCTATTGTTCCTTATTCGAAAGTCGAAGCCCGTAGCCGCGAGACCAGGGAGGGACCGCACGCGGGCGCCTAGCGTCGAGGCGCGCCATGTTCAAGCCGCTCGAGATCCTGCTCCGGCGTATCGTGGAGCACGGGAATCTCTCCCTGATTACCCACAATGGTCAGATTCTCCGTTTCGGCGATGGCAAGGGCCCTCCGGTAACCGCCCGGCTGGCCGATCGACGGCTCGAGCATCAGCTCGCGCTGGACCCACACCTCGCCGTCGGCGAGGCTTACATGGACGGCCGGCTCATCATGGAGCAGGGCCGGATTTACGACCTCCTGGCCCTCGTCCTCGAAAATGCGATGGCGCATCCGCCGCCGCGCTGGGCTCAGAGCCTCGACGTCGCCCGGTTCCTGACCCGGCGGCTTGCGCAATTCAATCCCGCGAGCCGCTCCCGGCGCAATGTCGCCCACCACTACGATATCGACGGTTCGATCTACGATCTGTTCCTCGATACCGACCGGCAATACTCATGCGCTTACTTCCCGAGCCCGGAAACCCCGCTCGAAGAGGCGCAGAGATCCAAGAAGAGGCATCTCGCGGCGAAGCTCGCGCTGTCAGAGGGACAGCACGTGCTGGACATCGGTTCCGGCTGGGGTGGCCTCGGCATCTACCTCGCGGAGACAACCGGTTGCTTCGTCGACGGCGTAACGCTCTCGGTCGAGCAGCTCAAGATCGCAGAGATGCGGGCCCGGCGCGCGGGCCTCGCCAACGCCGTCCATTTCCGCCTGCAGGACTATCGCGAGGTTGTCGGGCCCTATGACCGGGTCATCTCCGTCGGCATGTTCGAGCACGTCGGGGTCAACCACTACGGCACGTATTTTCGCAAGGTGCGTGAGCTCCTGAAAGACGATGGCGTCGCCGTTATTCACTTCATCGGCCGCTCCGAGCCGCCCGCGATCACCAATCCCTTCATTGCGAAGTACATCTTCCCCGGCGGCTACATCCCGGCATTGTCCGAGGTGATGTCCGCGATCGAGCGCTCGGGTCTGATCACGACCGACATCGAAATACTGAGGCTTCACTATGCCGAAACGCTGCGCGCATGGCGCGAGCGTTTCATTGCCAACTGGGAAAAGGCTGCAAGCATCCGTGACGAGCGGTTCTGCCGCATGTGGGAGTTCTATCTCGCGGGCTCGGAGACGGCGTTCCGGTATCAGAACCTGGTCGTCTTCCAGATTCAGGCCACGCGTCGCATCGATGCACTGCCGCTGACGCGCGACTATATCGCACGCAACGAAGCCGCGCTTGCGCGCGCCGAGCGCGAAGGCATCAAGGTGCAGATGCCGCGCCTTGCCGGCGAGTGAGAGAGAACGTCGGTTCGATTATTCCGCCGCTGCCCGCACGCCGGGGGCGGCCGCCTTCACGTCCGCGTCAACGTGCTGCTCGAACTTGGCGAAGTTGTCCCGGAACATCTTCACGAGGGCACGCGCCTGCGTGTCATAGGCCGACTTGTCGGCCCAGGTCTCGCGCGGGTCGAGAATTTTCGGGTCGACGCCCTCGAGCGCCGTCGGCACTTCGAAGCCAAAGGCCGGATCGAGCCGCATGGGCTGGCTCTTGAGCTTGCCCGAGAGCGCTGCATTGAGCAGCGCCCGCGTCGCCTTGATCGGCATGCGATGGCCGACGCCGAACTTTCCGCCCGTCCAGCCGGTGTTGACGAGCCAGCAGTCGACGTCGTGCTTCGCGATCAACTCGCGCAGCATGTTGCCATAGACGCTCGGATGGCGCGGCATGAACGGTGCGCCAAAGCACGTCGAGAACGTCGCCTGCGGCTCGTTGCCAACGCCCTTCTCGGTGCCGGCGACCTTCGCCGTGTAACCCGAAAGGAAGTGGTACATCGCCTGGCTCGGCGTGAGCTTGGCGATCGGCGGCATCACGCCGAAGGCATCGGCGCACAGCATCACGATATTGCGCGGGTGACCCGCGGTGCCCGTCGGACTCGCATTGGCAATGAAATCGAGCGGGTAAGCCGAGCGCGTGTTCTCGGTCAGACGGCCGTCATCGAAGTCCGGCTCGCCGCTGTCGTTCAGGACGACATTCTCGAGCACCGTGCCAAATCGGTTGGACGCCGCCCAGATCTGCGGCTCCGCTTCTGCCGACAGGCGGATGGTCTTGGCGTAGCAGCCACCCTCGAAGTTGAACACGCCGTCCGGCGACCAGCCATGCTCGTCGTCGCCCAGTAGAATGCGGCTCGGCTCGGCGGAGAGCGTGGTCTTGCCCGTGCCCGAGAGGCCGAAAAACACGGCCGAGTCGCCGCCGTGACCAACATTCGCCGAGCAGTGCATCGGCATGACACCGCGCTCGGGCATCAGATAGTTGAGGAACGAGAAGACGGACTTCTTCGTCTCGCCCGCATACGACGTGCCGCCGATCAGCACGAGCCGCCGCGTGAAATCGCACGCGATAACGGTCTCCGTCCGGCAACCGTGGCGCGCCGGATCAGCGCGGAAGCTCGGCAGGTTGACGACGGTGAACTCGGGCTTGAAGGTCGCAAGCTCACTGGCTGTCGGACGACGCAGAAGATGGCGGATGAAAGCCGCGTGCCAAGCGAGCTCACAGAAAATGCGCGTGTTCAGGCGGTGCTTCGGATCGGCGCCGGCAAAGAGATCCTGAACAAAAAGCTCACGCGAGGCCGCGTGAGCTTTGAAGTCCTCGAGCAAGATATCGAAATGTTTGCGCGTGATGGGCTTGTTGTTGTCCCACCAGACGTTCTCCTCCGTCGCATCATCGCGGATGGTGAACTTGTCCTGAGCGGAGCGGCCGGTGTGCGCACCAGTCTCGACGGCCAGTGCGCCGCTGGCGGCGAAATGCGCTTCACCGCGGCGAATGGATTCCTCGATCAGCTCGACGAGCGGCCGATTGCGGCGGACGGCTGAAGGAACACTCAAAGAAAACGTTTCATTGATCATTCGGATATCGCTGCTTGTAGGAGGCCCGCCGTCTCGAAAATCCGGTCCCGCAAGATGTCACGACCGCCGCTGGACTGCCGAAATGTCCTTTTGCGGCTTCGAAACTTCATGCTTTCCAGAAGGCACGCGTCTAAGCAAGCCCCTCACGGTTCACAACCCGGCCTTTGGTCGCACACCCCGACAATTGTACCTGCGCCCACTCGAATTAACCGGCCATTCGCGAGGACGTTCCCGCCTTTTTTACCACGCGCCTTGCAAGCAGCGTGACATATCAATGCTGCGGCGCGGGCGGCGGTCCATCATCCTCAGGTCTTGGTGAACGGATCCCGAAAGCGATCGCTTAAGAAGGACCCGCGTCAATCACAGACGCGATTATCCCCTTGACATACGTATGGTGTGTCCCTATATATTCTGGTGTAGGGAGACACTGCCATGACCAAGCCAATTACCCTTCGCGAATTCTACGCCATGTTCCCGGACGACGACGCCTGCCTTGACCACCTGTTCAAGCAGCGGTTCGGCAGCGTAGAGGTTTGCCCGAAGTGCGAGCGTCCGTCGAAGTTTCATCGCCTCTCGGCTGAGAAAGCGTACTCGTGTCAGCACTGCGGCCATCACATTCACCCGATGGTCGACACGCCGTTCCACAATACGCACATGCCGCTCCAGAACTGGTTCTATGCCATGTACCTGTTCACGGCGACGCGCCACGGCGTTTCGGCAAAGGAACTTCAGCGCCAGTTCGGCTGCTCGTACAAGAGCGCGTGGCGCATGGGCCATGAGATCAGGAAATATCTCGCGATCGTCGACGGCAACGAGCCGCT
>DATMRT010000045.1:0-164508 GCA_035565975.1 Hyphomicrobiaceae bacterium
CTCAATTCGTGAAGAGAAGTGACTAATTTATAAGGTAAAAACGGTCAACGACGAACAATGGCGAACTAACCTTAGGCAGGCTCCCTCTCCGCCAACACCTCGTCCGCAAACGTCCGCTGAAACACGCTCAAGTCCGCGAAAACACTGAGCTTTCGGCCTCAAATGGCCAGAATGACCTCAGTCGCTGAACCCCCGAATGCCGCGCCGTTGTTATGCTAACGGTTATGCTACGGAAGGGGCGTTCATCGACATTCCGGCCACGGGCATGTGGCGCGACTGCACAGAGGACAAGATGTCTATCCAGATTCACTCGAGCATTTACGGGCACCCCGGCGAGTGGCTGCGCACCGAGGTCATTGAAGCGCACAGCTTGGGCGTGACGGACGCGGCAAAGCGGCTCGGCATGACAGATTCGGAACTGAGCACCTTGTTGGCCGGCCAGTCGGACCTAACGGGCATCCCGGCGCGCCGCTTTGAAAAAGCATTCGGCGTAAAGGCTGACACCCTCATGCGGATGCAGGCCGCCTATGACTTGGCGCGCGCGGGATAAGTGCTGGCGCCCGCCAAGACTTGGTGACACGCGCCACAAACGCCGAAAGCCCCACACGATGGCGGGGCTTTCTTCACTAGCGTAGGACTTGAACGAGGATTGCTATGGTCAGCAGTATCCTCGCCACATCAAGGATGAGCACGATCTTCATGGATTGCTCCGTGTGATCGGCTCATGGCGCCACGAGCCTGTTGAAGGGCTGGGGCGGCAGCTGCTGCTGCGGAAATAAAATGCGCCTACCGCGAGGCGATGCTCGTCTATCGTGCGAGCGACGAAACGCCAGATGCGCTCTGGCGAAGCGAGGCGCCAGTTTTACGCCCCGACGGACGGCGAAGCGCACTGCGCGAGCAGTGCGAGCGAACACTTTACATGGATTCGTAGCTGGGAACAAAAAGAGTCCGCGCAGACTTCCTCCACGCGGACGAATCGCCTAGACGATTGATTGTCGCAGTGCTGTAGCTGGCGTTGGACCCAGCAGCGTGCCCGGCGCTGAACGTGGCGTTGGCAGGGCTACACCCCGAGGCCTCAGATGGTTGCCGCCGTCTGGGGCTTTCTTTCTTAGCGACCTCTTTAAACCCGAGGTTTAAATCACGACTCGTGATGCTCTGATTCGGAGCTCATTACAATACGTAATGTAACCTGGAGTTACGTTACGTAACTTGGGGGCGCTTGGTGCGCTTAGGCGCACTACCCGACAGACCAAGGAAGTCGGCGGTCTTTACTAGGGAGTGCAGCCCGATCCGCCGGTGGGCGATTGGTGGCGCCAGGCGTCGGCTGGCGATGGATCGGTGCTTCTACCTCACGCATGGGGCTCACGTCACCGCAGTCGACACACACGTCGTAGCTCGCTCTATCGAATCCATTTTCTTCGCGAACGTCGTCACCGCCGCAGTTGTCGCAATCCGCCGCCAACTCTTCTTCCAAGCGCTTCATAGCGGCGTCGTATTCGAAGCGATCCACCTTGTAGCAGCCGCATGACTGAGTCTTCCCTTGCCGAAGACTGCTCGTGGAAACCACCGTGGACGCACCGCATTCACAAATGCAGTCCCAATAAACCGTTCGATACACCGCATCCTTGCGCTTGCTTCGGCCAACCACCAAAAGCCTGCCGAACCTTTCGCCGGTCAAATCTCTTAGGTTGGCGCGCCCCTGCGAAGAGGCTCGTTCTTTTTTTAAGCAACCGCACGAAACGGTGAGGCCTTGCATCAATGAGTTCGCAAAAACAACAAATGCGTTTCCACAATCGCATTCGACATTCCAGCGCGCCTTGTCCTTGATGGAAGGCGCTCTCGACGCAACAGATAGGTTTCCAAAGCGATGCCCTGTGAGGTCCGTTGCACGGGTCTGCATCAAGCATCCGCACGACTTCGTCTTGCCGGTTTTCAGCAAGGGGCCTGTTGTGATCTTGGTCTTTCCGCAATCACAAAGACACTTCCACGAAACGTCCCTCCCAATATATCCATCGCGCTCCACCACCAGGAGCATGTTGAATTTTGATCCTGTCAAATCAATGAATTTGGGCATCGAAAATTCCTTTCCCGCCCGCCCTAGCGGCAACGGATTAATTGCACTAGCATAACCTCTGCACACATCCTAACGCTGGATTTCTGGTGCCCGTTCACGTATAAAAAGGCTTCAGCAACGGGGGCTTAGGTCGGAGGAATTGCGGCAAGGGCTGAAGCGGCGTGCCGGGGTTATGCTAAAACCGTAGACGGAGGAAAAAAGATTGGGCTGTTTCAATACCTTAGTTTGGTAAACGGTAACTCCCTCTCCGCCAACACCCCATCCGCTACCCTCCCCTAAAGTCCGCACAAGTCCTCGGTCTTGTTGATCTTTTCGGCCTTTTTGGCGAAAGGGGCCGAGGGTGTTGATCTCCCAAATTCCATGCCGATGTTAGACGCAGGTTAGACGCGGGTTGGACGTCAGACGGTGCCCCGAGGCGGGATGCTGCGAATTTTGTGCATAAGGGAACGGAAGGTAAACGTCGGCCATCGACGAATGACTATCGAATCGCCCAAACAGGGGTCGGCGCTCGAACGCCAACCCCTGTCGTATTGCGTCCCGCTAACCTGCTCGGCGCAAGACATCAGGCCCATTCGTTCTGTGCAGAGTCCCAATGGAGGTCAAGCGCCGAGCCGAGCCTTAGGAAAGGAAAACGGCTCAATGACCTTCAACTGTTTCATCGCCTATGATCTGTGCCACCCTGGCCAGAACTACGAGGACGTGAAGGAGCGCATCAAGTCGCTTGGCCCGCACGCGTGGATGCAGCAATCGCTCTACTATGTCCAAAGCGATATGACGATGCAGCAAATCCATTCCTTCATTCGTGAGGTGATGGACCCCAATGATCGCCTCTCGGTCATCTGGGCTCGAGACGCCTTCGTCTCGAACTACAACATGGGCGACCTTCACATCCTGAGCGCAACGTTTCAGAGCGCAGCTTGATCGGCGGGTCGAGCGAGGCGTATTTCGCTCGACCTATTCTTTCGCGGGGCACGCCGAAGTGCGCGCCAGAACTCTGTATGGGCAGAGGCGCTAAGCACCAGCCGACCTATGCCAAATGACACCTCCACGAACCGCCCGCTACCGGATGTGCAGGTAGATATCCAAATTGCTGGCAAGAGCAGTCGACCTTGGTCACGGCGCTCGTTCGTCAAGACGAACCGTCCGAGCTTCATCGCGGCAGTCGGATGAGCGTCCGCATTCGCTGCGCGCCGACCTGCTCGTGATGGGCACGCATGGCCGATCCGGCTTGCGCAAGACATTGATCGGCAGCGTAACCGAACAGGCGCTGCGCACATTCAGCGTTGATATTCTGGCGGTTCCGCGCTCCGCGCCATTAGCTTCCATTTAACACGCGGCGGGGGCTTACATGGATGCTTCACGCCGCGAACAGTCAGGCACATCCGAGGCCATTTCGAACCGTTCGAGGTGCTGTCGTCCTGAGCACCTCATCCGCTCGGATGTCACCGCGACAGGGGAAGCGGCTTGCTGCCGAGAGCCGGAAAGCCGCTCCATTTCAGCCTCGCGCCGGAACCGGCATGGCACAAATAGGATTGTTTCATCGCCACGGGCTTGACCGGGATGCGGCGCGTCCCACTGTGGTTGAATTCAAGGGGACGGTGGCGTACGTGTCGCAGCGGGCATCCGGCCCCCTCTCGGATGCGTAAATGTAACTTCGTCCAGGAGGTGGAAATGCCGGAAGCCGTAAATCTCGCTACAATTCTCGGGGATGACGATGTGCTGTTGGAGTCGCCAGTCGAGTCCAAGATGGCGCTTTTCACCGCTGCTGCGGCGCATCTCGGTCGGAGCACTGGCATCGCCAGCGACGACATACTTAAGGCTCTGGTGGACCGCGAGAAGCTCGGCTCTACGGCGATCAATCGTGGGATCGCCGTTCCGCACGCAGGTATTGATGGCCTGGCCGCGCCAGCCGGGGTTGTCTTTCGGCTCGCTCAGCCTATCGGGTTCGAGGCATCGGACAACAACCCCGTCGATCTTGTGTTCGCCCTGATCTGGCCCAGTGACAAACGCAGCGGACTGCTTGCGACCTTGGGGGGGCTGTGCCGGGCACTGCGCGCAGAAACTCTGCCGCAGAATATTCGTACGGCCACGAACAGCGCCGAGATCCGAAAAGCTCTGGACGAGGCCGCGGCGAACCCGACGCCCCGCCCCTCTGAAAGCTAGCGGAAGGTGTTTGCCGATGCCTCGGGCGCGACGCTAAGGTGGCGTCCGCGCATAGATGCCGCCAGCGGCGTACCCATCAATCCAGCGGCTTCGCTGCTATCAACGGAAAGGTTGCCTGGAGGGCATGTCGACTGACGTCGTTCTACTCACTGCGCTGGTTGTATTGCCGTTCGCCGGCAGTGTCGTGGCAGCGCTTTTTCCGACGAATGCTCGAAATGCCGAAGCGTGGCTCGCTGGTGGTGTCGCGCTCGCAGAACTCGCGATTGCCGCATACTTTTACGGGCCGATCGCACGGCGCGAGATTCCGCGCGCCGAATTCGAATGGCTGCCTCAGCTCGGGCTGAACTTCATCCTGCGCCTCGACGGGTTTGCCTGGAGCTTCGTCGTCCTCGTCAGCGCCATCGGTCTGCTCGTCATTCTCTACGCGCGCTACTACATGTCGCCGGACGATCCGGTTCCGCGGTTCTTCTCCTTTCTTCTGGGATTCATGGGGGCGATGCTCGGCATCGTCACGGCCGGCAATCTGCTGCAAATCGCTTTCTTCTGGGAGCTTACGAGCCTCTACTCGTTTCTTCTCATCTCCTACTGGCATCAGAACCAGAATGCTCGCGATGGTGCGCGGGTCACACTCATCGTGACGGCAGCAGGAGGGCTCTGCCTGTTCGCCGGGTTGATGTTCCTCGGCCAAATAGCGGGCAGCTACGATCTCGATGTCGTGCTCAAATCGGGCGCCAGCGTCACCGCCCATTCCCTTTATCTGCCAACCCTTCTGCTGATCGCCGCCGGCGTTCTGACAAAGAGCGCGCAGTTTCCCTTTCATTTCTGGCTGCCGCGTGCGATGGCTGCTCCCACGCCCGTCTCGGCATATCTGCATTCGGCGGCCATGGTGAAAGCGGGCGTGTTCCTGCTGGCGCGGCTCTGGCCGACCATGGCCGGACACGACTACTGGTTCTGGATCTTCGTGCCGCTCGGCGTCACAACGCTGCTGCTCGGCTCCTTTCTCGCCCTCTTTCAGCAAGACCTCAAAGGTCTGCTTGCCTACTCTACCATCAGCCATCTGGGGCTGATCACGCTGCTGCTCGGACTCGGCAGCCGGCTGGCCGCTGTGGCGGCGATCTTTCACATCATGAACCACGCGACCTTCAAGGCCTCGCTGTTTATGGCGGCGGGCATCATCGACCGAGAGGCCGGTACGCGTGATATCCGTCGCCTGGGCGGCCTTTTCCGTGCCATGCCGATCACTGCCGTTCTGGCAATGGTGGCCGCGGCAGCCATGGCGGGCGTACCTCTGCTCAACGGTTTCCTGTCGAAGGAGATGTTCTTTGCGGAAACCATCGAGACGCATGTCGCTTCGGCGCTCGATGATGCATTGCCGTATCTGGCGACGCTTGCCGGCATGTTCAGCGTCGCCTATTCGCTGCGCCTGATCCATCAGGTGTTCTTTGGTCCCAAGGCCACGGATCTTCCGCGCGCGCCGCACGATCCCGTGTTCTGGATGCTTCTGCCCATCGCCTTTCTCGTGCTGACCTGCATTCTTGTCGGCATTGCGCCGCAAGCCACGGTCGGAGCATTTCTCGACATCGCTGTCCGGGCAGCCCTCGCAACATCGACGCCCGACTACAGTCTCGCCGTGTGGCATGGCTTCACGCCGGCTCTATGGATGAGCTTACTTGCATTGACCGGAGGCATCATTCTCTACGCCGCAATGCTCAAGTATCTCTCCGGCGATGTGGAGGGTGCCCCCATCCTTCGTCGGCTGAAGGGGCAGCGCATCTTCGAGCGTGCGATCGCGATCGCCTCTTGGCGCGGTGCGAAAGGACTTGTGCAGTCATTGAGCTCGACGCGCCTTCAGCCGCAGCTCGTGCTCCTTCTCTGCGTGACGATACTCGCCGCGGTCTGGCCGCTGCAAAAAGGCTTGGTCGGGCTTTACGTGCCGAAGCTGCATGAGATCGATACGACCTTCCTGCTGGTCTGGATCGTCGGATGCGTGTGTGCCTTGGGCGCGGCGCAGCAGGCGAAGTTCCATCGTCTGGCTGCCGTTGTACTGATGGGCGGCGCGGGACTGTCGACCTGCTTGACATTTGCTTGGGCCTCCGCGCCGGATCTGGCGCTGACGCAATTGCTCGTCGAGATCGTCACGACCGTGCTCCTGCTGCTCGGCCTCAGATGGCTCCCGAAGCGGCGGGAGGAAGCGGACCAGCCTGCGACCGCTCTCATTCGTGCGAGACGCTTCCGCGACCTTGCGATCGCGTGTACCGGCGGCGCTGGCCTTGCAGCGCTGTCCTATGCCGTCATGACGCGACCGCAGACGAGCACCATCGCCACCAATTTCCTCGAGAAGGCCTATGCCGAGGGCGGGGGCCGGAACGTCGTCAATGTCATTCTCGTCGACTTCAGGGGCTTTGATACACTCGGCGAGATCACGGTGCTCGGCATCGTCGCCATCACCGTGTACGCGCTGCTGCGCCGCTTCCGCCCGGCGCGCGAGAGCGTCGCCGTACCCGAGCAGAAGCAATTCCAGGACCGCTTCGATGCCGAGCACGATGCATTGAGCAAGGAAATGATCTCCGCTCACTATATGATCGTGCCAGGCCTCATCATGCGACTTCTGTTTCCGGTCGTCGCGATGATGGCGGTATTTCTCTTCCTGCGCGGTCACGATCTGCCGGGTGGTGGCTTCGTTGCCGGGCTGACGCTCGCGATTGCCTTCATTCTCCAATACATCGCCGGCGGTGCGCGATGGGTCGAGGCGCGCCTGACGGTCCTGCCGGTCCGGTGGATCGGGTTCGGCCTGCTGGCGGCCTGCAGCACCGGCGTCGGCGCGGTCGTTCTCGGTCGCCCGTTCCTTACGTCATCCTTCCAGTACGTGGATTTCCCTGTTCTCGGCCGCTTGCCGATGGCCTCGGCCTTGCTCTTCGATCTGGGAGTCTTCGCGCTGGTTCTCGGAGCGACCGTCCTGATACTCATCGCGCTTGCGCATCAGTCGATCCGCGTCAGCCGCACGGCCAGCAAGACGAGCCAGCCAGCAGAGCGGGCCATCTGATGGAGCTCGTGATCTCCATAACCATTGGTGTTCTGGGCGGCTCGGGATTGTGGCTCCTTCTGCGGCCCCGGACCTTTCAGGTGATCATCGGGCTGTCGCTTATATCCTATGCCGTCAATCTCTTCATCTTCAGCATGGGACGCCTGCGTGTCGGCGCCCCGCCGGTTCTCCTCCACCCGTCGGTTCCCGGTGATCTCGAGCACTACACCGACCCGCTGCCCCAGGCGCTGGTGCTGACCGCCATTGTCATCAGTTTTGCGATGACGGCGCTCTTTCTCGTTGTGATGCTTGCTGCGCGGGGATTGTCCGGCAGCGATCACGTCGATAGCGCGGAGCGGGGCCCGTGACCATCACTGATCACCTGATCATCGCGCCGATCCTCATTCCGCTCTTCGCCGGCGGACTGATGTTGGTACTCGACGGCCGCCGCCGCGAGGTCGTGACTATAATCAGCATTCTCTCGACGCTGGCTCTACTCACGGTTGCCATAGCACTCCTGATGGCGAGCATGGAGGAAGATCCGGCGCGAACGGTCAGGGTCTACCTTCTCGGCAACTGGCCGGCCAGCTTCGGCATTGTTTTGGTCGCTGACAGGCTCGCGACCCTGATGCTGCTGCTGACCGCCACGCTCGGCTGCGCCGTGCTGCTCTTTGCCCTGGCCTCGTGGCACCGCGCGGGCAGTTATTTCCATCCGCTGTTCCAGTTTCTGCTCATGGGATTGAACGGCGCTTTCCTGACGGGCGACCTGTTCAACCTCTTCGTCTTCTTCGAGGTCCTGCTCGCGGCATCGTATGGCCTGGCTCTTTACGGCTCGGGACGCGCACGTGTCAGCGCAAGCCTCCACTACATCGTGATCAACCTCGCGGCATCTACGCTTTTCCTCGTCGGCGTCAGCCTGATCTACGGCACTGCCGGAACGCTCAACATGGCGGCGCTCGGCGAGCGGATTCCGGCCCTCGACCCCTCGGAGCGGCGGCTGTTCGAGATTGGCGCGGCGATCCTCGGCGTCGCCTTTCTGGTGAAGGCTGCGGCGTGGCCGCTCGGCTTCTGGCTGCCGACCGTGTACGCGGCGGCGAGCGCACCGGCCGCAGCGCTCTTCGCGGTCATGACCAAGGTCGGCTTCTACGTCATTCTGAGAGTGGGATCGATAACCACCGAGGCCTCGGGAGGCGCCTCGATGCTCTTCGGGGAAGGGTGGCTGTTCGCGATCGGCGTCGCGACAATAGGCTTTGCGGCAATCGCCATGCTCGCCTCGCAAGACATGGGCCGGCTCGCCGGCTACAGCGTGCTCGTTTCGTCGGGGACCACGCTGGCCGCCATTGGCTTGGGCGGCACAGGCATGACGAGTGCGGCGCTGTACTATCTCGTGAGCTCCACATTGACGGTTGCAGCATTCTTCCTGCTGGTCGAGCTCGTCGAGCGCGGCCGGACTCCCGCCGACGATGTCCTGGCCGTGACGCTGGAGGCCTATGGCGCGGAGGAAGAAGAAGCCGAGGAAGAAGAGGAAGTCGGAGTTGCCATACCCGCTATCCTGGCGGTGCTCGGCATCGCGTTTCTGGCATGCGCACTGCTTCTCGCCGGCCTGCCACCGCTTTCCGGTTTCATCGCGAAATTCGCGCTGATCAGCAACCTCCTCGAGCAGCACTGGCTTACGGGCGGCGGCATCGTGTCCGTGCAGGGCTGGATACTGCTGTTCGTAATAATTGTCTCCGGTCTCACGACCGTCGTCGCTGTGACGCGCGCGGGGATGCGCACGTTCTGGACATTCACGGAGCGCGAGCTACCGCATGTTCGTGGATTGGAGCTTAGTGCCGTTGCTCTTCTCCTTTTTATTTGTGTCGTCCTCACCGTGCAGGCCGGCCCGATCATGCGTTTTATGCAACTGACCGCCCATGGGCTTGAGCTCGGACGCCCCTACATTGGCGCTGTGCAGGCGCAGCCAGGCGCCGCGCCTTTGAAGCAGGAGCGCGCGCCATGAGCCGATGGCTGCCGTTTCCCGTCATCTCCGCGATGCTACTGGGCACTTGGCTGCTCCTCAACGAGAGCCTTTCGGTGGGGCATGTCCTGCTCGGCAGCGTACTTGCAGTGACCGGATCATGGATCCTGGTGCGCCTCGAAGCCCCATCGCTACTCTTCAGACGGCTTTGGGTCATCGTCCAGCTGGGCCTCAAAGTGATCGTGGATATGGCGCGCTCGAACTACCGCGTCGCGCGCTTGACATTCAAGGACAAGCCCTTCCGGACGCCAGGCTTTGTCCGGATCCAGCTAAGCGTGCGCTCTCATTACAGCCTCGCTATTCTTGCGTGCATCATCACCGCGACGCCGGGAACGAGCTGGGTTGCCTATGAGCCAGCAGACAATGTGCTGATCATCCACGTCCTCGATCTCGTCGATGACGACGACTGGGGTGAGATCATCAGGGTCCGCTACGAGGGCCTGTTGAAGGAGATCTTCGAATGAGCGGGCTGATCCTGACCACCGCACTCACGTTGTCCAAGATCTTTCTCACGCTGGCGATGGCCGCCGTGGCCTTTCGCATCTTGCGAGGCCCGAGGGCGCAAGATCGCGTCATCGGCATGGATGCGCTTTACGTTAATGCCATGCTCTTGCTGTTGGTGTTCGGCATCGGCTCCGGTACGACGCTCTATTTCGAGGTGGCGCTGGCCATCGGTTTGCTGGGCTTCGTTACGACCGTTGCCATGGCGAAGTTCCTCATGCGCGGCGAGGTCATCGAATGAGCAAGATCGAAGACCTGCCGCTGTGGGCCGCTATTCTGATATCGGCACTGCTTGTCACAGGTTCGGGTCTGGCTCTGATTGGCTCGATTGGCTTGCTGCGCTTCAAGACTTTTTATGAGCGTGTCCATGCCCCGACGCTCGGGACGACGATGGGATTGTTCACCATCCTGGCTGCGTCGATGTTGTACTTCTCGCTGACTCAGACACGTGCGGTTGTCCACGAAGTGCTGATCGGAATATTCGTCACGACGACCACGCCCGTGACATTCATGCTTCTGGTTCAGGCAACGCTATATCGCGACCGCTTCGAGGGGTCAGACCCGCTATCCGGCCTCAGTGCCGAGCAGCCGCGCTCTGGCACGCCAGACGATGCAAATAGCTCTGCCACACCACGGAAAACGACCGGCTCATGATCAACGGATCGTCCACATCGCGACAGAGATGTCGCCTATAGGACAAGGAGCGGCCATTCGAACTCGGCGTTCGGTGACCAGACCGGCGCAAAGGCACTGTTCGCTTTCTCTGCATAGCTTCCGCCAGCCTCCGCCAGAAAACCCCCTCACTGCTGCGACGATAAGATCACCTTGTCGGCGGAACAGGCGAGCAGCAGGCGCGTTCAGTGAACGATGACACATAGCGGACGCCGCATCGAAGATTACTCCATGATCGGGGACTGCGAGACAGCGGCGCTCGTCCATCGGACGGGCTCCATAGACTGGCTTTGCTGGCCACGCTTCGATTCGGACGCCTGCTTTTCAGCGCTTCTCGGCGACGACGATCACGGCCGCTGGCTGATCCAGCCCGCGGGCGAGATTCTCGCCACGTCACAACGCTATCGTCCCGGCACGATCATCCTGGAGACCGAGTTCCGCACGGCGAGCGGATGTGCCGTGCTGATCGATTTCATGCCCCTGCGGGACGGCACGTCCAACATCGTCCGCCTCGTCGTCGGCCGGGAAGGGCGTGTCGACATGCGGATGCAGTTGATCATCCGCTTTGGATACGGTGTCGATGTCCCGTGGGTCCGGCGAAGCGGCAATACGCTGACGGCCATCGCCGGTCCAGACCTCCTGTCGCTCTTCACGCCGGTGACCTTACAGCCAGCCGGATTCACGACGGTTTCAACGTTTGCGGTCGAGGCGGGACAGACCGTCCCGTTCGTGCTGGCGTACAGCCCATCCCACATTCCGCCGGCTGATCCAGTCGCTCCCGATACCGCTCTTGCCGCCACGGAGAAATTCTGGAGCGACTGGTCCGCGCGTTGTTGTCCGGCCGGCGAGTGGACGGATGCTGTGTCGCGCTCGCTCATCACGCTCAAAGCGCTGACGTACGAGCCGACAGGTGGCATTGTCGCCGCGCCGACGACGTCGTTGCCCGAATTGCTCGGTGGCGAGCGCAACTGGGATTACCGCTACTGCTGGCTCAGAGATTCGACGCAGACGCTGCGAGCGCTGATGTCGGCCGGCTATTTCGACGAAGCCCGCGCGTGGCGAGAATGGCTGCTGCGCGCCGTTGCGGGTAGCCCCAAGCAGATGCAGATCATGTACGGGCTTGCCGGCGAGCGCCGGCTTACGGAGTGGCATGCAACGTGGCTGCCCGGATTCGGAAACAGCCAGCCCGTCCGCGTCGGAAATGCGGCTCATGTTCAGCTACAGCTCGATGTTTTTGGCGAGGTCATCGATACCCTCCACCAAGCCGGGCTCGGCGGTCTGGTACCGAGTGCGAGCGGATGGGATCTCCAGCTCGCGCTCCTCGATGAGCTCTCGGAGCTTTGGCGAAGGCCCGATCGCGGCATTTGGGAATCCCGCGGCGAGCCCCAGCATTTCACCTATTCCAAGGTGATGTCGTGGGTCGCGTTCGACCGGGCGGTGAAGTCGATCGAGATGTTCGGCCTCGAGGGCCCGCTCGAACGTTGGAAGGCCATTCGCCACGACATCCACGAGGATGTCTGCGCCAACGGCTACAATCGCGACAAGGATTGCTTTGTCCAGAGCTACACGACGGCTGAACTCGATGCGAGCCTGCTTCTGTTGCCGGCCGTTGGCTTCCTTCCTCCGGACGATCCGCGCATACGGCGCACGGTCGAAGCCATCGAGCGCGAGTTGACGTTCGACGGGCTGGTGCTGCGCTACAATACACATAAGGCCGACGATGGCCTGCCGCCGGGAGAGGGCGCATTCCTCGCCTGCTCCTTCTGGCTGGCGGACGCGCTCCTGCTGATCGGGCGCAAGGAAGATGCGCGCCGCCTCTTCGAACGGCTTCTCGGGCTTCGCAACAATCTCGGTCTTCTGGCCGAGGAGTACGATCCTCGCCAAAAGCAAATGCTCGGGAACTTTCCGCAAGCATTCTCCTGCATTGCCTTGATCAATACGGCCTACAATCTGGCCCAGGCCTACAAGGCCGGCGAGCCTTCGCGCGCTGTTCGCACAGACGAACCGGGGAGATCCTAGGCCCGCATTCCGGCCGATTTTCACCCCGAGGAGCGAAATGCCGGATAGAGGCTCATGCCGCCGTCGACGACGATCGAGGTGCCGGTAATGTAGTCGGCATCATCGGAGGCGAGCCATGCGGCAACCCGCGCGATGTCCTTTGGCTCGCCGATGCGTCCGTACGGGATGAGCTTCAGAAGCTCCTTTGCCTCAGAGGGATCCGACCATACATCCTCGTTGATAGGTGTCCGGATCGCGCCGGGCGCGATGGCGTTGACGCGGATACCTTCACTTGCGACCTCTTGCGCCAACGTTTTCATCATGAGCATCACACCGCCTTTGGATGCCGCGTAGTTCACGTGGCCGGCCCACGGGATCACCTGATGAACCGAGCTGATGCAGATAATCTTGCCGCGCGCTCGGGAACTCGACGGCTGCTCCTGACGGCGAAACTGGCGGATCGCCTGCTGCGCACACAAGAACTGGCCCGTCAGATTAGTGTCGATCACACTTTGCCACTGATCGAGCGTCAAATCGGCAATCGCACCGTCCTGCTGAATTCCGGCATTCGCGACCAGGATATCGAGCCGGCCAAACTCGGCCACGACGGCCTCGACCATGTCGCGTACATCAGCGCTCCGCGCGACGTCTGCGCGGATTGCGAGAGCATGGCTTCCACTCCGCTTGATCTCCCGGACGACCGTCTCGGCGGCTGAGGGATCACCGCGATAGTTGACGCCGACACGCGCGCCGGCCGCGCCAAGCGCAATGCTGATCGCGGCGCCAATACCCGAGCCGGCACCGGTGACGAGTGCCGTCTGGCCGAGAAGTGAGGGCATGATCAGCTCCGCACGCATCCAGCGTGTGATTGTTGTGGCGCGGTGACCGTGACCGTTCGATTTCCGCACGTATTGCACTGGGCTGTGACCGACCAGACCCGATCGCGCGGTGCCTGCACGCGCCCCATAACCGATGAAGCCCGTGGTCCGTGAAATCGTTCCTGCGTCCGTTTATCCGGGCCGGCAGGCGTTACGGCGGTGGCGGGATCGGTGCCAGGTCCAGCGGCTGATATTGAGCCAGCGTTTGCAAACCCGAAAAATTGGTCAGCTCGATGTAGCGCGCCCGGCTCGTGATCAGCTTCTCGGCGCGCAGCTGCTGTATCATGCGATTGAGATGAGGGACGCTCAGTCCCAGCACGTCGGACATGATCTCCTGCGAAAACGGGAGATCGAAGCCTCTGGCATCGGCGCGTTTGACCTCAAGCAATCGAGCATGGATCTCGAGAAGAAAATGCGCCAAGCGTTCGACGGGCGTGCGCCTTCCCAAGCCGACCAGATGCTCGGCATAGGTCGCGGTTTCCCGCATGGCGAGCCAGCTCAGAGCAAGTCCGAACTGAGGCCGCTGGTAGCAAAGATCGACATAGGTTTCGAGGCGACAGAAATTGTATTCGAGGTCACTCACCGCGACGACTGAGTAGTTCGAGCGATCCAGGAAGCTGACCGGGAAGCCGATGACGTCGCCCGGAAGGACCACATTCAGAACCTGTCGCTTGCCGTTGCGCAGCAATCTGTAGCGGATCGCATACCCTTCTCTGACGAAACAGAGATGCCGGTACTCGTGCCCGAAGATGATGAGATCCTGTCGCTTCTTGACCAAGTGATCGCTCTCGATGATCCGAGCCAGGCACTCGAGATCCGAAGCGTCGATCGTCATGAACCGCAGAAGTCTCGCGATGAGGGGGTGGCCGGCCAAGCGCTTCACCAGTTCGACTTTCATGCAGCCTCGCTCCTGGACAACCTGCGCTCGCTTATTAATCCAGAGTAATCATTTGAAACATGGAACGAAAGTGGGATTGACCGTATGGCTTGTCGCATTGGCTATTGTGGTTCACCGCTTCGGATCCGGTGCTCAGAACGGCTCCGCAGAGGCCACGTCGAACGAGAAAATTAGGAGCGAATCCGGAGAAGCGGCTCCAGTTCCCGAGGAGAAAACGAATGCCCAAAGATCCGAAGTTTGATGGCCCCTCTCGTCGCGCTTTGCTGCAAGCTGGCGCAGGTCTTGCGGGCGCAATGCTGCCATCGGCGCTCGCGTTCCCTGCCCTGGCCGTCGGTGAGCACGCACCTATCGGCACTTGGCCGGAAGGCTCGAAGGGCGGCACCGTCTATATCGGCGCCTCAGTGCCGCGCACAGGCACGTATGCGGTGCAGGGCGAGGATGAGCTGAAGGGCATGCAGCTCGCGATCGAGCATATCAACAGCGGGCACCCGCTAATGAAGGCGATCGCGCCCAAGGTGAACAACGGTTTGCTTGGCAAGAAGGTCGAGATCCTCGCGGCCGACAGCGCGGCCAAGCCCAATCAGGCCGTGCAGGCGCAGCAGACCTTCATCAACCAGAACAAGATCATCTGCATGACGGGTTCGACGTCGTCGGCGGTCGCGGTTGCACTCAACAAGTTCGCGCAGCGCGAGAAGATTCTCTATCTCGCGGGAATTTCGGGTTCGAACGACACCACCGGCAAGGACTGCGTGCGCTACGGTTTCCGCCAGAATTTCTACGGTGAGACGGCGGCGAACGCGATCGGCCCAGTGCTCGTGAAAGCCTATGGCAAGGGCAAAAAGGCGGCGTTCATGACGCCCGACTACACCTACGGCCATACGGTCACGAAGTCGGTCAACGACTACCTCACCAAGAACGGCGGCTGGACCCAGGTGACAAACCAGGTATCGCCGCTCGGCACGCAGGATTTCAGCCAGTATCTCACCAACATCGCCAACTCTGGCGCTGACGTGATCGTCAACGTCAACTGGGGGCGCGACGCCGTGCTTTCGGTGCAGCAGGCCAAGCAGTTCGGCCTGACGCCGAAAATGAAGATGGTGATCCCCTATCAGATTCCGTTCCTCGCCAAGGAAGCGGGGCCGGAGCTCATGGAAGGCGTCTATGCGGCGACGGATTTCTGGTGGACGCTGGAGGACAAGTACCCCCTCGCCAAGATGTTCGTCGAAGCCTTCGAGAAGAAGCACGGCTACAAGCCGGAGTGGGGCGCGGAGAATGGCTATGTCAGCTTTGCGCACTGGGCCCGCATGGTATCGGAAGCCGGCAGCTTCTATCCTCCGGATGTGATCAAGCAATACGAAAAGGGCGAGACTATCCCATCGCTGCTCGGTGATGTGCACTACCGCCCGGAGGATCATCAGTGCGTACGTCCGGTCGTCATCGTTCGCGGCAAGGCGCCGAAGGACATGAAGAACAAGGAAGACTTCTGGGAGGTTCTCGAGGTTCTTCCGGGCGAGCCGCTGATGCAGAAGCCCGACGCGTTCGGCTGCAAGCTCGGGGACTACACCTGAGGTGGACGACATGAGACTTCCCCAGCATCGCCCGATGCAGGGGAGGTCTCACCGTCCCTAGAGAGCGCGCAAACCGCGCGTCCCGATGGCGCATTTTTTCGTCCCCGCCGCGGACCGCGGTCGCGGCGGGGACGATGTGACAGCCAAGACCGCAAAACTCAATCTGGGCATCGCCGCGCGCAAGTGCGACGGCAGAAAACGGATAGCCGCGTGTTAAACTGGGCTAATTTCATCTCGCAGTGCTTCAACGGGCTGGTGCTCGGCGCACTCCTCGCTCTGATCTCCTCCGGCCTGACAATCATCTACGGAACGCTTGGCGTTCTGAACCTCGCGCACGGCGCGATGTTCATGCTCGGCGGCTATGCCGGCTGGGTCGCCTGGACATACTCAGGCTCCTTCATCGTCGCTGTGGCAGCCGGCGCCCTGTTCGTCGCGGCCGTGGGCATCCTGATGGAACGGACCATCATCCGCTTCTTCTATCAACGTCCAGGCGAAGACCAACTGCTCGTCACGTTCGGCATCGGCATCGTGTTCGTCGAGGCGGTGCGGTTCGCTTTCGGCAGCCTCTCGAAAATGGTCCCGCCGCCCCCGATGTTCACCGGCATCACCAATCTCGGCTTCATGGTCTATCCGACCTATCGACTTGCACTACTCGGCATTGTCACGGTCGCGCTGGTCACGCTCTATCTCGTGCTCTACCGCACTCGGATCGGCATGATCGTGCGCGCCGGCATCGAAGATTCGGAGATGGTCGATTCGCTCGGCATCGACGTCGGCAAGGTGTTCATGCTCGTATTCGGTATCGGCGCGATGGCCGCCGGCTTCGCCGGCATTGTCAACGCGCCGGTCGTCTCGATCGCGCCCGACGTCGGCGAGTCAATTCTGGTGCAGACCTTCGTGGTGGTGGTGATCGGCGGCGTCGGCTCGTTCCCCGGCGCAATCCTCGGCGGCCTCATCGCCGGCGAGATCATCAGCATCACATCGATGTTCAATCCTGGCTACTCCTACGTCATGCTGTTTGCGGCGATGACACTGGTGCTGGTGCTGCGGCCCTACGGGCTGCTCGGCACAGCCGGTCGCGAATAGCGAGGGCGCATTCCATGCTGAAGCAACGCCCGTTCCTCGTCGAAATCCTGACTGCGCTCGGGCTGCTCCTCGCGCCGTTCATCCTGCCACATCTCGGCTTCACGCCGACCACGATGAGCCGCATCCTCGTGTGGGGCCTTTTCGGCCTCGGCTTCGACATCCTGTTCGGCTACACGGGGCTCTTGTCGTTCGGCCAGTCCGCCTTCTTCGGCACGGGCGGCATGGTCGCCGCTTATCTGCTGACGGTCTCGAACTTCCCCTACGGCACGGTTTCGTTGCTTCTCGGCATGATCGCTGCGGCGGCAACCGGCTATCTGGTCGGCCTCATCGCACTGCGACGAACCGGCATCTATTTCGCGATGATCACGGTCGCGATCGCGGAAGTATTCTTCTTCGTCGAGTTCAATCCCCTATCGGAATACACGGGCGGAGAGAACGGACTGCCGGGCGTGCCGCCGCCCTCGATCTTCCTCGGCGTCACGACGATCAAGTTCGACAGCGACTGGATGATGTATGCGTACCTTGCATTCTGGTACTTCATCGGGATCGTCCTCGCACTGCGCATTATCCGTTCGCCCGTCGGCGCCGTGTTGCGCGCGATCCGCGAGAATCCGCTCCGCGCGCAGGCGGTCGGCCATAACATTCACGGCTACAAACTGACCGCCTTCGTCATCGCCGCTGCCTATGCGGGCTTCGCTGGCGGACTGCTCGGCATGATGCAAGGCTTCATGCCGCCAGACGCCTTCATGTTCGATACGTCCGGCCAGCTCGTGATGCAGACGGCCATCGGCGGCGCCGGCACGCTGTTCGGCCCCCTGCTCGGCGCGACGGTATGGCTTCATCTATCCGACTTTTTCCAGACTGTTCTGAAGCTCGGCGCGACCTGGAAACTGGTGCTTGGCATCGTCTTCGTGCTTCTGGTCTGCTTCCTGCGCCGCGGACTGATCGGCGGTATCGTCGATCTCTACGAGCTGGCAACCGGCAGGCGGCCCAAGGACGAGGATCCAGGAGCCGAGGAAGAGAGGCCCCCCGCCGAAACCGAGATCGTCCGCAAGCCGGCGCTCGTACAGATGCTGCCCCATCACCCCGCCCCATCGGGCTATGAGGGCCCCATCCTCAAGGCGACGGGGCTGAGCAAGCGCTATGGCGGTCTCGTGGCCAACAGCGACATCGACCTCACGGTGGAGCGTGGCGAGCTTCGCGGCATCATAGGTCCCAACGGCGCCGGCAAATCGACTTTCTTCAAGATGCTTACGTGCGAGATCGCCCCTACCTCGGGAACGATCGTATTCGACGGTCGGGACATCACCGGCATGAGCGTCACCGACGTATGCCAGCTCGGTTTGACCAAGAGCTACCAGGTCAATCAGTTGTTCAACAGGCTGACTGTACGCGAGAATCTCACGATCGCCGCGCTCGCGGATGTACGCGGGAAGTTTCGTCTCGATCTGTTGCGTAATGCCGCTCGGATTCCGCATTTGGATGAGCAAGTCAACCATACGCTGGAGCTGATCAACCTCACGAAGCGGGCAGAGGCACCTGTATCGAAACTGGCCTACGGCGAGAAGCGGCGTCTTGAAGTCGGCCTCGCGCTCGCGACCTCACCGAGCCTATTGCTGCTCGACGAACCACTCGCCGGCATGAGCTCGCGTGAGCGCGTCGAAACGGTGCGCCTCCTGAAATCCATCAGTCAGGGCCGCACGATGATCATTATCGACCACGACATCGATTCGCTGTTCGAGCTCGTCGAACGGATTACCGTACTGCAGGAAGGGCGCGTCCTCGTCGAAGGAACACCTGCGGAAATCAAGAGCAACGCGCTCGTTCAGGAGGCTTATCTCGGCGGCGTGCATGAGGAAATCCACGCATGAGCCTGCTCGAAGTCAGTGGAGTGCACAGCTACTACGGCGACAGCCATATTCTTTTCGATGTCTCTCTGCGCATCGAGAGGAATGAAGTGGTGGCGCTGCTCGGCCGCAACGGAGCCGGCAAGTCGACGACACTCAAGAGCATGATGGGCGTGGTAACGCCTCGTCGAGGCTCGATCGTGTTCGATGGTGTGGAGATCGCGGGCAAGAAGAGCCACGACATAGCGCGCGCCGGCATGCAGTTGGTCCACGAGGAGCGCCGCATATTCGGCAGCTTGACCGTCGAGGAGAATCTCGTGCTTGCGGGCCTCACGGCCGACACGCGCTGGCCGCTGGGCCGCGTCTACGAGATGTTTCCGCGGCTGAAGGAGCGGGCCGGAAACTATGGCACCGAACTCTCGGGCGGCGAGCAGCAAATGCTGGCCATCGCGCGGGCCCTCGTCCGCGATCCCAAGATCATTCTACTCGATGAGCCCTTCGAGGGCCTGGCGCCGGTCATCGTGCGCGATCTTGTCAAAGCCTGCCGCGATCTTGCCGATGCCGGGCAAACCATCGTTCTCGTGGAGCAAAATCTCGCCGCCGCGCTGATGCTGGCGCAACGCGCTTACATCATCAGCAACGGACATATTGCTCACGAAGGCACCACCAGCGAAATCAAGGCGCATCCACAGCTGCTTCAGAGATATCTGGGCATCTAGGCGCGCCGTGAGCGTTCATCGATCTCGTTGACGCCCGGCGGACTTCACTCGGGCAGGCGTCGCGCGGGCGTTAGAGGCATTGGGGGATCGTCACCACGCGAGAGCGGGAAGCGCGGCAATCGGGCGAAAGGGCTTGTCTGCGTACAAGCGCGCCAGCGCACCGGATTCCAAGCCACCCGGCATATGGACCCCGCTCGCGATGAACAGGGCATCCAGGCCCGCTCCGTGCGCGCCGCGTATGTCGGTGTTGATGCCGTCGCCGATCGCAAGCACATCAGCCTTCGATATCGGTGCGTTGGCGATGTTGGCCAGCGCTGAAAGCGCCTCGGCATATATCGGAGCATAGGGCTTGCCAGCGTAGCGCACCTCGCCGCCTCTGGCTTCGTATTGGGCGGCCAGCGATCCGGCACAATACACAAGTCGACTGCCACGTTCGACCTTGAGGTCCGGGTTCGCGCATATCATCGGCAGCCGACGCGCCAGCAGGCCAGTGAACAGATCATAGTAGTCGTCGGGCGTTTCTTTACTGTCATCGTGAAGGCCCGAGCACACCACCAGCTCCGCATCATCCGCGTCTACGAGCCTGACCAGCTCGCCGTCGAACAATCCGAGGTCACGCTCGGGGCCAACGTGGAACACAAGACGGCCGGGCATGCTTCGCAGCATAGACCGTGTAACGTCGCCGGAGGTCGTGCCGGTGTCGTAGGCATCGTCCGGTACGCCCAACGAACGCATGTGATGGGCTACGGCTGTGAACGGTCGCGGGGCATTGGAGATCAACATGACGATGCCGCCGCCCGACCGAAAGGTTTTGCAGGCATCGCAAGCCGACGCGATGGCCTCGGCCCCATTGTGCATCACGCCCCAAACGTCGACGAGCCAGGCCCGGTACTTCCGCCCGATATCGCCAATCGATGTGTGAATGGGAATCGAAGAGATCAAGGTCGTCATCTGCCTACTGATACCTGAAGCTGCCGCGGCCCCCGAGCCATGGTGAGGAAGTGGCGCTCGACGGACCCTATCCCGCTCGGGGCGCGAGACTATTGACAGACCTGGGAGCAGACAAGCGTGCCTGCTGGCAAGCTAGTCTTTCGACTATATCATTTGCCCCCTTTCACAAAGAGGCTGGCGTCCGCCGGTGCTCCAACATACTCTTCGGCAAAAGAATAGAAAAACAGAACCCAGGGAGGACGCCTCGATGAACAAGGCCCGCGGACTTATTTTGGCTCTCGGCACCGTCATGGCCATGGCTTTGGCGGGCCAAGCCACGGCACTGGATCAACGCTTCAACGACACGGACGGCGACCTTGTCGCCGACACCCCCACGGAGGCCAAGGATCAAATCGATCCTCCGGTGCTCATCTTTGCCTATACGCCGGTGGAGGATCCGGCGGTCTACGCCAAGGTGTGGGATGGATTTCTGAAGCACATGGAGAAGACCACGGGCAAACGTGTGCAGTTCTTCCCCGTGCAGTCCAACGCCGCACAGATAGAGGCAATGCGCGCCGGCCGTCTGCATGTGGCCGGGTTCAACACCGGGGCCACGCCGCTGGCCGTCAACTGCGCGGGTTTCGTTCCGTTTGCCATCATGTCGTCCAAGGACGGTATCTACGGGTACCAGATGGAACTGGTTACCTATCCGGGCTCCGGCATCGACAAGGTCGAAGACCTGAAGGGCAAGAAGGTCGCCTTTACGGCCGAGACCTCAAATGCGGGTTTCAAGGCGCCTTCCGCCATACTGCGCAAACAGTTCAACCTGGTTGTCGGCAAGGATATCGAGCCGGTCTTCTCCGGCAAGTACGACAATTCAATTCTGGGAGTCGTGAACAAGGACTATCCGGCAGCCGCTGTTGCCAATTCCGTCCTCAAGCGCATGATCGCGCGGGGAGTGCTCAAGGCCGACCAGATCAAGAGCTTGTACACGTCGGACAGTTTTCCAACGACCGCTTATGGAGCCGTCTACAATCTCAAACCCGAGCTCGCTAAGAAGATCCAACAGGCTTTTTTCACATTCCCTTGGGAAGGTTCAGGCCTGCTCAATGAATTCAAGAACAACAAGCCGCCGATTGATCACTTCCTTCCCATTACCTACCAGAAGCATTGGAAGATCATCCGAGATGTCGATGCGGCAATGAACGTATCCTACGCCTGTAAGTAGGGTACGCGCGTGCTTCGCATCGACAATCTCGTCAAGCGCTACCGCACCGGCGACGAAGCCCTCAAGGGCATTTCCTTCGAGGTGCCGGGAGGGCAGGTCGTTGGACTCATCGGTCCTTCGGGCGCCGGCAAGTCGACGCTCATTCGCTGCATCAACAGGCTGGTGGACCCCACCTCCGGCACTGTCCGCCTCAACGATGTGGTCGTAACGGACCTGACGGGCGCGCGTCTCAGGGCCATGCGCCGACGCATCGGGATGATCTTTCAGGAGTTCGCGCTTATTGAGCGTCTGTCCGTGATGGAGAACGTCCTGTCGGGTCGCCTTGGCTACGTGCCGTTCTGGCGCTCGTTCCTGCGTCGCTTCCCCGCCGCCGATGTCGAGAAGGCGTTTCGTCTGCTCGATCGCGTCGGTTTGAGCGACCATGTCGACAAGCGCGCCGACGCGCTGTCCGGCGGCCAGCGCCAGCGCGTCGGCATTGCCCGCGCCCTCGAGCAGGATCCCGAGCTCTTGCTGGTCGACGAGCCGACGGCAAGTCTTGATCCCAAGACCTCGCGCCAGATCATGCGGCTCATCTGCGAGATCTGCGCGGAGAGAAAACTCGCCGCCATCATCAATATCCATGACGTGGCTTTGGCCGTGATGTTCGTGGACCGCATCATCGGATTGCAGGCGGGCCGCGTCGTCTACGACGGTCCGCCTGGCGGTCTCGATCAATCCACGCTGGCTGCCATCTACGGTGAGGAGGACTGGGCCGCGCTCTCGGCCAAGCACAAGGAGGACGCGGACGACGCTGCACTCGCGCAGGCAAGGGTGATCACGACCAGCTCGCTCGAGGCTGGCGTATGACTGTCGCGGCGAGCAAGGTCCGCCATTGGCGACGCCAGCCGTTCATCGAGAGCGCTTGGCTACGCTGGGGTCTCTATGCGGCCGCCCTGATCTATCTTGCCCTGGCGTTCGGGTCCATGCAGGTCAACTGGGTGCGCCTGTCGGAGGGGGTCGTGCGCGGCTGGCGCTTTGTCGAGGGATTCCTGCATCCCAATTTCACGTCGCGCAGCGAGGACATCATCATCGGCCTGCGTGAAAGCATCGCCATGACCATCTGCGCCACGGTGGCGGGAATTGCTCTGTCCGTTCCGGTGGGTGTCGGTGCAGCGCGCAACATTTCACCCCGGCCCGTCTACTATCTCTGCCGCTCCATCGTGGCCGTCGCCCGCTCGTTCCAGGAGATTCTGTACGCCATCTTCTTCGTGGCAATGTTCGGTTTCGGCACGTTCGCTGGATTCCTGACCATCACCTTTGCGACGATCGGATTTCTGGGCAAGCTCCTCGCCGAGGATATCGAGGACATCGATGCGGGACAGGTCGAGGCTATTCGCGCCACGGGAGCATCGTGGATGCAGGTGTTGAATTTCGGCGTAGCGCCCCAGGTTCTGCCGCGGCTGATCGGCCTGTCACTCTACCGCTTCGACATCAACTTCCGCGAGTCCGCGGTCGTGGGAATCGTCGGCGCCGGCGGCATCGGAGCAACCCTCAATACCGCCATCAGCCGGTACGAGTATGACGTCGCCTCGGCGATCCTGATCCTCATCATTCTGGTCGTTCTGGCCTGCGAATACTCGTCCAGCCATATTCGCCGTTGGGTGCAGTGATGCCTGTCTCCAGCGCCACCGGCCAGCCTGAATGGTCGCGACGCACGAGTGCCGAGCAATTGCTCGCCTGGTTCTGCTGGCTGGCTCTCGCTGCCGTCACGATCGCGGCATGGCGGTTGATGACCAAGGATACGATCTGGGAGTTCGTGCTTTCCGCGCCCGGCCAAGCGGCGGACATCGGCAGTCGCATGTTCCCGCCACGCTGGAGTTATATCGAGAAGCTCTGGTGGCCGATGTGGGAGACGCTCAACATCGCCACTATAGGGACGCTGCTGGCCATGCTGCTCGGCATTCCCCTCGCCTTTCTGGCCGCGCGCAATACGACACCCAGCTTCTACATCGTCCGCCCTCTGGCGCTGCTCGTCATCGTCGCATCGCGCTCGATCAACGGCCTCATCTGGGGGCTGCTGCTGGTGTCCATCATCGGGCCGGGCCCGCTCGCCGGGACCATTGCCATCATGTTTCGATCGCTCGGCTTCATCGGCAAGCTGCTTTACGAGGCAATCGAGGAGATCGATCAGTCCCAGGTTGAGGCCATCGTCGCAACCGGCGGCTCACCCTTGCAAGTGATCGACTACGGTATCGTGCCGCAGATACTGCCGGCGGTTGCAGGCATTTCGGTCTATCGCTGGGACATAAATATACGGGAGTCCGCGGTTCTCGGGCTCGTTGGCGCGGGCGGCATCGGGCTTCAACTCGATGCGTCGCTTGCCACCTTGGCCTGGCCCCAAGTCACGATGATCCTGATCGCCATTCTCAGCGCTGTACTTCTTAGTGAATGGGTATCGGCAAGAATTCGGCGCGCGATCATATGAGTGGCGAGGTCAGACTCGCTGACAGCCGGGCTATCAATCGAAGCCGATCCGTTCGACGCGACAGAGCTGTCCACGGATATCGGCCGACCCGGAAATGGGATCATAGGGGCCATTGTAGCTGAGCGCGGCGTTGATGTTCACGTCGAGCACGCCATGCTCGGGCGACGCTTCCATGGGGCGCCACCAGCCCATGCCCGTACTCACGACATTCGCCTGCTGCGCGTCTGAAAGCTTAAGCTTCAGCCGACAATGTCCCGCCACTTCTGCCACTTCCAAGCGCACCCAGTCGCCATCGTCCAGACCCTGAGCACGCGCCGTATCCGGGTTCATGAGAAGGAGTGGATCGGGTGAGACCTTGAGCGCCCAGGGCTGGTCGCGGAAGCGCGAATGATGGTAGCTCTTTTCGCGGTCGCCAGTGACGACGACCAGCGGGTAGCGCGTGCGGACCTCGGCAGCCTTGCCATCGCGCTCCGGCGGGACATAGCCCGGCAGCGGATCGAGCCCCAGTTCTTCGAGTTGAGGTGAATAGAGTTCGATCCGACCCGTTGCCGTAGGAAACGGTCGGCTTGTGGGGACGGGCTCGGCAGAGACTTGATGAAAGCCCTTGGCCTCCAGCATCTCGATCGTAATGCCACTATCGCCGAGAAGATGCGTGTTGAGTTCACGCTGAGAGCGCCACGGCATGAGGCGCGCCGTTACCGCCTGACGAGCCTCCAGACGGTCGAGAAGAGGTGCTGCGATGCCGATCTCCGTACGTGCCTCGCCCTGCGGCGGAACGACTGCGCGCGTAAAGACGACCGTTGGACCTGATGGTACGAAATGTACCTCTTCCTCCTCGAGGGCCGTCGTCTTGGGAAGCACAATGTCAGCCCACTCTGCCGTGGGCGTCATCTGGTGAGCGGCAACGGCGACGAAGTCCAGCGAACGCAAGGCGGCAATAGTTCTACGCGCGTCGGGATACGTCACGAGAATGTTCACGCCGCTGGCATAGAGGGCCCGCACGGGGTGCGGCTCGCCTGTCAGCATGGCCTCGATGACGGTCGGGTTGTGGCACGCAGTCTGCCAGCCGCGCGGTCCAGCCCAGAGGGGGAAGCGGTCAGCCCCGATCGTTCGTGTCTCGACTTCGGCGGGCAATCGGTGCTCAGGCCGATGGAGCAGTTCGAGATAGTTGGAAAATCCCCTGGGCGTGCGCTGACGCAGATTTCCGCCAGGCCGGTCGATGTTTCCGGAGATGGCGGCGAGCGCATGAAAGGCCCGGAACGTCTGCACGCCGTTGCTGGCCGCATCGATCCCATGGCCGGATACGAAGGTCGATGGGCCGTCAGCATACATGAGGGCGGCCTCGACGATCAGCTCCGCCGCAACGCCACTCATGCTCTCGGCGGTCGCCGGGGGAAATTGCGCAGCACGCTCCGCCAGCGCCTCGAAGCCGTGGCACCGCTCGTGCACGAACTGTCGATCATAAAGTCCCTCGCTGATCAGCACGTGCATCATCGCCAACGCGATCGCGGCGTCCGTGCCGACACGCGGGCTCATCCAGATGTCGGCAAGCTCCGCGGCCGTCGTGCGCTTCGGATCGATCACGATCATACGGGCGCCCCGCTTCTTCGCGGCTTTCAGCTTCGCCCACTCGACGGGATCGGCGATCTGCGCATTGCGGCCCACGATCAAGGCGCAGCGCGTATTGTCGATGTCCTCCCCGCGGATAATCGGCAGACCTGTGATCTTTGCCGATACGGCCCGGCAGCCGCCGCACAGATCCTGATTGATCATCCAGTTCGGCGAGCCGATGGAGCGCAGCATCAGGGCCGTCACAACCGAGCGACTGAACGCAGCTCCGCTCGTGGCGCCGACGATGGCCTCGGGTCCATATGTGCGGCGCACCTCGGCCAAGCGATCGGCGATTTCGTCGAGCGCCTCGTCCCATGAGATGCGCGCCCACTTGCCGTCCCCCCGCGCGCCAACGCGGCGATGCGGGTAGAGAAGCCTGTTCGGGTTGTAGGTCAGGCCTGGCGCGCCGCGGATGCCCTTGATGCAGAATGCGCCTGCGGAATGCGGGCTAGCGGGATTGGGAGCGTAGTTGATGACCTTACCGTCTTTGACCGTGGCGAGCGCTCCGCAGTACGCCGAGCATTCCCAGCAGGTGGTCGTATAGACGCCATCCGCAACGGCTTCGCCGGATCGTCCTGAGGTCATTTTCGCCTCCAGAGCATGGGCGGACAGTTTGCCCGGCGCGCAGGTTGGCGGCAAGGTGGATTGCGGGACGCGCGCCTTTCAGCGAGCGCCTGATACTCCGCCGATCGGTGGTCGAGCCTGTCGATGACGTCTGCTTCTGGGCGCGTATCGTAAGTGATTGTTCCTTGTTGCCAGTATCGATGTGTCGCCCGTCTCAGGTGCTTAAGCGATTGCGGCCCGAAATACCGGTGCGAGCCGCCGCGCCCGGCGGCACATGCGCTCATCACTGCCGGGACGGGAAGCGAGGATGCAGCCGATCGGCAAGCCGCCGCGCGTCGTGCCTGCCGGTATCGTAACAATAGGGCCGCCGACAGCCGTCCACGGCGCGATGTAGCGTGGATCGCCGGTGGAGGCGAGGCCCTCCGGCGCCCCGCCGGGCGCAGCAGGCAATAGCGCAGCACCATCCCCGATGGCGTCGAGCAGCGCGGCACGCATGCGGCCGCTTTCCTCGCGCGCTGCGAGGTACTGATCAAGTGACATCGCGCGCCCTTGCCCGATGGCGGCGAGGAGACGCGGACCAACCGTGCCGCTTGGCTTGTCCAAAAGTGAGCGCAACGTGCGGCCTGCTTCGTAAAGCATCATGCTCCGCTGAAGCTCGAACAGGCGCGCAATAGATATCGGTGACTTGCGACGAGCAACATCGTATCCGGCTGCAGCAACCGCCTTCGCCAGCCGTTCTTGTGCATCACGCATTTCAGCTATTGCGTCCTCGAAGTGTGGGTCTTCGAGCAAGATGATGCTGATCGGGCCCGTTTCAGCCGAAGCGGGCTCACGCTCGAGAAACTGCGGCTGCAGGGCCTCGTAGACAGTTATGGCATCCTCGACGGTGTAGCCGTAGAAGCCTGCCGTATCGAATGACGGTGCCAGCGGCGAGATGCCGTATCCCGGCACACTGCCGGTGCTTGGCTTGAAGGCGGCGATGCCGCAATAGGCGGCTGGCCTGTTCACAGACGCGACGGTCTGCGTCCCGATTGCGATCGGAACGGTGCCCGCAGCGACGGCGGCCGCCGATCCAGAGCTGGAACCGCCCGGCGTATGGTTCAGATTATGCGGATTGCGCGCCGGAGAGGGATCGAAGAACGCGAACTCCGTCGTGTGCACCTTGCCCAGAGGAATCGCGCCCGCCGCGCGAAGCGCGAGTACGACGTCGGCATCCGCGGTTGCCGGCGCCGCATTTGCGAGCGAACGGCTATTGCATAATGTCGTCATCCCCTCGACGTCGATGACGTCCTTCACGCCGAAAGGGATGCCGTGAAGCGGGCCCCTTAATCGCCCGGCTTTCGCCTCCGCCTCGCGGGTCTTGGCCATCGAGAGTGCGCCATCGCGGTCGACCTGCCGCCATGCCTGCACGTCTCCATCCACCTCAGCGATACGATCGAGGTAGCGCTCGACGAGGGTAACGGGAGAGAGTTCGCCGGAGGCTATCGCGTTCGCCAGATCGGCAACACGGCCTGGATCCTTGACGTAGCTCTTCTTTCGACTGGTCGATGTGTCGTCAGTCAAGACCGTCTCCTTGTCGTCGCGGGTCCCCCGACCACGGTGTCATGATCTCGCGATTTATCACCGGCCTTTCGCCTCACAGAGCAAGCGCCAGGGAGCACCCGCTTCTCCAGCGTCGATGTTGCCGGCTGCTATCCGACCGCGAGGTAAGTCGACATGATCTGCGGGTTGTTCCTTGTCTCCAGCGCTGTTCCGCGGTGGACGATCTCTCCCTGCTCGATGATCGATGCGCTATCGGCGATCTCCAGAGCGATTTCCGCGTTCTGCTCGACGAGCAGGATGCCGATCTTCTCATTCTTGAGGCGCACCAGCGTATCGACGACGATGTCGACGATTACCGGCGCCAAACCTTGCGACGGCTCGTCCAGCAGCAGGAACTTTGGTCCTGACATCAGGGCGCGGCCAATCGCGAGCATCTGTTGCTCGCCGCCGGACAGATGGCCACCCATCCGCCCGAGCAGGTTCTTCAATGGCGGAAACAACTCGAGCACGCGTTCGATCGGCCATGGCGAGTTGGGGTACTCACCAACCGCCAGGTTCTCGCGGACGGAGAGGCCGGAGAAAACGCCACGATACTCCGGCACATAGGCGAGGCCTGCGCGCGTGATGAGATGGGGTTGCTTGCCACCGATCTGAACACCATCGAGCGAGATCGATCCCGTCCACTTGTCCATCAGACCGAATATCGTCCGCAGCGTCGTCGTCTTGCCGGCGCCGTTGCGGCCGAGCAGCACATGGATCGTGCCCTGCTCGACCAGCAGCGACACGCCCTGCAGCACGTGAAAATTGCCATAGTAGGCATTGACGTTCTCGACGCTGAGGCTCATGCGCGTCTTCCCAAGTAGGCTTCACGGACCCTCGGATTGGCTCGGATCTCGTCCGTCGTCCCTTCGGCCAGCACTTCGCCGAAATACATCACCGTGATGCGATCGGAAATTCGCATGACCACATCCATCTTGTGCTCGATCAGCACGATCGTATAGCGGCCCTTCAAGCCCTCGATCAGGTGCATCACGCGCTGCGTATCGCTGCGCGAAAGGCCGGCGGTCGGCTCATCGAGCAGCAAGAGACGAGGCTTCGGCGCCAACGCGATCGCGAAATCGAGGAGCCGCTGGTCGCCATGCGCCAGCTCGATCGCCGGCGCGTCGGCGTACCGCGCGAGGCCAACTTCTTCCAGCGTGCGGGTGATCGTTTCGGCCACCTCCGGATGGGAGTCAGCCGATCTCACGATCTCGATCTTGTTGCCGGCAAACTGGCGGAACGCGGACAACCAGACGTTCTGTGCCACGGTGAGATTAGCGAAGATGCTGGTGCGCTGAAATGAGCGCGAGACGCCGAAGCCCGGCAGCTCATGCGGTCGGCGCCCGGAGATGCGGTTTCCCTCGAAAAGCACTTCGCCCGACGTCGGCGCATACTCGCTCGTGATGCAATTGAACAGCGTCGTCTTGCCGGCACCGTTCGGCCCGATCACGGTGTGCAGCGCACCCTGCTGAACATCGAAGCTCACGTTGCTGACCGCCTTGACGCCATCGAAGTGCTTCGAGACGCCTTTGCATTGAAGTGCAACGCTCATCGGTGAGCCTCTGTCGTTTCTGCGCTAGCGGTCTTTACCACTCGCTTGCCAAAAACCTTCTGTCCGAACACCTCGGCCATGCCGACGATGCCAGTGCGGAAAAACAGAACGACGAGAGCAAAGACGATGCCGAGCACCATCGGCCAGCGGTCCCAGTAGAGCGATACGGTCTCCTGCAGCCAGGTGTAGAAGGCCGCGCCGATCAGCGGCCCGATGAAGCTGGCACTGCCGCCGATCAACGTCATGAAGAGGATGTCGCCGGAGAACAGCAAGTGGATCTTGTCGATCGGTACGATCTCGAAGACGAAGGCAAAGATCGCACCCGCGAGTCCAGTGAAGAGGCCGGACGCGACGAAGGCGATGAGCTTGTACCGCTCGACATCATAACCGGTCGCCGCAGCACGCGCGGGGTTGTCTCGGATGGCTTGCAGGATGCGGCCGGTAGGGCTGTCGACGAACCGCTTCATGAGCACGACCGTGATCAGGAACACGATCACAGTGAAGATATAGAACGACCACTGATCGGCGATGAGCGAAGGTCGCCGCAAACCCGGCAAGCCGTCCTCGCCACCGGTCATGCTCGTCCACGAATAGGCGATGAAATAGAACATCTGGTTGAAGGCGAGCGTGATCATGATGAAGTACAGACCCGACCGCCGCACGCATACGAGGCCGATCAGCCACGACACGACTGCGGTTACCACCACGGCAATCGGAATCGCGGTGAATGCCGAGAAGTCGTATTTGACCGCCAGGATGCCGGTGCAGTAGGCGCCGATGCCGAAGAACATCGCGTGCCCGAAAGAGAGCAATCCCGTGTAGCCGAGGAGCAGGTTCAATGCGAGCGCGGCGATACCCAAGGTCAAGACTTCGGCGGCGACGACGGGGCGCTGAACGATCGGCAGCAGGATGATCATCGCGACGATGGTGATCAAAGTGGGGAGATTGAAGAGCCTATTCATGTCACCGTGTTCCAAACAAGCCCTGGGGGCGTAGCACGATCATCAGGCCCATCAGCACATAGATCACAGCATTCGATGCCTCCGGCCACCAGATGGACGTCAGGCTCTGGGCTATGCCGATGAGAACACCCGAAGCAATCGCGCCGAGGATCGATCCAAGCCCTGCGATCACGACGATGACGAAGCTGATCGGCAGCATATCGCCGCCCATCGATGGTGTGAGCCCGATGATCGGAGAGGCGAGCGCCCCCGCCAGTCCAGCAAGATAGGCACCGAGCCCGAAGGTCCACATGAAGACGCGATTGATGTCGGTGCCGAGCACCGCGATCATCTCGCGGTTTTCCATGCCGGCCCGCACGATGGCGCCGATGCTCGTCCGCGTAAGAAAGAGCCACAGCGCGATCGTGATGAGTGTCGTCACCACGATGAGGGCAAGGCGGTATGCCGGATAGATGACGAAGCCGAGGTCGACGATGCCGGACAGGGCCTTGGGTGGCAAAACCGAGAAACCTACCGGTCCCCAGATCAGGATGATTGCCTCCTGAAGGATAAGGGCGACGGCAAAGAGGAACAGCAGCTGGTAATCGTGGTGCGCAGAGTAGAGCCGTCGGATGCCCTGACTCTCGAGCACAAAGCCGATGAGCACGACAAACAGTGGCCCGACAAGCACTGCCAGATAGAATGAGCCGGTCAGCTGTACGATCGTGTAGGTGAAGTATGCGCCGAACGCATAGAGCACCCCGTGTGCGAAATTCGGAATGTTGAGCATGCCGAGTACAAGCGTCAGACCGACGCCGACCAGTGCATAAAGCATGCCTGTCGCCAGACCGTTCAGGATCTGGCTCGCTATGAGAATTCCCATCGGATCCCTGCTGGTGGGGAGCGCGACGGCGGTCGCAGGACGAGGCGCCGACGCGCGACTGGCTCAATGAAATACGGCGACCGCCGAACGCGTCGACAATCGCCGTATCACCTGGTCCTCGTTAGAGAGGCCCGATGTCTTTGCACTCGTTGAGATCGACGGGCTGCATCACCGTGCTCTGCTCGATCACGGTGCCAAAATCGTACTCACCCTTCATTTCGGCTTTCGGCTTGGTTCTCAAGACGAAGTACGGCCGCTCGATCTGATGCGTCTTGGGATTGATGGACGTGTCGCCCAGGAACGTCCGACCCTTGAACGTCTCAATAGCCTCGACCGCCTTTGCGGGATCAGTGCTCTTCGCCGCGTCCATCGCCATGAGCGTCGTCTTCATCATGGCGTAGCCGGCCGCCGGAGCGTAGCCAGGTGGCACGCCATTGTTCTTCTTCTTGAACGCTTCCACGAACGCCTTGTTTTCGGGCGTATCCAGCGTCCAGTAGTAGTTCGTGCCGACGAGGAGGTTGTTGCGCATCTCCGGATCGAGCTGGACCAACTCTTCGACGCCGGACGACCACGACATGATCACGGGTTTCTTAGGGGTGAAGCCGAAGCCATGGATCTGGCGGAGCGCCGTGACGGCGTCGATACCGAAGTTGACCATGAAGATCGCGTCGGGGTTCGCTGCGACTGCCTTGGTGATGTAGGAGGAGAATTCCCGGTGGCCGAGCGGATGACGGTCGGCGCCGGCGATCGTCAGACCGTACTTCGGCGCCAGCAGCTCCGCATACTTCTGCAGTGACCAACCGAACGCATAGTCCGCGACTAGGAGATAGAGCGATTTGGCTTCTGGAAACGTCTTCTTGAAGGCTTTGAGGTTCGCGTCGACGGCCGTGTAGGCTGGCGCAGCCCACTGGAAGGCGTAACGGTGGCAGCGCTTTCCGGAGAGATCCTCCGTGCCGCCGCTGAAGACGTACATGACCTTGTTCTTGCGTGCGATCTCGGTGACCGCAAGCCCGACTCCCGATGACCACGGGCCAACCATGAACTTCACCTTGTCGCCGTCGATCGCCTCCTGGGCGCGGCGGGTCGCGGTGCCGGCTTTGGTCTCGCTATCGCGCGTGATGTAATTGACCTTCTTCCCGCCGGCTTTGTAGCCGGCCTCATCGAGCGCAACCTTGGCGCCGAGGTCGAGGAGCGGGCCAACATCGGCGTAAGGACCGCTGAACGGCCAGAGCCCGAGGACGGCCACCTCATCATCGGCCGCCTGGGCGGCTCCCCACGTTGCGCCGAGTGCTGCGAGGGCAGCACCTGCCAACCAAGCTGTCAGTTTAGTCTTGCTCTTCATCCCAATCTCCCCATGCCATCAAGGGCCGTTAAATCACGTTCGGTGTCAGCATCAAGTCCTATCAGCCCTGCCGTCCACACCGCGCTAAGCTCGACGCTCGTTGAAGCCTTCGACATTGTTGAGATAGTTGACACAAGTATCAACCGTCTCGACGTCGGCGAACTTGGCATCGATGTCGTAGAGGTTCCAAGCGACCGCCCCAGGCACACGATCGCCGATGCACTCCCGCACGGCTATCGTGCGGAAGCCGTCCGCCAATCCATCGCAGATCGTCGTTCGCACGCAGGCCGTCGCAGTCACACCAGTCACCAGGATCGTGTCCACCCCGCACGAGCGCAAATAGCCGGCCAAAGGCGTGCCGCTGAAGGCGCTCGCCCTCTTCTTCATCATCACCCATTCACCTTTCACCGGTGCGATACGGCTATCGATGGCCCACAGGTCCTCATCCGCGAGGCTGACGGCTTCGATCGGGATTTTGTGGTGCCACATCCCCATGTCAGTATGAGGATCATTAGGGTCGTTGTTCTGGTAAGCCGTCGTCACGTGGACAACGACGTGCCCGTTCTTGCGACATGCTTCGAGCAGGCGCTGCATGCCAGGTATGATTTCATTGTCCATCTTCGTCATGTCGCAGGTGAAGGGATTGCCGGGCCGCGTCCATGCATTGGCGAGGTCGACGCTGACGATCGCGGGCTTTTTGCCGAAGCCAATGCGCCGCTGAAAGCCCCGTTCCTGATAGATCTTCGTGCTGGCGTCGAACGCCTTCTGCAGCATGGCGTCCAGATTCTCGATTTCCATTGCCCACTCCTCGTCCAGTAACTCCAGCTCGGCCAACCGGGGCTCTCTTCCTTCCCTTCACAGCCGAGCCGCAGACGCCCCGCCTTCACCAAACGATAGCTTCGCAAGCATCCGAGGCTAACGCAATCACTAGCGACAGCCTCGGCCGGATCAGCTCCGAAAACTTCGATAGGCCGACAAGCTCACGCCAGCAATCGCAGCCGGACCTCAATTGCATATTCGTTCTACAGTGCAGAACGGTAGGTTTCCGTATTCTCCTTGACCCTTGTGCCAAGGGACAGCATGATACTTTCAGAATGTTCTACACTGCAGAATTGTGGGCGATGGCAGTCGACAGAAACCGATTCATTGCGTCAGCCGCAGGAACATTCGAACTCCTCGAGGTTTTCGGAGAGCACCAGGGCCAGATGTCGCTCTCGGCGCTCGCAGCTAAGGTCGGCAGGCCGAAAAGCAGCGTGCACCGCGGTCTGGCGACATTGATTGGCATCGGCTTTGTCGAACAGGATCCGAGCACCGCACACTACCGACTGACGTTGAAGATGTGGCGGATCGGCATGGCCGCCCTGGCGGATTTCGATCTGGTGACATTGTCGCGTCCGCATCTTGAGCGCCTCATGACGGCCGCCGATGAGACCGTGCATCTCTCGATGCTCGATCCTTCGGGAGACGTGATCTATGTCGCGAAGGTCGAGAGCGCGCGGTCGATCCGCGTGCAGACGCAGCTTGGAAAGCTCAACCCGTCACATCTGACTGCGACCGGCAGGGCGATCATCGCGTTCCGGAAGGACATGACCGAAAAAGTCCTTGCGCGACCACTCAAGCCGGTAACTCCCCTCAGCATCGTCGATCCAAAACGCGTTCGCGCTGTCTTGGATGATGTGGCGCGCAAGGGCGTTGCCATCACAAAGGGCGAGAACCACGTCGAGATGGGCGGGATCGCCGCCCCCATACGCGACCACAGCGGAGAAGTGGTCGCGTCTTGTGGCGTCGCCATTCCTATATTCCGCATGGATCGAAAGCTCATCGAGCGGTGCACACCGTTCGTCATCAATGCCGCTGCTGCTATCTCCGAAGGGCTCGGCTACCAGCCCGGCGTTCGTTCAGCCAAGCGGCGTGGAGCGCCCTGAGATGCAAGCGGGGGCCGCGAGCACCGTTGTGGGTGAGATCGGCCGCCATTGGTCCCGTGTGTCGCCGGATGCCATCGCGTTGGAAGATGGATCGGCGGCACTTACCTATCGGCAGCTGCATGAGCGCGTGGATCACCTCGCGGCGCGTCTGATCCACAAAGGAACACGCCGCGGGGATGTCGTCTCTGCAGTGTTGCCGAACGGCTGCGATTGCATTGTGGTCGTACTTGCCGCTGCGCGTGCCGGCGCCGTGTTCTGCCCGCTCAATCCGCGCTTCACAGCGCCTGAGCTGGCGAGGCTCGTGCGCGTCGCCAAGCCCCGGGCCGTGCTCGTCAACGGCAATCGCCATCCTGCGTTCGCCGATCCCGCGCTTCTGCAGCTTTGCCCCGATGAGATCATCGTCGAGGTCGACACGCCCGAGGAACGATCGTCGGCGGCCGATGTGCCTCTCTCAGCAGAGCCAGCGGATTTCTTCAGCCTGATGTTCACGTCCGGCACCACCGGAGAACCGAAAGGTGCTCTGGCGACGCACCTTGCGCGCATGACCTGGATATCGAACGGCATCGTCGAGTTCGGCCTGACACGTGACGATCTCTATCTCAGTGCCATGCCGCTCGTGCACTCGGCAGGCTTGACACTGGCGCTGATGCACCTCGAGGCCGGCGCACGCGTGCGTCTCATGCCGCGTTTCGATGCGCATAACTTCCTTCGTCTCGTTTCGGAAGAGAAGATCACGTCGGCGCTGGCGGTGCCGACGATGCTTGCGATGCTTCTGACTGAGCTCGATGACAGTCGCGCAGAATACGATCTATCGAGCCTGCGTCGGCTCCTAACGTGCGGCGCGCCCTTGTCGCAGGCAACAAAGAGAGCAGTTCTAAGACGGCTCTCGCCGCAACTCTTTGATTTCTACGGCGCCACCGAATCCAACAGCATGACGGTGCTGCACCCGCGCGATCAGGTGCGCAAGGCACGCTCAGTCGGCAAGCCGTTCCCGAATGTGAAGATCAAAATTGCAGGCCCGTCCGGCGAGGCGCTGCCATCACGCCAAGTCGGCGAGGTCTGGAGCCTCAATCCATCGACGATGAGCCGCTACCTCGATGCGCCGGAGGCAACAGCCGCTGCCTTCTCCGGTCGATGGTACCGCACGGGCGACCTCGGCTATCTCGACGAGGAGGGCTATCTCCATCTCGTCGGTCGAGTGCAAGAGATGATCATCAGCGGCGGCATGAACATCTATCCGCCGGAAATAGAGAGCGTCCTGATGGAGCATCCCAAGATCCGCGACTGCGCGGTGGTGGGAATGACGGACGAGACATGGGGGCAGGTGGTAAAGGCATTCATCGCCCTTAACGACGAGACGCGGCTGACGCTCGAGGAGGTGCAGTCGCACTGTAAGCAGCAACTTGCGGATTTCAAGAAGCCGAGACAGATCGAGATCGTTGGCGAGATTCCGCGCAATGCAGGAGGCAAAATCGTCAAGTCGGCCCTGACGAACGCGCTCAACCATCCAGCGTAGTCGCCACAGTGCTATCGCATATCAAAGCGCCCGGAAAACGGGCCTCTCGTAAACACAGTCAGGAGGAAACAATGCCAATAAGAGAAAGTCTGAGTGTTGGCGCTTGCCGTGGATCGCTGGCGATCGGGTTGGCCTGCCTTGTCGCCGCCGCGGTGACTGGGCCCGCACGAGCTGAAGTTTCCGAACTACGCATCGTGCGACAGTTCGGCATTCACTATCTGCCTCTCGTGATCATGGAACATGAGCATTTGATCGAGAAGGCCGCTGCGGCTGACGGCCGAAAGGATCTCAAGATAACCTGGGCGCGCCTGTCCGGCGGCGCTTCGGTCAACGATGCTCTGCTAGCGAAAGCCGTGGACCTCTCCGCCGGGGGCGTCGGCCCGCTCCTTGTGCTCTGGGACCGAAGCAAGGGCGGCAAGGGCGACGTGAAAGCGCTCGCCGCGGTGAGCGACGTCCCCATGACGCTCACCACCCGTAATCCCAAGATCAAATCAATCGAAGATTTCACCGAGCAGGACAAGATCGCGCTTCCGGCCGTCAAGACGTCAATGCAGGCGGTGACGCTGCAGATGGCAGCGGCGAAGAAGTGGGGGCCGAAAGAGTTCGAGCGCCTGGACCGTTTCACGATGTCGCTGCCTCATCCCGATGCGACGACGGCCATGCTGTCGGGCGCGGGTCAGATCAACTCCCATTTCACCGCCGCCCCGTTTGACTTCATCCAGTTGAAGACGCCCGGCATCCATGCGGTGCTCGACAGCTATGAGGTCTACGGCGGCCCTGCCACGCTCATCCTCCTCTATGCGGCTCAGAGCTTCTGCGACGACAATCCGAAGACGTGTCAGACCGTCATCAAGGCGATGGGACAGGCAATGGATCTCGTGCGGTCTGACAAGAAGCGCGCCGCCGAGATCTACCTGAGCACAACCAAAGAAAAAACGACGGTTCAAGATCTCGTCGCAATGCTCGAGAACCCAAAGATCCAGTTCCGTCTCGAGCCGAGTGCGACGATGCCCGCCGCCGAATTCTTGCATTCCATCGGCCGCATCAAGAACAAGCCAGCCTCGTGGAAGGACTACTTCTTCTCCTTCTCGCATGGCCTGAGCGGTAGCTGACGATGCTGGTGGGTGACGCCAAGGCGAGGACGGCTGCTGCTGAAGTGCGGGACGGCAGCGGTCAGCCTCGGGCGCATGAGAGCGATGTAACCACGGGCGCAGAGGCTGTCCTCGCCGGGCGCGGCGTCACCTTGCAGTACAAGACCCCAGACCATCTTGTGGTTGCGACCTACCGCGTGGATTTCGATGTCCACGCGTCGGATCGCTTTGTGGTTCTGGGGCCTTCCGGCTGCGGGAAGTCGACCCTTCTCAAGGCCGTGGGCGGATACATCGCGCCCGCGGAAGGGGAAATCCGTCTCAAGGGAGAGCTGATCCGAAAGCCCGGACCAGATCGGATCATGGTGTTCCAGGAGTTCGACCAGCTTCTTCCCTGGAAGTCGGTTCGCCAAAACGTCACGTTCGCGTTGACGGAAAGCGGGCGCGCCTCGGGCAAGGCGGCCGACGACCGGGCGATGCACTACATCGAGAAAGTGAAGCTCACAAAATTCGCCGACTCTTATCCCCACACGCTCTCGGGGGGCATGAAGCAGCGCGTCGCGATCGCCCGCGCCATGGCCATGGAACCTGAGATCCTGCTGATGGATGAACCTTTCGCGGCACTCGATGCGCTGACCAGGCGAAGGATGCAGGACGAACTCCTGCAGCTCTGGGACGACACACGCTTCACCATGATGTTCGTCACGCACTCGATAGAGGAGGCTGTGCTGCTGAGCTCGCGCATCCTACTGCTGTCGCCTCATCCGGGACGTGTGCGCGCCGAGTTCAATAGCAACGGCAAGGATGAGATCGAGCCTCTGACGGGAAAGAGGCTCTCCGTCGCAATCCACGATCTCCTCTTCGCCGATCAACCGGATCCCGAGGACGACGATCATGGCTGATACGGCTGCCAAGCGCCCGGCGTACATTCGTGAGGTCACCGACGACGGCGACTACGGCACTGTCGAGAAGTCGCTGTCGATCTGGGAGCGCGCTTATCGGATCGAGCCGCTGCGAAAGGCCGTCCTGCTCATTATTTTGGCGTGCGTCTGGCAGGCCTACGCGCTCAACCTCAACAATTCCCTTCTGTTCCCGACCTTCAGCGAGACGATCGCGGCCTTGTGGACGAACATCACGACACTAGGCCTTCTCGGGAAAGTCTGGATGTCGATCAGCGTGCTCGCACGCGGCTATCTCATCGGGCTTGTCCTTGCGGCGACTCTGACGGTGCTGGCGATGAACACTCGCATCGGCAGGGACCTCCTCGAGATCCTCACGTCGATGTTCAACCCGCTGCCGGCAATCGCGTTGTTGCCGCTCGCGCTACTGTGGTTCGGTCTCGGCAATCAAAGCTTGATCTTTGTCCTGATCCACTCTGTGCTATGGCCGGTGGCGCTGAACACGCACGCAGGCTTCCTGGCGGTATCGAACACGCTGCGCATGGTCGGCCGCAACTACGGGCTTTCGAGCCTCCGCCTCGTCGTGAAGATCCTGATCCCCGCCGCGCTGCCCAGCATTCTCGCTGGCCTTAAGATCGGCTGGGCCTTCGCGTGGCGCACGCTCATCGCCGCAGAACTTGTTTTCGGAGCGAGTTCGGGCGCCGGCGGACTTGGCTGGTTCGTCTTCGAACGTAAGAACGACCTGGATATTCCCGGCGTCTTTGCCGGCCTGCTGGCCGTCATTCTGATTGGCCTCTTCGTCGAGTACGTGATCTTCCGCCGGCTGGAGCAGCGGACGATCGTCCGATGGGGGATGCAGCAGTAATGGCACTTGCTGGTGTGCGGATCGATGAGCATGGCGCGTGGTCCAAGCCCGCCATGAACGCAATTGTCCTTGAGCTAACTGGGAGCCTCCGATGAAGAAAAAGCAGCTTCATCTCAATCTCTTCATCTACGGCCGCGGTCATCACGAGGCCGCTTGGCGCCATCCACGCGCGTCGAAGCGGTCACTGATGGACATCGAGCACTACATCGAGTGCGCGAAAAAGGCGGAAGCGGCCCATTTCGATTCGATCTTCCTGGCGGATGTGCTGAACCTGCCGCCGGATGTCGATATCTCGGCGCGCATCTGGCTCGAGCCGCTCACAACACTGAGCGCCGTCGCCCATGCGACCAGCCGCATCGGCCTCATCGGGACTGCATCCACCACGCATACCGAGCCGTTCAATCTTGCGCGCCAGTTCTGTTCGCTCGACCACATCAGCCAGGGGCGTGCCGGCTGGAACATCGTGACGTCATTCAGCAATGCCGGCAGTCGAAACTATGGCGGCGGCGGGCGGCTTTCGCACGCGGAACGCTACGACGTCGGCGAGGAGTTTGTAAAAGTCACGAAGGAGCTCTGGAACAGCTGGCGCGACGATGCCGTCGTCGATGACCGTGAGGGTGGCGTCTTCATCAACAAGCATCACGTCAAGGTGATCGATCACAAAGGCCAAAACTTCGAAGTGGCTGGACCGCTCAATCTGCCGCGAAGTCCGCAAGGCTGGCCGGTGCTGGTACAGGCCGGCTCCTCCGATACCGGCAAGGCATTTGCGGCACGCCATGCCGAGGCGGTATTCACCGCACATATTCAGAAAGGTACGGCTCAGGAATTCTATCGCGACCTCAAGTCTCGCGTCGTGGACGCGGGGCGCGCGGTAGATCAGCTCCTCGTGCTTCCGGGGATCAGCGCCATGATCGCCGGCACTGAAACCGAAGCCAATCGACTGCAGCAGGAACTCAACGAGCTGGCCGACACGAAGATTGGCCTGACCCGCCTATCCGATCGGTTCGATGGGTATGATTTCTCCGGCATCAAGCTCGATCAGGTGTTGCGCCCGGAGGATTTCCCGGATCCCGCGGAGAACCAGAGCTCGCGCGGACGCACCGAGCTGATTGTCGGCGCGGTGCGCCGGGAACAGCTCACCATGCGGCAATTGCTGGCCAAGCTGGCTGGTGCGCGCGGCCATTTCGTCATCGCGGGGACACCCGAGCAGGTAGCGGACGTCATGGAAGACTGGATCGACAGCGGTGCCGCCGACGGCTTCAACGTGATGCCCCCGGTGCTGCCGTGGATGCTGGACGCGTTCACGCAGGAGGTCGTCCCGATACTGAAGCGCAGAGGGCGGTTCCGCGCCGAGTACGAAGGGCGCACGCTACGGGACCACTACGGACTGAAGCGGCCGGATAATTCTGAGATGACCTGAAAGCAGGCAGGCGTGCCGACCAGGCGCCCACAAGCGCGCCGCCCCACAGCCGGATCCGGCTGCGTCGTCACGTATTGCGCAGGCCGCTGCTGCCGAATCCGGGGATGCGGTTGACGAAGATGATAACGACGAAGGTGAGCACCAGCATCGATAAGCCGAGGATCGCGATGGCGCCGAGATCGCCGCTTTCCTTCAGGTCGAAGATCAGGACGGAAACGACTTTGGTCTCCGATGTGAAGAGCATGATCGCCGCTGAAAGCTCACGGATCGTCGAGACGAAAATGAAGCACCAGGTCGCGAGCACGCTCGTGCGCAGCAGCGGCGCCGTGACGTCGACCAGCGAACGCAGCCGCGTCGCGCCGAGAATCCGGCTCGCGTCCTCGAGCTCGGGATGGACCGCGCGAAACGCCGACTGAAGTTGCTGATATGCGGCGGGCAGCTCGATGGTGATGTACGCCAGCAGGAGCACCCACAATGTGCCATAGAGCACGAACGGCGGTCGCGTGTAGGCAAGGAACAGCCCGACGCCGAGCACGATGCCGGGAATGGCGAGCGGCGCGGTGGCCAGGAAGCCGAGAACGCGATAACCCGTGATCGCTTTGCGGGCAGTCGCGTAGCTGATGACGAGCGCGAGCACCGTGCCGATCGTCGCCGCCGCGGCGCCGAGAATGAACGTATTCTTGAGCGCGAGATGCGTCGTCGACAGCTCGAAGAACGTGAAGTGGAAATTCTTCATGGTGAAGGTCGCGGGCGTCAACAGCGTCGTCGCAATCGGTGAAAAGGCGGCGTTCACCAGCGCGAAGTAGGGCAGGAACACCGGCAGCATCAGGACGATCACGACAAACGTCATCGCCGGCACGGCGAACCAGCCGAGGCGGATCAACCGCGGCTGGCCCGACTTGCCGCCGACGATCGAGTAGCCCTTGCGGCCGAGGATCATCTGCTGGCCGCGCAGGAGTATCACGGTGAGGAACAGGAGCGGCAGCGCGGCTGCAGCGGCGAGCTCGGGCTTCGGCGGATACTGGAACAGGCTCCAGATTTTTGTGGTCATGGTGTGGAAGCCGGCCGGCAGCGCCAGGATCGCCGGCGAGCCGAAGAGGATCATCGCCTGCAGGAACGCGACCAGCGCACCTGCCAGCAGTGCGGGCAGCACCAGCGGGATCGTCACGCGCCGCGCCGTCGTCCAGGCGCCGCCGCCGAGGATCGACGAGGCGTCCTCGAGATCGCCCGGAATGCGGTCGAGCGCATTGGCCACAAGCACGAAGACATAGGGAAATGTGTAGCAGGCAATGACGAAGATCAGACCGGGCATGGAATAGATGTTGAACAGATAGGCATCCATCTCCGCGCCGGTGACGAAGCGATAGAACTTGTTGAGCAGGCCGCTATTCGGCGCCGCGAGGATCTCCCAGGCGATCGCGCCGAGAAACGGCGGCGTCACGAACGAGGCCGTGACGAGTGCGCGAATGGTTCGCGTCATCGGCAAGTCGGTGCGCGCGACGAGCCATCCCATCGGCGCGGCGACGAGACAACAGGCGACACTCGAGCTGACAGCCACGATCATCGTCGTGATCAAGGGCTGCACGAGATCGGGATCACTCAGCAGCGTGCGGAAGTGCGCCAGCGTAAAAAAGCGCGCCTTCGTTGCCGGATCGACGCTCGTGACGCTGTAGATCGCCAGCCACGAGATCGGCAGGATGATGAGGACGCACAGCAGCACCGCAAACGTGAGCAGCAGCGGGACAGACAGATCGACCTTGAAGGTTTGCCGGCCCGCTTTCTGCCCCGGCAGTGCAATGGTCATGATGCGATGCACCTGCTCATTGTTCGTGTGCGCGATCGCCAGCTTGCCGCCGACGATCCCCCTAGACCTTGAACAGCGCCGAGTAACGCTTCTTGATATCCTCGGCGTTCTTCTCGATCGCCTCGGCATCCTCCTTCATCAGCTTGATGTCGGCGAGCCGGCGAACACCGGGCTTCTCGACAGTCTGGCTGTGCGGAGAATACTGGCGGGCGAAATTCACGATGACCTGTTGTGCCTCGCGCGAATGCATCCAGTTCTGGAACAGCCGGCCGGCATTCGGGTTCGGCGCGCCTTTGAACAGGACACTGGGGCTCGTCGCGAGCGGCGTCCCCTCTTCCGGGTAGACGATGTCGACCGGATCGCCTCTTTCCTTGTACTGGATGATCAGGTAGCCAGCGCCGTCGACCATGATGGCACGCTCGCCGAGCGCAATCTTCTTCGGCGTATCCGTCGCCGACTGCACCTGCATGACCCGTTGCTTGGCGAGCTTCTCGAAGTATTCCCAGCCGAGATCGCGGGCCGTCTGGAAGGTCGAGTTCATGATGGTGCCGCTGTAGGCGGGATGCGCCTTCACCATCTTGCCGGCCCACTTCGGATCGAGCAGATCGGCGAAGCTCTTCGGTGCCTCCTCCGGCTTCACCATGTTCGTGTTGTAGCCGATCGGCGAGACCAGTACGCGGGTGACGATGAAGAAGCCGTTCGGATCGTAGTACTGCTTGGGATAGTGCTGCGCCACCTCCTCGGGCAGATACGGCGTAATGAGGCCGTCGCGCTTCCAGTGGCTCACATGCGCGAGATCGGACGTGTTGGCGAGATCCACGGCGTAGATGTTGCTCGCATACTCCTGAGCAATGCGCGTGAACACGCGCTCGGCGCCCGAGCGTTCGACGCGCGCCGAAATGCCCGGAAAGCGCTGCTCGAACTCGCGCCCGAGGCGCTGAGCCAACGTCAGATCCATGGCCGTATAGAAGACGACTTTGCCTTCCTTCTTCGCCGCGGCGATCAGCTCCGGCGTGATTGCCGACGCGGCCGGCGCCTGCGCACGAGCCGGGGCCGCAAAGACAGCGCCGCCCAGTCCCGCGGCAGCAACGGCAGCCGTACCCTTGAGAATGTCCCGGCGTGCAAGCTTCTTCGTCATGGTCGCATCCTCACACCTTGAATAGCTGGGCGTAGCGCTTCTTGATTTCGTCGCTCTGCTTCTCGACGCCGGCGGCGTCTTCCTTCATGAGCTTGATGTCCTTGAGCGGCTTGTGGCCGGCCTTCTCCTTGACCTGGGGATGAAACGAGCGCAGGCCGCCGAAATCGACGATGAGCTGCTGGCATTCGAGGCTGAAGCAGAACGACTGGAACAAGCGCGCTGCGTTGGGATTCGGCGCCGCCTTGAACACGGCGTTGGGCCCGATCACCAGCGGCGTGCCCTCGGTTGCATAGATCGGTGCGACGGGCTGGCCCTTCTCCATGAGCTGGAAGAGGACATACTCGCTGCCATCGGCCATCACAGCGCGCTCGCCGATACCGAGCTTCTTCGGCGGATCGGTCGCCGACTGCACCTGCATGACGCGCTGCTTCGCAAGCTTCTCGAAATAGTCCCAGCCGATGTCACGCGCGATCTGAAACGTCGCGGTCATGATCGTTCCGCTGTACGACGGATGCGCTTTGACGATCTTGCCGGCCCATTTCGGGTCGAGGAGATCGGCGAAGCTCTTCGGTGCCTCTTCCGCCTTGACCAGATCGGTATTGTAGGCCATCGGGCTCAGCGTGGCGCGGAAGCTCGCGAACATACCGTCCTGGTCGCGATGCTCTTCGGGATAGAGTTTAGCAACGTCCTCGGGTATGTAGGGCGCGAGCAGACCGTCGCGCTTCCAGACGATCATGTGCGCCGCGTCCGACGAATTCACCACATCGACCGCGTGGATATTGCTCCCGTACTCCTGTCCGATGCGCTGGAACACGCGCTCGGCGCCGCTGCGCTCGACCCGCACGGCAATGCCGGGATATTTCGCCTCGAAGGCCTTGCCGATCCGCTGTGCCATCGGCAGGTCGATGGAGGTGTAGTAGACGACCTTGCCTTCCTTGCGAGCCGCCTCGATCAGCGCGTCCGTAACTGCGGTCGGGGGCGGTGCCTGCGCGCTCAGCGGTGTCGCGGCTACGCTCGCCGCCAGCGCACCCGCGCCCTTGAGCACATCACGTCTGTCAAAAGTCCGTGCCATGGCCGTTTCCTCTCTCGAATCGGGATGCCGCTCGTGCGGTTCATCCGGCAGTCACGCGTGATCAGTCTCCTCATCGTTCGTACCATCACGAGGCGAGCGCTCGGCAGCAGTCGTGCGGCAGATGCAGCCAGACCCTCGCACCCGGCGGGACGGAATCTCCCGACGGCGTCACGACGCGGAGCTGCGTACCGTCGGCCACCTCGACCAGATAGTCGCGGCTCGAACCGAGGAATACCTGCCGCAGGACCGTTGCCGGCACTACATTGTCCTTCTCTTCGGGCTCCTGCGCCATCAGACGGATGCTGTGCTGTCGGATGGAGACGGCGGTCTCACCACTCTTGCGTGCGAGGGCGTTGCTGACGCGGAGCGGTACGCCCGAGAAATCCACGCGTCCCTCCGCGAGGGTCTTGCCACGCACGACATTGCTCATCCCGATGAAGCGCGCCACGAACTCCGAATTGGGCCGCTCGTAGATGTCCTCAGGCGAGCCCGCCTGCTCGATCCTGCCGGCATTCATCACGCAGATGACGTCGGCCGTCGTCATCGCCTCCGATTGATCGTGCGTTACGTACACGGTGGTATAGCGGTACTCGTCATGCAGCCGGCGGATCTCGAAGCGCATTTCCTCGCGCAGATTGGCGTCGAGATTGGAGAGCGGCTCGTCGAGCAGCAGTGTTTCCGGCTCGACGATCAAGGCACGCGCCAGCGCCACCCGCTGCTGCTGGCCACCAGACAGCTCGCCTGGATATCGGTCCGCGAGCGGGGCCAATCGCGTGGTCGTCAGGATAGCGTCGAGCTTCTGCCTAGTCGTTGCCGCATCGGTCTTGCGGAGCTTGAGGCCGTAGGTGATGTTCTCGGCGACCGTCATGTGCGGCCAAAGCGCATAGCTCTGGAAGATCATGGACATGTTGCGCCGTTCGGGCGGCAGCGTGCGCTGCGGACTCGAGACCGAGCGATCGCCGACGCGGATTTCGCCTTCGGTCGGTTCGACGAAACCTGCGATCAGCCGCAACGTGGTGGTCTTGCCGCATCCGGACGGGCCGAGCAGGCAGACGAGGCTGCCATGGGCGATCGTCAGCGAGACATTGTCGACGACCGCGGCCGTCCCATATCGCTTGGTCAGATTCCGCAACTCGACGGATGCCACCGTACCTCCTCCCCATTGCGCTCGATCGAGGCCGCCGCGCGGCCCTCTGCCGGCGCACCCTACGTCGGGCAGCATCATTTCTTGGCCATGACGATGGCAACGGGGCACGACGGCCAATCTACCCCATCGTTCCCAGCCATCGATATAGTTCCCGGCGAAGGGCGCGCTTGCAAGCTCAAACCACGACGAGCAGCCATGACCCGGGCCTCCCGGCGGCGGGTTGACACCCGATCGCTCGCCACGCCGATGCGCCGCATGAGAGGCCCCGGCGCCACAATCTATACTCTCATGGTATACTTAACTATTGAATTGCCACTTTGTTTGTGAACATCGTGCTGCCCGCGCCGCAGAAAGGTACCCCCGGCGCCCGGAGACAGACGTTGGCAGCGTGCGAGCTGCTCCGCTGCCGAAGATCCAATCGAAGGAGCGCCCCTTGTTCCTGGCGAAGACCCCCGCGTACGTACGCGTGATCGGCGCACTCATATGCCTCGCAGCAGCATCGCCTGCCATCGCGCAAGGCGGGAGCAAGAGTGGGGCCGCGGCGTCACGGATCATCTCGATCGGTGGCGACATCACGGAGATCCTTTATGCCATTGGCGCCGACAATCGCGTCATTGCCGTCGATGCCACGAGCCAGTTCCCGGCGGAGGCTCTGAAAGAGAAAAAGAACATCGGCTATATGCGCGCGCTGTCGACAGAAGGCGTGCTCTCGGTCAACGGCGATCTGATCATCGCATCGGACCGCGCCGGGCCGCCTGAGGTCGTCAAGGCACTCAAAGCCGCGCCCGTCGCGTATATCGAAGTCGCCGACGATTTCAGTCCGGCCAGCGTCGCGAACAAGACGCGGCAGGTCGCGCACGCCGTTGGTCTCGATGCCGCGGGCGAAAACCTCGCAAAGCGTATCGAGGGCGATTTCGCGAAGCTCGGCGAGTTGCGTAAGCAGATCGACAAACCAGCGCGTGTCCTCTTCGTGCTCAATGTCGTCAACGGGCGCGTCATGGTCGGCGGGAGCCACTCGAGTGCCGATGCCATCCTCAGGCTCGCAGGCGCGGAGAACGCGGCGGCGTCCGTCAACGGCTACAAGCCGATCTCCGATGAGGCGCTGGTCGAGGCCCGGCCGGATGCCATTGTCAGCATGAGCCGGGCGGGCAATCACGACACAGGGCAGATCGCATCGATCAAAGGCCTGAGCGCGAGTCCGGCCGTCAAGAACAAGCGCATCATCGAGATGGACGGCCTCTATCTGCTCGGGTTCGGTCCTCGCGCGCCCGCAGCCGCGCTCGATCTCATGCGGAGGCTCTATCCGGAACTTAGCCACTAGTTCAGGTAATTGGACGCGCCCATGAAACTCGCGGTGTCTCAAGGACGCGAGCGTGTCGGATATCGGCTCATGGCGTCGTCTGCGCTGGTGCTGATCGCGGCCGTTCTCTTGTCCCTGTCACTCGGCGCGACGGGCATTACGCTCGGCGCGCTCGGCCGCGTTCTGCAGGCGTACATGTTCGGCGCATCGGACAACGAGCGGATCATGGAACAGCTCGTTCTTCTGGATATCCGCTTGCCGCGTACACTGCTCGGCGCGTTTGTCGGCGCGGCTCTCGCCGTCAGCGGCGCCATGATGCAAGGCCTATTCCGCAATCCCCTCGCCGATCCGGGCATCATCGGCGTGTCGTCGGGCGCGGCGCTCGCGGCCGTTGCCACCATTGCGCTCGGCAACAGTCTCGCGGCGCCGCTGGTACAGTCGTTCGGCACCTATGCCTTGCCTTTCGCCGCCTTCTTCGGAGGCTTCGTCACGACGGCCCTGCTCGTGCTCATTGCCGGCCGGCACGGCCAGCTCATGGTCGGCACGCTGCTGCTCGCCGGCATCGCCATCGGCGCGCTCTCCGGCGCGCTCACCGGCCTCATTGCCTATGCGAGCGATGATCGCGAGCTGCGTGATCTCACGCTCTGGTCGCTTGGCAGTCTCTCGGGCGCGAGCTGGCCGAAGGTCATTGCCATTCTGCCGTTCATGGCCGTCATCGCGGTCGTGCTGCCGCGCGTGATCCGGGCGCTCAACGGTTTCCTGCTCGGCGAAGCGGAAGCCTTCCATCTCGGCATCGATGTCGAGCGCACGAAGTGGCTGATCATCTTCACTACGGCGCTATCCGTCGGCGCAGCCGTCGCCGTTGCCGGCGTCATCGGTTTCGTCGGCATCGTCGTTCCGCATTTCGTCCGGCTCATCGCCGGCCCCGATCATCGCTTCGTGCTCCCGTGCAGCGCGCTGCTGGGGGCGAGCCTGCTGCTTCTTGCGGATGTGATCGCGCGCATGGCCGTGCGACCGGCGGAGCTGCCGCTCGGCGTCGTGATGGCGGCAATCGGGGCGCCCGTCTTTCTCCACCTCGTCCTGCGCCGCGGCGTCGGCGGACTGGAGTAGCCATGCTCGAAGCGCGTGAGATCGTTCTCGAACGGCGCGGGCGGCGCCTGCTGGGCGGCATCGATCTCACGATTGCGGTCGGTCGCGTCACGGCCATCATCGGCCCGAACGGTGCCGGCAAATCCATGCTGCTCAGGGTGCTGGCCGGCGAATTGTCGCCGACCGGTGGGGTCGTCCGGCTCGACGGGGCAGAGCTGAGCACGTTCTCGGCTGCGCAGCTGTCGCGCCGCCGTGCCGTCGTCCCGCAGTCGACCAATCTATCGTTCCCGTTCACCGTCGTGGAAGTCGTGCGCCTCGGCGCCTCGGTGCCGGGCTTCGACGGCGTCAGGACGCGCGCGCACGAGATCGCCGATCAGGCGTTGAACACGGTCGGTCTCGCAAACTTCTCCAACCGGCTCTACAATGAGCTTTCCGGCGGCGAAAAGCAGCAGGTCCATATCGCCCGCGCGCTCTGCCAGCTCGATGCAGCGCATCGCAACGCGGATGAGACGACCATCCTCATGCTCGACGAGCCGACATCGAGCCTCGACCTCGCGCATCAGGTGCGCATTCTCAATGAAGCGCGGCGGCAGGCATCGATCGGTCGGGCCGTCCTCATTGTCATTCACGATCTCAATCTGGCTGCCGCTTGGGCGGACGACATCGTGCTCCTCGCCGCCGGTCGCATTCTGGCGCGCGGCCGACCGGTGGACATATTCGACAATCGGATTCTTTCCGACGCCTATGGGTGCGCGATCGAAGTCAACAGAGCACCGGAAGCCGGCGTACCCTACATGCTGCCGCATTCGCTCGCGGCCGGCTCGCAACGGGAATGATGCGGGATCTAGCCCGTATCTTTGGCCTCTGCGGGTGACTTGTCCTCCCGGAGCCCCTTGAAGGACGCGTGGCGCAGCATCCCATCACCCGTCAGTGCGCGATACTCCACATCGGCTACAAGCTCCGGCCGCACCCACACCACGCCGCGGCGCTGCTCGGGATCGAGCCTGTCCGCGAAGGGCGATTGCGGAACGCGCAATGCCTGCGCCGCCCGCCACAGCTCGGCGGCCGTCGAGCGACTGAAGCCGGTTCCCACGCGCCCCATGTATTTCAGCCTGCCGCGGTGGTATCGGCCAAGCGCGAGCGCACCCACGGCCTTCTTCTGGGCCGTGGAGTCGAGATAGCCGCCGATCACGAACTCGTCCGTTAGATGACAGGTGGTCTTGATCCAGTCTCCCAATCGACCGGAGTGGTACGGCTTGTCGGCCCGCTTGGAGATGATGCCCTCGAGACCGAGCTCACAGGCCTTTTCCAGCATCTGCCGGCCGTCGCCTTCGATATGCTCGCTGAAGCGCAGGACGCCCGACTTGGGGCCTTTGAGCAGCGCGGCCAGCACGCCTTTGCGGTCGAGAAGCGAAGCGCCACGGAGATCTACGCCATTGAGATACAGGAGATCGAAGGCATAGTAGACCATGCGCATCCGGACACCGGCCTTGAGATCGGCCACCAGCTCGGAGAAGCTCGTCGTGCCATCCTCGCGCAGCACGACGACCTCGCCGTCGAATAGCGCGGTCTCGACATCGAGCGCCGCAACCGCCTTCGCGATGCGCGGAAAGCGCGCCGTCCAGTCGAGATTGTTGCGCGTAGTCAGCCGGGCTTCACCGTTTTCGAGGCGCGCCTCGAGCCGATAGCCGTCGAGCTTGATCTCGTGCACCCACAGCGCGCCTTCCGGCACCTGCTTCTGGCGCCGCGCCAGACAGGGAGCGACGAAATCGGGGAGCGGCCCGGCTCTGCTGCCGGGCACAGTCGGCTTCACGATGCGGTTCCTCGCCCGCGTGCGCGCCATGAAGAGCGTCCTACCCGACCAGCTTCCGGATGGCCGCCTTGAGCGGCCGTGCGCTCGCGCCATAGTCCTTCCATGCCGTCGAGCGCGCGATGAGCTTTGGCGCTGTCCAGATGGTGAAGCGCTTCGGATCGAGACCCGGGCGGACCTGCGGCCAAGTGAGAGGCATGGAAACGGTCGCGCCAGGCCGCGCGCGCGGCGAGAGCGGCGCCACGGCCGTCGATTTCATGTCATTGCGCAGGTAGTCGAGAAAGATGCGCTTGTTGCGCAGCGCCTTCGTCATCTTGATGAGATAGCGGTCAGGCTGTTCCTCGGCCATGCCGGCGCAGAGTGTCTGGGCGAACATCTTGGCCTCGTCCCAGCCGATCCCGTCGCCTGCCGTGACGCGCAGCGGCGTCACCACATGAATGCCCTTGCCGCCCGTCGTCTTGCAGAATGCGACGAGGCCACACGCCTCGACGCGCTTCTTGAGCTCGCGCGCCGCCGCAACGACATCGTCGAACGGCACATCTGGGCCGGGATCGAGATCGAAGACGAGACGCCCCGGCACATCCGGCTTCCCGGGGGCGTTGTTCCAGGGATGGAATTCGAGCGAGCCCATCTGCCCCATGGCAACGAGCCCTTCGACGGTATCGACCTGGACATAGGGCTCACGGTCTCCGGAGATCTTGACCTCGGTGATCTCGTCGAGGCCGAGCTTGGCGTGACGCTGAAAAAACGTCTGACCATCGATGCCATCGGGCGCGCGAAGCAAGGAGCAGGGCCGCCCCTCGATATGCCGTATCATCCATGCGCCGACCTCGGCGAGGTAGTGGGCAAGATCGAGCTTGGTAACGGCGGGGACGTCGCCAATAGCCGGCCAGAGCACCTTGTCCGGCTTGGAAATGGCAATGCCGAGCACGGGATTGTCACCCTTCGCCACGGGCGCACGCTTGGCAGAGCTGCTCGCTCGGGCCGCTGCGCGGCGCACGGTCGCCGCCGGCTTATCGGCCGAGCTCCACACAGCATCGGGCTTGAAGGCAGGCCCGCGCCCGCTCATGAAGGCGCTCGGGCTCGCGCCCTTTCCAGCGGCAATCTGGTTCATCGTGCGGCCGGATGCGACCGAGCGATCCTTCTTGAGCACGTCGGCCTGTGCCTTCGTACGCGCCCACTTGTCACGGTGCTTGATGAGCAGCCAGTTCGTGCGCTTTCCGCCATAGCGATCACCCGCCATGCGCACGAGCACCCAGCTTCCCTTGAGCTTCTCGCCGGCGACGACGAACTTCAGATCGCCATCACGCAGCATCGCGCTCACGGACTTGTCGCCTTCCGGCATCCAGAAGCCGCGATCCCAGAGCATGACCGTGCCGCCGCCGTACTCGCCCTCGGGAATCGTGCCCTCGAAGTCGCCGTAGTCGAGCGGATGATCCTCTACCTCGACGGCGAGACGCTTGTCGCTCGGATCGAGCGACGGCCCGCGCGTCACGGCCCAGGACTTGAACACGCCGTCGACTTCGAGGCGAAGATCGTAGTGCAGGCGCGTCGCATCGTGCTTCTGGATGACGAAGCGCGGATACTCGGCAGGCTTGATTGCGCGCTTGCCGCTCGGTTCGGCAGTCTTCGTGAAATCGCGGCGCGCCTGGTACTCCGAAAGCTTCTTTGCGGCCATCGAACTCGTCCGCTATCCGGCTCGCCGGCTCGACGTCTTGGCCTTGGTCCGCCGCTTAGGCTCTTTGGTCTCTTTGGTCGCGGCCTTGGCGGGCGCCTTCTTGCCGCCGCCGACACTGCGCCGCAGTGCTTCCATCAGATCGACGACATTCGCGCCCTTCGGCCGCTCCTCCTCGGCGTGCGCGACGATGCGATGTCCCTTGAGCTTGTCCTTGATCAGCGCCTTGAGCGCCGTGGCATAGTGATCCTCGAACTTCGAGGCATCGAATGCGGAGGTCTTGCGCCCGATCAGCTCGGCGGCGAGATCGACCATCTCCTTGTCGGGCTTGGTCTTGGGAATTTCGTCGAAGTAATCGCCCGCATCGCGCAGCTCGTCGCCATAGCGCAGCATGACCATGACGAGGCCGTCATCGAGCGGTCCGATCGCGACCAGCCACTCGCGTCCGCCGATGGTGACCTGGGCAAGACCGGCCTTGCCCGTCTTGCGCATGGCCTCGCGAATGACCGCGTAGCCTTCGGCTGCGACCTCATCGGCCGGAACGATGTAGTAGGGCCGCTCGAAGTAGCGCCAATCGATCTCCGCGACATCGACGAACTGGGCGATGTCGATCGTCTTCTTGCTGTCGAGCTTGACGGCGTCCACCTCTTCGGGCTCGAGCGTGACGTAGGTATCTGTGTCGACCTCGTAGCCCTTCACGATGTCGCTATTCTCGACCTTGCCGAGACCCGGCACGACCTTTTCGTAGCTGATGCGCCGACCCGACGGCTTGTGGATCTGGCGGAAGGAAATCTCGGACTTCGATTCCACGGCGTTGTAGATCTCGACCGGGATCGAGACGAGCGAAAGGCGGAGGAAGCCCTTCCAGTAGGCACGTGCTTGCTTCGGCATGACGCGGCACTCGAATGCAGGAGGGCGCAAAAGCGCGGAACTCCAAAGATAAACGAGTATTTCGCCCCGGGAGTTCCTGGTGCGATAAAGCTACCGCCGGAGAGGGCGCAGGTCTAGGCTCGTGAGAGCGGGCGGCCATCAATGCCGCCGGCGCCTTTCGTTAACCAGCCGCAAGTATGGCATCGCGTGTGATGGGCAGGGTGCGGACGCGGATGCCGAGAGCCCGGTTCACGGCATTGCCGATTGCAGCAGCGGTAGGCCCCATGGCCGTCTCGCCGACGCCCAGGCCCGGCAGTTCGGGCCGCACGATCAGGCCCACCTCGATCTCCGGCACCTCCGAGAAGTGCAGGATGGGGTAGGCCTCCCAGTCGCGCGTCGCGACGGCGTCGCCGTCGAAGGCCACCTGTTCCTTGAGCGTCCAGCTCGCCGATTGCACGATGCTGCCCTCGATCTGGTTCTTGATCCCATCGGGATTGATCGCCTCGCCGGCATCGACGGCGGACCAGGCATGGGTAACGCGCACGCGCTCGTCACAGACGACGCGCACGATCACGGCACAATAGGCGCTGCGGTTCTTATACTGGCAGAAACCGATGCCGAGACCTTCGCCTTGAGCACGCGGCCCCGGCCAGCCGGCCATTTCGGCCGCTTTGGAGATCACGGCCGCGGCACGCACATCCTCGAGATGACTGAGCCTGAAGGCGACGGGATCGGCGCCGATCTCAGCCGCGACATCATCCATGAGCGTCTCGATGGCAAAGATGTTCGCATAGCCGCCGAGGGCCCGCAGCGCCGAGGTGCGATACGGCAGGCCGAGCAGAATGCGCTTCGAAACATGAATGCTCGGGAATGCATAGAGCGGTACGGCATTGCGGTCGGCACCACCACCGCGCTCTACCGGCACATCGAGCGGCTTGCCCTTCTGCAAAGGCGTGGCCAAGCGCTCGGCCGCAACGAGATTGAGCGTGCCGCCGCGGCCCGGCCGTGAGACATGGGCCTGGCTCTGAGATTGAATGGAGAAAGCCGTGATGCGGCCCCCACTGTTGACCTTGGCTTCGGCCCTGACGACCGCGCCGGGACCGAGCGGCGCGAGGGAGAAGTCGGCCGCGCGCGACCAGAGAAGGCGCACCGGACGGCCTGGTACCGCGCGTGCGAGGAGCGCGGCTTCGTACGCGACATCATCCTGCCCTGAATGGCCGTAGGTGCCGGCGCCCGGCACATGAATGACGACGACATTGCCGGCCTCGATGCCGAGCGCTTTTGCGAGCGGCGCGCGCATGTCGTGGACGGCCTGGCTGTGCGAGTAGATCTCGAGCGCGTCACCGTTCCAGGTCGCAATGGCGCAGGATGGCGCAACCGAGGCGTGGGCAATATAGGGCCGCTCGATCTCGGTCGAGATGAGCCGTCCTTCGGCGGCGGACACATCACCCTTCTCGATGACGGTCTCGGGCTCCGCAGGATCGGCGGCTATGGCCTCGCGCATCAGCGCCGGCACGGCAAAGCCCTGCGACCAGGTCGCCAGCCGAGCCGCCTGCGCGATCGCCCGTACGGCCAGATCCTCACGTTCGGCAATGACGCCGACAAAGGAGCCGTCGCGGACGATCTGAACGGTCGGGAAGGCGCGCTTGAACGCCTCCTCGTCGAAAGCCTCGAGGCGGCGGCCCGCAGCCGGAGGATCTAGCGTGCGGCCATGCAGCAAGCCCGGCAGCTCGACGTCGTGAATGAAGCCGGGACCGGCCGCCTTTGTCGCAAGATCGATCCGCGGCATGGATGTGCCGACGAGACGGCGCTCCGCGGGAGCCTTGGGCCGCGCGTGATCCATGACAGGCGCTGTCAGATCCACGGCGGGCGCGAGCGACCAATACGTGAGGTCTGTTTCGCGGCCCTCCACGGCGATGCGGCCCGCGTCGACCGAGAGGCTCTCGATCGGCGCCTGCAGGAGCTTGGCGGCTTCCGCCAGCAGAATGGCCCGCACGGCCGAGGCCGCGAGGCGCACAGCGCGCCCGCCCGTTTCGATCGAGAGACTGCTCGACGTCCCCGCCTCGAGAGGTCCGAGTGCCGTGTGACCTGAGATGAGCGTGACGATCCCCGGCGCGACGTCGAGCTCGTCGGCGGCGATCTGCACGAGCGCCGTAGTGATGCCCTGGCCGATCTCGACCTTCCCCGACTTGAGGACGACCCTGCCGGGGCGCGAAAGATCGAGCCAGTCGCAGCAGCGCGGATTGTCGGTCAGGCTCGGCGATGAGGCGATCGTGCTCATGTGCGCGCCCTCCCGGCCTGGGCCGCGCGCTCAACGGCACGCAGAATGCGGACGTGCGCGCCGCAGCGACAGAGATGACCATCGAGGGCCGCGACGATGTCCGCCCGGGTTGGTGCTCCATTCCTGTCCAGCAAGGCCTTGGCACGCATGAGCATGCCGGCGAGACAGTAGCCGCACTGGCCGGCCTGCTCCTCGAGAATGCCGTCGAGCAGGGGATGATTGCTCTTCTCCCCGGCAAGTGCCTCCACGGTTTCCACGTGCTGGTCGCCAACGGCGCTGACGGGCACCATGCAGGCGGTCTGAGGCCGTCCGTCGATCAGCACCGTGCAGCTCATGCACTGGCCCTCGACGCAACCGGCGCGCGTCCCCTTCAATCCGAGGTCATTGCGCAGAACATACAGAAGCGGGGTATCGGGGGCGACGCGAACGTCGAGCGCCTTCCCGTTGACGTGCAGCCTGATCGCATCCATTGAGCGCGTCCATCGTTTGGGTCCCGACGGACGTTAGCGCATGCCTCAGGGATCGCGCATCAAGCAAGTTCAGGTGAGAATAGGGCCGTTGCGCAGGAAGATCGTGCGGGTCGGCCCCATTTTCGGCGCCGCATAGATGTTGTCCTCGAAATGAGGCAGGCTGATCCAGTCGCCGCTCGGCAGCCGCCGCTCCGCCGTATAGAACCGGCCGCCCGGGCCGATATCGATCCGAACGCGAATTTCACCGCGCAGTGCCGACTCGATCAGCTCCACCGCTTCGTCCGCGAGCGCAAATTCATCGCGCCACTCGCCGAGATGCACCACATAGCGCCCGCGCTCGGTCTCGATCGACATGGCAAAGCCGTCCGGCGCCGTGCAGGGAATGGAGATCTTGCTCTCGGTCAGAACGAGGGGCAGCGCCGGGTAGTTTTGCGAAAGATGTGCGATCTCTTTCAGAACGCGCATGTGAAAGGCGCGCCCGATCGTTGCCTCGAGCGCGGCACGGGAGGTGGAGCCGAACGAGGCAGCCGAGGCATCGGCTTGAGACGCATTGTCGGACTCGAGCCACTCGGCATCGCTTCTGCGTTCATAATCGCGGGAGCCTACAGCCATCGTCGCCTCCGATCTGCAAAGTGATATCTCAGCAGACTTTAGGCGAAATGGACGCGTCGAATAACTGTCGCTCCCGCCAGCTGTCACATTCGACAGGTAGCCCGGCGGGTGAATATTTACCTAGGGAACGAAAAGCTGCTGCGAAACGGCTTTTGCGACAGCCTGGGTGGTGGTGGTACACTGCAGCTTCTCACGGGCCGCGTTGAGATGGAACCGTACCGTTCTTTCGCTTATGCCGAGAATAGTGCTGACTTCCCACGCCGTCTTGCCGGCCGCCATCCATTTTAGACAGTCGATCTCGCGCGCAGAAACGATAAAGGCCTTTTCATTGCCGCGCCCGAAAATACGTAGCATGTGCTGATGAAAATATTGCCCGAGCGCGCCAAATTCACGTGCAATCGTCGGCTTGCGCGTGGACCAGTCCGCCATCGACTCGTGTGCTGTAATCAAGAGGGCTGCGGACTCGCCATGATATCCCGTCAGGCCAATGGCTAGATCACGCTGGCGCGACTGAGGCCAGACGGCAAAGGGCTCAGAAGCATCGAAAGGCTGGCTCTCATCGCGCGCCTCGAAGAGTGCCGAAAGCCCCAGGCGATCCACATTGACGCGCTCGCGGCTCGTCGCATGGCGAGCCCAGGCATCGGCATATACGCAGTGGATGAAACGCTCCGACTTTTCGCTCGCTATCGGGATATTGAGAGCAAGATACACCACAGACGACAGCGGATAGGCCTCGCGCGCCACGCGGAGGAATGCAGCCCCTTGATTTCGCTCTTGAGCGTCCGAGAGAGGTACGCCCAAATTCCGAAGGAGATTCTCGAACATTTTGCGCCCGCTCCGGATGATATTTCTGCACGGAGCGAGCTACGGCGACGTTAAATCGATCGATAAAATTGTCCCTGATTGGCAGGCCGCCCACGAACCAAGTGTGTTCCGCCTATTCCGGGCTTGGGAGCCCGGCCCGTGAATTCAAGCTGCCGGATGCGACAGTTTATGAATGCCCTCCCCAACCAAAACTATTAATCCTCAGCCGGAGCCTCCGGGGCACGGCTTTCGCCGTTGCCGACAAAGGGAACAATTGCGCCCTTTATGGCAACAAAATTGAAATACTTCCGCTTCAATCTAACAACCTGAGGAGACCGGGCATGAGCAACGAGTCACACCCTCATTCAAATTCGCACCCGCCGGCTCACGACGCCGACAGCGGCTGCGCGAACGATCCGACACCACCGGCGACCGCACCACCGTCCGCAGCGCAAGACTCGGATATCGGTGTGAAGCTTGATGTCCTGCCAAACATCGATATTTCGGCCGACCTCGGCGGGGTCGCGCCGGGCAAAGAGCTCGGCGCGAGCATATCGGCGGATATATCCTCGGACACCGGGGATTCCTCCTCGAGCGGCATCGACATCGACGTCGCGCTCGCGGCGCCTGACCTCGAGGGCGGAACACCGCTCGATATCGGCGGCCTGCTCGGCGGCGGCGAGGCCGAGAGCGGGTATCCCTTCGTCAGCCTCGACAGCGAAACCGACGCCGTCGTCAATGTCCCGGTCCTTGGTGAGCACGGCCTTCTCGCCGACTCGACCGAGCTTGGTGGTGTCGTCAACGGGTCGCACGACGTCGGGAGTCTGCTGACGGCGGCCATGCTCGACATCGGAGGCGACGGCGGCCTCGGCGCGATCCTCAGCACCGACGCGTACGACGGCAATGTCCCGCTTGCGAGTGATCTTTCGTCGGCGCTCGACTCGACGCTTGATCTTCTGACAACAACATCATCGCTCTTCGACGTTCCAGCCCTGGATATCCTGAGCTGCGACGGACTCGATGGGTAACTAACGACATTCGCCGTGCGGCGCATACGCGCCGGACGGCGAAGAAAAAAGGGGGGGATATCGCGGTCGGAGGCGACGCGTTTTCCTGTCGTCCTCCGCAATCATATGGAGGACGACCATGCTCAATGAGGCCCGGCTTCGCGAGCTTGCCAGGGATGCCGTAGAAAGAGGCGGCATGGCCATGAAGCCAAGGCGTGAGAGAGGCCTCTGGAGCTTTCTGACGTGGTCGTTCTTCCTCGCCCAGCTTGCGGCGGGCAATGCATTTGCTGGCGGTGCTGCACAAGCAGCCAACAACGCCGCGGATCTTGATCACCCCGAAGGTTCTTCCCAAAGCGCAGCGACCGGACCTGGCCTCCTCGGGAGGCCTGATTTCCTGATGGGAGGCTCGGCGGAGCCACAATCGGCTGACGCCTCAAGCGCTACAGCGCCAGTCCAGACGGGGCCCATCCACGCCGCGGAGAAGACGGGCGGCATCGAACAGCTCGACGTGACGAGCGATGCCGGCCTCGTCATGCAATCCGACATGCTGTCCGGCTCCACGGCGTTCGTGAGCATCGCACCCGCTGCGGAAGGTGACGGTGGTGCAATCGCGGCCGAGGTGCCGGCTGGCGTGGAAACAGCCATAGACCTGCCCCAGGTCGACGGTGTGCCGCCCCTGCTCTCCGATTTGCTGTCACCGGTGGTCTCCGATGTGCTGCCGCCAGTGCTCGAAACGATCGACAATCTCGTCGATAACCTCGGCTCGACGTTGGATGATCTCTTCGTACCCGTCGTCGGGACCGTCGATGATCTCGCCGAAGCGCTCGGGCCGACACTCGATCTGGCTCTCTCGCCTGTCGAGGCGATTGCGGACAACATTGTTGGCGGGCTCGAGCAAACGCTCGATCCGGTGCTGACCACTGTTGCCGGCGTGACGGAAAGTGTCGGCGATATCCTCGAACCGGTCGGCGGCGTCGCGGGAGAGCTGATCGCGCTGGCAGACCCCGTTCTCGATACCGTCGCGCCTCTCATCACGCCGGTCTCGCATATCGTCGCAGCGGCCGAGCCGCTTCTCGATCCTGTGCTCGACGTCGCAGCTCCCGCAGTCGATCTCGTCGAACCGGTCGTCGAGCCCTTGCTGCAGCCGCTGGCTCCGGCCCTGGCTCCAGTGCTCGAGATCCTGCCGTTGAACGCAGCCACTGGCGACCTCCTCGATGGCCTTACCGGCGGCGGCGAGACCGATGCGGTCGGATCACCCGGCGGGATTGCGCTCGCCGTCGAGACAGAGGCGGGCGCTTACGACCTGATGGAGGCGGGCGCGTACACGGAGCTCGGCATCACGCTGCACGAGACGCCGCTTGATACCGCGGAAGCTGCCGGCGACCTCATCGGCAATGTGGCCGCGCCGATCAGCGATCTGCTCGATAGCGACCATGACGGCAACAACTTGCCGGGTTTGCTCGGTCACCTTCAGCATGAAGTTGCCCTGCGGGGCCTCGGAGAAGGACTGATCTGATGGCACGCGGGGGGGCATCGAACACTGGCTCCGTGCCAGAAGCGGACACGCGCCGGGGCCCTGTCGTGCCGGCACTCGCGAGCTTGCGCGAGAAGCTCACAAGCGCAACAGAGCCGGACCTCAAGCCACGCGAATGGCACTTGCCAGCATGGTTCGTCTGGCCGGCCTGGCTCGACCGCCTGCCTTTCCTTCACAAGGCTGAGGGGGAGGCCGAGAACGGCTCCGACAGCGGTCCGGATCCGCTGTCACACTGGCGCGAGATTGCGCGGAGCAATCTCGTCGCCGTCGGCATCTTCTCGGTATTCGTCAATCTTCTGATGCTGACGATGCCGATCTATCTCTTCCAGATCTCCGATCGCGTGCTCACGAGCCACAGCCTCGACACGCTGCTCATGCTGTCATTGGTCGTCATCGGCCTCATTGCCGTGCTGACGCTCCTCGATACGCTGCGCCGGCAGGTGCTGAGCCGCCTCGCCACGAGAATGGAGACGATCCTCGGCGGCCCGATCATTGCGAGCATCATAGGGCAGGCGCCAGCGACCGACGGCGGCAATGTCCAGCCCCTGCGCAATCTGCATCAGGTCCGCAGCTTCCTCTCCGGCCCGACCATGCTCGTGTTGTTCGACGCCCCCATGGCGCCGCTGTACTTCGCGGCGATATTCCTGATCCACCCCGAGCTCGGCTATCTCGTCCTCATCGCCGGCCTGATGCTGATCGCGATCGCGGTTCTCAACCAGCGCGCGACCTCGGCGCCGCTCGGGCAAGCCGGAACCTACGGCGCGAAGGCCGAAGCGCAGGCCGAGTCGCTCGCGCGCAATGCGCAGGTCGTGAATGCCATGGGCATGCTGAACGAGAGCGTCGCTCAGTGGGGCCGGGAACAGGCTATGGCGCTCACCATGCAGTCCGATGCCCAAGATCGCAGCGTGTGGATCAGCGGTCTGTCGCGCTTCGTGCGGCTCATCACGCAGATCGCCATCCTCGGCTGGGGCGCCTATCTCGCGCTCAGCGGACAGCTCACAGGCGGCATGATGATCGCCGCGTCGATCATCGCCGGCCGCGCCCTGCAGCCGCTCGAAGGCATGATCGAGGGCTGGCGGAGCGTGTTGCACGCCTGGACGGCCTACGGCCGCATGTGCGCCGCGGTGCAGGCTCTGAGGAGCGAGCCGCCGCGCCTGAAGCTGCCGAAGCCGAAGGGCCATCTCATCGCGGACAAGCTGCTTTATCTGCCGGCCGGCAGCAAGGAGCCGATCCTGAATGGCGTCAGCTTCGAGCTCAGACCGGGCGAGGCGCTGGCGATCGTCGGGCCTTCGGGCTCCGGCAAGTCGACGCTCGCGCGCATGCTCGTCGGCTGCCTGCACCCGACCGCCGGCAAGATCCGGCTCGACGCGACGGAGCTGCGCAACTGGGATCGCCGGCAGTTCGGCGAGTTCACCGGCTATCTGCCGCAGGAGGTGGAGCTCTTTCCCGGCACCATCCGCGAGAACGTCTGCCGGATGCGCGGTGATCTCCCCGACGAGACGGTCTATCGCGCGGCCCAGCTCACGAGCGTGCACGAGATGATCTGCCACCTGCCGAGTGGCTACGAGACCGTTCTCGAGCGCAGCGGTGCGCCGCTATCCGGCGGACAGAAGCAGCGCATCGCGCTTGCCCGCGCCTTCTTCGGCGACCCCGCGCTCGTCGTCCTCGACGAGCCGAACTCCAACCTCGACGCAATCGGCGAGCAGGCCCTGACCGAAGCCATCCAGCGCGCCAAGCAGAACGCCATCACGGTCGTCGTGGTCACGCAGCGTCCGGCCCTCCTCAACATCGTCGACAAGGTGCTGATTCTGCGCGCCGGCCGCGTGGATGCGTTCGGCACGCCGCAGGATGTCCTGCGCCGGCTTTACGCGGCCAAGGCGACTGCGGCGCCAGCCGCTGCCGCAGCGCCGGCCGACGCTGCGGAATAGGGGGAGCGGAGGGGAAGCCATGAGCAACTATCCGAGCATCAACCAATGGCACAAGGGCGTGCCAACCGACAGCCGCGGTCCGATCCGTGTGGGCGTGGCCATCCTCGTGCTTTGCCTCGGCGGCTTCAGTGTCTGGGCCTCTGTGGCGCCGCTCGAAGGTGCCGTGGTGGTCTCGGGCACCTTTGTCGCGACCGGGCAGAACAAGCAGGTGCAGCATCTCGAAGGCGGCATCGTGCGCGAGGTGCTCATACGAGAGGGCCAACACGTCGAGGCCAATCAGCCCCTCATCCGGCTCGACCCGACCGCAGCGGAAGCGCGCTTGCGCCGCCTCGTCCTGCGGCGGCACCGTCTCGTCATTCTGAAAGCGCGTCTCGAGGCCGAGGCCAAGGGCGAGACGCACTTCCCGCGCCCCGCCGACGCTGACTTTGCCGAGGGCGGAGAAGAGGTCGCCGCGATCTACAAGAGCCAGCTCATCGAGCTCGAGGCGCGGCGCGCCAAGATCACCGACGAGGAAGCCGTCCTGAGACGCGAGATCGCGGGCCTGCAGGAGAGCATCGGCGGCTACAAGGCGCAGGCGCAGGCCACGCAGGAGCGCATGGCGCTCTTCTCCCAGGAGCTCAAGGACAAGTCCGAGCTGCTCGAGCGCCAGCTCGTGCGCCGGACCGAGATCCTTGCGCTCCGCCGCGCGGAGGCCGGCCTCGCCGGTGAGCTTGCGAGCCTGCAGGCGCGGGCGGCTGACGCGCGCGAACGCGTGTCGCGCGCCGAGCAGCAGATCGCGCAGCTGCGATCGGCGGCACTCCAGAAATCGCTCGAGGATCTGCGCGCGACCGAGACCGAGCTCGACGACGTCCGCGAGCAGATCCGCGCCGCCCGTGATGTCATGGACCGCATCGAGATCCGCGCGCCGGTGGCCGGCATCGTCGTACGGCTGTTGCACAACACGACGGGGGGCGTCGTTGCGGCGGGCGCCGTCGTGCTCGAGCTGCTGCCCCTCAACGACGAGCTTGTCATCGAGGCGCGCCTCAATCCCAAAGAGGTGGTCCACGTCAAGGAAGGGCTGAGCGCCATGGTCCGGCTGAGCGCGCTCAACCAGCGCCTGACGCCGATGATCGAGGGAAAGGTCGTCTATCTCTCCGCCGACACGGTTTCCCAGCGCGAATCCTTCACCGCGAAAGAGCCCACCCGTAGCGACACCTTCGTCGTGCGCGTCCGGCTCGACGAGCAAAGCGCGCGCAGCAAGATCGAGAACTTCAGGCCCACACCCGGCATGCCGGCCGACGTTTTCATCAAGACGGACGAGCGCACATTCCTCGAGTACATCATGAAACCGCTGTCCGACACGTTCGTCCGTGCCTTCAGGGAGCATTAGCGGTGGGCGTATCGTTGCCGGTCACTCGGCAGCGGTGCGCACCGGCTCAGGATTATCCGATGTGTCGGATGCTTCCTCGGTGGGAACGGCCTCGCGACGCCCCGCGCCAAGCTTCGTGCCGATCTGCTCGAGCAGCAGGTAGACCGCCGGCGTGATGTAGAGCGTCAGAAGCTGGGAGACCGCGAGCCCGCCGACCACCGCGAGGCCGAGAGGTTGGCGCAGCTCCGCGCCGGCTCCCCAGCCGACCGCGATCGGCAGCACGCCGAACAGCGCCGCCATGGTGGTCATCATGATCGGGCGGAAGCGCAGAAGGCAGGCCTCGCGGATCGCCTCCCGCGGCTCCATCCCGCGAGATCGCGCCTCGATGGCGAAGTCGATCATCATGATCGCGTTCTTCTTCACGATGCCGATGAGCAGGATGATGCCGATCATGGCGATGATCGTCAGCTCGACGTCGAAGAGAATGAGCGTGAGGAGCGCTCCGAGGCTCGCCGAAGGCAGCCCAGAGAGGATCGTGATGGGATGCACATAGCTTTCATACAGAATGCCGAGCACGATGTAGATCGTCAGCACCGCCGCGAGGATGAGCATCGGCTGGTCGCGGAAGCTGTCCTGAAAGACCTGGGCCGTGCCGGCGAACTGGCCATGGACACTCGCCGGCATGTTGACATCGCGCTCGACCTCGACCATGCGCGCGACGGCTTCGCCGAGCGTGAAGCCCGGTGCGAGATTGAATGTCACGGTCACCGCAGGAAGCTGGCTCTGGCGCGCGACGGCGATCGGGCCCGAGCCGAGCGTCACCCGGGCAAGTGCATCAAAACGCACGAGCTGACCGCTCGATGCGCGGAGATAGACCCGGTTGAGAACGCTCGGGTCGAGCTGGTAGGCCTTGCTGGCCTCCACGATCACCGAATAGTCGTTCGCCGCCGTGTAGACGGTCGCAATCTGACGCGTGCCGAACGTCGAGTAGAGCGTCGATCGCAGCGTATCCATTGTTACGCCATAGCGAGCCAGCGCATCGCGATCGACATCGATCGACACCTGACGCGCGCCGAGATCGAGGTCGGTTGTCACGTCCGCGAACCCCGGCGTCACCTTCAGGCGTTCCGCCAGTCGCCCCGCTCCTTCGTAGAGGGCGTCCCGATCGACGCCGCTCAAGGTGTACTGGTAGGTCGAAGCGCCGCTGCGAGCACCGATCCTCAAATTCTGCAGCGGAACCGGGAAGGCGCGAATGCCGACGACAGCGGCGAGCTTGCGGCGCAGGCGGTGCTGCACCTCGGTTATGGTCGCGCGCCCCTCCCGCTCGTGCCGTGGCTTGAGCTGGACGAAGATCGAGCCGCGATTGATCGTCGGATTGAAGCTCGTCCGGGCCACATTCGAGTTTATGTAGAGCACGTCGGGGTCAGTCCGCACCGCGTCGGCAACCCGGCGCTGCCGCTCGAGCATGGCGGGAAAGCCGATGTCGGGCTGCGCCTCCGTGCGCACGATGATGATGCTGGTGTCCTCGGTCGGCATGAATCCCTTCTTGACCGTGGAGAACGCCCAGACCGTCGCCACCATCGTGCAGGCCGTGAGCAGCAGCATGAGCCCGCGATGGCGGAGCGACCAGTCGAGCGAGCGGCGATAGCCGTTGGCCATCGCCGCATAGCCGGCCTCGAATGCGCGAGAAAGGAGATTGGCCTTGTCCTGATGAACGTCCTTGCTGCTCAGCATGCGCGAGCACAGCATGGGCGTCAGCGTCAGCGCGATGAAGCCTGAGAACGCGATGGCCAAGCTGATCGTCACCGCGAACGAGAAGAAGAAGCGGCCGACAACGCCGCCCATGAGCAGGATCGGGATGAATACCGCGATCAGCGATATGGTGATCGAAAGCACCGTGAAGCCGATCTCCCTGGAACCCTTGATGGCGGCCTCCAGAGGCTTCATGCCCTCCTCGATGTAGCGCACGATGTTCTCGAGCACGATGATGGCGTCGTCGACGACGAAACCGAGCGCGAGCGTCAGCGCGAGCAGCGTGACGTTGTCGAGCGAGAAGCCGAAATACGCCATGCCGGCAAAGGTGCCGATGATGGAGAGCGGCAGCGCGAAGGCCGGGATGATGGTGGCGCGCCAGTTGCGCAGGAATGCCAGGATGACGAGGATCACGAGAACGGCGGTGATGAGCAGCGTGAGCTCGACGTCGTGGACGGAATCGCGGATCGATTCCGAGCGATCGGAAAGAATGCGCAAGTTGACGGTCGGCGGCAGGTCTTTCTGGAACTCGGGCACCATCCCGCGAACGGCATCCGTTACCGCAACGGTGTTGGCATCGGGCTGCCGGCGAACCGAAACGATGATCGAGCGCTGGCCGTTGTACTCGGCATAGGCCTCGTCATCCTCGACCGAATCCAGAACCTGTGCGACGTCCTGAAGACGCACCGGCGCGCCATTCCGCCATGCAATGACGATTGGCTTGAAATACGCCGCCGTCGCCTCTGCCGACTTGGTCTCGAGGACGTAGACCTGCCGATCCGTTCGGATGGAGCCGAGCGGTCCGACGCCCGCAATGGCGCTCACCGCGGTCCTCAATTCCTCGACAGAGATGTTGCGCGTTGCGAGTGCGTCGAAGTCGTAGCGGATGCGGACGGCCCGTTTCTGCGCGCCGTTGATCGTCACCTCGCCGACCCCGGGAAGTGTCGACAGGCGCGGCAGCATGACGGTCTCGGCGAACTCGTTGATGTCGGCCGAAGGGATCGTCTCCGAGGTCAGCGCGAGAAAGATGACGGGACTGTCGGCCGGATTGACCTTGCGGAAGGCCGGCGGCTCCTCGAGGTCGTCCGGAAGCCGGCGCGTCGCGACCGATATAGCTGATTGCACGTCGAGTGCGGCGGCGTCGATATCGCGATCGAGCGCGAACTCGAGCGTCACCGTGGTGCCGCCCTCGACGCTCGATGAGGTGACGTTCGTGATGCCGGCTATGGTCGAGAATTGCCGTTCGAGTGGTGCGGCGACCGACACGGCCATGGTATCGGGGCTCGCACCCGGCAGCCGCGCCGAAACAGTAATCGTCGGAACGTCGATCTTCGGGATGGCAGCGATCGGCAGTTGTCGGTAGGCGAAAAGACCCGCCAGCGCGATGGACGCCATCAAGAGGACGGTCATGACCGGGCGGCGAATGCACAGCTCGGAGATCTTCATGGTCTGTCCTCTGCGACCGGGACCTCAACGCATTCCAGACATCGCCGTGCGGCAGGCCAGCGACAACGCCTCTCGTGTCTCAAGTCCGCCCGCGTTGGGGGCCGGGGCGCGGCGAAGGCGTGTCGCGCGCTGCGGGTCCTGCTTTGCCGATGTCGGAATCGCCAGCATCGCCTTGCGGGCCGGATCGGTCGCGCGGCGGCGTACCCGGCTCGCGCACGGTGACAGCAGCCCCGGGCGCAAGGCGAAGCTGGCCGTCGGTCACCACCCGATCGCCGGCCGCAAGGCCATCGGATACATAAGCCGTGGTCCCGATGACGCGTGCCAACGCCACCGTCCGCGGGGCGACACGCCCGTCGGCGCCGATAACCCAGGCGAGCATTCCTTGCTGAGAAGGCAGCACAGCGCTCGCGGGCACAGCGACGAAACCGGGTCTGCGTTCCACCAGAAGCTCGACATCGACGGCCTGTCCCGGCCAAAGCACCTCGTCCTCGTTGGCAACCTCGACCTTGCCCATGAGCGTGCCAGTCGTCTTGTCGACCTGATTGTCGATGAAAATGACCTTGCCCTCGGTCTGCACCGGGGACTCGCCGCCAACGCGCACCGTCGCCTCCGAACGCGCCGCGAGCGCCTGGCGCAGCTTGACGAGATCGACTTGCGGCACGGAGAACGTCACATAGATCGGCTTGATCTGATTGATGACGACCAGTGAATCGGTATCGGCTGCGCGCACGTTCGAACCGAGCTGGGTTTTCAGCGCGCCGGTACGGCCGGGAATGGGCGCAAGTATCGTCAGATAATCGAGTTGGGTGCGCCACGCCTCGAATTGAGCCTCGCCCGCGGCAATGGCGGCCTTCAGCGCCTCGACAGTGCTGCGCTGTGTCTCGGTGGCCTCCTCGGTGACGATGTTCTTCGTAACGAGGGTCTCCCGCCGCTTGAGAATAGCCTCCGCATCCTTGAGGGCGGCGCGGTCGCGCGCGATATTCGCTTCGGACTGCCGCATCTGGGCTTTGACGAGGCGATCATCGAGGCGAAAGAGCACGTCGCCTGCGCGTACCTCGTCCCCCTCCTTGAAGGCAATCTCGGAAATCTGGCCATCGACGCGCGGCTTCACCCCGACGGTTGCGAAGGGCTCAACCGTGCCCGGCGCCGTGAGAATAATGGGCATCTCCGCCGTGACGGCCGTGCCGGCCATGACCGGCACGGCCGGGCCGCGGCCGCTCTTCGTGGCACCTGCCGGACCCTTGGTCGCCGCTTCCTTCGCAGAGGGCGCAACGAGCTTGCCGACGTGGCTGAAAACGGGCCACTGCCGAGAAGGCGGGTAGGCGAACCATATCACCGCGCCCGCTGCCAGCAGGACCGCGGCAATGGTAAACAACCTGCGCATGCGCACCCCTTCTCGCTCGCCTCGCCCGCTGTTTGGAGCGTCATCCTCTGACGCTCCGGAAACTGGTGTGCCGTCAACTTGATGGAAACCAGCTCCCTGAGGGGGTGACCTCGCAGATCGAGGCTCACGCCGGGAGCCAGCCACAATCTACGATGGACCACCCCCTCACGGGAAGAACGGGACGAGAGAGTGGTATCCGTCGCCGAGGGTCAGCGCTTTTTTCGAGGTCGGCGGCGGGGTTCAGCGCCCATCGGGAGCGAGGCCCGCGGCCTTGCGGGCCGCTTCGACGGCAGCCTCCTGGTGCGCAAAGAGCACACCTGTCGGCAGCCCGACCATCCGCATGGCCATGACATTCTCGACACCCGACGGCCTGCCCGTCAGCTCCTCGAAAATAGGCAGTGCAAGGAATGGTGCCGTCGGGGCGCTGTAGCCGCCCTCGTGGGCGAACACGATCCGGCCGCCACAGAGACGGCGTGCTGCATCGAGCACCGCAACCGTCATCCAGCGGAAATCGTCGGGCCCGAGCATCATGCGTCCGAGAGGATCGTTGTTGCCGGCATCGAGCCCGCACGCGACGAACATGAGCTCCGGCCGGAAACGTTCGAGCGCCGGCAGAACGACACGCTCGAATGCGGCGCGATAGGCGGCCGTGTCGGAGCCCGGCGGCAGGGGGATGTTGATCGTCGCACCGCGGCCGGCACCACTGCCCGTCTGCTCGACCGTGCCGCTGGCACCGCGCGGGAAGTTGCCGTTCTCGTGGAGGGAAATCGCGAGCACGCTCGGGTCGTCGTAGAAGCAGGCCTGCGTGCCGTTGCCGTGGTGGACATCCCAGTCGACGACGGCGATGCGTTCGATCTTGTGCCGGCGCTGCGCATGACGCGCCGCAATGGCGATATTGGCGAAGACGCAGAAGCCCATGCCCGTGTCGGGCTCGGCATGATGTCCTGGCGGCCTCGACATCACGTAGGCATTGTCGGCCGCGCCCGTGACAACGGCGTCGACGCCGGCGATGACGGCACCCGATGAGAGCAAGGCGAGTTCATAGCCACCGGGGCCGATGAAGGCGCTCCTGCCGAGCGGCCCCCCGTACGCAGCCGAAAGTGCCTTTACCTTCTCGAGGTAGGCCGGCGTATGTATGCGAAGCACATCCTCGTCGGTGGCCGGCGTCGGCGTGATGACCTGCATGTGCGCGGTCATGCCGGAGGCATCGAGCAGGTTCTTGATACGCCGCTTGGCCTCGGGGTTCTCGGAAGCCTCGCCGGGCTGAACCCAGCCGCCGACCGGCATTGGCCCTGCGAATGTGCCGGTATCGAACCACATCAGCTTCTCGTGCCAGATGAGGGCAGTAGTCATGCGAGGCTCCTGGTAGGTGACGTTGATCGAGCCTATCAACGCACGAGAGCGGCTTCAACGCGGCTACGGACATGGCATAGCGGCAAAAAGGCTCGCCTGCTCGGGCTGCTCTTGAATTGCAGCGCGAACCGCGCAGAATGGCGCGGGGAGTTCGAATGCTGCGCCGATTGATCAGCTTCGCGGTGTTGCTGGGCGTGCTCATGCACGCTCACGCGCTCACGCGCCACAACAGCGTGATGCTCGATGCCCATCTTCAGCGCGCATCGCTGATCGCGGATCTCGTGCTCATCTGCCATCCGAGCGGGACGGGCACTGTCGACCCGGCCGATCTTCCCGACGTACCGTTGCCGACGGATGCGCAGAACGATTGCCCGATCTGCTCGGGTCTTGCCCACGCTGTTGCGCTGCCGCCGCCGGTATTCGTCCCCTACTACGTTGTCTTCCAACCTGCGCAGCCGTTTCCACCTCCCACTATCCACACCCCGGAGCTGGCGCGCGCATTCATCCCGCCGGCCCGCGGACCGCCCTCGATTGCCTGACATTTGCTGAAGCCACGGACCCGCGGCTGTGCCGCTGGTCCGCCAGTACGTCAATCGCATCTGGGGACATACTTCGAGATGGAAAGCCATCAACCGCGCTGGCCGGCCGTTGCGCCGCACGTGCGCCAAAAGACAATTCTGACAACCTTGGTCACAGCCGGCGCCTTGAGCGCCTTAACGGGGACTGCGCTCGCACAAAGCAATGCCGTTCCGCTGCCGGGCCTCGTCGTCGAGACGAGCAAAGCCAAGGCCAAGGCAAGGAGCGCGAAGCGCCCAGCCACTCGGCCACAGGCGCCTGCACCGATCGCCGCCGAGCAATCACCGCCGCAGACCTCGCCGACCGGCGCCGGCGCGCCGATCCTGATCGAAGGGCGGGCAAGCCTCACCGTGCCGACCACGGCAGAGATGGAGGCCGAGCTCGGTCGCGTGCCGGGTGCGGTCGTCGTCGTGCCGGATACGGCCTACAAGCAGAGCACGCCGGCAACGACGGTCAAGGACGTGCTCGACTATGTGCCGGGTGTGTTCGTGCAGCCGAAGTGGGGCGAAGACTCGCGCCTCTCGATCCGCGGCTCCGGCCTCTCGCGCAATTTCCACCTGCGCAGCATCCAGCTCTTCGAGGACGGCATCCCGCGCAACACCGCTGACGGCTACGGCGACATCCAGGAGATCGATCCGAGCGCCTACCGCTACGTCGAGGTGTACAAGGGCGCGAATGCCCTGCGCTACGGCGCCAACGCGCTCGGCGGCGCGATCAACTTCGTCACGCCGACGGGACGCGATGCCAACCGGATCTCGGCGAGCGCGGACATCGGGAGCTTCGGCTTTCATCGCCTGCAATCGAGCATTGCCGGCGCCAACGGTCCGCTAGACCTTTTCGTCACCGGCTCTTGGCAGGAGCAGGACGGCTTCCGCGATCACAGCTCAGGCGAGTCGACGCGCGCGAGCGGCAATGTCGGCATCCGCCTCTCGGACGATGTGGAGACGCGTTTCTACTTCGGTGTCAGCGACATCATGCAGCGCATTCCGGGGAGCGTGACGCGGGAGACGGCCCTCAACGCGCCGAAAACTCCGGCACCGGGAAATGTGCTCAATGACTGGCAGCGCAACATCGATGCGTGGCGCATCGCCAACAAGACGACGATCAAGCTGGCACCGGGGACGGCGGTGGAGTTCGGCGGATTCTACAACGACCGCCACCTTATGCATCCGATCTTCCAGTGGCTGGACTACCAGTACGAGGACTATGGCGGCTTCGCGCGCCTCGTCGATGACCGGGTCGTCAGCGGATACCGGAACCGGCTCATCGCCGGCCTGCAGGTTCACAATGGCCGGCTAAGCAATCGCCAGTTCGAGAACAGCTCGAATACCGGATCGGCGATAAAAGGAGACCTGCTTTCGAGCTCGCTGGATCGGTCCGGGAACTTCGTCGCTTACATGGAGAACTCGTTCTATTTCATGCGCGATATTGCGCTCGTAACCGGCACGCAATTCCTTCATGCGACGCGTGACCGTCGAGATCGTTTTCTCGACGATGGCGATCAGTCGGGAAGCACAGACTTCAACCTCTGGAGCCCGAAGATCGGGCTGCTCTGGGACATCGATCGCACCTGGCAAGCCTTCGTCAATGTCTCGCGTAGCGCGGAGGTTCCGAGCTTCGGCGAGAGCGCGTCGGCGGCCAGTCCCCCGATCCTGTTCACCGATATCAAGCCTCAGCGCGCGACGACCTATGAAATCGGCACGCGCGGGCGGCGGCCGGATGTCACTTGGGACTTGGCGCTCTATCGCATGGAGATCGATAACGAGTTGCAGTGCCTCTACAGCTCCTTCGGCACCTGTCAGGTCGTCAATGCCGATCAGACTGTGCATCAGGGCATCGAGATCGGATTTGGTCTTGCCGTCGTGAGGGGCATTGTCGCGACCGGCCCCGCGCCGGACCGGCTCTGGCTCAACGTGGCCTACACGCTCAACGACTTCCGTTTCGACAACGATGAGGACTTCGGCGACAACGTTCTGCCAGGTGCGCCGCGTCACTTCGTTCGTGCGGAGCTGCTCTACAAGCACCCGAACGGTCTCTTTTTCGGCCCCAATGTGGAATGGGTCCCGCAAGCCTACTACGTCGACAGCGCGAACACGCTGAAAACAGCGGCTTACGGCATCTGGGGCTTCAAGCTCGGCTTCGACGATGGTGGCCCGCTCTCGGCCTATGTCGAAGCGCGCAATCTCTCCGACGAAGCTTACATCGCAAGCGCGAGCATCATCGATGTCGCCCAGACGACATCGCCTCTATTCGAGCCCGGCAGCGGCCGAGCCGTCTACGCCGGCGTGAAATACCGCTGGTGATCAACGCGTGCGCTGTGGCGCACAATCGAATTCATGCCAAAGGAGGAGAACTCCACGATGCACATCATGACCACATTGCCACTCGCTGCGCTGCTGATCGCGCCCATCGCTGGGCCATCGCACGCCCATCCCTCGCTCGAACGCCGAGAAGCCAATGTCGGCGCACCATACAAGGCGATCATGCGCATTCCCCACGGATGCGAAGGCTCGGCGACGACACGTGTGCGTGTGCAGATCCCGGAAGGCATCATCGGCGTCAAGCCGCAACCCAAGCCCGGCTGGACGATCGACACGACGCGCGGCGCCTATGCGAGCGTCTATCCCTACTATCACGGCGCCAAGCTCAGCGAGGGTGTCAGGGAGATCTCGTGGAGCGGACGTCTCGCGGACGAGCACTTTGATGAGTTCGTCTTTTCCGGGTTCGTCGCCGTGACGCTGAAGGCCGGCGACATGGTCTATTTCCCGACCATCCAGGATTGCGAGAAGGGCAGCTCCGCCTGGACTGAAATTCCTGCAGCGGGTCAGTCGGCGCACGACTTGAAGCAGCCGGCGCCGGCCATCCGCCTCGTTCAGGCACAAGGTCATGCGCAACACGGCGCGCCGTCGGCTGAGACACGCACCTTCAAAGCGGGCGATATCCTGATCGAAGCGCCGTGGTCACGCGCCACGCCGGGCAAATCGACGGTCGGCGCGGGCTTCATGAAGATCACGAACACCGGCAAGGAGGCTGATCGGCTGATCGGCGGCTCGGCGGAGGTTGCGAAATCCTTCGAGGTGCACGAGATGAGCATGTCCGGCGATGTAATGAAGATGCGCCGTCTCGCGCAGGGGCTCGAGATCAAGCCGGGCCAGACCGTCGAGCTGAAGCCGAGCAGCTATCACATCATGTTCATGGGACTTCAGCGGCCGCTCAAGCAGGACGAGACCATCAAAGGCACGCTCGTATTCGAGCGCGCCGGTACCGTTGCCGTCGAATACCGCATCATGCCGATCGGCGCACAGCCCCCCGCCGGAAAGGCGGGTGGTCACACGCACCACTGATCCGAAATCGAAAGGCCGGCCCAACCGTGGGCCGGCCGGGCCGCTCAGCGCTCGGCCGCCCGCACCGTGAGCTTGTCGGCGACGAGGATGTTCGACTCGTTGAGGCGGAAGCGATAGCCGACCCCGAAGTCGATCGCAGGCGGCTTCGCGGCGCGGAAGATCTCCGCGAGCTGCTTCTGATAGTTGTCAGGGAAGACAGCGATCGGCCCGAGGTAGCGGCCATACGGCCGAAGCTGCCACTCCTCCGGTTTGAAGTAGGAAATGGGAATGCCGGAGTCGTCCTGCAGCAGCCGCTTGGAGCGCTCGATCAGATGCGAGCGCACATCTGAGAAAGCATTGACGTGCAGCAGATAGGAGGCACTCTTGATGAGGGCGTCACCGGGGTCCATCGTCTCCGTGAAAGCGCGGAAGCCGCTCTTGCGCCAGCCGCCATTCGAGAGATCGGTCTGCACGTAGTAGAGCGTGCGCTGCTGGCCGTCGCCACCCTTGAAGAGAATCCTGACAACGTTGGCCGCGCCCCTCGGCAGCCCCTCGCCTGCTGCGACCAGCCTGCCGTCCTCGTTGATGTCGTGGAAGGTGACCTCGTCGATCGTCTTTCCCGTGCGTGCGAGGAAGATATAGAGGATCGGCAATGTGCCGCTGAAGGAATTGGCGCTGAGTGTCGTGCGCATCTCGCGCGTGCGGAAGAAGCTGAAGTTCAGCACTGAATTGAGCGAAGAGCGGAGCTGGGCGAGCCCGTAGCCGAGGGACTCGCCGCGGTGCCTTCCGACGACCGGAAGAGGCCCCGAGGGCTCGAGCGCCGCCAGCACATACGTCGTCGCCGCGGGAAAGAACGCATCGGCGTAGAGGAAATCCGGCCCGCTGAAGAAGTAGTAGAGTGTGCTGCTCGGCGAGGTCAGCTCGCTTGCCGACCAGGCACGGATGCGCGAGAGCTGGCGCGTCTCGATGTTCTCCCAGGCTGCATCCATCGCGGCGGCGTGACGCTGCCAGACGCGCGTGCGCGCGACATCGGCAAGTGGTGAGCCGTCAGATGGCTGCAGGCCTGCGAGGATGCGGGCGACGTCGTTCGGCGATGCGGCGCGGGCCGGCATCGTTTGGACAATGGCGCCGAACAGAAACAACGCGGCAGCAATCAGCCCCGTCCACCGGACGCGTCCGGCCAACCCCGTACTCATGTAACAAGTGCTCCATTCAGCGTATTGGTATCGGGCGCTTCGGCGAGAGGGCGTAGACGACGAGTCCTGTGGCCATCAGTGCCAAGCCGGCCAGTGACTGTACTGGTTTTTCGCGCACCAGATAGACCAGGATGAACAGCGTCACCACACCGAACACCAACGGGGTTAACGGATAGGCCCATACCCGGAATGGACGCGGCAGATTCGGCTGGGTCATTCGCAGTACGATCACACCGATGACAGCGAGCAGCGAGCAGGAGAGCAGGCTGAACTGCACGAATTCGAGCACGCGTTCGAAGCTCTGCGTCAGCAGCAGAAAGGTTGCGACACCGAGCTGAAGCACGAGCGCGCGCGCCGGAATGCCGCCGGCCGACTTCTTCGCAAAAAAAGATAAAGCCGATAGATCCTCACCCATGACCATGGTCACGCGCGGGCCGATCCACATCATGGCGGTGATAGCCGAGATCAGGCCGAAGCAGATGAGTCCGCCGACGATCCGCCCGCCGCCGGTCCCGAAGATATGCTCGCCCGCGATCAAACCGACGTTGATCTGGCCGGCGAGACGCTCCATGGGCGTCGTGTAGAGGAAGACGGCATTCAACGCGACGTACAGCACCATCACGATAATGACGCCGGCAACGAGGGCCGGCGGCAGCGTGCGGGCAGGGTCCTTGACCTCGTCGGCGATATAGGTCGCCGCGTTCCAGCCCGAGTAGGAGTACATGACGTACATGAGCCCGATCGCGAACGGCGCGCTGACGATGTAGCTGAGATCGCTCGACGAGGGCATGAAGGAGATCGGCTGCGGTGTCCCCAAGGCCAGTCCGCAAACGATGAGCACCACGATCAGGGCGACTTTGAGGAATGTCGCGACGTTCGTGAAGAGCGCGCCCGGCTTCGCGCCGCTCAGCAGAACCAGCGTGACGCCCCATACCGCGGCAAGTGCGAGCCAGAGCTTCGGCGCGCCCGGAAAGATCCCGGCAAAGTAGTCCCCGAAAGCCATGGCGGCGAGCGCGACCGGCGCCGCGAACCCGACGGTTGCCGATATCCATCCGGCGAGGAAGCCGAGCGCGGGGTGATAGATGCGCGAGAGGAAGTTGTACTCGCCGCCGGAGCGCGGCAGCGCCGTCGCAAGCTCGGCGTAGGAGAGCGCTCCGCACAGCGCCACGATGCCGCCCAAAGTCCAGAGCGTGACCACTGAAAAGCCGGTCGGCAGGTCGCGGACCTGGAATCCGAGGCTCGTGAAAACACCGATCCCGATCATGTCGGCGACGGCCAGCGCGGTCGCAGTCGCGAGCGTTACGGTGGCGGGTCCGGCTTCGCCCGCATGGGGCGCCGGCTTGGAGCTTTCGGGCGGGGCCATCGTCTCTCGCGTCTGCTGTCGGGAAGCGCGCACTCTAACCGAGGGTGTGAGCGCTCACAATGAGCCGCGAGCCGCCGGCCCGCCCATAACCCGACGGCAATGGCTGCGCGATGGCAACACCGGACGTCACGTTCACGCCTCCCTAACCATGATCTGGCCAGAATATGAGCTTCTATTCAGATGCGAACGTTGTATCGGCGTGAGCATCGGCGCCGTGCATTCGGGTGCAGGGCGGGAGGACTTCGACCGGTCACATGGTCATCGCGGACATCTCGGCGCAGGTAATCCGAGCCACGCAGCATTGGTGCGCGCGTGAACATTTCGTGCGCCTCGTTCTGCTCGCCGGCCTGCTTGGCTGTCTTACCGCGCCCGCGGCCGCCCAGCAGCACGCGCGGCGCGTCGCCACCAGCGGCTGGATCATGTCGGCCGTGCCGACACCGCACGCCGTCATTTCGCGCCAGGGGCCGCTCCCGAAATCGGTAACGCGTCTCGCCGCGCTCAACAGCGCGCCCTTCCCGTACGAAGGCACGATGCCCGGCGCCAATCAGCCTTTTATCGAGATCGATCAAGCGACGGGCCGCCGCTTCCATCGCACGCCGGGCGGTCGCGTCTACTGGGAAGACGAGCGCTACAACGACCCGCGCGTTCTCCTGCACATCCCGCGCGGCTTCGACATCCGCCGCCCGGGTTTGCTCGTGCTGTACTTTCACGGTCATCGCGCCAACCTGCGCCGCGACGTGTTCATGCGCCAGCGCGTGCCCTGGCAGATTTCAATGTCGCGTACCAATGCGGTGCTCGCGGCCCCGCAGTTCGCCGTGAACGCCTCCGACTCGAGCGCCGGTAAGCTCTGGCAGCGCGGCGCGCTGCGCGATCTGGTGAGCGAGGCCGCCGCCCGCCTCGCCATCATGCACGGCGATCCGCGCTCCGAGCCGAGCTTCGCTAACCTGCCGATCGTAATCGTTGCCTACAGCGGTGGAGTCGGCCCCGCTGCGTGGGCCGTCCGCAATGGCGATCTCGGATCGCGGCTGCGCGGCATCGTGCTGATGGATGCCGCCTATGGCGAGATGGGCGTCTTCGCCGACTGGATCGCGCGCACGCCCAATGCCTTCCTGCTCAGCACCTATACGAACTCGACTGAAGCACGCAATCGTGAGCTGAAGACGCTCATCGAGGCGCGCGGCATCAAAGCGCTCGATACCGTCCCGCCGCGCATCGAACCCGGCCACGTCGCCATCGTGCCAGCGGCGAGCAATGCCACGCACCACGACTTCCTGCTGCGTGCCTGGGCCGACTACCCACTGCGCGATCTGCTCGCGCGCGTACGCGGCTATCCGCGCGGATAGTCCTCCCAATCAGTCAGTCCTCCCAATCAGTCCGGCCAATCAGTCCGGCCAATCATTCCGGCAGGACGTGCGCGCCATAGGTCGCGCGCAGTTCGCGCTTGGAGACCTTGCCCGTCGCGGTCATCGGCAGAGCGTCGGCGAAGATCACGTCATCCGGCACCTGCCAGGTCGCAAGCTTCTTGGCGACGTGCGCGAGGATCGTCTCCTTGGTCACATCGGCGCCTGGTACCTTGACGACCACGAGAAGCGGCCTCTCCGTCCACTTTGGATGCGGCACGCCGATCACCGCCGCGTTGGCAACGCCGGGACAGCTCATGACCGTGTTCTCGACATCGATCGAGCTGATCCATTCGCCGCCGGATTTCACCATGTCCTTGGTCCGGTCCACGATCGACAGGAAGCCGTTCGGGCTGATGCGCGCGACGTCGCCGGTGCCGAACCAGCCGTCCTTATCGAGCGCGGCTGCCGTTGCCGCCTCGTTGTTGAAGTAGCCGTTGACGATCGCATTGCCGCGCACGAACAGCTCGCCGCTCGCCTTGCCGTCGTGCGGCAGACGCTTTCCGTCCTCGTCCACGATCTTGAGATCGACGCCGATCATGCGCTGTCCTTGGATGGATTTCACGCGCACGCGTTCCTCGATCGAGAGCGAGGGATCGTTCGCGCGCTGCGGCGTGAACGTGCCGATGGGGCTCATCTCCGTCATGCCCCAGCCGTGCAGGACACGAATGTCGAAATCGCGCTCGAAAGTCTCGATCATGGCCGGTGGCGGTGCCGATCCGCCGACGATCACCTCGTTCAGGTTGCGCGGCTTCCGTCCGCGCTGCTTCATCTCCGAGATGAGGCCGAGCCATACGGTTGGCACGCCCCAGGAGGTGTAGACGTTCTCGCTCTCCATCAGATCGAAGAGGCTTGCGCCATCGAGCTTCGGGCCCGGGAACACGATTGGCGTGCCCGAGATGGCGGCGGCGTAGGGAAGTCCCCAGGCATTGGCGTGGAAGAGCGGCACCACCGGCAGCACCGGCTTGTCGACGCCAAAGGGCGAGCTGACGCAGGCGAGCGAGAAGAGCGTATGCAGGACGGTCGAGCGGTTCGAATAGAGCGAGCCCTTGGGGTCGCCGGTCGTGCCGGACGTGTAGCAGAGCGCGCAGGCCGCGTGCTCGTCCATCTCCGGCCATTCGATGATCGGCGCACCCGTCTCGAGGAACTCCTCGTAGCACTGCAGGTTCGCGACCGGCGGCTCCGCCGGCATGTGCGCCCGGTCGGTCATGGCGAAATAGGTGCCGATGGGGCGGAAGGCCGGGGCGAGCTTGGCAATGAGCGGGGCGAAGGTGAGGTCGAAGAAAAGGACCTTGTCCTCAGCATGATTGACGATGTAGCTCATCTGGTCGGGCGCGAGCCGTGGATTGATCGTGTGGCAGACCGCGCCGATGCCGGAGATGGCGTAGTAGAGTTCGAAATGCCGGTACGTGTTCCACGCCAACGTCGCGACCCGGTCCCCCGGCTTCACGCCGAGCGCGAGGAGCGCGTTGGCAAGGCTGGCAATGCGCGGGAGCGCCTGCGCGTAGGTGTAGCGATGAAGGCCGCCCTCGACGGTCGACGTCACGATCGTTCCCGGCCCGTGCACTTCGGCGGCGAAGTCGATCAGCCTCGAGACCAGCAGCGGCTGATCCATCATTTGCCCCTTGAGCATAGCGCGCACCTCCCGGATTTGTTATGCGCCAAGGTTAGACGCCGCCGCGCGCAATTCCAAGCACCCCCATGATCGTGCACACCGGCTGCGGCCGGCATCCAGCAGGAGGAAATCCCCATGGCCACCGCAACCCTGACCAAGTCGGGCGACATCGCCGTCATCCGCCTCATGCACCCCCCGGTCAATGCGCTGGCGCAGGGCGTAAGGCAGGGCATCCAGGACGGCATTGCCGCCGCGAATGCCGATCCGGCCATCAAGGCCATTGTGGTTACTGGTGACGGCCGGGCGTTTTCGGCGGGCGCCGACATCACCGAGTTCCGCTCGGGGCCCAAGCCGCCGGGGCTCGGCGAGGTGATCGACACCATGGAGGCCTCGCCGAAGCCGGTTGTCGCGGCCCTCAACGGGCTCGCGCTCGGCGGCGGTCTGGAGGTCGCGCTCGGCTGTCATTATCGCGTGGCGAGCAAGGCAGCGAACCAGCTCGGGCTGCCCGAGGTCAAGATCGGCATTCTGCCGGGGGCCGGCGGCACGCAGCGCCTGCCGCGCATCATCGGCGTCGAGGCGGCGCTCGACATGATCGTCTCGGGCAATCCCATCAACGCCGAGAAGGCGGCGAAGGTCGGGCTCGTCGACCGTCTCGTCGAGGGGGACGTGGTCGGGGGCGCGATCGCCTTCGCGCGCGAGTTGGTGGCTGCAGGCAAAGGCCCGCGACCGGGCAGCGCAACGCGGATCGATTCGGCGAGCGTGCCCGCCGATCTCTTCGCGAAAAAGCGCGCCGCCATCGCGCGCCATCCGTCTGGGCCTATGGCCGCGAAAAACTGCATTGCCGCCGTCGAGGCGGCCGTCGGCTCGGACTACAAGGCCGGCGTCGCGCGCGAGCGCGAGCTGTTCCTCGAACTTGCTGGCAAGCCGTATGCGCGGGCATTGCAGTACGCCTTCTTTGCGGAGCGCCAGGCAGCCAATATTCCCGATATCGGCAAGGACGTGACACCGCGCGAGATCAAGACGGTCGGCATTCTCGGCGCTGGCACCATGGGCACGGGGATCGGCCTCGCGTTCCTGAATGCGGGTTCTCCGGTGACGCTCGTCGAGGCCAATCAGGGTGCGCTCGATCAGGGCGCCAAGCGGGTGCGCGACACTATTGAGAGCAATGTCCAGCGCGGACGTATCTCGGCCGAGGAAGGGAAGCGGCGGGCCGCCAATCTCACGACCTCACTCGACATGAAAGCGCTGGTGAATGCCGATCTCATCATCGAGGCGGTGTTCGAGAACATGGCGCTCAAGAAGGAGATCTTCGCCAAGCTCGATGGCATCGCCAAGCCCGGCGCCGTTCTCGCGAGCAATACCTCGACGCTCGACGTGGACGAGATTGCGTCGGCGACGAAGCGGCCGCAGGACGTGCTGGGGATGCACTTCTTCTCACCGGCCAACATCATGCGCCTTTTGGAGATCGTGCGCGGCAAGGCGACGGCGAAGGACACGCTCGCCACGGCGATGGCCGTCGCGCGGCGCATCGGCAAGGTCGGCGTCGTCTCTGCTGTCTGCTTCGGCTTCATCGGCAACCGCATGGTGGAGGCCTACCTCGAAGAGGCGCAAGCCATGCTGCTCGAAGGCGCGACGCCCGCCGATATCGACGGCGCGCTCGAAGCGTGGGGGCTTGCCATGGGGCCGCTCGCGATGATGGACATGGCGGGGCTCGACGTCGGCTATCGCATTCGTCAGGAGCACAAGCTGACGCCGGAGCGCGCGAAGCTCTACCGCGTCACGGATGCGATCGTCGAAATGGGTCGGCACGGACAGAAGACGGGGGCCGGCTATTACACGTACGGCGCCGATCGCAAGCGCCAGAGCGACCCGAAGATCGAGGAGATGTTCGCGAAGGAGGCGACGGCGCAGGGACTTGCGAACCGCAAGCCGAGTGCCGACGAGATCGTCGAGCGCTGCCTGTTGCGGCTCGCGAACGAGGGCGCGAAAATCCTCGAGGAGGGCATCGCGCTGCGCGCTTCCGACATCGATACGATCTACCTCAATGGCTATGGCTTTCCCGGCTGGCGCGGCGGCCCCATGTGGCAGATCGAGGAGATGGGCCTCGCGAAGGCGGCCGAGAAGATCAAAGCCTACGAGGCGCGCTACGGCAAACGCTGGACGATCGCGCCGCTTATCGAGAAGCTCGCCGCGTCGGGCGGCAAGCTTGCGGATGCGGGCGTGAAGGGTTGAAATCAATCTGCGACGGGAGAGCTACGGCGCTCCCGTTCGCTTTTTGCGCGGCGCCTTCGGCAGGGACCCGTAGTAGGCGGCGAGCGCCTCGTAGTCCGCCTCCTCGAGCGACTGCGCGACAGACACCATAGCCGGGTTATTCCGCTCGCCGTTGCGATAGAAGATCAACGTCGCGACAAATTCCTCGGGATCCCAGCCGGTGATCGAGGGAATGCCGTTGTCGGTGCCGTCTATCCGATGGCAGGTGCTGCACTCACCCGAGAGATGGCGGCCATAGGCGACCCTCTTGGCGTCGCTCGCGGTGGCGGGGCTCGCGAGCACCAGCCCTAGTGCACCGGCGGCGAGGCGGAGGCCTCCCGCTCTCGATACAGCGCGCCTCATTCCTTCTCCGGCAGCATGCCTTTTGCGCAGTAGTGGCGGTAGAGCGTGGCGACGATCTCCTTCGCCACGGTGTCGGTCAGCGAGTAATAGGCGAAGTGACCGCGACGCTCCGCCTTGACGAGCCCGTCGAGACGCAGGCGCGTGAGATGCTGGGAGGTGAGGCTCTGGCGCGCACCGATGGCGTCACAGATCTCAGTCACCGTCTTCTCGCGCTCGACGAGCAGGCAGAGGATCATCAGACGATAGGGACTGCCGATCGAGCGGAGCACGCCGGCAGCTTCCTCGGCGGCCCAGCGCATGGAGGTCAGCACCTCCCCCGCGGGTAGCTCGTCGCCCTCCCGAGGCTCTTTAGCGAGCGCGTCTATGGACATATTCCTGATGCCCTCTGGCAGCCGCCGGGTCGCCCCGGCCGAGCACCATTTATATTCAAAAGTAGCAATATTTGCAATCCGGGTTCCGCTTCAGAACTCCCGCGTAGAACGATTTATCGTTCATTTCTCGGATGATGGAACGTCCAGAAGGCCGGCAAGGCGGCGCTGCTCATCGGCCGTCAGAGGCGCCGCGGGTGCCGGCGCCCGGCGAGCCGCGACCAACCGCCAGGCGATGCTCGCCGCGGCCGCCAGGAGCAGGAGCAGCGGTGTCAGCCAGAGCAGCAAGGTGTGCGTGGCGAAGGGCGGCCTGAGCAGCACGAACTCGCCGTAGCGCGCGACGAGGAAGTCGGTGACCTCGGCATCGCTGTCGCCGGCAACGAGGCGCTCGCGCACGAGGAGGCGCAGGTCCTTGGCGAGGGGCGCATCGGAATCGTCGATCGACTGGTTCTGGCAGACGAGACAGCGCAGGTGCGCCGAGAGCGCCCGCGCGCGCGCTTCGAGCGTAGGGTCCTGGAGCACTTCGTCCGGCTGCACGGCGTGCGCGGAGAATGGAACGAGAAAGGCCAGCAGGAACAGCGGCAGAAGTGCGCGAAGGCTCATCCGCATGGCCGTCACTCCGCTGGTGCCGGTGCCGGCATCCGCCGCGAGCGGCGTGGGGCACCGACGCGCAACCGCCGGTCGCTCAGCGAGAAGGCGCCGCCGACGAACATGATGACGGCGCCGATCCAGATGAGGCGCACGAGCGGATTGAAGTAGAGCCGCACGGACCAGGCGCCGTCCCCCGCCTCGTCACCGAGCACGGCGTAGAGGTCACCGAGCAGCGCGACGTGGATGCCCGCCTCGCTCGTCGCTTGCGGCGGGGTATTGTACTGGCGCTTCGAGGGCGTGAGCTCGGTGACCCGCTCGCCGCCGCGGCCAACATCCATGATGCCGATGACCTCGCGATAGTTCGGCCCTTGGCCCGACGTCACATTCAGGAGCGTGATCTCATAGCCGGCAATCTCGGCCGTCTGGCCGGGCCGCATGACGAGGATGGTCTCGCTGCGCCAGGCGCTCGTCGCCGTAATACCGATGACCATGATGCCGACGCCGGCATGCGCGATCGCCGTGCCGTAGACCGACCGTGGCAGATTCCACAGGCGGCGTAGCACTTCGGTCCAACCGGCGGTGCCCGCTCGCGCGCGGAACAAAAGCTCGCTGACGGCGCCTGCGACGACCCACACGCCGAGCGCTATCGCGAAGGGTGCCAGCCATGGCCCGCGCCACATGAAGGCGAATACGAGGACGATGGCGCCGATCGATAGGATGCCGGCGACCATGAGCCGCTGCATCGCCGCATGAATGTCGCCGCGCTTCCAGCCGAGCAGGGGCCCGAAGGGCAGGGCCAGCAGCAGCGGCACCATGAGCGGCACGAACGTCGCGTTGAAGTAAGGCGCACCGACGGAGATCTTGGTGCCGTCGATCGACTCGAGCGCAAGCGGATAGAGCGTGCCGACGAGGACGGTGCCCGCTGCCGTAGTGAGCAGCACGTTGTTGAGAACTAGGCCGCCCTCGCGGCTCAGCGGCGCGAAGATGCCGCCCTGGCGCAGGCTCGGCGCCCGCCACGCATAGAGCATGAGCCCGCCGCCGATGAAGATCATCATGATCGCGAGGATGAACACGCCGCGCTTCGGGTCGACGGCGAACGCGTGCACCGATGTGAGCACGCCCGAGCGCACAAGGAAGGCGCCCATGAGCGAGAGCGAGAACGTGAGGATCGCAAGCAGGATGGTCCAGACCTTGAGCGCCTCGCGTTTCTCCATGACGACGGCGGAGTGCAGCAGCGCCGTGCCGGCAAGCCAGGGCATGAAGGAGGCGTTCTCGACCGGGTCCCAGAACCACCAGCCGCCCCAGCCGAGCTCGTAGTAGGCCCACCAGGAACCCATGGCGATGCCGATCGTGAGCAGCATCCAGGCCATGAGCGTCCATGGCCTCACCCAACGCGCCCAGGCGGCGTCGGTGCGTCCTTCGATGAGGCCCGCAATGGCGAACGAGTAGGCCATGGAGAAGCCGACATAGCCCGCATAGAGGAAGGGCGGGTGGAAGGCGAGAGCAGGGTCCTGCAGGATCGGATTGAGACCGCGCCCATCGGCCGGGACGGGGTCGAGCCGCTCGAAGGGATTCGACGTCAGCAGGATAAAGAGCAGGAAGGCGAGCGCGATCGAGGCCTGCACGCTCAGCACATTGGCGCGCAGTCTCTCGGGCAGGTTCCCGCCGAAGGCCGCGACCGCCGCGCCGAACAGCGCGAGGATGAGCACCCAGAGCAGCATGGAGCCCTCGTGGTTCCCCCATACGCCCGAGATGCGATAGATGAGCGGCTTCGTCGAATGCGAGTTGGCGTAGACGTTGGCGACCGAGAAGTCGCTCACGACGTAGGCGTGCATGAGCGCCGAAAAGGCGACGATGAGCAGCAGGAATTGCGTGAGCGCAGCCGTCTCGCCGACCCGCATCAGGCGCACGTCGCCGACGCGCGCGCCCCAGGCCGGCAGGATCGTCTGCGCCAGGGCGACGAGAAAGGCGAGCACCAGCGCGAAGTGACCAAGCTCGACGATCATGGACGGGCGATCCTTCGTGCTGTTTCGGAGCTAGGAGCATCATCCCAGCTTTCCCCTCCCCCTGGTGGGGAGGGGTTAGGGGTGGGGGGAATCCCCACCGCCGATATTCTGCGATCCCCCCCTCCTGACCTCCCCCACGAGGCGGGAGGGATGAGCGGAGCGTGTAGAGCCCACCTTTTCCGCATGAACGGAAATCGTTCTGCTGTTTCGCACCTCCGCATCATGGCTTGGCGCTCGCTGGCTGCGGCGTGGCGGCGGGCGGCGCGCTGCCGTGCTGCCAGAGGCCCTTCTCCTTGAGTGCCTTGGCGACCTCGGGCGGCATGTAGTTCTCATCGTGCTTGGCGAGCACGCTGTCGGCGCGGAAAATGCGGCCCGCTTCGAGCGCACCTTCCGTCACCACACCCTGGCCCTCGCGGAAGAGATCGGGGAGGACGCCGCGATAGCGCACGGTCACTTGCTCCGCCGTATCGGTAATCGCGAACTCGACATCCGTCCCCTGGCCGCGCTTGACGCTGCCCATGGCAACGAGCCCGCCGAGGCGGATGCGCTGACCCACGGGAACGGCCTTCGCCGTGAGATCGCTCGGCGTATGGAAGAAAACGATCGAGTCGCGCAACGCCATGAGCACCAGACCGACGGCAACGGCCAGCACGCTGAGCGCGCCCGCAATCATTATGCCCCTGCGGCGACGGCGGCTCATGACGCGAGCCCCAGAGTACGCGCGAGCGTGCTCAGCGCATCGAGCGCCTGCGTCTCCTCCGCGAAGGCCGAGCGCGCCCGCGCGAGCGCGCCAAGCGCATCCTCACGGCGGCCGAGCACAGTGTAGGCGCGAATGAGCCGCTGCCAGCCTTCGAGGTCGCGGCCGTTCTCGGCAAGCTGCTTATCGAGCCCGGCGACCATGTCCTCGATCATGCGCTGGCGTTCGTCCGCCGGCAGAGCCTGGATGGCGCGCACGTCCTCGCGCGCAAGCGCAGGGGCCAGGCCTGTCGGCTTCGATTCGGCGACGCCATCGGGCACGGGGTCGGTCGCGAGGCCGAGCTTCGTGCGCACGGCCTTCCAGCGCTCGACAACGCTTGCCCGCCAGGGCGCGGCTGCGCTGCCCTCGGTCAGCAATTGCGCGTACGCCTTCACGGCCTCCTCGAAGCGGCCCTCCTGCTCGGCAACGACCGCGAGCCAGAAGCGCGGCTCGACGCGCTCGGGCGTGAGCACACGCAGGCGCTCGTAGGCCTTGCGCGCCACCTCCGAGACATGGCCGTCATTGGCGAGGACATGGGCTTCCGCGAGACCGGCAAGCCGGTCGGCGCTCTCGCCCACGAGGCGCAGCGCCTGCTGGAATGCCTCCGCCGCTTCGTGATAGCGCCCCAGCCGAAGATAGACCGGCGCGATGACATCCCAACCGCGGCCATCTTCGGGGTGCGCACGCAGGCGCGCTTCAACCTTGGCAACGAGCTGCCCGACACTCTGGCCGTCCGGCGACCGCGCGGCGAAAGGTTGGCCCGGCAGGCCCGGCGTGCCGACCGCGAGATAGACGACCACGGCGAGTACGGGGAGCGCGGCCGCGAGAACCGTGGCGACCGAACGCACCTCACGCGATGACGACGCAGGTTGCTCGCCGCTCGCTCGATCGGCGGTCGCGAGAAGCCGGCGCGCGATCTCGACGCGCGCGGCCTCGGCTTCCGCTGCGCCGATCAAGCCGCGGGCCTCCTCGGATGCGATCTCGGCAAGCTGGTCACGGTAGACGGCCGCGCTCGCACCCGGCACCGGCACTTCCGGCGCCTGGTTCGCGAACAGCGGCCTGAGCAGTGCCGCCACCACGGCCGCCGTCAGTACCGCAAACCCCAACCAGAGCAACATTCCTTGCCTTTCAGTAACGCCCGCCAGGGAATTGAGCGCCGTCCCGGCCTCCGTCAATAGGGGTGCCAGATGACCCATTCAAGGCGCCGGCTCGCATGGTATGCCGCAGTGCGTCATTGGCCTCTATCAATCGTGCGCCAGCGGCGGCCTGCGGCATCACGCCGCCGGGAGCACCAGTCGGGCGCTGAGTCCGCCCACCGGAGAAGTCTCGAGCTGGAAGGTACCCCCGTAGCTCTGCACGAGATCGGCGACGATCGACAGACCGAGACCCGAACCGGGCTTGCTCTCGTCGAGGCGGCGTCCGCGCTTGACGGCCTGCGCGCGCTGCTCGGCGTCGAGCCCCGGGCCATCGTCCGCGACAGTGATCTCGACCGCGCGATGGGGCCGCTCGCCCCCGACGTCACGGAGGGCAACACGCAGATCGACTTGGCTGCCGGCCCACTTGCACGCATTGTCGAGGAGATTGCCGAGCATCTCCTCGAGGTCCTGGCGCTCGCCGCGAAACCGGGCGCCCGGCGGGCAGTCGACCGCAATGTCGATGTGGCGATCACGGTAAATGCGCGAGACGGCGCGGATAAGCCCGCGCAGCACGCTCTCGATATCGGTCACGGTCCCGATCACGCCGAGCTGAGCGGCGACGCGGGCGCGGTCGAGATAGTGGTTGATCTGGTCGCGCATGATGTCGCCCTGCTCGACGATCTTGTCGCCAAAGGGCGTGCGCTCCTCGCGTGCCTCGTTGATCATGACGGCAAGCGGCGTCTTCAGACCGTGAGCAAGATTGCCGACCTGGGTGCGCGCGCGCTCGATGGTTTGCTGGTTCGCCTCGATGAGCGCGTTGAGCTCGGCCCTGAGCGGCTCGATCTCCGCTGGCAGGTCGCCCTCAAGATGGCGTGCGCGACCGGAACGGATGTCGGCGAGCCCCTGCTCGATGACCCGCAGCGGCCTCAGGCTGTAACGCACCTGGACGACCGTCGCGCCGACGAGGCCGAGGCCGGCGAGCGCGAGCGCGATCACGAGCGGCAAGCGGAACTCGTCGAGCCGTCCTTCAATGAAGTCCTGATTGCCGGCGACGACGTAAGAGTAGTTGCTCGGCACTTCGTCGTCGCCGAGGTTGAAGACGGTCTCCGCGACCCGCAGCGGCTCGCCCATCGGCCCGACCGCGTCCGTCCAGCGGATGTTGTTCGTGTCGGGCTTGATATTCTCCGCCGACGGCAGGGCGATGGCCTCGCTTGCGAGCGATGCCGAGACCATGCGGCGGCCCGGACTGTTACCGAGCGGCGTGATCTGCCAGTACCAGCCTGAGTGCGTCACCTCGAATAGAGGCTCGCCGACATTGCGCGGAAAGCGCGGCTCGGAGCCACCGTGGTCGGTGCTGAAGGCAATGACGAGCGTGAGAAGCTGGCTCAAGCGCGTGTCGTGCGCGGAGGCAAGCTCGCGCTGACGCACATAGTCGATGGCAAGACCTGCGACGGGCAGGACGAGCAGCGTCCACACGGCCGCCGTCGCCATGAGCCGAAACGCAAGTGAGTTAACTTTCATCGCCCTCACGCGTCAGGCGATAGCCGAGGCCGCGCACCGTCTTGATCATCTCCGACGGAATCTTGCGCCTCAGTCGCCCGATGAACACCTCGATCGTGTTCGAGTCGCGGTCGAAGTCCTGATCGTAGAGATGCTCGACGAGCTCCGTGCGCGAGACGACGCGCTCGTTGTGATGCATGAGATAGGCGAGCAGGCGATATTCGTGCGAGGTGAGCTTCACCGGCTGGCCGGCCATGGACACGCGCGCCGTCTTGGTGTCGAGCCGCAGCGGGCCGACCTCGATCTCGCTGCGCGCATGGCCGGACAGGCGACGCACCTGCGCGCGGATACGAGCGAGCAGCTCCTCCATGTGAAAGGGCTTGGCGAGATAATCGTCGGCGCCGGCGTCCATGCCCTGGACCTTGTCGCTCCAGCGGTCGCGCGCGGTGAGCAGGATCACGGGCATGTTGCGCTCGGCGCGCCGCCACTGCTCGAGGACGCTGATGCCGTCCTTCTTCGGCAGGCCGATATCGAGGATCACGATGTCGTACGGCTCGGTCTCGCCGAGGAAGTAGCCTTCCTCGCCGTCATGAGCGCTGTCGACGGCATAGCCCGCATCGACCAGCGCCGAAGCAAGCTGCCGATTGAGATCCGGATCGTCCTCGACCACCAGCACGCGCATGGCGTCTCGTCCCCTCGCCTGAGATGCCCCGTGCATGGCCGCTCACCCGCGTTGCCGACTGTATCGGACACGCTTCATTTTAGCCGGCCGGGGCGCCGAATACCATTCCAGTCGTGTGCAGAAAACGCGCAGGCCTGAGCGAATCCGTCGCCACAGGAATGAAACCCTGGGTGTTTAGTCCAAGGGATTCAGCGCCTTTTGGGCGGTTTGGCGGCCTTGGGGGGATCGGCATGATCGAGGGGCCCGTGCGCCTCGACCGTCCGGTTGCGGATGCGCCCCTTCGGCTCGCGGACGAGAATTCGGTAAATATAGCGCTCGCCCTCCTGGCAGAGGGTCACGCGGATCACGATGCCCTTCAAGCGCTTGCGGGCCCAGGCCTGGATCTCCCGGACCGGCACCAGGTTCTCGCTCAGAACGATGGGCGCGGCGTCCGACCAATCGTCGAAGCACTTCGTCGGCTGGCCGACGGCGGCTGGAGCCGGAGACAACGCCAGCAACGCGGCGACAATGAACGCGCCCAACACCGTGGTAGATCGCAGGCCGATGATCATCATTCGGCGAGACTAGGGCCCCGGGCGTGAATGCGCAATGAATAGCCCACTTGTACGGACAAGCCCGACACATGGCCGCGCGCGCTATTTGGGCGCCCAGGCCGCACGCCGCTTTTCGGCGAAGGAGGCGAGGCCTTCGGCGGCTTCCGCGGTCTGGCGCTGTTCGGAATGGCTCTGAATGAGCGCATCGAGGTCCTTCGCGTCGAAGCCACCCCAGGCGTATTCGAGAATGTGCTGCTTGGTCTTTGCAAGACCTCCCGGTGCATTTTCGAGGAGAGCCGCGACGATCTTCTCGCCGCGCGCTTCGAGATCGGCAAGCGGAACGACCTCGTGCACGAGGCCGATGCGGCGCGCTTCTTCGGCGCCGAAGCGTTCGCCCGTGAGCGCATAGCGGCGCACCTGGCGGACACCGATCGCGTCATTGAGCTGCGGGAAGATGATGCTCGCATGGAGGCCCCAGCGCACCTCGGTGATGGAGAAGAGCGCGTTGTCTGCAGCAATGACGATGTCGCACGCGGAGACGACGCCCGTGCCGCCACCGAAACAGCCGCCATGCACCAGCGCGACGACCGGCACCGGCAGGCGGTTGAGACGATCGACCGCCGTTGCGGTTGCGCGCGAGACGGCGAGATTGTCCGCGGGCGTTCCGGCACGCGCGGCATTGATCCAAGAGAGGTCGGCGCCGGCCTGGAAGTGCTTGCCGTTGCCCTTGAGCACAACGACACGCAGGCCCGCCTCGCGCCCGAGGGTATCCATGGCCGTATGCAGGCCCTGGATCATGGCGCCGTTGTAGGCATTGTTCACATTGGGGCGATTGAGGGTCACAGTCGCGACGCCGCGCGCATCGAGAGTCCAGAGTACGGGGTCGTCGCTCATTGTAATCTCCATTTTCTCTTGCCGCGGGGGGCTGGAAAGACGTTTGCTGCCCAGGTCTTGCCATGGCCGCGGCCGCCATGCGGACAGGTCCTACAGTGAAAGAGGTAACGAAGCAAAATGTCAGCTCTCGCCCCGCTCGACCATCCGACGCTGCCGACAGGTGTCAGCGCGCGCTTCGTCGAGAGCGTGAACGGCCTCAGGATGCACGTCCTCGAATGCGGCGAGCGCGGCCGGCCGTGTCTCCTCCTCCTGCATGGCTTCCCGGAACTCGCGTATAGCTGGCGCAAGGTCATGCCGAGCCTCGCCACGGCGGGCTACCATGTCATTGCGCCGGATCAACGCGGCTATGGTCGCACGACGGGCTCGGACAACAGGTACGAGGCCGATCTTGCCGCTTTCCGGCCGTTCAATCTCGTGCGCGATGTCGTGGGGCTCGTCCATGCCCTCGGCATTCGCGAGGTGGCTTCGATCATCGGCCACGACTTCGGCGCGACGGTCGCCGCGTTCGGATCGCTGCTCCGGCCCGATCTCTTCCGCACGATGATCCTCATGAGTGCGCCCTTCTCAGGCCCGCCTGCCATCGCGAGCGGTCCGCCGGCCAAGGGGCCGAGCATCCACGAAGCGCTCGCGGGCCTGTCGCGGCCGCGCAAGCACTATCAGGCCTATTACTGCACGCGCGAAGCGAACCCCAACATGCACGGCGCGAGGCAGGGCGTGCACGCATTCCTGCGCGCCTACTTCCATCACAAGAGCGCCGACTGGAAAGCCAACAAGCCGTTCCGTCTCGCCTCCTGGACGGCGGAAGAGCTCGCGAAAATGCCGACGTATTACATCATGGACCTCCTCGACGGCATGGCCGAGACCGTGGCGAAGGAAAGCCCGAGCGAGGCGGAGATCGCGGCGTGCGCCTGGATGCCCGAGGCCGAGATGGAAGTCTTCGGCAGCGAGTACGCGCGGACGAGCTTCCAGGGCGGGCTCAACTGGTATCGTGCACGCGTCGAGCCGCGCCTGCAGCCGGAGCTGGAGCTTCTTTCCGGCCGCACGATCGACATACCGTCGTGCTTCATCGCCGGCCGCAGTGACTGGGGCATCTACCAGGTGCCCGGTGCCATCGAGCGGATGCAGAAGGAAGCCTGCACGCGCATGAGTGCCGTGCATCTCATCGAGGGTGCGGGCCACTGGGTCCAGCAGGAGCGGCCCCAGGAAACGGCGCGACATATTCTGGCGTTTCTGCGCCAGCAGATCTGAACGGAGCACGCAATGGCGGACACGATCGGCATGGCGGCGCAGGCAGCAGGCCAGGCCGTGCGCTTCGGCTTCTATCTCGGCCTCAATCGCATCGTCGATTGGCGCACGGGCGCGTTCGGTCGGGCCGCGACGGAGAAGCCGCGCGGGCCGATGCCGTCGCAGGCCGAGCTGCTGCGCGATCTCGTGAGTGTGCTCATGCAGGATGCGGCAGCGGTGCGCGATGGCGTCTATCCACCGATCAGCGACGAGCCGTCGCTGCCCGTGCAGCTCAAACGCATCCGCGACATGCTCGCCGACCTGCCGTCAACCCTCGCGCGGCGCCATGCACGCGATGCCTCGACGGCGGAAGCCGTGCCCCGCGACGATCTTCCCGACTACTTTGTGCAGGACTTTCACTTCCAGACAGGCGGCTATCTCACGGAGGAGTCCGCGGCGCTCTACGACCTGCAGGTCGAGACCCTGTTCTATGGCGCGGCGGGTGCCATGCGCCGGCAAGCCCTGCGACCGATCTCGGCTTTCATGCACGGGCGCGATCAGCGGCAGATGCGGCTCCTCGATCTGGCGTGCGGTACGGGGCGGTTCCTGCGTGCGGCGCGGCTTGCCTATCCGGCGATGAAGCTCTCGGGGCTCGACCTCTCGACGCCATATCTCGACGAGGCGCGGCGACACCTGAAGGGGCTGCGCTCGGTGGACTGGATCGCCGCGAATGCGGAAGCCATCCCGCTTGCCGATGCCAGCCAGGACATTGTCACGACCGTCTTTCTCTTCCACGAGCTTCCGCCTGAGGTGCGCCGGCGCGTGGCGCGCGAGATGTCGCGCGTGCTCAAGCCGGGCGGCCTGCTCGTCTTCATCGACAGCCTGCAAATGGGCGACAGGCCCGGCTGGGATGGCCTGCTCGAAGCCTTCCCGGCTCGGTTTCACGAACCCTATTATCGCCACTACGCGATCGACGACCTCGATGGTGTGTTCAATGACGCCGGGCTCGTCGCGGTCGAGCAATCGGCGGTATTTCTCGCCAAGATGATGGTGCGGCGGAAGGCCGCCTAAAGACCCGCCGACATGCCGCCGTCGACGGCGAGCTCTGCGCCGGTGACGAACGAGCTGTCGTCACTCGCGAAAAAGAGTGCAGCGCGCGCAATTTCTTCCGTCGTGCCGAAGCGGCGCAGCGGCGTCTGGTCGATGAGCGCTTTGGCGATCATGGGATTGCGGAGCACGCGGTTCGTGAGCTTCGTCTCGATGAAGCCGGGCGCGAGCGCATTCACGCGGATATTGAAGGGCGCATACTCCACGGCGAGCGCGCGCGTCAGCGCCGAGACGGCGCCCTTGGTCGCCGAGTAGGCCGCAAGCTGGCGCAGGCCGCGGTGGCTCATGATGGAGGCGAGATTGACGAGCGAGCCGCGCCCCGAGGCTTTCAGCAGCTCGAAGCCATCGCGCGCGACGCGCACGACGCCGTCGAGATTCACCTCTCGAATCTTTACCCAATCGGCGTCGGAGAGGTGGCGAAAGTCCTCGCGCACGTTGAGGCCGGCATTGTTGATGATCACATCGAGCTTGCCGTGTGAGCTCTGGATCGCGCGGAAGAGCGCACTCACATCCTGGCCGCGCGAGACATCACAGACGTGCGCCGTGGCACTGCCATCCGCGGCGCGGATCGCCGCGACGACCGCGTCGGCTGAAGCGCCATCGACATCGCTGACGTAGACGTGTGCGCCTTCCTGCGCAAAAACCTCGGCAATGGCCCGCCCAATGCCATTGCCGGCACCCGTGACGAGCGCGATGCGCCCCTGAAGCCTCATGCGTGCCGCCTCTTCCCTCGAACCGGTCCGCACGCTACTCCGCGGCGGCAGCCGGCGGCGTCCATTTCTCGCGCATGGTTACCAGCTCTTCGGCAGCACTCGGGTGGAGCGCCATGGTGGCGTCGAAGTCCGCCTTGGTCGCACCCATGCGCATGGCGATGGCAGCCATCTGGACGATCTCGGCCGCATCCGTCCCGAGGACATGGCAGCCGAGTACGCGATCCGTCGCGCGCTCGACAATGAGTTTCATCAGCATCCGCTCGTCGCGCCCGCTGAGCGTCGCCTTCATGGGACGGAACCGCGCCTTGTAGATGTCGATGCCGCCGGGCCGCTTCGCCGCCTCGTGCTCGGAAAGACCGACGGTGCCGATCTCCGGCGTGGAGAAGACTGCGGTCGGAATCCAGTCGTGATCGACGACGCGTGGCTTCTTGTCGAAGACGCTGTCTGCGAACGCATGACCTTCCCGGATGGCCACGGGCGTGAGGTTCACGCGGTCGCTGACATCGCCGACGGCATAGATGCTCGGAACGTTCGTGCACTGGTGCCTGTCGACGATGACCTCGCCGCCCTTGCCAAGCGCAACGCCGGCATTTTCGAGGCCGAGACCTTCCGTATTCGGGCTGCGGCCGATGGCGAACATGATCTGATCCGCTTCGATCTTGCCGCCACCGGTGCAATGGGCGGTTATGCCGCCCGCCGTCTTCTCGAGACGCGTGAAGACCTCGCCGGTGACGATGCGGATGCCGCGCTTGCCGTATTCCTCCGTGAGCGCGTCGCGCAGGTCCTCGTCGAAACCGCGCAGGATCTTCTCGCGCCGGTAGACCAGCGTCGTCTCGGCGCCGAGGCCGGCGAAGATTCCGGCGAACTCGACGGCGATATAGCCGCCGCCGGCAATGACAATGCGCTTTGGCAGCTTCTCGAGATGAAAGGCCTCGTTCGAGGTAATGGCGTGCTCCACGCCCGGCAGCTTGGGATCGACGTTGGCGCGTCCGCCCGTGGCGACGAGGATGTAGCGTGCCGTGACCTCCTTGCCGCTGTCGGCAAGCCGGACTGAATTGGGACCGGTCACGACGGCGCGCGTTTTGTGGATGGCGGCGACGCCGGCCCGCTCGAGACCGCCGCGATACGCCCCTTCGAGGCGCGCGATTTCCTTGTCCTTGTTGGCGATGAGCGTCGCCCAGTCGAAGGTCGGCGCGCCGACCGTCCATCCGAAACCCGCCGCGTCGGCGAACTCGTCAGAAAAGCGGCTCGCATAGACGAGAAGTTTCTTCGGCACGCAGCCGCGTATGACGCACGTGCCGCCGAAGCGATACTCCTCGGCGATGGCCACCTTGGCGCCGTGGCCGGCCGCGATGCGTGCCGCGCGCACGCCACCCGAGCCGGCGCCAATCACGAAGAGGTCGTAGTCGTATCGCGCCATTGCATGGTCCTCAGAGATCGATGCCGCGCTTCTTGAGCTCGCGCCGCATCTCGGCGTCGAGCTCGGCGCCGATGCGCTGTCCCCAGGCTTGGCCGACGCTCATCGACTGGCGAAGGATTTGCGGTTGCGCTTCCACCAGCCGCCGGCCGGCGCCGGATTGATAGAATTTGGCAACCTCGCGCATGTCGTCGACCGACATTTTCTGGGCGTAGATGAGGGCGACCTCATCGATCAGCTCAGCCTTGCGCTGAGAGAACCGCTTGACGAGCTCGCCCATGACCTCACGAATTTCGCTGGCGCGATCGGGCGCGAGATGGACAAAGCTCTGCGTCAATTGTCCGGTGAGCACGGGAATGACCTGATCGAACTGCGCTGATGCGCCGGTGGCCTCCATGAGCTCGAGCGCCGCTGTCCGGCCTTTGTCGTTGGCGGGGCCACGCTGCTGCGCGAATGTCGCCGTCGCCAGCGCGGAAGCAAAGCCTGCAGCGAACATGGTCGTGCGAAGAATGCTCATGTGCTTCGTCCTGATGAAAAAGGGGCTATGAGCCCCGGCGCTTACCAGGTCGCTCAGCGTCCATCGTCCTCGACGGGTTCAGTCTCGATGACGACGATGCCCTCCGGGCCGGCGACGAATGCCATATCGGCAAGGCCGAGGAAGAGACCGTTCTCGACCACGCCCGGGATGTGCTTCAGCGCCTCGTCGAGCCGCTCGGGCTCGTCGATGCGCTTGAAGGCGCAGTCGAAGATGTAGTTGCCGCCGTCGGTGACGAACGGCTGGCGGTCGCGCCCCGTGCGCAGGCGGATCTCGCCGTGACAACCGAGATCGGCCGCCAGCAGCGCAATCATGTTCTGCGTCGCCGTGTAACCGAAACGGACGACCTCGACGGGTAGCGGAAAGGTGCCGAGCCGTTCGACGCGCTTGGTGTGGTCCGCGATAATGATGAGGCGCTCGGAAGCCGCAGCGACGATCTTCTCGCGCAGCAGCGCGCCGCCGCCACCCTTGATCAGGCGGAGCACGCCGTCGAACTCGTCGGCGCCGTCCACTGTCATGTCGAGGAGCGGCGTCTCGTCGAGCGTGGTCAGAGGAATGCCGAGCGCGGCCGCCTGGACGCGCGTCGCCTCCGAAGTCGGCACGCAGATGACGTCGAGACCACCGCGGACTCTCTCGCCCAGAAGTTCGACGAAGTGCGCCGCCGTAGACCCGGTGCCGAGCCCAAGCCGCATGCCTGAGGCAACCTGCTCGATGGCGCCGCGCGCCGCCATACGCTTGTACTCGTCCAGACTCATTCCGTCGATCCGTCCGCCAACCCGTCGGCTGGCTTATCGCAGGTATCCGCCGAATTGGCCAGACGGCTGAGGCTCAGCGTTGACCAATACCTAAGCACCCGGCCAGACCATTGAAATATACGACGCAGGGCTGTCGCAGGCTCAATCGGCACCGCCAAGCAACCTCTCGACGAAGGCAGGGACGATCCGGGAGGCTGGCCCATGGACGGCCTCGTCGAAGAGGCTCGTCCCCTGCGAAGGCTCGAGATTGAGCTCGACCGTATGCGCCCCCCGATCGCGAGCCTCGGCGACAAAGCCCGCTGCCGGATAGACGTTGCCGCTCGTACCGATGGACATGAAGAGGTCGGTCCGCGCCAACTCCTCGGCAATGCGCCCCATGTGATAGGGCATCTCGCCGAACCAGACGACGTCCGGGCGCATCCCGCCGGCCGTCTCGCACGACGGGCAGACGAGTTCCGTCGTCAGATCAGGATACTCCGGTCCCCAGGGACGGCGCTCACCGCATCTGGCGCAGAGCGCCTTCTGGTGCTCGCCATGCATGTGAATGAGGTTCTGCGTACCGGCAGCCTCATGGAGCGCATCGACATTCTGGGTGATGACGGTGACGCGCCCCGAATGCTCGCGTTCGAGTCGGGCGAGGGCAAAATGCGCCGCGTTCGGCTTGGCGGTGGCGCTCATGCGGCGGCGCATGTTGTAGAAGTCGAGCACGAGCTTGGGATTGCGCGCAAAGCCTTCCGGCGTCGCCACATCCCGATAATCGTACTTGGCCCAGATGCCACCCTTGTCGCGAAAGGTGGCGATGCCCGACTCGGCGGAGATACCCGCACCGGTCAGTATGGTGATGTGCCGGTAAGTCTGCATACCGCCCGCCCGCAGTTCGGAAGTGCCCTCGACCAGTATCGTGGTCGCCTGTTTGTGACGGCAAAGAGGCAGATAGCACAGTGGTAGACAGCGCAACAGTGCGCCTTCGGAGCAAATGGGCTGACCGGCGGCTTCGGCTTTGCTATCCAATCGAACCGAGCCTATAGTCCGCCCAGGGGGCGCGTGACGGGACGATGCGTGTCATGCCGTGGGCGCGGCACTGTGATGCGCATTCACAGAGGGAGTTGCGTCAGTATGTTTACGAAAAAGGCGGATAGGGAACCGACGGCTTTCGATGTGCCGAGGGGGGCTCCGCCTCCGACGCCGCAGTCGCCCTCTCATCATGGTGAGCACATGGCGCAGCCGCGACAGGACGCACCCTCCGCGCGCTCCAGCGGCCCATCAGGGCCATCCCACATCGGCGAGGATCTGACGATCGTCGGCAATCTCGTCTCGAAGGGCGAGGTGCACATCGACGGTCAGATCCAGGGCGACCTGCATGCCGCCAACGTCCTTATCGGCGAGACGGCGCGCGTCACCGGCGGCGTCGTGGCAGACGAAGTGATCGTGCGCGGCGGCGTTTCAGGATCAATACGCGGACGGCGCGTCGTACTGCAGTCGTCGAGCCGGGTCGAGGGTGACGTCTACCACCAGCAGCTCGGCATCGAGCAGGGCGCCTACTTCGAGGGCAAGTCCCGTCGCGTCGCCGATCCCCTGTCCGGCGTGAACGTGCCGGATACGTCCGGCCCCACAGGACCCGGCTTCCCGCTGCGCGGCGAAGGTTGACGCCGCTTTGCGCCGCCGCCGAGGCGGCGCTCATATCGACAGATATTGCTCCTTGAGGGCGGCGTCCGCGTCGAGCTCGGCAAGCGTGCCGGCAAAGCGGATGTGGCCGCGATCGAGCACGAAGGCGCGATCGGCAACGGCGCGCGCGAAGTGCAGGTTCTGCTCGGAGAGCAGCAGGCCGACGCCGCGCGCCTTCAGCTTCGCCATGGCGCCGGCGATGACCTCCACGATGAGTGGGGCGAGCCCTTCCGAGGGCTCGTCGAGGAGCAGGAAGCGCGGGTTGCCCATGAGCGCGCGCGCGATGGTGAGCATTTGCTGCTCGCCGCCGGACATATGTCCGCCCTTTCTCTCGCGCATCGCGGCGAGCGGCGGGAAAAGCTCGAACGCCGCCTCGGGTGCCCAAGGATTCGCGTCGTCGGCGCGAGGCGGAAGGCGCCCCACGGCGAGGTTTTCGGCAACAGTCAAATCCATGAAGATGCGGCGGTCCTCCGGCACATAGCCGATGCCGCGGCGCGCGATGGCGTGTGTCGGCTCCGCCATGAGATCCGCGCCGTCGAACCGGATGGTTCCGCGCCGCTCCGCCTCGAGGCCCACGATGCACTTCATGAGCGTCGACTTGCCGGCGCCATTGCGGCCGATGAGGACGGCAGCCTCACCCGGTTCGACAGTCAGCGAGACGCCGAACAGGATCTGCGCGCGCGCGTACCAGGCATCGAGGTTGCGAATTTCCAGGAGGCTCATGTGCGCGCTCCATCGGGAGCACCGCCGAGGTAGACCTCGCGCACGATTGGACTCGCGCGCACCTCGTCGGATGTGCCTTCGGCAATCAGACGCCCGCGGCTCATGACGACGACGCGGTCGGCGTGGCCGAAGACGACGTCCATGTCGTGCTCGGTGAAGAGTACGGCCGTGCGGCGCTGACGGGCGCGCTCGGCGACGAGCCGCATGAGCGCACTGCGCTCGCGTGCTGCCATGCCGGCCGTCGGCTCGTCCATGAGGAGGAGGCGCGGATCGTTCACGAGCGCAATCGCAAGCTCGACGCGCTTGAGGTCGCCATAGGCCAGGACCGAGCAGAGCGTATCGGCGGCGTGCGCCATGCCGACCTCGTCGAGACGGGAGCGGATCTCGTCGTCGTGCGCGATCCCCGGCGCCGATATGAGCCCCGAAGCCCGTTCCCGCGAGAGCATCGCAACGTGCAGGTTCTCGGCGACGCTCATGGACGCGAACGTCTGCGTGATCTGGAATGTGCGCGCAACACCGGCCCGCCAGAGCGCACGCGGCGGCCAGCCGGTGACATCCCGGCCGTCGAGGCGCACGTGACCGTGGTCCGGCGTGAGCTGGCCGTTGATCATGTTGAAGGTCGTGGTCTTGCCAGCTCCATTGGGGCCGATCAGCGCGAGGAGCTCGCCGGCATCGACCGTGAAGCTCACACGCTCGACCGCGCGAAAGCCCTTGAAGGACTTCCCAATGTCTTCGACGGCGAGCACGGGGACGGTCATGGAGCGGCCTCCCGGCGCTCGCGCCACTGGCGGAGCGTGCCAACAATGCCCTGCGGAAAGATGATCGTGATGAGGATGAGCGTGATGCCGAGCACCGCGTGCCAGTATGGCGTCGCGCGCACGATCCAATCCTGCAGCGTGATGAAGACGACGGCGCCGGCGACAGGCCCGACGAGCGTCTGTACACCGCCGATCAGCACCATGGCGAGCGCGTCGACCGAGCGCGGTATCGAGAGCGTGTCGGGGGAGAGAGAGCCCTTCGAGAAAACATAGAGAGCGCCGGCGAGCCCCGCGGCTGCGCCGCCGAGGATGATCGCCCGCCACTGGATAAGGCGCACGTCGATGCCGACGGCCTCCGCACGGATGCGCGAGTCACGCGCGGCACGCAGGAGGTAACCGAGCGGCGCGTGCACCGATCGCCAGATGAGCAGGATCGCGGCGCCGGCAAGCAGAAGCGTCGCGAAGTAGTAGGCGGTCTTGCCGGAAAGGAGGTCCGGTGGCCAGATGCCGACGAGACCATTGCTGCCACCGGTCACGGCATCCCACTGGAAGGCGATGGCCCACGTGATCTGGGCGAAGGCAAGCGTCAGCATCGCGAGCGAGACGCCCGAGAGACGCACGCAGAACCAGCCGAACAGCACGGCGAGCGCGCCCGCAAAGACGACGCCGGCCGGCACGGCCACGACGAACGGCGCACCGGCTTGGAACGCGACGGCCGCCGCGTAGGCGCCGGCGCCGAAGTAGGCGGCGTGACCGAACGACGCCATGCCGCCCGCGCCCATGATGAGGCCGAGACTCGCCGCGAAGAGCGCGAAGATGATGATGTCCGTCGCGAGCACGACCGTAAAGCGGTCGGCGAGGAGCGGCAGCACAAGCAATGCAAGGACGACAACAGCGAGCGGCCACATCCGCTTTACGTCCGGCACCGGCATGGGCAGGATCGAGGCGGCGACCGCGCGCTGTGGCGCCGGCGGCGTGCCGAAGAGCCCCCACGGCCGTATGACCAGCACGATCGCCATCACGATGAACTCGGCGACGAGTGTCAGCTTCGAGAAAGAGAATTCCGTACCGAAGATGTGCACGTCGCCAAGGCCGATGCACCACGCCTTGACGACGCTGATGATCACCGCCGCGACGTAGGCGCCCGGCAGGCTGCCGAGCCCGCCGACCACAGTCACGACGAACACATCGGCGATGATGGTCAGGTCCATGTTGTGATTGGCCGGCTCGCGCGGCAGTGCGAGAGCACCGGCAAGGCCGGCGAGCAGCGCACCGAGTGCGAAGACGGCCGTGAAAATGAGCGCCTGATTGATGCCGAGTGCCGCCGCCATGTCGCGGTCCTCGGTCGCGGCGCGCACGCGCGTGCCCCAGTCGGTGCGCGTGAGCAGCAGCCAGACGACGAGGCCGACGAGCGGTCCGAGCACGAGCAGCAGCAGGTCGTATTGCGGAATGGGCTTGCCGAAGATCCAAGCGGCCCCCGTCAAACCCGGCGCACGCGGGCCGAGAATGTCCTCCGGCCCCCAGGTGTAGAGCACGACATCCTTGAGGACGAGAACGAGTCCGAAAGTCGTGATGAGTTGCAGAAGCTCCGGCGCGCGATAGATGCGGCGGAGGATCGTGAGCTCGACGAAGGCGCCGAGAATGCCGACGGCGACCGCGGCAAAAACAGCACCGCCCCAGAAGCCGAGCACGCCGCCGCCGACGTAGTCGTAGAAGCTCACGCCCAGGTACGCGCCGAGCATGAAGAACGAGCCGTGCGCAAAATTCACGACGCGCGTGACGCCGAAGATGAGTGTCAGCCCGAGCGCGACGAGGAACAGCAGCGAGGCGCTCGCGAGACCGTTCAGCGTCTGGATGAGGAAGGAGGCGATCATGGCGGCCCGGATGTCGCGTTGCTCGCCTACGATCCCCCTCCCCCAGCGCCGAAGGCGCGCCTTCGGTGCAATGGCGGGGAGGGGTTAGGGTGGGGGGAATCCCTACCACAGATGTTCTGCAATCCCCCCTCCTAACCTCCCCCCACCAGGGGAGAGGGACAGGTACGGTGATGGGACAGTTATTGCGGCCGCAGCTTTTTCACGACGTCGTCCGGCGGGAGATGGCGCTCGCCCGGCTCGTAGCGCCAGTCCACCATGATGCCCTTGCCATCCTTGAGACCGATCTTGCCGACGTAGGCGCCCATGGTCGACTGATGATCGAGCGGGCGGTAGGTGATCGGCCCGAACGGCGTCGAATGCTGCAAGCCCTTCATGGCCGCGACGATCGCTTCCGGATCCGTGGACTTGGCCTTGCGCAGGGCCTCGCCGACCGAGATCATCGCCGAGTAGCCGACCACCGACCCGAGCCGCGGGTAGTCCTTGTACTTCGCCTGATAGGCCGCAAGGAACTTCTTATGCTCCGGCGTGTCGATCGCATACCAGGGATAGCCGGTCACGATCCAACCGACGGGCGCCTCGTCGCGCAACGGGTCGAGATACTCGGGCTCGCCACCGAGCACGCTCAGCACGACCCGGTCCTTGAAGAGCCCGCGCGTCGTGCCCTCGCGCACGAACTTCTGGAGATCGCCGCCAAACGTGACGTTGAAGATTGCGTCAGGCTTTGCGTCGGCCACCGCCTGCGCGACGCTGCCGGCGTCGATGCGATTGAGGGGCGGCGCCTGCTCGACGACGAACTCGACGCCTGGCTGGCGCGCCGTCATGAGCTGCTTGAAGGAGTTGATCGCCGACTGGCCGTACTCGTAGTTGGGGTAGACGAGCGCCCAGCGCTTCTTATTGAGCTTCACCGCCTCGTCGACCAGCATGGACGTCTGCATGTAGGTCGAGGCGCGCAGGCGGAAGGTGTAGGCATTGCCGTTCTCCCACACGATCTTGTCCGTGAGCGGCTCGGAGGCGATGAACGGCATTTTGCGCTGCTTGGCGAAATCGGCAACCGCGAGACCGACATGCGAGAGGAAGCCCCCGGTCAGCAGCACGACGCCCTCGCGGCTGACAAGTTCCTCGGCCGCGCGGACGGCATCACCCGGCGCACCGTTGTCGTCGCGCGAGATGACCTCGAGCGGGCGGCCATTGATGCCACCGCTCTTGTTGATCTCCTCGACGGCGAGCTCCCAGCCCTTGCGATAGGGCTCGAGAAAGGCCGGAATCACCTTGTAACTATTGATCTCGCCGACCTTGATCGGCTCCTGCGCCATCGCCGGGCCGGCCAATGCCGCCATCGCCGCGAAGGCCACCGCCAGTCTGCCCAGTCTCATCTTCGCTGCACTCCCTAGATCCATCCGCCGGGCGAGGCACCGCAGAGGCACCATCCGACCAGCTTCTCCCTCGGCCCTGCCGAGGCCAATCCACCGCAAATATTATGGCCTGTTGCAGCTCATGTCTGGTATTTCAGCAGCCTGCTCGGTATTTCGGACATGAGCTGCGGTCATGCGGGCGGGGCCTGCGGCCGGCCGGATCAGATGGCGGAATGGGGATGACCAGCGATCGAGCGCACCTGTCTGCCGCCGCGACACGCGACGACGACTGCCTCCCATGCGCATCCTAGGCATCGCGAGCGAGACCCACGACAGCGGCATCGCGATCGTCGAGGACGGCAAGCCGGTCCTCGTCATCGAAGAGGAGCGGCTGAGCCGCATCAAGCACACGCAGCGCTTTCCGGCAGCCGCGCTCTCGGCCGCCATCGAGGGCGGCTGGCTCAAGCCCGACGAGATCGACGTCATCGTGACGCCGTGGAACGCCACGGTGCTCCGCCAGACCTTCTTGAAGGCCATCCTCCGCAATCTGCCCTCGAGCCTCAACCTGCTGCGACCGGGTGCCAACACGGCGCAGCGCTCGAGCATCGTCGTGCTGAACCAGTGGCTGAAGTACAAGCTCGGCCACGCGCTCAAGGTCCAGCGTCTCCCGCCCTTCCACAGCGTGCGCCATCATCACGCCCATGCCGCCATCTTCTTCGTCTCGCCCTTCGAGGAGGCGAACATCCTGGTCATGGACGGCTACGGCGATGACGCAGCGACATCGACGTATGTCGGACGCGGCAACCAGATCAGCCGCCTCTGGCAAAGCGACGTCTTCAACTCGCTCGGGATGATCTACACGTTCGTCACCGGCCATCTCGGTTTTCGGGATTTCGAGGAGGGCACGGTCATGGCGCTTGCCGCGCACGGCGACGACCGCTACGTGCAAAAATTCCGCGACGCGATCCGCCTCCTCGACGACGGCCGCTACGAGGTCGACATGAGCTACTTCATGTTCGACAGATACGCGTTCCTGCAACCCTTCAGCGCAAAGTTCTTCGCGACCTTCGGTCCGCCGCGACGCAATGACGAGCCGGTGAGCGATCATCACAAGGCGCTCGCGCGCGCGCTGCAGGTGCGCCTCGAGGAGACCGTGCTGCATGTGGCGCGCGGGCTCCATGCGCGCAATCGCTCGCGCGATCTCGTCGTCTCGGGCGGCGTCGCGCTCAATTGCGTGGCCAATGCGCGGATCCTCGAGGAGACGGACTACGAGCGCGTGTGGGTGCCGCCTTGCGCATCAGACACCGGCGGGCCGTTCGGGGCCGCACTCTGGTTCCATCATCAAAGGCGCACGCATCCGCGCGACTTCGTCCTGACCCACCCGTTCTATGGCATCGAACCGTCCGAGAACGAAATTCGCCTGGCCCTCTACGAGGCCGGCCTCGTCGCCGAGCGTCTTGACGATGATGCGCTCTTTGCACGCGTCGCGCGCGATCTCGCCGAAGGGTATATCGTCGGCTGGTTCCAGGGCCGCTTCGAGATGGGCCCGCGCGCGCTCGGCAACCGCTCGATCCTTGCCGATCCGCGCCGGCTCGCGACGAAGGATCGTATCAACGCGCGCATCAAGTACCGCGAAAGTTTCCGCCCCTTCGCCCCGGTCGTGCTCGCGGAGCACACGCGCGACTATTTCGAGATCGATCAGGCCGATCCCTTCATGACCATGGCACCGCGCGTGCGCCCCGAAAAGCGCGATATCATCCCTGCGGTCGTCCATGTCGACGGTACGGCGCGTCTGCAGACCGTCGAGCGTGAAGCCAATCCGCGCTACTACGCCGTCATCGAGGCCTTCATGCGCGAGACGGGCGTGCCGGTGTTGATCAATACGAGCTTCAACCGCCAGGAGCCGATCGTCGCGACACCGCGGGAGGCCGTGTCCTGCTACCTCAGGACCGAGATGGACGTGCTCGTGCTCGGGAACTTCTATACCCGCAGCCGCAATGCCACGAGCGAGAGGCGGGCGCGGACGGATTTTGCCGTGCGCGAGGAAAACCTCGTCGGGGGGGAGTGAGGACACACCAGCTCGCGCCTCCGGCACGAGAGGGGCTGCCGCCCCTTCAACCCCGCTCGGGGTCCCCCCGAACCCCCGTCTTTTATTGATTTGAAGATCGCCGCGAGCGCTCCATGTCCCTTCTCCCCGTTCTTCACGGGGAGAAGGTTAGGATGAGGGGCGGCGGCACTTACCAACGTCAGCGTATACCGCCGCCCCTCACCCCGCCCCTCTCCCCATTGAAGTCAATGGGGAGAGGGAGAAGTAAGCGCACCGCAAACACGAGCCACTTGACGGCGCGCTACGCCGGGAGCTTGGTGCAGCGATACTCGCGCCAAACTAAGGGCACCCAATCCTATGAGTATCGAAGCCTGGCTCGCCTTCGTGGCGGCCTCGACGATCCTGCTGATCATCCCAGGCCCGACGATCCTGCTCGTCATTTCCTATGCGCTCGGACAGGGCTGGCGCGCGGCTCTGCCCATCTCCGTCGGCGTCGCGCTCGGCGATTTCACGGCGATGACACTCTCGATGCTCGGCGTCGGCGCCCTGCTTGCAGCTTCCGCGACGCTTTTCACGGTGCTCAAGCTGATCGGCGCGGCCTATCTCATCTGGCTCGGCATCAAGCTCTGGCGCGCCGGCGGTGCGCTCAGAACCGAGGCGCGGACCGAGACCGCAACGTCCTTCTCAATGGTGGCGCACGCGTGGCTGGTGACGGCGCTCAATCCCAAGGGCATCACGTTCTTCGTCGCGTTCCTGCCGCAGTTTCTCGATCCGACGGGCGACGTGCTGCGCCAGATGCTGATCCTCGGCGCGACGTTCCTCGCGCTCGCCTTTGCGAACGCACTCGGCTACGGCCTGCTTGCCGCACGCGCGGGTGCGATGGCGCGCAATCCGAATGCCATCAGCCTGTTCAACAAGATCGGCGGCAGCCTGCTGATCGGCGCAGGCGTGGCAGCGGCGACGGTGAGGACCTGAAGCGCTTTAAACGCCCGCCATCTTCATCTTGACGTTGCGGAAGGTGGTCTTGACGCGGCGGACGGTGCCGGTCGCGGAGCGCATGACGAGCGTGTCGGTCTCGGCGAAGTCGCCGCGGAAGTGCACGCCCTCGAGGATCGAGCCGCTGGTGACGCCGGTCGCGGAGAAGATCACGTCACCGGACGCCATCTCCTGCATGGAGAACTTGCGGCGGATGTCGGTGATGCCCATCGACCTCGCGCGCTCCTCTTCCTCGCGGTTCGAGGGCTTGAGGCGGCCCTGCATCTGGCCGCCGATGCAGCGGAGCGCCGCGGCGGCGAGCACGCCTTCGGGCGCGCCACCGGAGCCGAGATAGATGTCGATCCCGGTCTGCTGCGGGTCCGTGCACCAGATGACGCCGGCGATGTCGCCATCGGGAATGAGGCGGATGCCCGCGCCGATCTTGCGCACGGCCTCGATGATCTCGGCGTGGCGCGGACGGTCGAGGATGCAGGCGCTGATCTGGTCGACCGGTACACCCTTGGCCTTGGCGAGCTTCTGAAGCTGCTCGGCGATCGGCGTATCGAGGTCGATGATGCCCTCGGGATAGCCGGGCCCGATGGCGATCTTGTCCATGTACATGTCGGGCGCGTGGAGCAGCCCGCCGCGCTCGGAGATCGCGATCACGGCGAGCGCGTTCGGCATGTCCTTGGCGCAGATCGTCGTGCCCTCGAGCGGATCGACGGCGATGTCGACCTCCGGCCCGTCGCCGATACCGACCTCCTCGCCGATGTAGAGCATCGGCGCCTCGTCCATCTCGCCTTCGCCGATGACGACCTTGCCGCGAATGTGGATCTTGCCGAGCTCCTTGCGCATGGCGTCGACGGCGGCCTTGTCGGCACCCTTCGCGTTGCCCATGCCGCGGAAGCGGGCCGCGGCGATGGCAGCAGCCTCCGTCACGCGCGCCACTTCCACGACGAGCACGCGGTCGAGCCCTGCACCCTTCGCCCTGTCCTGCGACATTCTCGGCCTCCCGATCGGTCCATAGTGCTTGCGCACCCGCACGTGCGGCCGCTCACTGGCCGGCAGTGCGGTCTATACGCCAGCCGTCAGCAACATTGAAGCACGTTCGATGCCATTGCTGCGCCGCACAACAGCGGCACCGTGCAAGTGAGTTAAGCAAGTCTGCTGTCCGGACATGGTAGTGGCGCATACAGTGCCCCACGTTTACTGTCTGTGGCCGCATCACCTAGAGACCGAGGATATGTCCCCCATGCGACAGATGGCGCTGATCGGCTTCCTGCAGGCGCAGAACTGTTCCAATTTCGCCGCCTCCTGGCGCCATCCCGACTCCCGCACCGATTTCATGTCGCCCGACTTCTATCGCCACATCGGCAAGGTGCTGGAGGCGGGGAAATTCCAGCTCGCCTTCTTCGACGACCGTCTCGGGATGCCGGAGTTCCATGGGGGGCGATACACGGAGGCGGTCGAGAACGGCATTCGCTGCGTGAAGATGGACCCGGTGGCCTGCATGATGGCCATGGGCATGGCGACCGAGCGGCTCGGCCTCGGCGTGACGTACTCGACGACGTACTACGAGCCCTTCCACGTCGCGCGCATGTTCGCGACGCTCGATCTCATGACGAATGGTCGCGCGGGCTGGAACATCGTCACCTCCCTCAACGACATCGAGGCGCGCAATATGGGGCGCGATGAGGTCATCGAGCACGACGCGCGCTACGACAGGGCCGACGAGTTCATGGAGGTCGTACTCGGCCACTGGGACACATGGGCCGACGACGCGCTGATCGTCGACAAGGCGACGGGCCGCTTTGCGGATGCGTCGAAGGTCCACCGGCTGGACTACGCCGGCAAGGCCTTCAAATCGCGCGGGCCGTTCACCGTGCCGCGCTCCGCTCAGGGCCATCCCCTGCTCATCCAGGCCGGCCAGAGCGGGCGCGGAAAGCGCTTCGCGGCCGAATGGGGCGAGATGATCTTCACCTACACGCCAAGCCTCGACGTCGGCAAAAAGGAATACGCGGAGCTCAAGGCGATGTGCGCCGCGACGGGCCGCGATCCGAACAGCATGCTGATCGGCGCTCTCGTGCACCCCGTCGTCGCCGAAACGAAGATGGAGGCGGAGGACAAGCGCGCCGCGCTCGACAAGCTGCCGCTCGAGGTAGACAGCCTCATGCTCCTCTCGGAGGCGCTGAACTTCGATTTCGGCTCCAAGCCCCTCGACGAACCGCTGACGGACGAGGACATTGCCTCCATGTCCGGCCTGCAGGCGATCCGCGACCGCGTTCTCAAGAATGCAGGCACGAAGAATCCGACGATCCGCGACTTCATCCGCATCAGCGGTCGCGGGCGGCTGAACAATCCGTGGGTCGGCGGACCGAAGGAGGTGGCCGACATGTTCGAGGCGTACTTCACGGCACCGGCGTGCGACGGATTCGTCGTCGGCGCGACGTGCGTACCGGGGACGTACGAGGACTTCGTGCGCTTCGTCGTTCCCGAGTTGCAGAAGCGCGGGCTCTATCACAAGGATTATCGCGGCACGACGCTGCGCGAGAACCTGGGTCTCGTGCGTCCCGACGTCGGTGCGTGGCGTAACGTGAAGCGCGGGCCAAACTGAGCGACGATATGAGTATTGCCCGGTCCGAGCTGGTTCAGGCCATCGACCACGCGCTCGCCGGCGCGTGGGAAGCGGCGCACGGGATCGTTCAGCGTGACGAGAGCGATCCGACGGCGTGCTGGATTCATGCCGTGCTGCACAAGATGGAGCCGGACGAAGGTAACAGCCGCTACTGGTATCGCCGCGCCGGCAAGGCGTACGAAGCCTACGCGGACGGCCGCCAGGAGCTGATCGCGATCAAGGCGGCGCTGACCTATTGATCAAGCAAGCAACAGCAGAACGGGAGGAGCACGCATGGCAGTGACGGTCTTCATGGTGCGGGCGACGATCACCGCGGCGCAGGAGGCCGCTTTCAACAAGTGGTACAACGAAGAGCACGTGCCGCAGGTACTGCGCTACAACGGTGCGGTGAGCGCGCGGCGCTACAAGCGGATCATGGGCGAGGACAAGTACGACTACATGGCGCTCTACGAGTTCAAGAGCGAGGAGACGTTCAAGGAATTCCAGGCGTCAGGCCATCTGCGCGAACTGAAGGCCGAGTACGACAAACATTTCGGCACGACCTCGGACCGCGCCGGCACCGGCTGGGTGCAGGTCTTTCCTTGATCTGAATTTGCAGCTCAGAAATAGGCGGGCGCGACGGATGTTGCGCCCGTTCGCGCGTCAGAGGCCGCGCATGATGCAGCCGAGCATCAGGATCAGGTGTGAGAGCAGCAGGAACCAGAATTCATTGCCCTGGATGAGCGGAATCTGCGCGCCGAAGAACTTCACGACGAGGACGCAGACCGTGAGCACGATCGACAGAATGAAGGTGATGATGCCCGGTGCCTTCAAAACCATGATGATGTCCCCCATTCCGACACGCGCGCCGAGGCTGCGCCAATTGCTGCATGATCAACACGATTCGGCCGCGCTTGTGACCCCCTCCCCGTGAGTTTTGCAGAGCGGTGTGGCGCAGGGAATACGTGTATCGCGCCATAGGGTTAGGGGCGGAGGCTCCGGCTTATGGCTTCGCCGCGTACTTGAAGCCCGTGCCCGTCGCGACGACCTCGACGGCGCCGTTCGTGATCACGGGATGGCTGAGGCGCACGGCCAGCACGCCGTCATAGCCCTGCTCGGCGGCACGCGCCTTCAGCATGTCGAGCGCCCGCGCGATGGTCATGTCGACGAGTTGCTCATATTTGGTCATCCGGCCGCCGATCGTATTGATGATCGCCTCGCGCATGTCGCGCACGATGTTGGCGCCGCTGACCGCGACGGCATAGACGATCTCGCCGGTGACGACCTCGGTCTCGTCGATGAAATCGGTGGTCACGAGGCGCATGGAAACTCCGGATCAGGATTTGCCGGCGACGACGATACGCGTGCGCCGGCCGAAGATGAGACGCCACAGGACAAGCAGCAGGATCAGCAGGATGAAGCCGAACAGGCTCAGCGCGATCGGATAGCGGGCCCACAGCAGAATCGGGCTGATGCGCCCGTCGCGCACGGCACGCACATCGTCGGCGAACACGAAGAAGTCGAAGATGCTATCGGAACGGGCAATCACGGCCACGGCTTCGGTCTGGTCGCGGCTCGCGAGGATCGCGGCCTGCACACCCGACGCCGTGTAGGCGGCCATCCGCTGCGGCGCGTTGCCGACAACGGCGAGCAGGCGCTTCGCTGCCGTGGGTTCGAGCGCATTCATGTAGCTCGACAGGGCCTTGAGATCGGTTTCCGGCAGGGCGCGCGCGAGGCGGTTGAGGTCACGCGGCGGCAGCTCGAGAAGCGGGTCGCGCTCGACGCGCGTCAAGCTTGCGAGGCGGTTGATCGCCACGCGGTCCTCGAGCACGAGCAGGCGCTCGAGCGCCGTCTTGCTCATTTCCTCCGGCGGGCCGAGGCGATGCAGCTCGTAGGCCACGACCTCGGGCAGCTTGTCGCCCGCAATGGCCCACCACTTGAAGCCGGATTCGAGCGAGCGCGCGTCACGCGAGATGGTGATCGCCTCGGTCGGCATGGTCTCAATGGCGCGATGCAGCGTGCCGTCGCCGAGGCGGCGCGTCAGCGCGGGCTCGCCTTCGCCGGCGAGAATGAGAGCGACGACCTCGTCGAGGCGTGGCAGCTTCGCCGGCGTCACCGTGTCGAGGAAGCGGCGGAAGCGTTCGTCCTTCTCGGCAAGCTCCAGCACCTTGGCGTGCGCGCGGCGGAACTCGCGCCAGATCTCGGTGACGCGGTCGGCGGCAGAGCCCGATATCTCACGCGTATGCTCGTTGATCTGCTCGGCGATGACCTTGGCGAGCTCGGCCTGCACTTTGTCGCGCGTGTCGGTGCTCTTCATCTCCGAAGCGATGATCGGCAGTACGCCGTGGCGGAATTCCCAGATGTCCTTGGCGATGAGCGCGATGCCGACGCCGCCGGCGACAACGCCGACAATGCGGCTCAGAATGGCGCCGACGACGCGCTGGCCGACGGCCATGGCCATGCGTGAGAGCTGGCGCCGCACGATCAGCAGCACCGTGCCCGTGAGGCCCTCAGTGCCCTGGACGAGCACCTGTCCGGTCGAGACGGTCGCGCTCGCCTTGGAAGGATCGATGACGAACTCGCGGCCCGTATCGCGGCTGACCGCGCGCGCAACCATGCCGCCGTAGCGTGGGCCGAGAAAGGACTGCACGCACTGCGCCACCGGCTCGGCGGCCGCACCGAGCCCCTGCTCCATGCGCCGGCCGACCTCGTTGCCGACGCTGCTGGCGACACCGGCGATGGCTTTCTGCATGGGATCGGAGCGGAACACGCGCTCGGACACGGAGGCCGCCAGCTTTTGCGCCGTCTCCTGAAAGGCGATCGAGCCCCAAAGCTCGGTCCAGCTCGATTCCTCGCGCACCTCGCCGATGGCGGCATCGACCTGGCGCCAGAGCACGTCATCGACATTGCCGCGCCGCCAAGCCTCGCGCACGATCGGCCCATAGTCGAGATCGGCGAGGCTCTTCGTCAGCGCTTCGTGGGTGACACGCGCGACGGCGGCGCGGAAGGCCGTCTCGTCGCCGGCCTGGCACTGCTCGTATTCGGCGCGCGACATCGGCGCCGCACCGGGAGCAGCAGGCGCGGCGGCTTGCGGCACGGACTGAGGTGCAGGACTGGCCGACGGCTCGGACGGCGTCTGCGCCGTGTTCTGGCCGGGCTGCGCGCGCAGCGGCACCGCCGGAAGGGAGGACGCGAGCAACCCGGCAATGATGGCGGCAACCGTCCCGCGCCGGGCCCAGCCGACCCGCCCGCAACACCCCGTGCCGAAAATCAGGATCTGCCGCTCGCTCACGTTCTGCCGCCGGGCTGACGCCATAGCGCAGCCAATGAGCCACCGCGCACGCTTTCCGCGCACGGGCGGGCTTGGTTAATTTGTCCCTCTTATATAGCGGCGCCACTGTGGGTGAACAGTGGCGCGGTTCAGTAAGGAACGTCAGCGGCCCGATTTCTGTTTCTTCGCATCGAAGAATGCCTTGATCGCGGCCTGGGGCTCGCCGGTGGTGTAGGCCTCGGAAATGGCGTCGATACCGGCGTAGACGCCCTCCTCCACCGAGACGCGCTCCCAACGGTTCATGAGGGCCTTCTGATTACGCACGGCCTTGGGCGTGGCCCGCCCGATGAGGCCGAGCCAGTGGCTCACCGCGGCATCGAGCCCCGGAGCGGGCACGACCTTCTGGACGAAGCCCATGGCGAGGGCGGCGTCCGCGCCGAAGGTCTCACCCGTGATCAGGATCTCGCGCGTCTTGCCCCAGCCGATAAGGCCCGGCAGCAGCGCCGCCTCGATAACCGACGGCAGGCCCATGTGGACCTCGGGCATCCCGAAGACCGCATTCCCCGAAGAGACGCGCATGTCGCAGCTTGCCGCGACCTCGAGCCCGGCGCCGAGGCAGAAGCCGTTGATCCGCGCGATGACAGGCACCGGACATTCCCGGATCGCGAGGCAGGCCTGATGCAGGCGCGTGATGAAAAGGCGAATGGTATCCGGGTCGGCAGCGCCGAGCTCGCGAAGGTCGGCGCCACCGATGAAAGCCTTGTCGCCGGCGCCCGTCAGGATGATCGCCCGCAATGAAGCATCGTCCGAAAGCCTTTCGAAAGCTTCACGGAGGCTGATGATCGCGGGCGTCGCGAGGCAGTTGAGCCGCGGCTGATTATCGATGGTTACAATTGCGACGCACCCGCTCGGGCGCTCCTCGGTCTTCACATGCACGGTGGCTTCGGTCATTCTAGTGTCCCGGTTCCGAAGTTCGCTTGATCTCGACGCTGGTGTCCCGAGCGAACTTCGGAAGCGAAAGGGACACTAGTGTCATAGCTTTGCTAATGTGATTCAGATCGAGAAATCCGCGACACAGTATGCCGCGGAAGTTGGCGAATTTCTCGACCATCACATTAGCCATCCTGCGTGTCTGAAGCCGCACATATGGCAGAAGCCGCAATGCCACTCCAGAACCGCGTCGCCCCGGACGGCTCGATCGCTGCCATCGCGGCGAGAGGCACCCTGATGGGCAACCGCGGCGGCGCCATTCACAACCCAGACCGCACACTCGGGTCCCGCCGCTGGGCGAGCCGCCAGTGGATCTGCTGCCGGCTCGAGTTCAACGGCCGCCGGCGCGCGCTCATGCAGCCGGGCCGCTATACAGAGCTCTTCTTCCTCGATGAGGCGACCGCTCTCGCCGCGGGGCATCGCCCGTGCGGGGAATGCCGCCGGCAGGATTTCCTCTGGTTCGCGAAGCTCTGGGGCGAGACGCATGGCATGAGCGGGCGGGCGATGGCCGAGGACATGGACGCGGTGCTGCACGCTGAGCGCCTGTCCCCCGAGCGTGGAAAGCGCACGTACTACGCGACCATCGACACACTGCCCGGCGGGACCTTCATCCTCTGGCAGGGTGCGCCCCACCTCCTGCTCGCCGGCTGGCTCCTGCCGTGGAGTTTCACGGGCTATGGCACCCCCGTCGAGCGCCCCTCGGCGGGCACAGTCGAAGTGCTGACGCCCCCCTCGATCGTCGCCGTACTTTCGGCCGGTTTCTGCCCCTCACTTCATCCGACGGCGCACGCCGTCGATTGAGGCGGGCCCAAGCGCCGCCCAGTCACTGGCAAGCTCGCCCGGGGGACCCAATGACACGCTCGTCGCTGAGGCGCACGCTGCGGCGCGCCTACTGGATTCTTGCTCTCGTTCTGATCGTCTCCCTCGTGGCCAAGCTTGCAAATCATATTCCGGAGCTTGCGGGTTCGCCGGCTGAGCGCGTGCTCGCCAGCATCTATGACTATCTCAAGGACATGGCGCTGGTGCTCGTCACGGTCGTCGCCGCCTATCTTGCCAATGTTTTCCAGCGGCGCGCGATCTTCCTCAATGCCCTCAAGGAGGAATGGCGCAACATCGTCAAGGCGAAGTCGGCGCTGTTCACGTTCACGCAGCGCGAGGCGCCGACACGGGAGGAATATTTCGCCGCCTTCTGCGCGATCTCGGAATCGCTCGACAACATGCGCGCCGTCTACGCGAACGTCGGCGAGACGCGGCGGCAGATCGGCCTGTACCCGTACGCGCCGCTGCACGACATGCGCCGGGCCTTGCAATCCATCGAGCCCGAAGTCGGCCGGCGCGTCTCGGCCGAGGACCGCAAGCTCGCCCGCGATGCGATCCTGCAGTCGTTCTACGCGCTGCGTGAAACATTCCTCGAGGAGCTCGATCTCGAAGCCCCCGACAACCCGCTGCTCATCCACAACGGGCGCCGCATGAAGAAGCCCGGGGCGCCAGGCTGGGCGCGTCGGCGCCAGTCGGGCCAGCATCGCTACCAGGATCGCGTCGCGCCGGCCGACCCGGCCATCACACCGTTCCTGACCGCCCTCTACGACAAGGAGCAGACGACGGCCAAGCCCTGGCGGGAGGTCATCAAGAAGCCATCCGCCGCGACCGAGGCGCGACCGCCTGCCGTGGAGGCGCCCGCGCAGACATGAGAGCCTGGCGGCACACGTGACAACGAACGGCGCGCGGCCTTACCGCGCCGGCGACGAATAGATCGGCGTAATCTTCTGCACGACCTTCTGGCGGACTTCCTGATGCGGCGTCTCCAGCGCCGAGAAGGCGGCGTTGACGCGCCGTGCCATGCCTTCGAGGTAGGATCGCACCTCGTCCGGCAGATCGGCGTTGGCATAGCGGTCGGGATGGTAGACCTTGGCCTTACGCAGGTAGGCGCTGCGAACGTCCTCGTAGGGCGCGCCGAGGGGCAACCCGAGGATCGCGTGCGGATCGAAGCCGTCCGCGTCGCGCATCCGCGCGAGCGTCTGGCCGCGGCCGGGGCTGATCAGGCGCACGCCGGCGATTGCATGCTTGGCGAGATACTGGCGGGGCCCGTCGAATTCCTCGAACTCGACAAACGGCGCCGTGCCGTTGAGCACATCCGCGAGCGAGCGGGCCTGAGGCACCGCTATGCGGCCCTTCACTTCGGAGCCATCCGTCAGAGAGAGCGCGACGGCGACGCCCGACGAGGCGGCTTCCGCCGATCCGCTGCCGCTGTCCACTCTGCCGCGCTCGAACATGTGCCGATTTCCGAAAACTGTTCCATTTGAGAGCACGGCCGCGTGCTCCCGCTCGCAATCGCAAGAACCGTGCAAGGAATTCTCAACCTATTGCGCGCCCGCCGTCCGCCCAAAGACGGGAATGCGGCTTTAGACGGGAGCGCGGGTTCGCGCGCAACCACGAGCTGCGATCGCTATTAACAGTTGCTGTAGCACTTCGTTTGAATATGCCGCCGATAAGGTGGAAAAGCTTTGGATTGAGCTTTGGGGATAAGCCGTTGCGCCCACTGTGGCCTTCGAGAGCCCTGACGTGACTGCAAACACACACCCGAGCGGCATCGAATTCTAAGGGGCTTGAAAGATTTAACAATTGGTTACGAATCGCCTACCGCTGGTAAGCGAGAGGAGTCTCATGTTGTGGTTGCGTTGCCTGTCGGACCGTATCGACCGCCTGTGCAAAAGCTTGCCGTCTAGCGGCGATGGCGAGTGTGCATAAGTCGAACCGGTCCGCACCCGTTCAGATCGAATGCCGAACCGCTGCGCGTCCGGCCAAACCGATTGAAGTCGGTCTGGAGCTCACCGATCCGCAGCAGAACGAGGCGACATGTCGAGGGACTGTCTCCTTAGCGGCAATGAACGGCCCGGCCTGAACCTCTCTGTGTCGAAGGTCCGCTCGGCCGGCACTTTCTTGCCCGCGTAGGCTGGCCCCAAACGTTAGGGGGCATTTGAAACGATGAGACACGTTCTAGGTATCCTAGGCGTGCTGGCAGCAAGCGTGTTGCTTGCTGTGTCCGCCGCCATGAACTGGCGCTTCGGATACAGTCTTGGAATGACTGCATTCGACGGGCTGATCTACGGAGCGGCCAGCGCCGCTGCCGACTGCCTGAAGGCGCTCATACCCTTCTTCTTATTTGCAGCCATACGAAACCGGATGTGGTCCCAGGCGGCCGCATCGGCGGTCGTATGGGTGGTGGTCACAGCCTATTCGCTGACCTCCGCCCTGGGACACGCTGCCCTGAACCGGCTCGACACGACTGGGCAGCGCGCCCAGCAGACGGCCGTCTATCAGGACATGCGCGCCGACATCAAACGGATGGAGGAGCAGGTGAGCTGGATTCCCCAGCATCGCCCCGCCGCCACCGTGTCCAGCGAGATGGACGGTCTCAAGACCCAGATCTACTGGAGCCGGACCAAGGGCTGCAGCAACGTCGTCGGTCGCTACAATCGTGACTTCTGCCAGAAGTTCCACGCGCTCTCTGCCGAGCACGCCAACGCCGTCCAGGCGGAGGAACTCGGCAAGAAGATCATGAGCGTGAAGGCGGAGCTGGCGAAGTCCGGCGAGGCACATACCGCCCTGACGGCAGCTGATCCGCAGGCCGCGATGCTCGCCAAGATCGGCGGTCTCGTCTTTGCGGGTCTGAAGGTCGATGACGTGCAGATGGCGCTCACGATCTTCATCGCCTTGCTGCTCGAAGTCGGTTCGGGCTTCGGGATGTACGTGGCCTTCAGCCAGTGGCGCCTGCACGATGCCTTGCACAACCCCAAGGTGGCATCCGCTGCCTCGGTTGGCCGGGCTGCAGCCGCCATGCCGCTCGATGTCCAGGTCCAAGCTCCGGCCGCTATGCCGGTCGCTGCCGAGGCCTCGGATACGCCGGCCATCGCCGCCGCGGCGCCAGCCGCATTGTCGGTCGGACCGCCTGTCCAGGCTATCGCGGCCACACCTCCGGCACCTGCCGTCATCACGCCGCCGGCCACTACGGCCAACGACAACACCGACCGGGCACTTCCCATGCAGCGCATGGTCGCCCCGGAAAGCGACGTCGAACGCTTCAACAGGGAGAAGATCGAGCACGAGGAAGGTGCGACCATCACCTACAACGACGTCTATGCAGCTTACTGTCAGTGGTGCGAGGAGAAAGGAAAGGAACCGCTCGCGCAGCCGACCTTCGGTAGAGAGTTCGGCGAGCTGAAAGGAATTCGGAAAGAGAAGATCGCGGGCCGCGTCCGCTACATCGGAATTGCGGTCCAGGGCGCAACGGAGACCACGGAGGATAAGAACCCGACGGTCCCGATCGTTCGCGCTGCCTAGGGCAGCTTCTTGAAGATGAAAAAGGGTCGCTTCGGCGGCCCTTTTTTTATTGGCCGCGGGCTGCTGGGAAGAGGTGCTTTGCAACCCTGTGCGGTACCATGCCCGCGGCGGCCTTGAACGCGACGGCGGAGTTCGGAACGCGGGATGCTTCGCGCCTGCGGCGCGACGGGGACCAGTCCCCGAACCCCTGCCGGGAGGGAACACCCTCCCGGACCCACCCGCCTTTATGACTTTGCTTATTTGACGCGCGCCCCTTCATCCGACGTCGCGAAGAAGGAGCGTCCTTGCCGCGTACTTTAAAAATGATGAAGGACGGGGGCTCCGGGGGTGTCCCCCGGTTGGGTTACAGGGCGAAAGCCCTGTTCGCGCCGAAGGCGTGACGGCCCCGAGCAAGCGCCGCGCCCGCACGCTCCGTCGGTCAATCGACTGCGATGTCAGGCGGACTGATGCGCGCTGTCGAAGGCGACTTCCGCCAGCACAGCGTTGCCGGCGAGCCCGTTCTCGATGTCGAACGCGACACGTGCCCGTTCGGCGGCGGAGCTGCGCTCGATGCGGAAGTGCACCTCGTTGGCACCGAGAGTCGCGCCAATCTGGCGAACTCGCGCGAGATTGAGCGAGCGCGCTTTGCTGTCGAGCGTGCCCACGCGAAGCACCTGCGCAACACCACCGGCATCGCGATGGAGGAGCAGATAAGTTGCTTCTGGGAGCTCCGGGCAGAACAGCAGGCTCGAAACAGTATGAGCGTAGACGGTGCCGGATGCACCGCGCCAAGCCTGCTGGCTCGGTACGATGCCCGCAGTATCGGGCGTATGACGCGCGGAAGCGGCATCCCGCCGTTCCTTCACGCGCTTTTTCACGCCCTCTGTCCGACGCACGGCCATCTCGATACTCTCAAAACACAACAGCACGCCTAAGCTGCCGAAGCCGGCGCGCACCAACAATGACTTCCAACGCTGAACGCACAGGGCCGCTCAGCGGCTCCTGAGAAGTTCGTCGTATACGCATATTATTCAAGTTCGAAAATCCCAGATCACGTGGTTTTGTTAATGCACCACGGTCCTGTGGCGCATTGGCTACACTTTGCTCTGGCCGAGTACTACGCCTCACAACACTCTCCCCTAGCCGCAGGTCGAATAGCCGCAATCGAGGCAGAGGTGGCAGCCCTCCTGCGGAAGGAATTGATTCCCCTGGCATTTCGGACAGCGCCGGCGGCTCGAGAAATCCTGGTTTGACGATCGCGTTCGCAAGGGCGTCCATGACACGCCACCGGCTGAAGGCTGAGGTGACAGCTCCACCGCCAGGGCCTTGGGCGGCGTGGGGGCATCCTGCCGGCCATCGCCGCGGCCCTCCTGCGGTGCCAGAAAGCCGATGCGGATCATATGGGCCTCGATGATCTCGCCGATGGCCGCGAGAAGGCTCGGCACGTAGCGCCCGCCCATCCACTGCCCGCCCTGGGGATCGAAGACCGCCTTCAGCTCCTCGACGACGAACGTCACGTCACCGCCACGGCGGAAGACGGCGCTGATCATTCGCGTCAGGGCGACCGTCCAGGCATAGTGCTCGAGGTTCTTGGTATTGATGAAGATTTCGAAGGGGCGGCGGCGGCCCTCGCGCTCGATATCGTTCATCGTCACGTAGATGGCGTGATCGCTCGCCTGCCACTTGAGTTTGTAGGTGAAGCCCGGCAGCACCGGATCGCGCTCGAGCGGGCGCGACATGTAGACGACATCGCCCGTGCGCGACGGCGCGGGCGTGGCAGTCGCGGGCGCAGTGGCAACAGCCGGCGCCGCTTCGAGCACGGCGCCGGTCACCGCATTGGGCCGGTACGTCGTGCAGCCCTTGAGACCGAGCGCATAGGCCTCGGTATAAATGCTCTCGAAGGCCTCGAAGGGAATGTCGACCGGACAGTTGATGGTCTTCGAGATCGCGCTGTCGACATGCTTCTGGAGGGCAGCCTGCATGGCGAGATGGGCGGCAGGAGCCAGCATGTGCGCCGTGACGAAGGCAGCCGGCAGCGGCGCATCGGCGCCCGCGTGCTGGCGGAAACGGCGATAGGCGAAGTCCTCGACGCTCTCCTCGCTGAAGCTCTCGCCGGCGCCGCGCACGCGACGCTTGTAGGCGAGGTCGAAGATCGGCTCGATGCCGCTCGAGACATTGCCGGCCAGCAGCGAGATCGTGCCCGTTGGTGCGATCGACGTCAGGCAGCCATTGCGGATGCCGTGCTTGGCGATCGACTGGCGTACGTGTTCGGGAAGGCGCACGACGTTGGGCGCGGCGAGGAACGCCTGCGCATCGTAGAGCGGAAACGTGCCCTTCTCGGCGGCGATCTCGGCGCTGGCGCCATAAGCGAGGGCCGCGATCTGGGCCATGAGCCGCTCGGCGAGCGCGCGGGCCTCGGGCGAGTCGTATCTCAAGCCGCACATGGCAAGGGCATCCCCGAGACCGGTGATGCCGAGACCGATGCGCCGCTTGGCCTTGGCTTCGCGACGCTGCGCCTCGAGCGGGTAGTGCGAGAGGTCGATCATGTTGTCGAGGAAGCGCACCGCAACCGGCACCAGCTCGGCCAACCGTGCCTCGTCGATGTGCGCGATGGCCGTGAAGGGGTCGCGCACGAGCGCGGCGAGATTGATCGAGCCGAGCAGGCACGCGCCATAAGGCGGCAGCGGCTGCTCACCGCACGGGTTGGTCGCGCGGATGTCCTCGCAGTAGGCGAGGTTGTTCAGGGCATTGACGCGATCGATGAAGATCACGCCGGGCTCGGCATAGTCGTAGGTCGCGCGCATGATGCGCTCCCAGAGCGCGCGGGCGCGCACCGTGCGATAGACCGTGCCCTCGAAAGTCAGCGCCCAGGTATCGTCGCGCGCGACGGCATCCATGAAGGCGTCGGTGACGAGCACCGAGAGATTGAAGTTCCTGAGGCGCGCCGGATCGGACTTGGCATCGATGAAGGTCTCGATATCGGGATGGTCACAGCGCATGGTGCCCATCATGGCGCCGCGCCTCTGGCCGGCGGACATGATGGTCTTGCACATGGCATCCCACACATCCATGAAGCTGACCGGCCCCGACGCACCGGCGCCCACGCTCTTCACGAGCGCGCCCATGGGCCTCAGCGTCGAGAAGTCATGGCCGATGCCGCCGCCCTTCTGCATGGTGAGGGCGGCTTCCTTCACGTTCTCGAAGATGGAGCCGAGATCGTCCCCGATCGGCCCCATGACAAAGCAGTTGAAGAGCGTGACGTCACGGCTCGAACCGGCGCCGGCGATGATGCGGCCCGCGGGCAGGAACTGAAAATCCGTGAGCGCATCCAGGAAGCGCTTCTGCCAGTGCTTGCGAGCGCGCGCCTTCTCGGCTCCGGCCCCGGCCGCAGCGAGCCGCGCCCAGGTCTCCTCGACGCCCGCTTCGAGGGCCGAGCCGTCAGCCGACTTCAGGCGATACTTCGCATCCCAGATGAACCGGGAAATCGCCGGTATTTCTGTACGTTCGCTGACCATGATGGCGGGGCGCCCTCATCGGGAAACACCCCTCATATATAAGCCACCCAGAACAAATGGTCAAGGAATGTTCTTCTTGTGTTCCACAGCAAGTGGGCGCCGCTGAGCAGAAGGCACGCACCCCAATCAAGGGGCCCAAATCAAGGGGATCGAGATGGGAGGTCCCTCGACGACGGCGCCGTCCAGCGTGGATGATGTGATTGCGTCCGGACTCACGTCCTCATTGCGGAGAGCGGTCTGCCATGACCATGTCAGCCGCCGAGCTTTCGGCGACGGTAGACTATAGCGTGGACAAATGGTGGATGAACCGCTTGCCCATGGGCCTGTGGTTCTACACGGGCGGCCTCGCCATCTGCCTCCATGCAGAGAGCGTCGGCGCGCACGACGCCCTGCTGGCACTCGTCTATCTCACCTTGCTCGCGTTGGCCTTCGCCGGTTGGGCCTCGACGAGCCTCCTCGAACGCTCCGGCTATCCTTTCTACATCGTTCTTCCGCTGACGCTGCTCGTCGCCTTCCTCGTCGTTGGCGTAATCGCCCAATTCGGCAAAGTTGGCGGCTATCGCCCCCACGGGAGCCTCTGGTGGAGCCACCTGATCAATCCGCCCTTCAGAGTGTTCGGTTGGATGCTGCTCTACCTCGGGACCCTTGGAATCGCCTTTGTGCTGTTTCGACACCTCTATCCGGCTCGGCCGGTCATCCGGCTTTCACCGGCTGGCATCGCATTCCACCGGAACTGGCTGAGGGACGTGTTCATCCCATGGCAGGATGTCAAGGGCGTCGGACCTCTCGAGTGGCCAAACCCGGGGGGAGCCTCGAGCATCTACCCTCAGTCCGCCGCGATAACGGTCACTCGAGAGTTCTACGAACGCCATATCGCGCCAAAGCGCAGCTCTCTCTCGCCTCCCGGCAGCGAACGCATGTTCGTGCCGAATGGCCCGCTCATGCAGATGGTCCTGACCAGTCCCGAGCTCGTCGTCGCGCCCAAGGACATTCGCATTCCCATCGAGGCGCGATGGAAAGCGTTCCGTGAGTTGCCCGCGGAGCACCTGCCAGCGAGCACCGAGACGCCGGTAGTGTTTGGCCGATGGTCGATGGACGGCTCGTGGTGGGAGGTATCCATGCTCGCGCTGCCGATCCTCGTCGCGATCGCCGTCATGACGCAGGCGGCGGGCATTTGGCCTCGCTGATCCGGCGCGCCCAGGCAGCGAGGGCTCAGCCTGCGACGCCGCCCCGACTAGCGAGCTCCGCGAGGCGCGCCACGGCCGTCGGCGGTAAGGGCGGCGGGGCGTCGGGAGCGGCCGCCGCTTCCTGAAGGAGGCGGTCGCACGCGCCTTCGAGACGGGCCTCCAGAACCTGGCGGAATTCCTTGCGCGAGAGGCCCGGGGGGATGGGGTCCAGGATCTCGACGATGATCGTGCCGGGATAGCGCATGAGCTGGCGGCGGGGCCAGTAGAGGCCGGAGTTCAGCGCGAGCGGATAGCAGGGCAGGCCAAGGCCCTCATAGAGCGCGACGTAACCCGGCTTGTAATCGGGCGGGGCACCGGGCGGACGCCGTGTACCTTCGGGAAAGATGAAGACCTCGCGGCCTTCCGCGGCACGATCCTTGGCATCAGCGACGAGCTTCTTCAGCGCGGCGCTGGCGCGCTCGCGACTGACGAGGATGTGCTCGAACTTGAGACAGAACCAGCCGTAGAAAGGGATGTACTTGAGCTCTTCCTTGAGCACGATCGCGGGATCGTGGAAGAGCGGGATGAGCGCGAACGTTTCCCATGCGGACTGGTGCTTCGACACGACGAGGCAGGCGCCGGGCGGCAGCTTGTCCGCGCCCCGCACTTCCATGCGCGTACCGCAGATGAGACGCAGCAGCCACGTGCACGTGCTGCCGTGAATGGAGAGCCCCTTCATGGCCCACGAGCGCGGCGCGACGAACAGCCAGCTCCCGAGCACCACGAACAGCGCCGTGACCAGATAGAAGACGACGAAATAGACGAGCGAGCGGACGAGGGTCATGGAGCGGCGGCCCTCAACGGCGAGCGTCGTATTCCCCTCCCCCTTGCGGGGAGGGGTCAGGGGTGGGGGGAAGCCCTACCGCAGATGTTCTGCGATCCCCCCCTCCCTTACCCTCCCCCACAAGGGGGGAGGGGATTTCGCTCGAGGATGTTTGAACTGTACCCATCTGCGCTGGATAGCTCAGACTGTCAGCACGATCTTGCCGACGTGCTGGCTCGTCTCCATGCGCTTGTGCGCTTCAGACGCCTGAGCGAGCGGGAATGTCGAGTCCATCACGATTTTGATGCGGCCGGCATCGAGCAGCGGCCAAACCTGCTTCTCGAGCGCGCGGGCGAAGCGCGCTTTGACGTCGCGCGTGCGCGGGCGCAGCGTGGAGCCGGTGAGCGTGACGCGCTTCATCATCAGGCGCGCGAGCGTGAAGGTCGTGGTCGGGCCGCCGAGCGTCGCGATCTGCACGATGCGGCCGTCCTCTGCGGCAGCCGCGATGTTGCGCTCGGTGTAGTCGCCGCCGACCATGTCGAGGGTCACATCGATGCCGTGGCCGCCGGTCGCCTCCTTGACCACAGCCACGAAATCCTCGGTCTTGTAGTTCACGGCGACGTCGGCGCCGAGATCCCGGCACACCTGGCACTTGTCGCCACTCCCCGCCGTCGCGACGACGCGGGCGCCGAAGGCTTTCGCAAGTTGTATGGCCGTGGTGCCGATGCCGCTCGTGCCGCCATGGACGAGGAACCAGTCGCCCGCTTCGAGCCCGCCGCGCTCGAAGACGTTGTTCCAGACGGTGAAGTACGTCTCCGGCACGCCGCCGGCTTCGGCCATGGAGAGTCCTTTAGGGACCGGGAGTGCCGTCACTTCCTCGGCAATGCAATACTCGGCATAACCGCCGCCATTGACGAGTGCACACACCTTGTCGCCGACTTTCCAGCGTGTGACGCCGGACCCGATAGCGGCGACTTCGCCCGCAATCTCCAGTCCCGGAAGCGGCGAATGGCCGGGCGGCGGCGGATAGGCGCCCATGCGCTGCTGCACGTCGGGACGGTTCACGCCGGCGGCGGCCACCTTGACCAGGATCTGGCCGTGACCGACCTGCGGTACAGGCATGGACGTCGGCTGGAGGACTTCAGGGCCGCCTTTGCCGTTGAGTGCGATGCCGGTCATTGTCGTTGGGATCGAGGACACGGCACATCTCCATCTGTGGAAGCTGGCATCGAGCGCGAACGCGCCCGGGCAGAGCTTAAAGCAGGGCGAGCGCGGGGTGGCAAGCCGTGGTGATGCCGGCCTCAGCGAGCGCCGGTGCCGTGCTCGAGCAGGTGTTCGAGCAATCGCGCCGCGGGCGCCGAAAGGCGGCTGTTGGAACGCGTGCAGATCACGAGCCGGCGCGATGCCCATGGCTCGGCAAGACGGACCGTGGCGATCGCCATGGTGCGGCGGCATCGACGCGCGGCAGCCTCAGGAATGACGGCAATCCCGACGCCGGTCTCGACCATGCGGCAGACCTCGTCGAACCCGCCGACACCAATGCGAAGACGCAATGATTTGCCGAGCCGCGCCGCGTGGCCGGCGAGGTGTCGCTGCAGCGCACTCTGCCGCATGAGGCCGACGAATGGCCGGTCGATCACCTCATCGAAGCGGGTGCGGCGGCGCGCGGCCAGCACATCGTTCTTCGACACAACGAGGACGAGGCGATCCTCGCGATAGGGCTGCGCGCGCACGCTATCCGGCACAGCGGCATCTGCCGCAATGCCGATGTCGGCGGCACCGGCCGCGATCGCCTCGGCAATGCTCGCGCTCTCGCGCTCCTCGAGATCGACGGTGATCGTGGGGTTGGCTCTCAGGAAGGACGCGAGCGCGCGCGGCAGATGCTCACTGAACGCGGCCGTGTTCGAGAGCACGTGCACGCTGCCGCTGATGCCGCGCGCAAAAGCGCCGAGATCGCCCCGCATGGCCTCGACCTGCTGCGTGACGATGCGCGCGTGATCGAGCAGGCACTGGCCGGCCGGCGTCAGCGCGACCCCGCGACGGCCGCGCTTGAGCAGATCCACGCCGAGCATCTCCTCCATGCCGCGGATGCGCGCGCTGGCCGAAGCAAGCGCCAGATGAGCGCGCTCGGCCCCATGCGTGATGCTGGCGCTGTCGGCCACATGCAGGAAGAGCCGCAGATCGACGAGATCGAAACGCATCGCAGAGTCTCGCAAGACTTCGGATTATCCAAAGGCTAACTCCATATTCTCCACATTGCGAGATCATTGTCGGCGCGGCACAAGGCGAGGCATGATCGATCCGAGCTGGATATTCATCGCCGCCGTCTTCGTGATCGCCGGTCTGACAAAGGGCGTGATCGGCCTCGGGCTGCCGACCATCTCCATGGGACTGCTGGCGCTCGTCATGCCGCCGGTGCAGGCGGCGGCCCTGCTCGCGCTGCCGTCCCTCGTCACAAACGTCTGGCAGATGGTGGCAGGACGCTCGTTCGCGGTCGTCGTGCGCCGCCTTTGGCCGATGATGCTCGGCGTATGCCTCGGCACGTGGGCGGGGATCGGCCTCATGACAGGGGCGAGCGCACGCTACGGCACGACGCTGCTTGGCGTGGCGCTCGCGCTCTATGCGCTGACCGGGCTCGCGGCCTATCGCTTCTCGGTCGCGCCGCGGCATGAGGCCTGGGCCGGTCCACTGGCCGGTGCGGTGACGGGCCTCATCACGGCCGCGACGGGCGTGTTCGTCATTCCGGCCGTGCCCTATGTCCAGGCCATCGGCCTCGAAAAGGAAGAGCTGATCCAGGCTCTCGGCCTCTCATTCACGGTCTCGACGGTGGCGCTCGCGGTCAATCTTGCGGCTGACAACGCCCTCCACGCCGGGCTCGCGGTGCCCGCTCTCGGCGCGCTCTCAATGGCGGCCATCGGCATGTGGCTCGGGCAGGCGCTGAGGCTGCGCATGTCACCTCAGACATTCCGGCGCTGTTTCTTCATCGGGCTCCTGCTGCTCGGCGTCCATCTCGCAATGCGCAGCTTCGCGTGACGTCTCAAGCTGCGCGCGCGACCCGGTCGCGGCCGGCGGCCTTGGCGGCATAGAGCGCCTTGTCGGCGGCTGCCAGCAGCGGGTCGAACACCGCCGGCATCATGTCGACCGCCGCAACGCCGATGCTCACCGTGACCTTCACGTTGCGCCCGCCGTCCAGATGCACAATGGTGTCGGCGACGGCCGACCGTACGCGCTCGGCCACGCCCGCGGCCTCGTCGCCATTGCAGCCGCCCATGAGCGCGACGAACTCCTCGCCGCCGAAGCGCCCGAGCAGGTCCGCGCCCCGCAGGCACTCGCGCACGGTTCGGGCAAAGGTCGCAAGGACCTGGTCGCCGACCGCGTGCCCCCAGGTGTCGTTGATCTTCTTGAAGTGGTCGATGTCGAGCACCAGCACGGCGGTCGGTCGCGAGCGCCACGACCGTTGGGCCTGGCGTTCGCGCCAAGCCTCCAGGAAGGCGCGCCGGTTGAGGACGCCGGTCAGCGGATCGTGCGAGGCGAGCTGTCGAAGCTGCTCGAGCAGCTCATTGCGTGCGGCCATCACGCTCGCCACCGTGATCGGCGCGAGCGCAATCAGCGCCACGCCGATGCGTACCGACATCAGCGCGTACTGCGTATCGAACTCGAATGGATCGATGATGTGGCCGAACACGATCGCCACCATCGTCCAGATGCTGAACAGAAAGGTCAGCACCGAGGTTCCGAACTGCCCGTACGTCACGGCGCCCCACAGGAGCGCAGGCACCGGAAATGCCACCGCGCCGGGGCCACCGATCCACACGCCCGCAATGCATGAGAGGACGAGCGCGAGGACTGGTGCGCTTTGCTGTGGCAGCAGGCGGGTCGCTTCCGCGTGCCGGCGGCGCTCGTAGCCGAGCCATGTCGGGACCGGCATGGTCAGCACGAGCGGAAGCAGTGTCACATAGTTCACGAGTTCGGTCGCAAATCGGTAGGCAAAGCCATCAGCCGGCGTATGGCCAAAGAGGAGCGGATCAACGATCGGCCCGACGGCCGCCGATGCGGTGGCGGCGGCCACCACGATCACGACGAGGTGCAGTACGGATGTCGGCCGCCGGAGACGCCTATCCGTCCGATCGCAGCGCATGAAGAGAACATATCCGGTGACGACGCCGGCGAGGTTTCCGCTCATGAGCAGCAGTGCGACGCCGAGGCCGGTGCCGCCGAGGAGATTGGCCGCAACGTATCCGAGAGCCGCGGCGCCCCAGCCCAACGACTTCGCGAAGGCAGGCCGGCGCACCAGCAGCCCGAGGAGCAGAGCGTTGGCCGGCCAGATAGCAGCCAGGAAACCGGCCGGACGCAAGGCAATGTCGAGCAATACGGCCGCGAAGACGATGCTGCCGACGAGAAACGCCGCGCGCAATTGCGCGCCGAGGGGTGTTGGGACCGACGGCTGCCGGAGTATCGGCCCTGCCCTACTGATGATCATTCCAACAGACGGCTCCGCTAAGCGCGCCGCCAGTCGCAACGGCGCCCATGCCGCTGCTTCAAACCATGCCCGGTTTAGAATTCTCTTGCGGAGAGCGGCGGCATTCCCGGCAAACTTGGGGAGAATGAATACGGCATTGCACGAGCTGCCGCTGATCGGCGGGCCGCCTACCGGGAGCGCGCGGCGAAGCCCGCCACCGGGGTGGCCGCCCGCGGTGCCGCGAGATCCCGCCGGACGATGCGGTTGCGGCCGCCCCCCTTGGCGAGCGAGAGGGCCTCGTCTGCGACCTGCAGGAGCGGCTCGATCGATGCCGGCGCGACGGCGGCACATCCAAGCCCGATGCTGAGCGTCGCCTCGACATGGCGGCCATTGCCGAGATCGATCGGCGCGGCGGCAAAGGCCTGCCGGACGCGCTCGGCTGCGGCCGAAGCGTCGGCGGGCGTGCTGCCGGCCAGCAGAGCTGCGAACTCCTCGCCGCCGAGACGGCCGACCAGCACGTTGTCGCCAAGCGTATGGCGCACGACGGCCGCGAAGGTCTCGATGGCACGGTCACCAGCCCAATGCCCGTGCGTGTGATTGATCTTCTTGAAATGGTCGATGTCGAGCATGAGGACCACGACCGGCGCCTCCGCCCGCGCGGCTTCGGCAAGGAGCTGTCCCGCGCTATCGACAAAGGCATGTCGCGTCAGGAGGCCGCTCAGCATGTCGTATGACGCGAGCATGTCGAAACGCTCCCGCAAGACTCTATGAGCGGCCATCGTGCTCGCGATCGTCAACGGCGCGAGCCCCATGAGTGTGACGGCGAGGCGGGCGGAGATGAGGACACTGCCGTCATCCAGCTCGGGCCAGCCCGTAATCAGTCCGAGCGCGATGCCGCCGAGTGTCCATATGCCAACGGCGAGCGTCAGCATGGCCGTCGCAAAAACGCTGTAGCTGAGCGCGCACCATACGAGCGCCACCAGCGGAAGCGCAAAGGCGCCCGGGCCGCCGACGAAGGGCGCCACGATACAGGCAAGGAGCAGCGCGCCGGCCGGCGCGAGCGCCACGAAATCGATCTGGCGGAAGTCCGGACGGCTCTTCAGGTCGTAGCGTCGGATCAGGCCATCGGGCAGCGCGAGCATCACCGGCACGATGGCAAGATAGTTCACGAGCTCGCCGACGAGCCAGTAGGCAAAACCGGTGAGTGGCGCATTGGCGAGGGCGGTAAAATTGCCGAGCGTGCCGACGAGCGCCGCCATGGCCGAAGCCGCCGATACGACGACCGCCAGCCGAAGTACGCTCATCGGTCCGACGAGACGCCGGTCGTGCTCGCCAAGCCGGTTCAGCAGGAAATAGCCGACAACGACTCCGGTGAGACTGGCCACGGTGAGCAGCAGCGTATTGACGAGCGTGTTGCCGGTCAGAACGTCGGCAACCACGTAGGCGGCGACCGCGGCCGCCCATCCGGCCGGCGTGGCAAGATGCGGGAAGCGGATCAGCAGCCCGAGCAGGATCGCATTGGCGGGTGAGACCGCCGCAAGCAGATCGGCAGACCGGAGCGCCACCCCGAGCAAGGCCGCAGCCAGCACCGCAGCGCCCACGATTACCGCTGCCTCGATATGGTGCCGGGCCGTCGCGTTCACACGGACCCGGCTCAACACGTCGAGTGACTTCCCCTCAGCCATCGCGCTACGCCTCGATACGCCCTTACCCCGCCGGTGCCGCCCCTATCGGCACAATAGAGTAAACCGTGCCACAGATCGGTAGGCCAATCAGCGAAAACGATTAATGCCGGCCATGAGAATATGGGGTGCGGCAGATTTTGCCGCTCATGAGCCCTGCTGTCATCCCACCGTCGCGAAACTGCAGAACGCACGACATCCGCCACGCCTATCGGGGGTTCGTCCTCAATAGGAGACTGCAATGCTACGTCGACTTCTACTCGCTTCTACCGTTTCCATCGGTGCACTCCCCCTCACACTCACGACGGCCATCGCCGATGAGCATCCGGCCAAGCTCGCCGGCCACGTCGTCCTTCCCGCCGCCACCTTCATCGATCCTCCGGCCGATGCGCCCGCCGATCTGAAACTCTCCGGCAAGTTTGCAACAGGGCCGAAGCGCGTCGAAGCCCCTGGCTCGGTGGAAGGCAAGTCGCGCGGTCGCCCGACCGGCCTCAAAGTTCCCTTCAAGGGCCAGCCCATACAGGGACATTCCGGCATCAAGAAGATGGCCGACGGCACGTTCTGGGTCATCACCGACAACGGCTTCGGCTCCAAGGCCAACTCGCCGGATGCCGCGCTGTTCCTCAGTCACTATCGCATGCACTGGGACAAGGGCACCATCGAACGCCTCGGCACCATCTTCCTGCATGACCCCGACAAAAAGATCCCCTTCCGCATCGTCCACGAGGGCACGGAGAAGCGCTACCTGACGGGCGCCGATCTCGACGTCGAGGGTTTCCAGATCATCGGCGACAAGATCTGGATCGGCGAGGAGTTCGGACCCTACGTCCTGCGCCTCGACATGAACGGCAAGGTCGAAGCGCTCTTCGAGACGATGGCCGACGGCAAGCCCGTGCGCTCGCCGGATCACTATGCCGTGGTGGCTTCCAATCCCGGTGCTTCCAATCCGAGCGTCAATCTGCGCCGCTCCAAGGGTTACGAAGGCTTCGCCGCCTCGAAGGACGGCAAGTTCATCTACGGCCTGCTCGAAGGCCCGCTCTGGGACGCCGACAAGAAGGACTGGGAGAGCGTCGACGGCAAGACCGTGCTGCGCATTCTGGAGTTCTCGGTCGCCGACGAGAAGTGGACGGGACGGCACTGGAAATATCTGCTCGAGCCCGGCGCGAGCGCCATCGGCGACTTCAACATGATCGACGCCACGACGGCGCTCGTCATCGAGCGTGACGACAAGGAAGGCACGGCGGACAAGGCCTGCCCCGAAGGCAAGAAGGCCGCCGATTGCTTCGACGACATCGCCAAGTTCAAGCGCATCGTGAAGATCGAGATGTCGGACGCCAATGCAGGCAACGCCGTGCGCAAGATCGGCCACATCGATCTGATGAAGATCCAGGATCCGGATAAGAAGGCGCGCAAGCCGCTCAACGGCGGCGTCCTCACCTTCCCCTTCTTCACGATCGAGAACGTCGACGTCGTCGATGCGACCCACATCATCGTCGGCAATGACAACAACCTGCCGTTCTCATCGAGCCGCGAGCCCAACAAGGTCGACGACAACGAGTTCGTCCTGCTCGAGGTCGGATCGCTGCTCAAGGCGAAGTAGAAATTCTCGACCAAGGGATTGCTGGTTGAGTTCGGGGCGGCCGCTCAATGGAGCGGCCGCCCCGCTTGCCTCTATTGTTTCGGCTTGAACCCGGAAGCCTTGATAGAGGGCTTCCAAAGCTCGGAGTCGTGCTTCTGAATGCGCATGAGCTCTTCGGGCGTGGTCCCGGTCGCGTAGAGGCCGAGCTTGAGCAAATGCGCCTGGACGTCGGGCTTCCGGACAGCCTCGACGACGACCTTGTTGAGGCGCGTGATCGTGTCACGCGGCGTCTTGGCCGGCACGTACATGGCGTACCAGGCCGTGCCCTGGATGTCGTAGCCTTCCTGCTTGAAGGTCGGGACATTGGGCAGCAGCGGCGAGCGCTTGTCGTCGGTTGTGGCGAGAACACGAACTTTTCCGGCCTTGTGCATCTCGAGCACATCCGACGTCGTGGTGAAGACCATCGTGATCTGCCCGCCAACGAGATCCGTCATCGCCGGTGCCGATCCTCGGTAGCCGACGTGGCGCAGATCGGCGCCGATGGCGCGCGCAAACGTCACCGCAAAAAAGTGCGGCAGCGTGCCCGCTCCCGGTGTGCCGTAGTTGCCCGCGTCAGGATTGGCTTTGAGCCACGCGACGAGTTCCTTGAGGTTCTTTGCCGGGACCTGCGGTCCTACGGCCAGCGCGAACTCGAACTTCGCGACCTGCGACAGCGGCTCGAGATCGGTGAACGGCTCGTAGCTGAGCGGCTCGTAGACGTGCTGGTAGATGGCGACGGGCGCAATCGGCGTGATCAGGATCGTGTCGCCATCGGGCGCTGCCTTCGCAACCGACTCGACGCCAAGGCGGCCGGCCGCGCCCGTCTTGTTCTCAACGATGACGGGGCGTTTGATCGCCTCGCGCATGTGCTCTCCGATGATACGCGCAAGCGCATCGCCGGAGCCGCCCGCGCCGAAGGGGAAGACGATACGGATCGGCGCTGCGCCGATCTGGGCTTGGATCTGCGGTGCCGCCAGACCTGTGCCGGCGAGCGCCATGCCGGACAGCACGAGCAGTCGTCGTGTGATTTTCCTCATGTGTGCTTCCTCCCTTGTTACGTTTCTGAGATCGGCAACCTGTTCACGTCTTGTCGCCGAGGTACTTGCTCCAGAGTTCCTCCGGCACGTCGCTTTCGTCCCACACGCCGATGAGAATGCCGCGTGCCTGGGACTTCCCTCGCATGTTGCGGATCTCGGCATCGGACCGCGCCGTGCGCTGCGAGACGCGCAAAGCCCATTGCGCAAGCACGTCCGCGAACCGCTCGCGCTCGGCTTCGTATGCCGGATCGGCGCCGAGATCGCGGAACTCGTTGGGGTCGGTCTCGAGGTCGTAGAGCATGGGCCTGAAACCAACCGCGTGTACGTACTTCCAGCGCTCATCCGCGACCATGAAGAGACGCGCACGCGAAGGTTCGATGCCGAGCGCCGCGCTCACAGGCAGGATCGAGTAGTCGTACTCGCTGAAAACGTGTTCGCGCCATTGAGCCGGCGGCGTACCGCGCAGCAAAGGCATGAGCGAGCGCCCTTCCAGACGATGCGATTGCTGCGCCGGATCGCCGCCAAGCGCTTCGAGGAATGTCGGCACGAGATCGATGGTTTCAACGAGCGCATCCGACACCGTGTTGCGCGCCGCATCTGCGGAAACGGAAGGATCGGCGATGATCAGCGGCACTTTGGCGGAAGGATCGTGGAAGAGATCCTTCTCGCCCATCCAGTGATCGCCGAGATAGTCGCCGTGGTCCGATGTGAACGCGATGAGCGTGTTATCCAGCAGCCCACGATCTTCCATGAACTTGAACAGCAGACCGAGCTGGTCGTCGATCTGCTTGATGAGACCCATGTAGACGGGGATCACCTCCTCGCGCACTTCCTCGCGCGCGAAGGTGTTCGACACACGCAGATTCATGAAGGCGCGATAGACCGGATGCGGGTCGCGCCGCTCCTCCTCCGAGCGTACGACCGGCAGCACATCCTCTGGGCCGTACATGCTGTTGTAGGGCGCGGGCGCAATGTAGGGCCAGTGCGGCTTGATGTAGGATAGATGGAGGCACCAGGGGCGATCGCCGGCCTCGGTCATGAAGTCCATGGCGCGACGCGTCATGTAGGGCGTCTCGGAATCCTCCTCGCTCACACGCGCCGGCTTGCGCGCGTGCCGCATCGCCCAGCCCGAAGCCAGCGCATTGCCGTCGCCGTCAGCGGCATTGGCCCAGTCGTGCCAGGGATTGTCGCCGCCGTAGCCCTTGTCGTTGAGATACTGGTTGTATCGGGGGATCTGCGGATCGTAGCGGCCATTGGGGCCGACAGCGTGAAGGCCGTCGTCGCGCTCGTAGGGATCGAAGCCGCATTCCGAGACGCGCACGCCGATGATCGAGTCGGGATCGATGCCGAGGCGCTGCATACCCTCGACGTCGGCGCGCATATGCGTCTTGCCGACGAGCGCCGCCTGCACGCCGAGCGGACGCAGGTAATCGCCGAGCGTCATCTCGCCGACCTTGAGCGGGATGCCGTTCCAGCTCGCGCCGTGCGAGTGCACGTAGCGACCCGTGTAAAAGCTCATGCGCGAGGCGCCGCATACGGGCGACTGCACGTAGGCACGCGTGAAGCGCACGCCGCGCGCGGCAAGGGCATCGATGTTGGGTGTCTTCAGGCGCGGATGGCCATAGCAGGACAGATAGTCCCAGCGCAGCTGATCGCACATGATGAAGAGGACATTGCGTACGTCGCCCATGGCAGACCTGCCTGCGCCTTTCGTGGGTTTTGAAGTTCACGCACTCCTCTGAGCCGCGCAAACCGGATTTACAGCACGTGCCGCTCTGCGGCACGATAAGACATGAAGCGCGCGCTGGAAAACCGCTCCCTGGACCGTGGCCTTACCATCCTCGAGTGCCTCTCGGCCGAGGGTGCCACCAGCCTGCAGGGTCTGCACGCGGCGACCGGGCTCGCCAAGTCGACGGTGCGTCGCCTTCTCTCGACGCTCGTGCAGCGCAAGATCGTGCGCCGCAGCCTCGCCGACGGCCTGTATCGCACGAACATCGCCATGCCTGCTTACGGCCGTGCGCCGCTGCCGCACGACGAAGGCTGGCTCGTCGACCGGGCGCTCCCGCACATGATCGAACTCACGCAGGCCGTGGGCTGGGCCTGCGATCTGCACATCTTCGAGCGCACGCGCGGACGCATCATCGAATCGACGCGCCCCCTCAGCCCTTTCTTCCAGTATCAGCGGCCCATTGACCTACAGGTATCGGCGTTCGGATCGGCGGGTGGACTTGCCGTTCTATCGACGTGGCCGGAAGCGGAGGTGCTGGCGCTGGTGAAGGAGATCGGCAATGACCCCCTCTGGGGCCTGAAGCGCGCGGGATTGGACCAGTCGGGTCTGCTCATGACGCTGAGGCAAGTGCGAAAGCGGGGCTACGCGACGCGCCCGAAGGACTATCGCGGCGAGACGGCTTTCGCGACCACTCTCAATGTCATTGCCTGCCCGATCGTCCAGCGGGACGTCACCGTCGGCGCTCTCGCCCTTCTGTGGCCGCGCGGCTATCTCTCGACCGCGCGGTTCGCCGAGTTGCATCTGCGGGAGTTGCAGGCGACCGTTGGTGGGATTTCAGGGGGGCTTTGAGACACGGCGCCGGACGAATAAGCATGGTCACGAGTGATAACCGAATGCGTTTCTTACGCGGAACCTGAGGCGTTGCTTCAATCCGAATTGACATTCGTTGAAGGGGCGGATGGAGACCGGGGCAGGGTCGCTCTTCGGCAGTCGGTCGAGGATTGAGTGCCACAGATTGTACGGATGGTAGTCCGAGGTGATCTTTTCCCGTGCACTGGCAAGCTCGTATTGGCGTCGTTCCCAAAGGCGCGTTTGAATGGCGTCCTCGATCACTCTGATCGCATCGTCGGGACGCGCGGGGTCAATGGACGCGAATGACTTCGGATTAAAGTAGTTGGCGATGTTGGGTGCGCCCCAATAGAACGGGAAGCAATTTGCCATGTAGGCGTCAGAGAGCTTTTCCGTCCAGTAGTGAGGCCAGCGGCCATTCTCAAGGACAACGTGATATTTGTGATCGGCCAGAGCGCTCAGTTTGTTCCCGCCCGTTGGCCTGACGCCTCGACCAAACCAATCAAGACGATCTCCGAAGTGTCCCTTGAGGCGCTTCATCAAGGCGAAGCGACTGCGGTGACCGGGCGTATCCTGCTTTGAGGAAACGACCGCAGATATAAGGCGCGGCTTGACGGTGATGGGGGTATCCAAGGCTTCCCGCGCGGTCAGCTCAACGAACCAATGGTGCCCGGCGGCGTAAGCCAAACGGTCTTTGCAGACGACCCTTTCATCTGGCCCGACGACGGTATGAAATTGCCGCGTGTACTCGTCTGGCAACGTTAGAAGGTCGGGAGGCTCGACGATTGCGCAGAGCGTCCGCGTGGGCGGGCACACCAGATCATAGCGACGATCCAAAGGGCGGGTGCTTTGCGAAACGACAATGGCATCGAACGCTCCCTCAGAGGGATTATGAACAAACTCGCAGGTCTCCGTCTTATGACCGCCCGGAAAGACAAACGGCTCGAAGTAGTTCTGAGCATAGGGATCAGTCGCACTAAGCACCGCAATGCGCATACCGGAAAAGCCCCCTCGCAATCCACCCATTCAGCCACCGTCCGCCGCCGAAGACAAGATGGGCCTGGAGTTTCTCCGGCACCCCACGACCATGCTTTTCCGGGTCATTTCCGGGGCGAGGACCGCGCGAAACTGACGACGATGAGTGCTAAGTCTTTGAGATACTTGGTCGGAGCGGGGAGATTCGAACTCCCGACCCCTTGCTCCCGAAGCAAGTGCGCTACCAGGCTGCGCTACGCTCCGCCAAATATTCAGCCCGCACGCGGCGGGCTCGGGAAAACGGGCGGTCAAAGGCAGAATTCGCCCGCCGCGCGTCGCCTGCCTTATGCCTTTCGGCTTGACGTTATGTCAACCCCAGCCCTATAGAAGCCGCCACACGCTCCGCCAGTGCGCCCCGGGCGCCGCCGCGCGGAGCCTTCTTTCATTGAAGAGGCCGATTGTGGCTGCCGGCATGGGCTGGCGCCCTGACGCGGTCTCAAAGAGGCCAGGGAGCATATCATGACGAGGCGCTGTGAGCTGACCGGCAAACTGCCGATGTCGGGGAACCTCAGGAGCCACGCCGAGAACAAGACGCGCCGGGTCTTCCGGCCGAACCTCTGCGACGTGACGCTCATGAGCGAGACGCTGAAGCGCAAGGTGCGCCTGCGGGTGAGTGCTCACGCGCTCAAGTCCATCGAGCACCGCGGCGGCCTTGACGCCTATCTGGCGAAGGCCAAGGACGGCGAGCTTTCCGATCGCTGCCGCAAGCTTAAGCGCGAGATCGAGAAGGCAGCCGCACCCGCGGCCTGATCGCTGAGAACGGGATTTCCCGAAACGGCGGCCGGTTTGGCCGCCGTTTTTTGTTTGAGCGGCCTCTTAGTTGATCAGCGACTGCTCGCGCCACGCGAAGGCGGCCTGCTCAGCCTTGAGCCGATCGGCGTTCGAAAGCTTCTTCGCAATCTCGTCGAGAGAGGGATCCTCGATGCCCGCCGCCTTGGCGACGAGGTGCCACTTCACGGCCTCGACGATATTCATCTCGACGCCGGCGCCGTGCGCGAGACAGCGCGCGTAGCGGTTCTGCGCAACCGCATTGCCCTTTTCGGCGGCGACCTTGAAGTAGTACGCACCGCGGGCCTCATCGGGCGCGACGCCGTGCCCCTTGAAGAGCAGGATGCCGTACTCGACCTCCGCCTCGGTGTAGCCAGCGATCGCCGCCCGTCCGATCCAGCGCCCTGCCTCGAAGATGTTGGCCGTTGTGCCGGTACCTGTCGCATAGAGCGTGCCGAGATCATACTGGGCAGCAGGGAGATTATGCTCGGCCGCGTATTCCATGAGCTGGAAGGCACGGATCGGGTTCTCGGGCTTGCCCTCGCCTGCAAGGAACAGCAGCGCGAGATTGTAGACGGCAAGCGGATTGCCTTTGCGCGCCGCCATTTCGAGATACTTGGCGCCGAGGGCCACATCCTTGGCGACGCCATTACCCTGCACGAGCATGGTGCCGACGGCGAGCGCGCCTTCGACATCGCCGAGTTCGGCCGCCTTGGCGTACCACTGAGCGGCCGTCACCTGGTTCTGCGGCACGCCGAGCCCTTCAGCATAAATACGCCCGATGAGCGTGTGCGCCTGCGGCTCGCCCTTGGCTGCCGCTTCCTCCGCGAGTTTGAGGGCCGTCAGGTACTTGCCGAGATCGAAGGCTGTATAGGCGGGATCATCGTCGGGCTTGGTCGGCTTCTCCGTCGATTGCTCGAGCGGCTTGAGCTTGGAGGCAGATGCCGGTGCCGTCTTCACATTGCGCGCGGCACCTTTCCCCGGCGCGACCAGGACGCCCGGGACTGCCGGCGCAGCGCGCGGTGCGGCCGCAGCCGGCGCAGATTTACGCTTCGGCGGCCGCTTCTCTACAGGCTCCGGCGTGATCGTCTGGCTCCAGCTACTCGTCTGCGCGGACGCCATCGCTGGAGCGAGAATAACCGCGAGCAATGCCGCGGCCGCCGTGTGCGCGAGCCGCATCCTCATGCAACGGCCTCGCCGGCAATGGCCGCGTGGACGGCCCGCACGAGTTCGCCCGATGCCGCCGGCGGCTCGCGCGCGGGAAGGCTCAGCGCGATGAAGTCGGCGCCTGCAGCGGCGAGTTGGGTCGCCTCTTCGGCCGTTGCGACATCGAAGGCCACGACCGGCACCTCGAAGATCTCGGACCACCAGGCGACGAGCTCACAGCGGCGACGGTGCGCCTTGGCCCGGTCCTCGACGTGACCCGGAATACCAAAAGCGACGTACTCGGCGCCGGCTTCTCCCGCCACCATCGCCTCGTGGCGCGAGCGGCCAGCGTCGAGGCCGACAATCGCGCGGCCGCCGACGATCTCGCGGGCTTCGCCGAAGGCCTTCGCATTGCCGGCAGAGAGATGAACCCCATCCGCCTTCAGCGTCCGCGCGAGGTGCGCGTCATCACGGATGAGCGCTGCCGCGCCGGCTCCCTGCACAGCGCCGATCAGGGCCTGGACATCCCCCGCGGGCGCGCCTTCCGCAACGCTGATCACGACCGACGCGACCTCTCCCGACGCGAGTGCGGCAGCAAGTCGCGCCGGGGCGCCGGCCCCGGTCTCGATCGTCAGCATCAAACGGCATTCCACCACCGGACCCCCTCCTACTCGGTTGGTCGAGCGTATCATGATTGAATAGGGCAGAAATCGGACCCTCGCACTTGCCCTTGGAACGAGGCCTCGAGGGGGCTACGGGTCAGGTAACTGAACCATGCGGCAACCATTCACCCGAATGGTGCATTGCAGCACACGCCGGACATTGTCATAGTTAAACAAAAGGGGGTGGGGCGTCCTGGCAGGGAGCTTGCTCGCAGGGAGCGCGCGTACGGCTTTGCCGCCCCGACTGTCCGGAGTTGAGACACGCATGTCTTCTACCAGGAAGGTATTCATCAAGACCTACGGCTGTCAGATGAATGTCTATGACAGCGAGCGTATGGCGGAGGCGCTCGCTGACGGCGGCTATTCGGAGACCGCCGCCCCCGAAGACGCCGACCTGATTATTCTCAATACCTGCCACATTCGTGAAAAGGCTGCCGAAAAGGTTTATTCCGAGCTCGGCCGCCTGCGCGCGATCAAGGAGCGCCGCGCCGAGTCCGACCAGGAGACGGTCATTGCCGTTGCAGGTTGCGTCGCCCAGGCCGAGGGCGACGAGATCGTCCGGCGTGCGCCCGTCGTCGATCTGGTCATCGGGCCGCAGAGCTACCACCAGATCAACGGGCTGATCGCCCGCAATCGCGCGACGGCCCGCCCGATCATCGAGACCGAGTTTCCCGAGGACGACAAGTTCCGCCACCTTCCCGAGCGCGCCCAGGTCCCCGCACGGATGCGTCCGGCAAGTGCCTTTCTGACGGTGCAGGAGGGCTGCGACAAGTTCTGCACGTTCTGCGTCGTGCCCTACACACGTGGCGCCGAGTACTCGCGCAGCGTCGCTGCAATCGCGGATGAGGCGCGCCGCCTCGTCGATGCAGGCGTACGCGAGATCACGCTGCTCGGCCAGAACGTCAATGCCTATCACGGCGAGAACAGCAAGGGCGGCACGGCTTCGCTCGCCGATCTTCTCTATCGCCTCGCGGAAATCGATGGCCTCGAGCGCCTGCGCTACACGACGAGCCATCCGCGCGATATGAGCGCGGACTTGATCGCGGCGCATCGGGATCTCGACAAGCTCATGCCGTACCTGCACCTGCCCTTCCAGGCCGGATCCGACCATGTGCTCGCCGCGATGAACCGCAAGCACACGGGTGCGGAGTATCTCGCTCTCATTGATCGTATCCGCACCGCCCGGCCCGACATCGCACTTTCGACGGACATCATCGTCGGCTTTCCGGGCGAGAGCGATGCGGATTTCGAGGCGACCCTCGATATTGTGCGCAAAGTGCGCTTCGCCCAGGCCTACTCCTTCAAGTACAGCCCACGCCCCGGCACACCGGCCGCCACCATGGACGGGCAGCTCGCCGATGCCGTGAAGATCGAGCGCCTCGCGCGCCTGCAGGCCCTTCTCGAGGAGCAGCAGTCCTCGTTCAATGCCGAGTGCGTCGGCCGGGTCCTGCCCGTGCTCTTCGAGCGCCGCGGGCGCCGCGAGGGCCAGCTCATCGGACGGTCACCCTACCTTCAATCCGTGCACGCGGAGGCCGCACCCGGCCTCATGGGCCACATCATACCGGTTGAAATCGCGCAGGCGGGCCCCAATAGTCTTTCTGGTGTCGTACGGGCGGCGTGATATGCTGCCGGGGACTCAGAAGCCGGATTGAGTTGCATCGGCCCTGAGTCTCGTGCAACCGGCCAGGAGAGCCACATTTGACAACTGCGCGCGGGTCGGCGGCCGCACGGTCGTCCAAACCCGAGAGGTCCCCCGAGGGCGCCAGAGAGGCTTCTCGTGAGGGAACGCGGGCCAAGCATCGTATCGTCGTGCCCTTCGACGACAACAGACTGCTGGCCCATCTGCTCGGCGAGTACGATTCCCACCTCGCCCTCATCGAGAGCAGACTTGGCATCGAAGCCCACGCTCACGGCAATGTCGTCACGCTGACCGGACCGCAACCGGCCTGCGAGATTGGCCGCGAGGTACTGAACGCCATATATGACCGCGTGCGCAAAGGTGAGAGCATCTCCGCCGGTGACATCGACGGCCTGATCCGGCATGCCCGCTCCGGCGCCCCGCGCAACGATGGCACGGCGCAGATTCGCACGCGCCGACGGATAGTTACGGCCCGCACGCCGACCCAGAGCACGTATATCCGCGCCCTCGACCAGCATGATCTCGTGTTCGGCGTCGGCCCAGCCGGCACCGGCAAGACCTACCTCGCCGTCGCCCAGGCCGCTTCCTACCTCGAACGCGGCCTCGTCGAGCGGATCGTGCTCTCGCGCCCAGCCGTCGAGGCCGGCGAACGGCTCGGCTTCCTGCCGGGCGATATGCGGGAGAAGGTGGACCCCTACCTGCGCCCGCTCTATGATGCTCTTTATGACGTTCTGCCGCCCGAAAAGGTCGAGCGGGATCTCGAAGCCGGGATCATCGAGATTGCGCCCCTCGCGTTCATGCGGGGCCGCACACTCGCGCACGCCTTCGTCATCCTCGACGAGGCGCAGAATACGACTAGCATGCAGATGAAGATGTTTCTGACCCGCCACGGCGAAGGATCGCGAATGGTCGTTACCGGCGATCCCTCCCAGATCGATCTGCCCGCCGGGCAGAAGTCGGGTCTCGACGAGGCTGTCGGCCTCCTCGAGGGCGTCGAAGGCATCGAGGTGACCCACTTCACCTCCGCCGATGTCGTGCGCAGCGAACTCGTCGCGCGCATTGTCGCTGCCTACGACGGCGCGCCAGGGCTCGGCACGGGCTTGGCCTCGACGCTCGCACGGGGTCAGGGGCGCACGGAATAGGACGATGAATACTGTTCTGGATCAACCCGCAGTTGCCGGCGGCCATCCCGCCAATGGCGACGAGCGGTCCGCCGACGAGGAACCTCCGTCGCGATTGCGACTGAACCTCGAGCGTGTGGATGACGACGGTGACTGGGATGACTTCGGCCCCGTCGATGAGCTGATTGCGGCCGTCGCAGGCGTATTGGCCGGAGCATCCGAGATCGCCGACCTCCTACCGGCTTCCGCGGCGATCGCGCTGAGCAGCAATGCCGCCGTGCGTCACCTGAACGCCGCCTACCGCGGCAAGAATGCGCCGACGAACGTCCTCTCGTTTCCTGCGCCCGAACCACCTACCGGCGTCGCGCCCGATGAACCGCGCGCGCTCGGCGATGTCGTCATCGCGCTCGAGACGCTGCGCGACGAGGCCGCGGCCGCCGGCATTCCACCGACGCACCACTTCCAGCACCTGCTCATCCACGGCGTCCTGCATCTCATGGGCTACGACCACGAGACCGACGACGAGGCCGAGCGCATGGAAGGGCTCGAGACGGCGCTGCTCGCGCGTCTCGGCATTTCCGATCCCTACGCGGAGGCGCGCGCATGACGAACGCCTGCGTCCGACACAGTAAGATCATTGAGACATGACTCTTTCCGACGATCCCGGCCCGCGCCCTGAGAATACGAACGGCGCCGACACCCCTAAAGGCAGCGAAGGCTGGCTTGCCGCCTTGCGCAATCGCCTCGGCCTTGGCGCCCAGCCGACGCTGCGCGACACGCTCGGCGAGACGCTGCGCGTGGAGGATCAGACCGGCACGGGCTTCTCGCCGGCCGAGCGCGAGATGCTGCTGCGCCTGCTCGAGTTCGGCACCCTCAAGGTCGAGGACGTCATGGTGCCGCGCGCGGACATTACCGCGATCGAGGAAGATGCGACGCTCCGCGAGCTGCTGCACCTCTTCGATACGTCCGGCGTCTCGCGCATACCCGTATTCCATGAAACGCTCGATGATCCGCGCGGCGTCATCCACATCAAGGATTTCATGGCCTATCTGACGCGTGGTGGCCTGCCGGCACCGCGGCCGGCCGCGCCACCCGCCGAGACTGCTAAGGACGGCCCCCTGCCGCCGATCGATCTCGCCAAAGCCGATCTCTCGGCGACGATTGCGTCCGCCCAGCTCAAACGCCGCGTGCTCTATGTCCCGCCCTCGATGCCGGCGGTGAACCTGCTCGTGCGCATGCAGGCGACACACGTGCACATGGCGCTCGTCGTCGACGAATACGGCGGCACGGATGGCCTCGTCACGATCGAGGACCTCGTCGAGCAGATCGTCGGCGAGATCGAGGACGAGCACGACGTCGCGGAAGCGGCCAACATCGTCGACGACCCGCGCCAGGGCCTCATCGCGCAGGCGCGCACGCCTATCGAGGAGCTCGAGGCGCATCTCGGCATCAAGCTCCTCAAGAACGGTGAGGAGGAGGACATCGATACGCTCGGCGGCCTCGTGTTCACGCTGGTCGGGCGCGTACCCGCGCTCGGCGAGATCGTGCGCCACGAGAGCGGCATCGAGTTCGAGGTCATCGATGCCGATCCGCGCCGCGTCAAAAAAGTCCGCATCCTGCGCCCCGACCCGGCGGAGGCGACCGTCGCCCCCGCCGCGAAGTGAGGTTGCAGCCCTAAGTCGAGGCGCGCAGCGGCACTGCCGCAGCGCACCGAAACGCGCGATTGCCAAGCCGCGCGAGTGGGCCCATATCTCCTCTGCCATGACCATCATCCAGCCCGCGCCCCCGTCGATCTACACGGAGCCCGAGTTCCGCGTACGGGCTGCGGCGGCCCTTTACCACACGCCGAGCGAGAGCATTTTCGATCCGCGCACGGGGCGCGCCTGGGCGCGCAGCGACTGGGACCTCAATCCCGAAATGCTCGCCGATTTCGAGGTGATGGCGCCGGCCCGCGCCGCGGCCGTGCTCGTGCCGATCATTGCACGCCCCGAGCTGACCGTGCTCCTGACCGAGCGCACGGCCCACCTCTCCACCCACGCCGGGCAGATCGCGTTTCCCGGCGGCAAGGTCGAGGCGACAGACATCGATGCCGTCCACACCGCCCTTCGCGAGGCCGAAGAGGAGATCGGCCTCCCGCGCTCGCTCGTCGAGCCGCTCGGGTTCCTCGATGGCTACCGCACGGGAACGGGTTTTCTCGTGACGCCGGTCGTCGCCCTCGTGAAGCCCGACTTCGTCCTCGCGATCGACGCGAACGAGGTCGCGAGCGTCTTCGAGGTACCGCTCGCTTTTCTGATGGACGAGGTCAACCACAAGCGCCATTCGCGGCCCTGGCGCGGACGCGAGCGCCACTACTACGCCATGCCATTCGGTGAGCACTACATCTGGGGGGCGACGGCAGGAATGCTGAAAAATCTCCACGAAAGGCTCTACGGGGGATGATCCGCGTCGTCATCGAGAACGCTGTGCTCTTCCTCCTGCCGACGGCCATCTACGTCACTTACGTGCTGCTGACGCGGAAGCCGGGCGAGAAAGAGGGCGTGCTGGACGACGCCCCGTTCTTCTGGCTCATGCTCGCCGGCACGGCGCTGGTTCTCGTCGTGCTCATTGCCTTCGGCTCGACATCCGGCGGCAAGCCGGGGCAAGTCTATGTGCCTCCGCACATGGGCACGGGCGGTAAAATCGAACCTGGTGAACTCAAATAAGCTGGTGAGGAGACATGCTCCCCGCAGCCCCCGCTCCGATCCCGACGACGCTTGCCGGCGCGCCCTGGCTCGTGCGTCCGGAGACGCGCGCGGTCCTCGCGGCCCTAGCCGCGGCGGGGCATGAAGCGCGCATCGTCGGCGGCGCAGTGCGCAATGCGCTTCTCGGAGAGCCGGTCAACGAGATCGATATTGCGACGACGGGCACGCCCGACGAGGTCATAGAGGCCGCGCGCGTAGCCGGCCTGCAGGCCATTCCGACGGGGGCAAGCCACGGCACCGTCACGGTCGTTTCCAATCATGTCCCTTACGAAGTCACGACCTTGCGCGAGGACGTCGAGACGTTCGGCCGCCACGCGCGCGTCGCCTTCACGGCCGACTGGGCGGCGGACGCGCGCCGGCGCGACTTCACGATCAACGCGCTTTATTGCGATGCCGACGGCACGATCAGCGATCCCATTGTTGGTCTGCCGGACCTTGCCGCGCGGCGCGTCCGCTTCATTGGTGACGCGCGTGCGCGCATCCGCGAGGACGCGCTCCGCATCCTCCGCTTCTTCCGTTTTCACGCGCGCTACAGCATGGGGCCGATCGATGCCGAAGGGCTCGCGGCGTGCGCTGCGGAACGCCATATGCTTGCGCATCTTTCCGCCGAGCGCGTGCGCGCCGAGCTCTTGAAGCTGCTCGAGGCGCCGGGTGCCGCACACATGATCGCGGTCATGGCTGCGCATGGCTTCATCGTCGCGATCCTCGGCCGCGCACCACGCATTGGCACGCTCGCGCGGCTCGTCGCGCAGGATAGTGAGCGCCGTCGTCCCGCAGATCCGCTGTTGCGCCTCTCGGTGCTCGCCGTCGCCGTGGAGGAGGACCGCTTGCATCTTGCCGAGCGCCTCCGCCTCTCGCGCGAGGAAGCGCGCTCGCTCGTCGTGCTCGACCCGCGCCTGATGGCACTCGCCGCGCTCGACGACCGCGGACGCCGCCGCGCACTCTATGCCGCAGGCCCCGAGGCGTGGCGGCGCATGGTCATGGCGGGGCGTGCGAGCGCCGAGACTGCCGCCGATATCGCCGCGTGGGATGCGCTCGAGGCGCTGCCCGAGCAGTGGTCCATTCCTGAGTTCCCGCTCGGCGGGCGGGATGCGCTTGCCCTTGGCCTTGCACCGGGGCCGGCGATCGGCGCGCTCCTTGCCGACCTCGAGGCGGAGTGGATCGCGGACGACTTTGCGCTCGATGCGGACGGCCTGCGGGCTCGCCTCGCGTCGCGCGCACGCGATTCCCGCTGACGCATTGCGCGTTCTGCTCGCGCAAACCCTATCCATTCCGGAAGCTTATGAAGTGAAAAGCAGATTCGTTCGCAAGGCGTGCGCGCGCCTATACGCGGAGAAGGCGCGGCGCAACCGTATAAGACACACGCCAAGGCTGAATCTGTGGATAACTCATTTTCGCCTTAGTCTGTTTGTGGACGAACGCCGTGGATAAAATTAGAAGGGGATTACTGGATATCTCGTTCGGCAATTCCCCCTCTCCCCCTGAGCGCCAGCGAGATCGTAAAGCCCCGGCTTGCCACGCCGGGGCTTTTTCTTTTGCTCTGTTCAGGCCTCAGCATCCCATCTTCACGGCCAGCTCCTCGAAGCCATCGACGACGAGATCGCACGCCGGATTCGGCGTCGGATCGGGCGGACCGGCCGGTCCCCATTCGAGCGGGCGCTTCACGAAACAGGTCTTCATGCCTTCCTTACGCGCGGCGTCGAGATCGAAGTTGTGGCAGGCGACCATCAGGATCTCGGCGGGCTTGAGCTGCAGCAGCTTTGCCGTGGCCTGATAGGCCTCGGGCCGCACCTTGTACACGCCCAGCATCTCGCAACTGATGATGCAGTCCCACGTGATGCCGTTGCGCCGTGAGACGTCGATCACGAGACGCGGCGTGAGCAGCGTGAAGGACACGCACGGAAACTTGGTGCGCAGCCGGTTCAGTCCCGGCACGAAATCGGGCCAGGCATCGAGCGCGAACCAGGCGCGCCAGATCTCGTCGCGCTCCTCCTTCGTTAACTCGCCGAGCCCGAAGTCCTGCACGACGCGGTCGAGCTGGTCGCGATGCACATCGTCGAAATTGAAGCGCGGTCCGAGCTGATTGACGATCGCCCCGAGCGAACGCCGCCGGTATTCGTTGGTTGCAGCGGCCCAATCGGCCTTGAGCCCGCGCCTGCCCGCGACCTCGGCCATGGCCCGCGAGAGGCCGCCGTGCCAGTCGAGGATGGTGCCGCCCGTATCGAAAGTCAGCGCCTTGATGGCGTCCATCACCCGCATCTCCTCAATCTGCAGCCACGCGCCGACCCCTAAGTCCCTGTCCCACGTCGATTGATGCAGATCAAACCGCCATATTCGAATGTTGGAATATAAACGCGCATCCGCATGTCTCAGCAAGGAGAGCTGGCATGGACTTCCTCCATCGAAAAGCGTTGCCGCCCTATCTGGCCGGCGTCATCATCGGGCTCCTGCAGATCCCGACCTTCCTTCTCATGAACACCGCGCTCGGCGCCTCGTCGTCGTTCGTGACTGTCGGCGCCCACATCGCGGCCTTCTTCGATCCGGCCGCCGAGAGCATCAAGTACTTCGCGAGTCACATGTACGGCGCCAAGAACTGGTGGCAGGTCGCCGTAGTCGTCGGCATTGCCATCGGCGCCTTCGTCTCCGTGCGACTGTCGGGTGCGCGCCGCCAGACGATCTCGCCGGTCTGGGAGCGCGCCATGGGCATCCGCTCGCTCGGGGCGCGCGCACCGATCGCGTTCGCCGCCGGGTTCATCATGCTGTTCGGCGCCCGCATTGCCGGTGGCTGCACGAGCGGTCACGGCATCTCCGGCATGGCGCAGTTGTCCGTCGGCTCGACGCTCGCGGTCGCCGCGATGTTCGCCGGCGGCATAGCAACCGCCATGCTCATGAAGCGCGTCTGATCCCATAGAAGGGAGACACCCATGTCCGTTCTCACCGCCGTCCTGATCGGCCTCGCCACTGGCATCGTCTTCGGTTTCGCGCTCGAGAAATCCCGCGTCTTCGAGCCCGGCATCATCGTCGGGCAGATGCAGCTCCGCAATTTCATCATGCTCAAGGTCTTCCTCGCCGCGGTCATCACCGGCCTCATCGTGCTCGCGGTGCTCAACGGCGTGTTCGGCGTGCCGCTGCAGTTGAAGCCGCTGCTGCTCAGGGCCGACATCGTCGGCGGGCTCATTCTCGGCGCAGGCATCGCGCTCGCGGGTGCCTGCCCCGGCACGTCCATGGCGCAGCTCGGCGCGGGCTACAAGGATGCCTGGTTCATCGTCCTCGGCGGCATTGCGGGCGCCATGACCTACGGCTACTTCCACGAGCCCATTACAGCCGTGCTGCCGGAGAAGGGGGACAAGATCGCCTTCGACCAGCTCCTCGGGCTGCCTTTCTGGATGGTCGCGCTGGCTTTCGCCGCGGTGCTCGTTGCCTTCCTCGTCGTGCTCGAGCGGCTCACGCCCTGGCAGGATGAGATGGGCGCGGACGTCGATGGCCTCGGCCCCGCGCCGACCGAGCCTGCTGGTGCGGCCGGCCCGGCTGCCACCGTTCGACGCGCCTGAGCGCCTTCGCGAATCACGCTAACCGAGGGGCCGGCACCACCGGCCCCTTTCGCGTTGTGCACACCTGCTGCGCATTCATCCACCGAGTGCCTTCCGTGCGCGGCGCCACATTGGTGCCCAGAGCGCCATCGGCTAACTTTCTCCTATGACAAAACCGATTCTCGCGCGGCCCGCGCCCGCCGGCCCGACGTTCGTGCACCTCAAGGTGCATTCGGCCTACTCGCTGCTGGAAGGTGCCCTGCCGATCAGCGCGCTCGCCAAGCGCGCGGCCAAGCTCGGCTTCCCGGCGATCGCGCTCACCGACACGAACAATCTTTTCGGTGCGCTCGAATTCTCCGACAAGCTCGCCGCAGCCGGCATTCAGCCGATCGTGGGCATCAGCCTCGCCGTCGACTTCGAGGAAGCGAGCCGATCGGGGCCGGGTATCGCAGGCCTGCCAGCGCTGCCGCCACCGCACCGCGACGGCCTGCTCGCCCTCCTCGCCATGAGCGATGCGGGCTATGCCAATCTGCTGAAGATCGCGAGCCACGCTTATCTCGGCACGATCGACAACGAAGCACCGCACGCCAAGATGAGCTTCATCGCAAAGCGCGCGGAGGGCATCATCGCGCTGACAGGCGGTCCCGACGGCCCGATCGACAAGGCGATCGCCGACAATCACGCAGCCGTCGCAACAACGCGCCTGAGGACGCTCAAGGAGATTTTCGGCGATCGCCTTTACGTCGAGGTCCAGCGCCACGGCACGCCCCAGGAAAAGCTCGTCGAGCCACAACTCATCGACCTCGCGTATGACGAGGATCTGCCGCTCGTCGCGACCAACGAGTGCTACTTCGCCGAGCCCGGAGACTACGAGGCGCACGACGCCCTGCTGTGCATCGCGGAAGGCCGCTACCTCAACGAGGACGACCGTCGCCGCGTGACGCCCGAGCACTACTTCAAGAGCGCCGACGAGATGGTGAAGGTGTTCGCCGATCTCCCGGAGGCACTGGCGCACACGGTCGAGATCGCACGGCGCTGCAGCTATCGCCCCCGCGGCCGCAAACCCATCCTGCCGAACTTCGTGCAGACGAGCGACAACGCGAGCCCCGAGGAGCGCGCCGCCGCCGAGGATGCCGAGTTCGCCCGCCAGGCCGAGGAAGGCCTCACCAGACGGCTCGCCGTGACACCGCTCGCAGCAGGCTTCACCGAGGAGGACTACAGGAAGCGGCTCGCCTACGAGATCGAGATCATCAAGGGCATGAAGTTTCCCGGCTACTTCCTCATCGTCGCGGACTTCATCAAGTGGGCCAAGGCGAACGGCATCCCCGTGGGTCCAGGACGCGGCTCGGGCGCGGGCTCGCTCGTCGCCTGGGCGCTCACGATCACCGACCTCGACCCGCTCCGCTTCGGTCTGCTCTTCGAGCGCTTTCTCAATCCCGAGCGCGTCTCGATGCCCGACTTCGACGTCGATTTCTGCCAGGACAGGCGCGACGAGGTCATCCGCTACGTGCAGGGTAAGTACGGCCACGATCGCGTCGCGCAGATCATCACGCACGGCAAGCTGCAGGCGCGCGCCGTGCTGCGCGACGTCGGCCGCGTGCTGCAGATGCCGTACGGACAGGTGGATCGCCTCTGCAAGCTCGTCCCCAACAATCCGGCAAACCCCGTCTCGCTTCCCGATGCCATTGCCGGCGAGCCCAAGCTGCAGGAAGCGCGCGACGAGGAACCGGTCGTCGCGCGTCTCCTCGAAATCGCGCAGAAGCTCGAGGGGCTTTATCGCCACGCCTCCACGCACGCCGCCGGCATGGTGATCGGTGACCGGCCACTCGACGAGCTGGTGCCGGTCTATCGCGATCCGCGCTCGAACATGCCGGTCACGCAGTTCAACTGGAAGCTCGTCGAGGCAGCAGGCCTCGTGAAGTTCGACTTCCTCGGGCTGAAAACGCTCACCGTCCTTCAGAAGGCCGTGGAGCTGATCGAGCGTGGCCGCGGCATCAAGATCGATCTCGCCGCGCTGCCGCTCGACGACAAGAAAAGCTACGATCTGCTCGCGCGAGCCGACACGGCGGGCGTGTTCCAGCTCGAAAGTACGGGCATGCGCGAGAGCTTGAAGCGGCTGAAGCCGGACCGCCTCGAGGACATCATCGCCATGGTGGCGCTCTATCGCCCCGGCCCCATGGACAACATCCCGACGTACATCAACCGCAAGCACGGCGATGAGCCCGTCGACTATCTCCATCCGATGCTGGAAGGCATCCTGAAGGAGACCTACGGCGTCATCATCTATCAGGAGCAGGTCATCCAGATCGCGCAGGTCATGGGCGGCTACTCGCTCGGCCAGGCCGATCTCTTGCGGCGCGCCATGGGCAAAAAGGACAAGGCCGAGATGGCGCGTCAGCAGGCGCGTTTCGTCGAGGGCGCGAAATCCAAGGGCGTCAAGGAGAAGGACGCCGTCTACATCTTCGAGCTGGTCGACAAGTTCGCGGGCTATGGCTTCAACAAGAGCCACGCCGCCGCCTACGCTCTCGTCAGCTATCACACGGCCTATCTCAAGGCGAACTTCTGCGAGGAGTTCCTGGCCGCGTCGATGACGCTCGACATGGCCAACACCGACAAGCTCGCCATGTTCGTCGGCGAGGCGCGCAAGGCGGGCATCGCGGTGCTGCCGCCGTGCGTGAATGCTTCGGATGTCGAGTTCGCAGTGGAGCTCTCTGCTCCTTCTCCCCGTCCTGCACGGGGAGAAGGTCGGGATGAGGGGCGGCCGCAAACCGCAGCACAAGTCCCCGCCCCTCACCCTAGCCCACTCCCCGCAAGCGGGGAGAGGGGAGAAGCGCGCGGCGCGATCCGATATGCGCTCGCCGGTCTCAAGAATCTCGGCCGCGGTGCCGTCGAGACGATTGTCGAAAGCAGGAAAGCAAAAGGTGAGTTCAAGTCGCTCGCCGACTTCGCCGCGCGGCTCAATGCGAAGGCCATCAACAAGCGCGGGCTTGAAACACTCGCCGCCGGTGGCGCCTTCGACGTGTTCGAGCGCAACCGCGCACTCGTGCACGCCAACGTGGAGCAAATTCTGCGCGAGGCGGGCAGCCGTGCCGACGACGAGCAGTTCGGCCAGGGCAGCCTCCTCGGTGGCATGCAGAACGAAGCCACGCCGGTGGTGCTGAACTTCCGAACTGCGAAATCCTGGACGCCGATCGAGCGCCTGCAGTACGAGTTCGGCGCTGTCGGCTTCTATCTTTCAGGCCATCCGCTCGATGCCTACGGGCGCGTCCTCGACAAGCTCGGCGTGAAGCGCTTCACCGAGTTCGAGCACAACGTGGGGCTCGCAGCGGGCCGCCTCGCCGGCATCGTGATCTCGGCGCGCGAGCGACGCTCGGCCAAAGGCAACAAGTTCGCCTTCGCCATGTTCTCGGATGCGAGCGGCCAGTTCGAAGCGGTCATCTTCTCGGACACGCTCGCGCGATGCCGCGATATTCTCGTCGCCGGCACGGCCGTGCTCATGTCTGTCGAGGCCGAGCGCGATGGCGAGACGGTGAAGCTGCGCGTGCAGAACCTCGAGCCGCTCGAAGCCGCAGCCGCGAACGTCCAGCAGTCCCTGAAGATCGTGCTCGACCGCCGCTCCATGCAGGGTGACGGCGGCGGTGCGATGGCCGAGCTGCGCGCGCTTCTCGCGAAAGCCCCGCCGACCAATGGCAAGGGCGGCGAGATCCGTCTCGCCATGGAAGTCGAGAGCGTGCCGGGACGGCGCGGCCAGCCGCGCGAGATCGAGTTCAAGCTGCCGGGCCGCTACGATATCGGCCCACGCCAGCAGGGTGAGCTGCTGACAGTCCCCGGCGTGCTCGACGTGATGGAAGTTTGAGGGCTTCTCCTTCTCCCCGTTCTGACGGGGAGAAGGAACTGCAGCGTCACTTCTTCTCTTTCTTCGCCCACTCGGTGTACTTCTTCGCCTTCTCGTGCGTCTCGTTGAAGTACTTGACGTACTCGTCCCCGATCATCGGCTTGATCGCGAGGCCAGCATCCTCGAGGCGCTTGATGTGATCGGGGTCGGCCATGGCCTTTACGAGCACGTCCTGAAGCTTCTTGACCACCGCTGGATCCATGCCTTTCGGCCCGGCGATTCCGCGCGTCGAGCTCGATATCACCGTCGGCATGCCGAGCTCCTTCGCCGTCGGCACGTCCGGCAGGAACTTCGAGCGCTCGGTATCCATCACGGCGAGCGCGCGCACCTGGCCGGCCTTCACCTGCGGGACGATGCCGCCGACATTGTCGAACGAGACGTCGATATTGCCGCCGAGCGTCTCCTTCATCTGCGCTGCACCGCCGAGCAGATGGACGATCCGAAAGCTCACGCCGGGATTGGCTTCCTCGACCATGAGGATCGCGAGATGGTCATCCGAGAGAATGCCCGTCGTCGCCGCACGGACCGTGCCCGGCTTGGCCTTGGCCGCATCGAGGAGATCCTTCAGCGTCTTGTAGGGGCTGTTCGCCGCAACCCAGATGACGCCAGGATCGAGAACCTGGTTCGCGATCGGCGTGAAGCTCCCCTCATTGAAGATCGCCTGCCGATCGGGATCGAGGATCGTTGTGTTCGTCGCCGGCAGATTGAGGAAGCCGATGGTGTAGCCATCGGGCTTAGCGCGCGCGAGCTCGGTCCAGCCGACCTGTCCACCGGCGCCGCCCTTGTTCACGACGACGATCGGCTGGCCGATCATCTTCTCGGCAATACCGGCAAGGACGCGCGCGCCGATGTCCGTCGATCCGCCGGCCGGGAAGGCGACGATCAGGTTGATCGGCCGCGTCGGATATTGCTGGGCCGAAGCCCCCGCCGAACCAAGCGCCGCGACGAGCGCTACCGCCGTCACGGACATTGCCAGTCTGAGCAGTCTCATGGGTGGTTCCTCCGGTTCAAATCGCCAATGGAATTGGCTCAGGTTCAAATGCCAACAGTGTTGGCTGGGTCAATCGGCATTGGGATCCCTGATCTCCTTGGGCGCGAAGTGCAGCGCGGCAAAGGCGAGGATCGCGACGGCAAGCGCCAACAGCGAGGCGCACAACGGCCGCGTGATAAAAATCGAGAAGTCGCCAGCCGACATCTCGAGCGACGTTCGCATGGACTTCTCGATCTGCGGTCCCAGAATGAGTCCGAGGACGAGCGGCGCGAGCGGGAAGTTCAGCTTGCGCAGGAGATAACCGATGATGCCGCACCCGAGCATGACCCAGAGATCGAAGATGCTCTGATTGATACTGTAGGCGCCGATGATGCAGAAGAGAAGCGTGCCGGCGCAGATGTACTGGTACGGAATCTCGAGGATCTTCGCCCACAGCCCGACCAACGGCAGATTGAGGATCAGCAGCAGCACGTTGCCGATGAAAAAGCTCGCGATCACCGCCCATACGAGTTCGGGGCGCTCCTGGAACAGCAGAGGTCCGGGTGTCAGACCGTTGATGATGAAGGCTCCCATAAGGACCGCGATGGTGGGCGAACTCGGAATGCCGAGCGTCAGCAGCGGCACCATGGCGCCATTGGCATAGCTGTTATTGGCCGTTTCCGGCCCCGCAACGCCTTCGATCACGCCGGTGCCGAACTGCTCGGGATGCTTCGAGAGACGTTTCTCGAGGATGTACGACATGAACGTCGGGATGATGGCGCCGACGCCCGGTATGAGACCGAGGAAAAAGCCGAGGCCGGTACCGCGCCAGATGGCCCCCATCGAACGGCGCCACTCGTCGCGCGAGGGAATGAGCCCCTTGAGGTTCGTCCTGATGACTTCGCGATAGGGCTTCTCGGCCGTCGCCAGGATCTCGCCGATGCCGAACAAGCCCATGACCACCGGAATGAAATTGAGACCGTCATAGAGCTCCGGCATGCCGAACGTGAATCGCGGGGCGCCACGCACCGGATCGAGTCCGATGAGCGAGATGAGCAGCCCCGTCACCGTCATCAGGATGCCGGCGAGGAGCGACTCGCCCGCGAGGCTCGTCACGAGCACGAGGCCGACGACCATGAGCGCGAAGAATTCGGGCGGGCCGAAGCTCAGCGCCAGCTTCGAGAGCGGCGTCGCGACGACGACCAGCAGCACGGTCGCGACCACGCCGCCGATGAACGAGCCGATGGCGGCAATGCCGAGCGCCGCACCGGCGCGGCCCTTCTTCGCCATCGCATGCCCCTCGATGCAGGTGATGACGGATGCCGCCTCACCCGGCACATTGATGAGCACCGAGGTGATCGTGCCGCCATACATCGCGCCATAGTAGATGGCGGCGAGCATGATGATGGCGCCCGTGGCATCGAGCTGGAAGGTGAGCGGAATGAGGATCGCGGTTCCGGCCGCGGGGCCGATGCCCGGCAGCACGCCGATGAGCGTGCCGAGAAAGCAGCCGATGAGTGCGAACAGCAGGTTGGTCGGCGTCGCCGCGGCCGCGAACCCCGCCAAGAGGTAGTTGAGCGTGTCAAACATCGGCCCAGCTTCCGAGTGCGGATGCAGTGATAGCCAGCATCACAGGCCGAACCCTCCGATGGGCAGCGGCACCTTCAGCCAGTAGTAGAAGCTGTGAAACACGCCGAAGCTGAGCGCGAGTGCAACGACCGCAATCGCCAAGACGTTGCGTACGCCGAGAACGAGCAGCAGGAGCGTGATGAAGAGGAGTGCGGTCAGTCGGTAGCCGAGCGGATCGAGCGCCGAGAAGGCCGCGAGCAGCAGCACCGCAATGCCGCCCATGCGAAACAGCGCGGCACCGTCCGGCATGAACGGCTCGGCCACTTCAGCACCGTGAGTATCGGCCGCACCTTGCGACTCACGCACCAACTCGACGATCAGCGCCACAGCCAGCGCCGCACCGAGCAAGGCGAGGATGAGCGGAAAGAACCCAGGACCAGGCCCCAGCGCATCCAGCAACGGCAACTTGAGCGACAAATAAATCGTGCCGGCAAACAGAGCCAGAAAGGCCCCTGCCGCGGCAAGCCACCCGCGCCTCAAGATCGCGTCCTCCCTTGACGCAACTTATTTTTGTGGACGCGAGGCTAACACAGGTTATTGGGCGCGCAATGCCCCATGTGCGCCTCGGGCACCCGCTACGACGCCGATCAGGCTTGACAAGCTTATGATTTAACCGCCTTTTTTCCTCGCCCTCAATTGCGCCCACGGCGCGCCGCATTGCTCAGTGAAGACGCAGCTGCGTATCCACCCCGAAGCTGCCGAGAGCCGGCGCACGAAACCAGAGACGTCATGACCCTGCCCGAGCGCCTCGACGAGCTGAAACGCGATCCCGCACTCGCGAGCCTGTCGCGCTCGCTCGCCGTGTACTACGGCGACGCGAAGCGCGAAGCCGCCATGGATGCGCTCTATTCACGCTTCGTGCGGCCGGGCGATCTCGCCTTCGACATCGGCTCCCACGTCGGCGACCGCATCGGCGCCTTCCGCCGCCTCGGTGCGCGCGTCCTCGCTCTCGAGCCGCAGCCGCTTTGCGCGTACGCGATCCGCACACTCTACGCGGGCGATACCGACGTCACGCTCGTCGAGAGTGCGTGCGGACCCGTTGCCGGGCGCCTCAGCCTGCACGTGAACTCCGCGAACCCGACCGTGACGACGGCGTCGCGTGATTTCGTCAAGGCCGCTGACGGCGCCGGCGGCTGGGAGGGCCAGGTCTGGGACCGCGAGATCGAAGTGCCCGTCACGACGCTCGATGCGCTCATCGCGGAGCATGGCTCGCCGGCATTCATCAAGATCGATGTCGAGGGCTTCGAGGCCGACGTCCTCGCCGGCCTGAGCCTGACCCCGCCGGCTCTCTCCTTCGAGTTCACGACCATCCAGCGCGATGTCGCCTACGCCTGCCTCGCGCGCATTGCGAGCCTCGGCGACTACGGCTTCGATGTTGCGCTCGGCGAGAGCCAGGAGCTCATGCTCGGCCGCTGGGTCACGGCGGAGGACATGCACCGCCACATCGCCGCGCTGCCGCACGATGCGAACTCGGGCGATGTGTACGCCGTGAAACGCTGACTATGCCGGCTCCTTCACGGCGGCTTCCCGCATCTGGTCGCTCGGCTTGACGTCCACCGAGCGGCCGTAGACGGAAAGCGCGACGATCAGGATTGCGGCCAGCACGCCGAAGAGCGCGCGATAGGCCGTCTCGGAACGCACACCGCTCGCGAGCGGCTCGAAGGCGCCGACGACAATCCCCGAGACGGTCTGCATGCAGGCGACGCCGAACATGACGGACGTATTGATCGTCGCCATGCCGCGGCCGATCAGGCGGTCGGGGATGATGCCGCGCCCGTGCGCCATGACCATCGTGCTGCACGCACTGCAAAATCCGATGACGAGAATGCTCGCGATGGCCAGCGAGACCGGCAGGCGCGGCGTGAGCGCCAGGAGCATGAGCGCCATGATGATCGCGGCCGTGCCCCACACGACAATCCACTTGCGCGTATCGAGGACGCGGTCGAGAGGGCCGAAGGTGAGCATACCGATCTGATAAGCGATAACCGCCGCGAAGAGGACATTGCCGGCCTCGATGGGGCTGAGACCGTGCACCTCGCGCAGATAAGGCCCGCCCCAAAGTCCCTGCACCGTGAACGTGCAGGCATAGTGACAGAAGTTGAGCGCCAGAATGAACTTCAGGCGCGGATTGCGCAGCACTTCCATCAGGCCCTGCAGCATCTCGCGCGAGCTCTCCGGCTTGCGTTCGAGAAACGGATGTCCTGGCGGGGCATCGCGCACGACCAGCCAGACAGCAATCGCGGCGAGCGCCGTGAACAGCACGGCGACAGCGAATACGGTACGCCAGCCCACGGCTTCCGAAGCCCACGCGAGCGGCGTGGTCGCAGCGAGGTTTCCCATGAGCCCGATGGACAGCACCATCGCCGTCAGAGTGGCGAAGCGGTCCGGCCGAAACCAGCGCGAGATCACCACCATGCTGCCGACGAGCATGACGCCGAAGCCCGCGCCCATGAGCACGCGGCCGGTGAGCAGGACGGGCCACGTCGGCGCCAGCGTGAACACGATGCCGCCAATCGTCGCGAGGACGAGCATCCCCGTCACCGTGCGGCGCGGCCCGAAGCGGTCGAAGAGGAAGCCGCACGGGATCTGCATGGCCGCGAAGCCGAAGAAAAATGCGCCCGTCAGGCCGCCGAGCGCCTCCGGCCCGATGCCGAGATCACGCATGAGGTCGAGGCCGATGGTGACGTTCGACGCGCGGAAAAAATGGCTGGCGACATAAGCCGTCGCCAACGTCATGACGATGATCAGGCCCCGGCGGTGGGGAGAGGGCGGCCGCTCGGTCGAGCGCATGGGCGGGTGTTGACCGCTTATAAGTTGACTGCTGAAGGCGTTTCCGGAGCCGACCGTAAGCGGCCCGGCAGGTGAGTTCAAGGACCGAACCCATGTCTGTCGCGCCTAGCGCCCCACGTTCGGAGTTCGGCGTCGGGATGCGGATGCCCTGAGGGAAGGTGCGCATCGCCTTGCGGGTTTGTCCCGACTTGTCCTCCAGGCCGGCGAAGCGCGAACTGAAACATCCGCTCCATACCTTGCGGCCGGTTGCATGTCGTCCTCCACAGATGTCCGCCTTGAGGTGCAAAATGCACTCGAAACTTGAAATGCGCGCCCTCGTCTTCCTGCTACTCGTTCTGCTCCCCTTCAGTGCCTCCGCGCAGACGACGGCGCCCGCACCGGCGAGCCCACCGCCTGCGAGCGCGGCCGAGAACCTTCTCAAACCCGAGCAGCTCGATGCGATGGTCGCGCCGATTGCGCTCTATCCGGATGACCTGCTCGCCCAGATCATGATGGCGTCCACGTATCCTCTGGAAGTGGTGCAGGCCGAGCGCTGGCTCGCCCAGAACAAGGATCTCAAGGGCGACGCGCTCAAACAGGCCGTCGACAAGCTGACATGGGACGACAGCGTCAAGTCGCTGCTGGCGACGCCGTCCGTGATCGCGATGATGAGCAAGAAGCTCGATTGGACGCAGAAGCTCGGCGATGCGGTCCTGGCGCAGGAAGGGGACGTCATGGACGCCGTCCAGCGCCTCCGCGTACGGGCGCAGGGCACCGACAAGCTCAAGACGACGAAGGAGCAGAACGTCACGGTTCAGCAGCAGGACGGCAAACAGGTGATCGCCATCTCCTCGGCGAACCCCGAGACCGTTTACGTGCCGTACTATGATCCCGCCGTCGTCTATGGTGACTGGCCCTATCCCGAGTACCCCGCTGAATATTACTACCCCGACGACTACTGGCTCCCCGGTGGCGTGATCGCGGCCGGCATTGCCTTCGGCGCGGGTTATGCCGCTTGGCGCTGGTGGGATCACTGGCGTCCCCACGTCGACTGGCACCGGCGCGACATCGACATCAATCGCAACGGTCGCGTGGAGCATTGGCGGCACAATCCGCAGCACCGCCACGGCGTCGCCTACAACAACCCCAAGGTGCGCCAGCAGTTCGCCGGTGCCGCCAACCGTCCCGGCGACCGCGCGAAGGCCGGCCAGCGGCCGGGCGCCGGTGCGAAGGCCGGTGACCGTACCAAGCAGGCAGGCAACGCGAAGCGGCGGGCGCAGGGCCAAAAAACCGCCCAGGGCAAGCGTTCTGCCCAAGGCAAGAAGGCAGCCCAGGGCAAGCGGTCCGCGCAGGGCAAGCGGACGGCCCAGCGCAGGTCGTCCCAGGCCAGGCGGACCGCGCAGCCGAGCCGCTCTTCGCAGGCACGGCGCTCGGCCCAGCGCCCGCGCCAGCGCTCAGTGGCTCGCGTGCAGCGCCAGAGCTTCGCGCCACGTGGCAGGAGCTTCGGCGGCGGTCGCAGCTTCGGCGGTGGTGGACGCGGTGGCTTCCGAGGCGGCGGCCGAGGCGGACGGCGCTCCGACATCCGTCTCAAGCACGACATCGTGCTGCTCGGTCGGCTCGGCAATGGTCTCGGCTGGTATCGCTTCGCCTATCAGGGCGGCACGCGCGCCTACGTTGGCGTGATGGCGCAGGAAGTGCGGCAGGTCGAGCCCGCGGCCGTCATGCGCGGACGCGACGGCTATCTCAGGGTCGACTACGGCAGGCTCGGACTGAAATTCGAGACGTATGATGCCTGGCGCGCGGAGGGCCGTCAGATACCGACGATGGCGGTCACCAGATAGATTTCCATCCGGGCTTCGGGCAACGTCATCGCCGGGACCGAAGGGCCCCGGCGCCGTCCTGTCCGACGACGCTCAGGCTTTGGACTCGCGATCGCCGCGCTAATGTTCGACCGCGATCCGCGCCGCCATATTCGGCACGAGCGTCACGCGGTACGTGGCGTTCTCGCAGACCAGCAGCCACACCGCCTCATTGGGCTTCGATGCCTGCGCGTTGCGCTCAGCGCTACGCGGCTCGTTGCACGTATAGCCTTGCAGACGCACGTGAGCAGCGATGATGTTTACCGGCGTCTCTTTAGCGAGCGCCATATCCGGGGCGCCCACCCCGACAGCCAGCAGCAGCATGCCCGCACCCGTCAGGATGCCGGCGCGATCGAGCCTTCCGGCCACACCGTTTTTACGCATCATGACACGCTCCAGTTCGGGCCCAGCCTCCTCGGCTGGACTGAACGATCAATTAACGCGCACGCCGAGTAAATCGGTGGAAGTTGCTATAGGTCCTGCGGGGTTTCCTGGAGGAACCACCGCCTGCCGGGGGACCAGCGGCACAAACGTCAATCGGCCCGGCGGGCGTCTCACATTTGATGCATTCCCGGCACAGACTGTTTGTCACGTGAACACACGGACCGTGAGCCTGGTTCCTCAAACCCCTCATGAGCAGGAGCATCGCGAAATGACGTTCAAGCCGGCAACCTGGTGCCTTCCCCTGTTCCTCCTCCCGGTTATCGCGATCGGCTCGGGCCCCGTAGTTGCGGCGAGCCCCGAGATCCAGGCCGCCGTCACCGCTCTGGAGAAGATTCCGGCGGACACCACCAAGTTCACGGCGTACTGCAATCTGCTGGGCGAGATGGCGAGCATGCCGGACGACGACTCGGCGAAGTACGAGGCTCTTGAAAAGCGCCTCGACGAAATCATCGATTCCTATGGTCAGGAAGTCTCCGACGCCTGGGATACCCTGTCCGAGGTCGACCCCGACTCCGAGGACGGCAAGAGCGCCGCCGCCGCGTTCGAGACCATGGAGGCGAAGTGCCCGTAAGGGTGAGTACCGCCCCGCCGAGCGCCCTCCATCGCCACATTCCCTCGACGTTCCGGCGTTAGCTCGGGGCTCGCCGCGCCCGCAGAGCATTCTGCGCGCACAGAGAAGGACCTCGGACATGCCCAAGTCGATCACGACATTCCTGATGTTCGAGGGCCGGGCGAGGGAGGCCATGGACCTCTACATGTCGCTCTTTCCGAACTCGGAAATCGTCCACATGAGCACGTACGGGCCGCAGGGTCCCGGCCCGGAAGGCTCGGTGATGCACGCGATCTTCACGATCAATGGCCAGCAGGTCATGGTGTCGGACAGCTACGTCAAGCACGCCTTCACCTTCACGCCGTCGACGTCGTTCTTCGTGCAGTGCGATGACGCGGCCGAGTTCGAGCGGCTGTTCGCGGCGCTCTCGGCGGACGGGCTGGTGCTCATGCCGCCGAACAACTACGGCTTCTCGCAACGCTTTGCCTGGTGCAACGATCGCTTCGGCGTGTCCTGGCAGATCAACGTGCCGTAGGGCGATCTGCGACACTGCGGATCATTGCCGGTTGGGCTGCACGTCCGGCAAGTAGCGCGCCCGAGCATCGCAATGGTGACTCGGCCCGACGATCTCGCCCGACACATCCCACCTGAGCGATCCCCATGAAACGGCATTTGACGATCACGTTGCCGCGCCTGGTTCTCGGCCCGCTGTTTCTCCTGAGCGCCGTCGACGGCTTCTATTTCATCTTCACCGGCGGGCGCCTTATTCATCCGCCGACGTCACCGCGCGGGGAAGCGTTCGAAGCGGCGCTCATTGCTTCGGGCTTCTTCTGGCCTCTTCTGAAGACGGTCAATCTCGTCGGTGCGCTTTGCCTGCTGACGAACCGCGCGCCGGCCTTCGGCTTTGCGCTCATCGTGCCGGTGATCACGGTGATCGTCGGCTTCCACATCTTCCTCAACCCGCAGGGCCTGCCCGTTGCGGCCATCCTCGCCGTGTGCAGCCTGCTGCTGCTCCGGGCATACTGGCCGCAGTACTCGGCGCTATTCGAGTCGGAGCTGGCGAGACGCCGTGCCGTTGGATAGCCGGGGCGTGCGCAGCATCTCCTGAAGCGAGTAGGAGAAATTTGGCCTTCCTGCTAAGCTCCGTCGCTTTTTGGGCGAGCGTTGGCGGGGAGACCGCAACATGGCGTCATCGACATTCGCTGCGTCCGACGGGGACGGCTACGAAATTCAGATGGGCCGATGGAGCAGCATTCTTGCGCCGCGCTTCATCGAATTCGCGGGCTTGGCGAGCGCCAGCCGCGTATTGGATGTCGGCTGCGGCACGGGAAACCTCAGTTTCTGCATCGCGCGCGATCCGTCCGTCGAAGCGGTCGTCGGCGTCGACTTCTCGAATACCTATGTCGACTACGCGCGCGGACGCAATCGCGATCCTCGGATTGAACTCCATCAGGGCGACGCCTGCGCGCTCGCATTCGCCGATGCATCATTCGATCATTCGCTGTCGATGCTCGTCCTGCAGTTTATCCCTAAGGCCGAATTGGCCGTGCGCGAGATGCGTCGCGTAACCCGGCCGGGCGGCACGGTCGCAGCGGCGACCTGGGACACGCGAGGGGGCTTCGTCGCCTACCGCCTGTTTTTCGATACGGCCGCCGCCATCGAGCCGGGTGCGATGGAGCGCAGGAAGAGAATGTACACGCGGCCGATGTCGCGTCCCGGTGAGCTGGCGGCGACATGGAAGAATGCCGGGCTCACAGATGTCGTCCAGGACACGGTGACCATCCGCATGAATTTCGCATCGTTCGCGGATTTCTGGGCGCCGAACGACGGCAAGGACGGGCCGATCGCGGAGTATGTCGGCACGCTACCTGCCGACGTCAGAGCGAAGGTCCGGGAGGCGGTCGAAAAGGCATACCTCGACGGCGAACCCGACGGTCCTCGCTCCTACGCCGCGACCGCATGGGTCGTGAAGGGCAAGGTGCCGGGCTAGGCGCTGATGTGCAGCCTGCTAAGGAGGTCTCGGATGGGGATCAGGGTACTTGGACTCATTTTGACTGCAGTGGTCATCGCTGCACCGGGGATCGGGCCGGCGCTCAGCGCGGAGTCGACCGCCTGGGGCAAGGGGGGCAGCACGCAGAGGTTCGCCGCCGACCGCGCCAAGCTAAATGCGAAGGGCGAGCAAATGCGCATCACCGGCCATTGCCAATCCGCCTGCACGATGTTCCTCGCCGCGCGGAAAGTGTGCGTGGAACCGAGCGCCACCCTGCTGTTCCACGCCGGCAACGATGCGACGGCGACCAAGCGGATGCTCGATTCCTACAAGCCGGCGCTGCGCCAGTACCTCGTCGCCAACAAGATCATGGAGACGAAAGCGTTCACCTCCATCCCCGGCAGCGTCATCATCAGCCGGTTCGGATATCCGAGGTGCTAGGGGGTGAGGGCGTATCGGCGCGGTGATCAAGAGGATGCTCCATGGTACGCTTCAGCACCCACTAGGATTGGCCAACGCAACGGCGTCGGCGCCGGCGGGAAACCGTAGTTGGCCGGACATGTCGTTCGCCGCACGCCAAACGGCCTCGGCCACGTCGGCCTCCGTCGTAACCATCGTCGGCTGCGCGAAGGCGGCAAAAATGGGCTGGGCAAACGAGGCGTATGCCTCAGGGATCAAGTCCTCGACTCGCACTTCCGTATTGTGCGCAAAACGCGTCGTTGGGGCGTAGCCCGGCTCAACCAGCTTTACGCGAACGTCGAACGCGCCAAGCTCGTGAGCCAGCGATCCCGTGAAGCCCTCGATCGCCATCTTACTGGCGGTGTAGGCCGCTGCGAGCGGCATCGGGGCAAGCGTCACGCTGGAGGTCACGTTCACGACCACGCCCGATCTCCGAAGCCGAAACTGCGGTATCACGGCCTGCGTCATCGCCATGACGCCGAATGTGTTGGTCTCGAACACCTTGCGCACATGCGACATCGGCGTGGCCTCGAAGGCGCCGACCACACCAATGCCCGCATTGTTGACGAGCACGTCGATGGGACCGCTTGCCACCAGTGCCGTTGAGATGCTTTCGGGATCGGTTACGTCGAGACGCAGTACGCGCAGCCGTTCCGATCGCGGCAAAAGATCCTCACGCGGTGTTCGCATGGTGGCCAGCACGTTCCAGCCTTGGGCGTGAAAATGCCGCGCGGTCTCAAGGCCGTAGCCCGACGAGCAGCCAGTGATCAATACGGTCTTCATAGCGGTTTCTCCTTGCGGTTCGGATGGTGCAGGGATAGCCACGGGAAGCCGGACGTTCTACAATGGAAAGTCCGTATTTCTTTTGCTACAGTCCAGACATGATCGATCCCCTCTCGGAAGTCATCGGCCTCCTCCGACCACGGGCGGTGTTTGCCAAGGGCATCAGCGGCGCGGGACGCTGGGGCGTGCGGTACACCGATTTCGGCCAGCCAAGCTTCTGCACCGTGCTCGAGGGAAGCTGTCGACTTGCTGTTGACGGGCAGGACGCGATCACGCTCGAGGCGGGCGACTTCGTTCTCCTGCCGGCGACGCCCGGCTTCACCCTGTCGGGCTTCGAGCCGGTGACGCCCCAGCGCATCGATCCGAAGCGGTTGCCGTCGCCGGCCGGCGATGTGCGACACGGCAGGCGCGGCGGACGCCCCGATGTGCGGCTGCTCGGCGGCTACTTCGTCTTCGACTCGCCCGATGCGGGCCTGCTGGTTTCGCTATTGCCGACACTGGTGCACGTGCGCGGCGTCGAACGGCTTTCCATGCTGGTACGGCTTGTCGGAGAGGAGACGAGCGCGCGGAGGTCGGGCCGCGACCTCATTCTCTCCCGTCTCGTGGATGTGCTCCTCATCGAAGCGCTGCGGTCGACGCAGGGAGAAGCCGCGCCCCCGGGATTGCTGCGCGGCCTCGCCGATGCGCGGCTCGCAGCAGCGATACGGCAGATGCACGCCAATCCAGCGCGGGCATGGACCGTGGCCCAACTCGCCAAGGAAGCCGCGCTATCCCGATCGACATTCTTCGATCGCTTCGCGCACGCCGTTGGCCTTCCACCGATGGAGTATCTGTTCGCCTGGCGGATGGCCCTCGCCAAGGACCTGCTGCGCCGAGAGGATCTCGGGCTCGCCGCGGTCGCCGAGCGCGTCGGCTACAGCTCGGCAAGTACGTTCAGCACGGCTTTCAGTCGCCACGTCGGCCAGCCGCCGGGTCGCTACGCGCGCGCGGAGATTGCCGCTGAGACATGACCGCGCTTGGTCAACAAGCATCCCTTTGCCCCCTCTCCTCTTCATCTATAAAAGACGGGGGCAGTCTGTTGTAGATTGGGGGGTGTCCCCCGCGGGGTTGCAGGGGCTAGCCCCTGCTCACGCTGAAAGCGCGATCCCCTCCGCTGACCCATCCTCGAGCCGACGCGTCACATGCCTGCTCTGTCCTGCCGCGCCGGTTGCCTGTCCCTCCTCCTCACGGTGATGCTGATGACCGCCACTCTCGCCCGCGCCGGCAGCCACGACGACCTCGCCGTGACCGTGACGAACGGCTCGGAGCCGGTGCTGTGCGCGGAGAAGGACAACATCTCGATCGACTTCACGTCGGACAAGGTGACGAGCTTCCGCATCGAGGCGGCGCATCCGGCGTACATCGGGTCCATCCAGCGCGACAGCTTCGAGGCGGACTGGACGGACTGCGATATGAGCGGCGATCCGGTGCACGCGAGCGACGTGAAGGTGCCGACGCGCAAGACCATCTACGAGGAGCCGGACATCTGGCTGGTTGGCTGGACGATGCCGACATTCTGGCGGCCCTCGACGGCGACGGTGCGGATCGGCGACCGGGTGGAGAGGGGCCTGCATCTGGTTCAGGTGTGGATGATCCGGCCCATGGGCGGCGAGGAGGTGCTCGTCTTCTACCCGCAGGACGGGTACTGGCGGATGCGGCCGAAGGCGCCGGCGGGCCTCGCGCCGACAGCGTTCGGGTCGTCGATGCTGATCGGGCCCATCGAGATGGACGGACGCCCGATCGTCCGCATCAAGGAGATCGCGTTCGATCCCAAGACGCGCACGTTCAAGCTCGATTTCGAGCTCGGCGGGTCGGCAACGATCCGGCTCGCGCATATCGACGAGAACCGCCAGACGCTTGAAGTCGCGCTGGACAAGCCCATATCCGGTAGGCCCTTCGCCGGCCTGCGCTCCATGTACGTAACGGAGTTCAACAACGACGTGGCGCGGATCGCGGTGCGCGAGCCGGGTGCCAAAGGCTGGCGCGAGAGCCCGATCCTGGACTTCCGGACATCTACTGCCAGTGCGGTGTGGATGGGGCGCACCACGATCTCGCGGCATAATACGTCGTCCCCGGATATCGTCCTGAACGGGTTCTCGGCGGCGCCCCGGCCGTAGTATGGTCGGGCTGGAAAGTGGCGCCCTCGAACCGCCCAGCCGAGCCATCATGAGCAAGACACCACGCAAAACCGCCCCCGCGGCGGCCAAGTCCTCGCTGCAGTCTGTCACAACACCGGCGAGCTTGATGAAGACGATCCACGTGCGCGGCGCGCGCGAGCACAATCTGAAGAACGTCGATCTCGAGATCCCGCGGGATGCGCTCGTGGTGTTCACGGGGCTGTCGGGCTCGGGCAAGTCGTCGCTCGCGTTCGACACGATCTATGCCGAGGGCCAGCGGCGCTATGTCGAGAGCCTCTCGGCCTACGCGCGCCAGTTCCTAGAGATGATGCAGAAGCCGGACGTCGATCACATCGATGGGCTCTCACCGGCCATCTCCATCGAGCAGAAGACGACCTCGCGCAATCCGCGCTCGACGGTCGGCACGGTGACGGAGATCTACGATTACCTGCGTCTGCTGTTCGCGCGCGTCGGCGTGCCGTACTCGCCGGCGACGGGATTGCCCATCGAGAGCCAGACGGTCACGCAGATGGTCGATCGCGTGCTGGCGCTCCCGGAGGGCACGCGGCTCTATCTGCTGGCGCCGGTCGTGCGCGCGCGCAAGGGCGAGTTCCGCAAGGAGCTTGCCGAATGGCAGAAGCGCGGTTTCCAGCGCGTGAAGATCAACGGCACGTTCTACGAGATCCCGGACGCGCCGAAGCTCGACAAAAAGTACAAGCACGACATCGACGTGGTGATCGATCGTCTCGTGGTGCGCAAGGACATCGCGACGCGGCTGGCCGACAGCTTCGAGACGGCACTCGCGCTCGCGGATGGCATCGCCGTCATCGAGTTCGCGGATAGGCCGCTTTCTTCCCCTTCTCCCCGCAAGCGGGGAGAAGGCCGGGATGAGGGGTGGCCGCAGACCGCAGCGCAAGGTTCCGCCCCCCACCCTAGCCCTCTCCCCGCAAGCGGGGAGAGGGAAGTATTGCGTAACAAAAACGAAACGCACGAGCGCACGGTGTTCTCGCAGCGCTTCGCATGTCCGGTGTCGGGCTTCACGATCGAGGAGATCGAACCGCGGCTCTTCTCGTTCAACGCGCCGGCCGGCGCCTGCCCGACCTGCGACGGCCTCGGCACGGAGCTGAAGTTCGAAGCCGATCTCGTGGTGCCGGATCGCTCGGTCGCAATCGGCGATGGCGCGATCTGGCCATGGGCGCGTACGGGCAATACCTCGCCCTACTATGAGCAGACGCTGCGCTCGCTCGCAAAACACTACAAGTTCGACATGGCGACGCCGTGGGAGAAGCTGCCGCGCAAAATCCAGGACGCGATCCTCTACGGCTCGGACGGCGACGAGATCACATACACCTATGAAGACGGCCTCAGAACGTACAAGACCGTGAAGCCGTTCGAGGGCGTGATCCCGAACATCGAGCGACGCTGGCGCGAGACGGACAGCGAATGGGTGCGCGAGGAGCTGTCGCGCTACCAGGGCTCGCATCCATGCGCGACGTGCGGCGGCTATCGACTGAAGCCGCAGGCACTCGCGGTGAAGGTTGGCGGCAAGCACATCGGCGAGGTGACGGAGCTGTCGATCCGCGCGGCGAACGACTGGTTCGCGGACGTGCCAAACACATTCACGCCGCAGCAGAAGGAAATCGCGACGCGCATCCTGAAAGAGATCCGCGATCGCTTGAAATTCCTCAACGACGTCGGTCTCGACTATCTCACGCTCGCGCGGGGCTCGGGCTCGCTTTCGGGCGGCGAGAGCCAGCGCATCCGGCTCGCCTCGCAGATCGGCTCGGGCCTCACGGGCGTGCTGTACGTGCTCGACGAGCCGTCCATCGGCTTGCATCAGCGCGACAACGCGCGGCTGCTCGAAACGCTGAAGCATCTGCGTGACCTCGGTAATACCGTCCTCGTGGTCGAGCACGACGAGGATGCGATCCTGCACGCGGATTACGTCGTCGACATCGGCCCCGGCGCGGGCGTGCACGGCGGCGAGATCATCGCTCACGGCACGCCGGCCGAAGTCATGGCGACGCCCGGCAGCCTCACCGCCGAGTATCTGACCGGCGCGCGCGAGATCGCGATGCCGTCGCAGCGACGCAAGATCGATCCCAAGCGCCAGCTCAAGGTCATCGGCGCGCGCGCGAACAATCTCAAGGATGTGACGGCGGCGATCCCGCTCGGCGTGCTCACGTGCGTGACGGGCGTGTCGGGCGGCGGCAAGTCCACGTTCCTCATCGATACGGTCTACAAGGCCGCGGCGCGCAAGCTCAATGGCGCGCGCGAGGCGCCGGGCGCGCACGAGCGCATGGAAGGCCTCGAACTGCTCGACAAGGTCATCGACATCGACCAGTCGCCGATCGGGCGCACGCCGCGCTCGAATCCGGCAACGTACACGGGTGCCTTCACGCCGATCCGCGAGTGGTTCGCGAACCTGCCGGATGCGAAAGCGCGCGGATACGGTCCCGGGCGCTTCTCGTTCAACGTCAAGGGCGGGCGCTGCGAAGCCTGCCAGGGCGATGGCGTGATCAAGATCGAGATGCAC
>DATMRT010000046.1:0-35925 GCA_035565975.1 Hyphomicrobiaceae bacterium
GCCCACCTACGCGCAGTCGACCTCGCGCGTGCGCAAGCCGACGCTCGACGAGATGACGGTCGGCCGCACCGAGGTGCCGGTGGGTAGGGACGCGCCGAAGCCGACGCGCACGGTCGACGTGCCGAGCAAGGCCGAGAAGAAGGGGCGGCGCGGGCGTCCAAGAAAGACGGGGCGTCCGGGGATGTAGGCGAACTGCCTAAGCAGGCGGGTCGTATTCAACGGGCCTCCGGAAGCCTTCACTACCATCGGCAAGAATTTCAGTTGCAGGCATAAGACACCTCTCCAAGTGCTCTTGGAGTATCTTCGCGCGATGGGTTGCGGCTGCCCATAGCTCTTTGCTGTGCCGCCGATAGGGTGGGGAAATGATCTTGAGTCTTTTCTTCGGAAACAACTCGCGGACCATCCGAACGGGACCAAGAAGATCCGAATCGTTGGTCACTAAAAACGCCTGATCGAAAATGCTTTGGAAGGCATCGGCAATGAGATGCATTGCAATGTTGACGTCGCTCTCCTTCTCTTCCATTGCACGATAGGTGCCTTTGCAAAGTTTGCAGTAAGCGTCCTTCGACTTGAACTGTCCAAGAATCTCCTGCACGCCGTAGTGTTTAAGCGCCTTTACATACTCGCGATGGCGCACTTCGCGGTCTGGTTTCCACGAAGGATAAGCAGTGAAATATTTTACGGCGACAACCTCATGATGATTGGGGTCAGTGAATTCCTTCATCAAAAGGCTGAGATTGACCCACTTAAGATGGTTTAGAGCACCGCGCTGAGCACGATTGGCGTCGTCGATGGCATGATAGATGTTGAAACCATCAATGTAGCAGGCAACTTTGATCATATAAAATGCCTTAAAAACAGCAATGCCGTGAGCCCGAAAGCCCACGGCTGGCGACAGCAACAAGTTGCTGCCGGGATGCTGGATTTCAAGGTAGGTACGCGAATCACTAAAGTCAAGTTAACAGCAGTTCACGTATGCGCTGTCGCTGGCCGGCTGGAAAGTTCGTGTTCACGCCAGTTAGTGGGGAGGTGCAACTAGTCGGTCACTTGGCCACATTCCTCCGTCCGAACACCGCTTCCATCTCGCGGCGGACTTTCACGGCGTTGTCGGTGGCGTCGTAGGTGACATCGTCCCATTTCAGGCGCTCGCCAGCTTTGATGTCGCGCTTGAGCGTCACGTTGTGCGCGACGCCGAGTGGGAGATAGCCCTCCTTCAGCGACATCTCGGCAGGCGTCTGCTTGCCCCAGACGCAGAAGCCGCCCTCGCCGTCGAGCACTTCGCCCTTCTTGAGGTCGCGCTTGGCTGTCGCGGCGACGTCCGAGTTGAAGCAGATCGGCGTGCCGGTCGGCTCCTTGCGCAAGGCTGCCGAGGCGATCGACAAGCCGAGTTCCAGACCGATCATGTGCGTCGGACGGTACAACGCAGCATACGTGCCGCTGCTGTCGGGGAGCATGTTGTACTCCTTGAAGCATTCGCGGCTGTAGGCACTCTCCGACGTGATCACGACGTACGTGCCCATGGCGAGATGATGCGGCACGTCGGCTTCCTCGCGCGTGACCGATGAGACGACCTCGGTGACACCCTTCTTTTCGAGCGTGCCGCCGTCGCTCTTCGGCTTGCACACCTCCGCAAGCTCGAAACGCGAAGCGGGCGGGAAGGCGAGGCCGTCGGTCTGCGGGACGAGCCCGGTGGCATTGCAGATCGCGGTCATCTCGATGCCGGACTTCGTGCCGTCGATGAACGAGTTGAACATCTTCGGATTGATGTGACTGCGATCCTCGATCTTGAGGTACTTCGAGAGGATGTCCCACACGGTATCGGGGTTCGACTGGTGATAGGTCGGGTGGTAGCGCGTGCCCTTGCCGGCGGCGACGACCTCGAAACCGCAGGTGCGCGCCCAGTCGACATGCTCGCAGACGAGCGCGGGCTGATCGCCCCAGGCGAGCGAGTAGACGACGCCAGCGGCGCGCGCCTTCTGCGCAAGCAGCGGACCAGCGACGCTGTCGGCCTCGACGTTGACCATCACGATGTGCTTGCCGTGCTCGATGGCGGCGAGGCAGAGCCTGATGCCAGTCGCGGGATCGCCGGTCGCTTCGACGATCACGTCGATATCGGGGCAGGCGATCAGCGACATGGCGTCGTCAGTGACGCACGTTGCGCCCGACTTGAGCGCATCGCCGAGTGACTTTGCTTGCGTCTGCTCGGCGGGCCAGCCGACCTCGACCATGCGCCCGCGCGCGCGATCGGGATAGAGATCGGCGAGACCGACGAGATGAATCCCCGTCGTGAGGCGCGTCTGCGCGAGGTGCATGGTGCCGAACTTGCCCGCGCCGATCTGGCCGATGCGCACGGGCTTTCCCTGCGCGGCGCGCTCCTTGAGCATGAACGAGAGATTCACGGGCGTCCTCCAGGTGATGCTGCTGTTGTGCGGACAGCAGCACAGGCAAGAGGCGCGGGCAAGTGCGAGGACCTGCGCGGCCCTCGCGCTCCCGCGGCAGGGGCTTGCCCCTGCACCCACAAATATAAGGTTCCAAGGGCCCCGCCCTTGGTGGGGAGCCTGAGGGGCGCCGCGCGCGTCAGCGCGCAGCTTAAGGAAGCCCCTCTACCTCTTGCGCAGGCGGTCGGCGGCGGCACGGGCTTCGTCGCGCATGCGTTGCCAGCGCATGGTCGCAGCGGCATTCGCGCGACCGAGATCGACCGTACCGAAGAGCCAACGCCGGAAGGCTTCGAGCTTCGTCCAAAGCACATTCGGCCTTGCCGCTGGCGTCGATCCTTCCGGGGGCGTGTACATTTCCGCTGCCGCGGACGCGGCGTGGACGGGCGCTGCGGTGAAGTGGCGGCTCAGGCTTTCGAGGCGATCCTCGACAGCCTTGAGACGATCGAGGCCGCCGGCAATGCGGCGCAGCTCCGTCGTGCTGTCGTCGCGCCAGTCACCGATGGCGGAGGCGAGGGTGTGCTGGTTCTCGCTCAAGCGCACAAAGCCTTCGTGCAGCTCGTCGGTATTGCGGTCGTAGACGCGCGCGGCGGCGCCGATGGCAGCGTTGTTGGCCTGCACGACGTGCTCGAGCGCGGCGACGCGGCCGCCGATCTCGGCCATGGCTTTCGCGTGCTTGTCGTCGCGCGCGGCGGCGGCATCCGCGACCGTCGTGAGATAGTTGACCACGGGCTTCGCCATGTCCTCCGACGAAGGCATTGCGGCGAGTGCTGTTGCGGACGGTGTCTGGCTGATCCGGCTTTCGATGCTCTTGAGCCGGTCGACGAGCTCGAGCCAGCGCCCGCCCGTCTCGCGGGAGCGGCCGTCGAGCGCACTCTCGAGGGACCGCAGGCGCTCATCGAGCAGCATGACCGGCTGCGTGTCATTGCGTGTGCCGACGACGCGCTCGACGACGCCGACGCGATCGGCAAGCAGCGTGTTCGAGCGCACGGTATCGCCGAGGCCGCTACGGACCGTGCGCTCGATCAGCTCGAGCCGCTCGGTGAGCGCGCCGCCGTCGATGGTTCCGCCCTGGAATTGCGCGATCGTCTTGAGGATTTCGGCATTGCCCTGCGACAGCGCGCTCCACTGGCGAATGGCCTCGGTGGAGCCCGCCTGATAGAGCTTCTCGAGCGACTGCACGCGATCGGCAAGCGCGACCCAGCTCCGGACCGAGTCGCTCGCGCGCTCCTGCAGCGCCTGTTCGACCACCGCAAGGCGCTTGGAGAGCGGTTCAAGCAGTTCGGAGTCGCGCATGGCGGCCTCGATGCTCTGGAGACGCTGCTCGATGGCCGTCCATGTGCGCGCGCCCTCGCCGAGGCTCCCTTGCACGGTCTGCTCGATGGCGGTGAGCTTGCCGGTGATCTCAGGCGTCGCGCTGAGATGGCGCTCGAGGTCGGCGAGGCGCTCGCGCAGCGCGGAGGAGAGGCTCGCATTGTGGCCGCGCTGGCTGGCGACCTCGCGCTGGAGATCGCGCACGAGATCGGAGAGGAGCCGGCGGTCTCCGGCAAGCTCGGCGTGGATGCCCCGCAGCGCATCCTCGATGTGATCGAGGCGCGCCGCCGGATCGACGGGCAGTGCCTTGTCGGCAGCGAGATCCGGCGCGATCCGGCGCAGGAGATCGACGGCGGAATTGGTGCGGCTCCCCGAGAGGAGCGCGAAGAGCACGTCCTCGATGCCCGCGGAGGCGTTGCGGCGGCGGGCTGCATCCGAGGCGCGGCGCAGGACGTCCTCGAACTCGATCGAGCGGCGCGGCGGATTGCGCTCACCCGTAAGCGGGACGGGGCTTTCGTTCACGATCAGCGCGGCGCTCTCGTGGCGCAGGCGGGCGACGGCAATGCCGCGCTGCTCGAGAATGCGCACGGCGGCTTCCACGCGGGTCAGGGCGTGCAGGAGATGCGCGAGGCGGACCTCCCCGGCGCCGTAGGCGAGCGCGAGGTCGAAGGCATTGTTGCAGCAGGCGAGCACCGTCTCGTCGACCCAAAGGGTGGCGTCCGAAGTGGCCCGAAGGGGTGCGTCAGGCGCATGGGATGGCGCATCGCCGGTGCCGGTAGCGGCGCGCTGACGGCCGGGCCGCACCTTGAGATCAAGATCGTCTCCTCTGTAGGACATGGCCCCGAACTCCTGCCTGAAATCGCTCCGCCCTCTGCCGCGTGCCCAGTGTGTGCACGGGGGGATCGCGGTCGTAAAGGTGGCTCCCCGCAGCGGTCACGACTGTCGTCGCGCGCGTGTTGCACAATAGCGCCATCGGCCAAGGGCTTCGAGGCGCGGCTGCACATGCTGTGGGAAAACTGATTTGCCGAACGGACGGGGTTACTTCGGCGGCCTCACGCGCATGAACAGGATGAGCGGCAGCGTCATGGCGCAGGCCGCGGTGAAGAGCCCGAAGGCATTGAGATAGGCGATGAGGGTCGCCTGCCGCGTCATTTCCTTCGAGAGCGAGGCGAGGCCCTTGAGGCTTTCGGGGTCCCAGCGTCCGATGACGTCCGGCATGTCGAGCACCTTGTTGTACGGCGTCAGCAGCTCGGCAAGATGAGCGTAGTTGATGCCCGTCGAGCGGACGATCTCGGCGACGCAGACCGAGATGAAGAACGACGAGCCCAGATTGCGCAGCAGGTGGTAGACGGCGGTGGCCTCTCCGGTCTGGTGTCTCGGCAGGGTTGCAAATGTCGCCGTCGTGAGCGGCACCCAGATGAGGCCGATGGCGAGACCCTGGAGGCCGGCGTTCATGGCAAGGTTCAAGTACGTGACATTGAGGTCGATGTGCATGAGCCACAGGCCCGCGGTGAGCAGCATGCTGAAGCCGATCATCATGCTGATGCGGCCGTCGAGGCGGCCGGCAAAGCCCGCGATGAGGAAGCCGATGCAGCCGCCGGCGCCGCGCGCGCCGACGACCAGGCCGACGAGGCTGTCGGTGTAGCCGGCAGGCCCGGTGAGGAGCGGTGGCAGCAGCACCATGGGCGTGAAGTTGAGCATCCCGTAGATCGTGACGAGGATCAGCCCGAGCGCGTAGTTGCGGTCGAGCAGCAGGCGCGGATCGAGGAAGGGGCGCGGGCTCGTCAGGCAGTGGGTGACGAAGATCCAGAAGCCGATGATGGCGACGAAGGTCGCGATGATGATCTCATAGGAATCGAACCAGTCGAGGCGTTGGCCGCGGGCGAGCACGAGCTGCGTCGCGCCGAGCGCGATCGAGAGCGCGATGAAGCCGATCCAGTCGAGTGGCCGGTCCGTGACGTCCTCGTCGTCCGGCAACACCGCCTGCAGGCCGAGCGTGGCGGCTACGCCGACGGGCACGAGGGCATAGAAAGCCCAACGCCAGTTGTAGCTTTCGGCCATGATGCCGCCGAGCGCTGGCCCGAAGATGGGACCGAGCACGACGCCGAAGCCGAAGATGCCCATGACGCGCGTCTGCTGATCGCGCGGGAAGACCGTGAGCAGGATGGACTGCGTGAGCGGTGTCGAGGGCGCGCCGAAGCCGCCCTGCAGAATGCGCCAGAAGACAAGGCTCTCGAGCGAGTCGGCCGCCCCGCACATAAACGTCGCGACCGTGAAGCCGGCGAGCGAAAAGACCATCACGCGGCGCGTGCCGAAGCGCCCCGAGAGCCAGCCCGACATGGGCGTCACAATGGCGGTCGCGAGGATGTTGAACGTCATCGCCCAGGCGATCTCGTCGGCGGTTGCCGCGAACGAGCCCTGCATCTGCGGCAGGATGGTCGACACGACGAGCAGCGTCGTGCCGTAGAGCGTGGTCGCGAGCACGACCATGACGAGGATGAGATTGCGCCGCACCGGCGTCAGGTCAGGGTGCGCGAGGGCGGCAGTGTCCATGGCAGCAGGGGGCACTCGGGCGTCGCGGGTTCAGGCGTGCGGCACCTATACCATGCGCGGACGCCGTGTGCAGGCAGGCTCGTGCAGCCGATTATGCGGCGAGCGCCGTCAGCGGCCCGACTTGAGGCGCGTCGCCATCACCGAGATGGTTCGCTGGTAAACCGCGGCGCGGTTCCAGTCGGCTAAGACGGCATAGTTGGCGGATCCGGGCTCCCATGAGCCGCCGGCGCGCCAGCCGTGGCCTTTGAGGAAGTTCGCGGTGGAGGCCAGAATGTCCGGCACCGATCGTACGAGGTCACGGCGGCCGTCGCCGTCGAAATCGACCGCGTACCGGACATACGGGCTCGGTAGGAACTGCGTCTGGCCGATCTCGCCGGCCCAGCCGCCGCGGAGCTGCGCGGGCGTCATGTCGCCGCGTTGGACGATGCGGATTGCGTCGAGGAACTGCGGCGTGAAGAACTTGGAGCGGCGGCAGTCGTAGGCGAGCGTGGCGAGTGATCGGATGATCGAGAATTTGCCCGAGGTATCGGCGCCGAAGTTCGTTTCGAGACCCCAGATGGCAACGACGATCTCGCGCGGCACGCCGAACTGCCGCTCGACGCGGTCGAACGTGGATCTGTGCTGCGCGAGTCTCTGGCGGGCGCGATTCATGAGGGCGCTGCCGACGCGGCGGGCATAGAACTGCTCGAAGCTCAACTTGAAGGAGTGCTGGCTACGATCGAGGCGAATGACTGTCCGGTCGTAGGTGACGCCCGCGAGAGATCGGTCGATCGCGCTCTGCGAGATGCCCTGCCGCGCGGCCTGCGACCTCATGGCGGCGAGCCAGCGATCGAAGCCTTCGGGTCCATTGCCGCAGGATTGCGCCTGCGCCGCGCTCATTCCGGCGAGGAGAGCTGTAAGCAGGAGGCCGCAGGCGGCAGCCTTCCCGGCAATTATGCACCGATCCCTCATGCTGCGATCACTCCCTGGGTTTTCAGCGGGGGAAGTATACGCGCCGAGGATGCCGCGCTCAGCGTGGGATCACAGCATGGCAAATTCGGCGTTCGCGCGGTGCCGGATCAGGCCGCCTGCTGTTCAGTGGCGCCATTCCAGGCGAGCGGCCACGTCGCGACGTAGTCATTGCCGTCGACCGAGCCCGTGGCGGCGAACGTGCCGCTCTGGCGCAGCGCCATCCAGCGGTCGTTGTTGATCGTGCTGAAGGCGACGCCGCCGAACTCGGCGCCCTCGCGGTAGAGTGTCAGTTGATAGGAGCGATAGCCGAGATCGGGCATCGCGGAAGCGCGCTGAACCTTGAGCGTGCCGTTCTCGCGGGCTTCGGCGAAGCCGGGCAGTTTGGAGGTGCCGCTGCGGCTCATGCGCGCGAGGGCCCGCTGCTCGAAGGCGGTATCATCGAGCGACGCCGGCCTGCGTGGGGACCAGGCGTCGGCGCCGAGCGACTCCAGCCAGTGAACCTTCTCCGCGGGAATGGCCTCGCGGGCATAGGCATCACCCACCACAGCGGTCGCGGTGGCCGGCGCCTTCGGCACAATTGTGTTGAGGCTGAGCACGGCATCCGCGGCCGACGGCGCGAGCATCGTGCGCGAGGCGCCCGTCAGCGCGGGTGGCGGCGGCGCCAATGCCGCAGCCTGCTGGCTGGCAGGCGATGGCGGTGTCAGCGCCTGGAGCGCGACAAGGCCAGCCGAGAGCGATGGAGCAATGGTGGACATGGCGATGACCCGGAACTCAATGCAAACGGGTGACGAAGCAGTCGACACGCTGGCGGCGAAGTGCCGAGCATGTCGCGGCGGCCGGGCCAGCCTCGAGGCCGGCAAAGCGGGCGCGATAAAGCGTGCGCGGTCCTTGAGCGACCGGCTCGGTGAGGTTGGTGGCCCTGGCGAGCAGGTTGCCCGCCGTCTGGCGCACTTCGCGCAGGCGGGCTTCGGCCTCGGCAGCCGTGCCGAAGGCGCCGACCTGGACGGCGAATCCGCCGCGACCAGCCGCACCCGCAGCCATATAGGACGTTTGGGCGGAGGCTGGTTGTAAGGCTGCAGTGGTGCTCGGCGGACCGCTCTCCTGCGACGCGTAGATGGCCGGCATCCCGTTGCCGAGGCGGTGGGCTTGCGCATCGAGCGTGGAGGGCTGGGCGCCGCGCCCGTCGTCAGGGAGCGCGTACTGAGGTCGTTCGGCGGTGCGCGTGGCGGTTTCGGACCACGCCAGAGCGCCAACCGGCACCGTGCGGACGCGCGCCATCTGGATGGGCGGCTCGTTCGAGGCGAGCACCGGCCGTGATGCGGGGCGAATCGGTTCCACGAGGCGCGGGGCCGGCCGTGGAAGCGGCATGGCGCGGCGCTGCGGTACCGGACGTGCTGCCGGCGCAGACTCGGTGCCGGCCCTGGCGATCAACTGACGCGACTTGCGGGTGCTGGCGCGGGCGAGCGCACGCGTCAGCAGCATCCGCATTTCGGCATTGCGTGCCTGAGCCGTGCGCCCGCCCATGACGACTGCCACGACGTGGCGGCCATCGCGCCGCACGGAGGCGGCAAGATTGAAGCCGGAAGCCCGGGTGTAGCCCGTCTTGATGCCCTCCATGCCGTCGAACGAGCCGAGCATGGCGTTGTGATTGCGGTAGACGGCGCCGGCATAGCTGAACTGGCGCGTGGCGAAGATGCGCGCGTGGCGCGGGAAATGATCGTAGAGGGCGAGGGAGAGCGTGGCGATGTCGCGCGCCGTGGTCACCTGCTCGGGGTCGGGGAGACCGTGGGCATTGCGGAAGACGGTGTGGCGCATGCCGAGCTGGCGCGCCTTGGCGGTCATGGCGCGGGCAAAGGCGGCCTCGGTGCCGGCAATGTGCTCGGCGATGGCGACGGCGACGTCGTTCGCGGATTTCGTCACCAGGGCGCGGATCGCCGCACTGAGCGGAATGGTATCGCCCGGATCGAGATCGAGCTTCGAGGGCGGAACGGCCGCCGCCTGGGCCGAGATCCGGATCGGCGTCGAGGGCTCGAGACGGCCCGCCTCGAGCTGCTCGAAGACGAGGTAGAGCGTCATCATCTTCGTGAGCGAGGCCGGGAAGCGCGCCTCATCGGCATCGGCAGCGTGCAGGACACGGCCGGTGTTTGCATCGACAACAAAGGCGGCGTGGCGGCTGTCGGCGCGCGCATTCGTCACACCGGCTGCCCCAAGGCAGAGGATCAAAATTACCGCGCCGGCGAGTGATGCTCGCCAGCTTGCTCCTGCGCACATAGCCGCAAACCCGTATTCCGCGCCGGATGGCGCGTTTGGCCTCCCCGGTCGTGGTAGACCGCCGCCCTGGATTGGCACCCCTCGCTCGGAAGCTCTTAAGAGAACACCGTTTTGGGGCGCCAATGGGGCGTCGATCTCGGACCGTCGGAGCCAACCTTAACCGAGGCGGCCTTGCGTCCCGTGAAGTAAACGGCGAAAATTTTAGCGAAATTTTATCGGGCCCTAACGCGTCGAGGAGCGCCCATTCATGCTGCATTGCAATATTGATGTTGACATATTTGTGCAGCGCACCTAAATCTGGGGCATCGCACTGGACATTCCCTCTGCGTTCCCGACTGCCTCATCGGAATACCCCGCAGGTTCGAAGGACCGTCCCCATGATCAAATCATTCGAAGACCTCCAGAAGCTCGGCCAAGCCAATACCGACACGGCGATGCGCCTCGTCGGCGAGTGGAACAAAGGCTGGCAGACGATCGCAACCGAGATGACCGATTACTCGAAGCGCTCGTTCGAGGAAGGCACCGCCACGTTCGAGAAGCTGCTCTCGGCGAAGACCATCGAGCAGGCTTTCGAGATCCAGTCGAGCTACGCCAAGCGCGCGTACGACGACTACGTGCAGCAGATGTCGAAGATCGGCTCCTTCTATTCGGATTTCGCGAAGGAAGCCTACAAGCCGGTCGAGAAGGCGTTCGCAGCGCGCCGCTAAGTTTTCATGGCGCTGCTCGTACGCATTTGAGCACGGATCGCCCATGACGATGTCCCCATCGTCGTGGGCTTTTTTATTATTGTAATTCAATGATCTGTTAACGCCTCCGCGTAATCGCCTTGTGTCTCAAGGACTTCCACCGCGTCACGAGCGCGCGCGTGGCTTGTTTGCCGCCGCGCGGTGGGGCAATCATGACAGCGGCACATTCAGTCGCCTCTTGTGCTTCCGGCACATCGGGAGGGCACATCACGTCCTTTGCGCGAGGAGAGTGGGAGGAAGCGTGGCGAGACGGACCGCAGAGGACGCAGGACCAGGAGGCGCAACGCCGCTGGACGAGACCGACCCGGGCAAGCGCGCGCGCCGGTCGCTGAGGCCCCTCCTCGCGTTGAGACCCTACATCCTACGTTATCCGAGGATGCTCGCGCTCGCCGGCGTGGCCATGGTCGCCTCGGCGCTCGCCATGCTCTCCGTGCCGCTTGCCGTGCGCCGGATGATCGACTTCGGCTTCTCGGGAGGTGATGGCGGTTTCATCGATCGCTACTTTGCCGTTCTGGTGCTCATCGGCGCCCTGCTGGCGATCGCCAGTGCCGCCCGCTTCTACTGCGTGAACTGGCTCGGCGAGCGCGTCGTCGCCGACGTGCGGGCGGACGTCTTCCGCCATCTCATGGTGCTCGGGCCGACCTTCCACGAGAAGGCGCACTCGGGCGAGCTGATGAGCCGCCTCACCGCCGATACAACCCAGATCAAGGCGGCTGCCGGGACCGCGCTCTCGCAAGCGGCGCGCAATGCGATCATGCTGATCGGTGCGCTCGGCATGATGCTCGTGACGAGCCCGCGGCTCTCGGCGTTGGTGCTCGTCGCCATTCCGGTGATCGTGCTCCCGCTCGTTGGCTACGGACGGATCGTGCGGCGGCGCTCGCGCAAGGCGCAGGATGCGCTCGCGGAGGCCTCCTCGCTCGCGGCCGAGACGCTGACCGGCATTCGCACGGTGCAGGCGTTCGTCGCCGAGAAGGCGCTCGGGGCGCGGTTCGCCCATGCGGTGGAGGAAGCGTTCGGCGCGGCGAATGCGCGGCTCAAGGCGCGGGCGGGCCTGACGGCCATGGTCATCCTGCTCGTCGTCAGCAGTGTCGTCGCCATCCTCTGGTACGGCGCGGCGCTGGTGATCACCGGCGAGATGACGGGCGGGCGCCTCGGCCAGTTCGTGCTCTACGCGCTCTTTGCGGCGGGCGCGCTCGCCGAGCTTTCGGAAGTCTGGGGCGAAGTCACGCAGGCAGCGGGCGCGGCCGAGCGGCTCACCGAGGTGTTGACGACCGAGCCCGAGATCATCTCGCCGCCGCGGCCTGTGCCGCTGCCGGAGCCGGCCGAAGGGCGCATCGAGCTCGAGCGGGTTGGCTTTGTCTACCCGGAGCGGGGCGAGCGTCCGGCTCTTGTCGATATCTCGCTCAAGATCGCGCCAGGAGAGCGAGTCGCGCTGGTTGGTCCCTCGGGATCGGGAAAGAGCACGCTGCTCGCGCTCGTGCAACGCCTGCGCGATCCGACGTCCGGCCGCGTGCTCATCGATGGCGTGCCCGCGCGCGATGCCGATCTCGGTGCGCTGCGCCGACGCATGGCGCTCGTGCCACAGGACATCACGCTGCTCGCGGGGACCGTCGCCGAGAATATCCGCTTCGGTGATGCCGACGCGAGCATGGCTGATGTCGAGCGCGCCGCCGTTGCCGCGCAGGCCGATGCCTTCATCCGCGCGCTCCCGGAAGGCTACGAGACACGCATCGGCGAGCGCGGTATCACGCTCTCCGGCGGCCAGCGCCAGCGCATTGCCATTGCCCGCGCTCTGCTCCGCGCCGCGCCCATTCTCCTACTCGACGAGGCGACCAGCGCGCTCGATGCGGAGAGCGAGCTTGCCGTGCAGCGCGCGCTCGACACGGCCATGCAGGGCCGCACGACGATCGTCGTCGCGCATCGGCTCGCGACCATCCAGAAGGCGGACCGCATCGTCGTTCTGGATGAAGGCAGAATCGTCGAGGAAGGCACGCACCGCGAGTTGATGGCGCGCGGCGGGCTCTATGCGCGCTTGGCCAACCTGCAGTTCGTGATGCCGCACGCCGTTGCCGCTGCAATGTGAGCATTACCTCACGGGCGTGATATCCGCCGTAAAGGTGTAGCCGACGCCGCGCACGGTCTTGATCAGCAGCGGGTTCTCGGGATCGCGCTCGATCTTCTTGCGCAGGCGCGCGACGTGATTGTCGATCGTGCGGTCGAGCGGGTGCCACTCGTGGCCCTTGGTGAGGTCCATGATGCGGTCGCGCGAAAGCACGCGGTTGACGTTGCGCACGAAGACCTCGAGCAGCGCGAACTCGGCCGTCGTGAGGGGGATGTGAGCGCCATCGGGACCGTGCAGCTCGCGCTTGCCGAGGTCGACCATGAACCCGCCGAAACTCAGGGCATCGCGAGGGGGGGGCGGAGGCGCCTGGACCGCGGCGGCGTCCTCGCTGCGCCGCAGCACCGCGCGCACGCGCGCCAGCACTTCGCGGACATGGAACGGCTTGGTGATGTAGTCGTCGGCGCCGATCTCGAGGCCGACCACGCGGTCGATGGTATCGCCCTTGCCCGAGACCATGATGATGGGGAGCTTGGACTCCTGGCGCAGCTCGCGCGCGATCGTCAGGCCGTCCTCGCCGCCGAGCACGAGGTCGAGGGTCACGAGATCGATGCGGCCGGCGGCAAACCGGCTGCGGACTTCCTCGCGGGAAGCGGCCTCCGAGACCTCCCAGCCCTCGCCTTCGAAGAGGCGCCGGAGCAGCGAGCGGATCTTGGGGTCGTCATCGACGACGAGGATGTGAGTCTTGCTGGTCCGTTGCATGTGGCAAGAGATCGTCGTCGAGACGGTGCAGTTCTGTCCCGAAATCATGTTCAGTCCCTTGATAGCATGGCCCCATTACAAATTGCGACATTTCATGACCGGAGGCCGGTACGGGCGCGACGTGCCCGTTTGATCTTCCGCAAGGTCAGAGGCCAGAGCCGGAGGTCAAGAGATGACTGCTATCGTCCTGAACCAAGCGTTTGCCGCCCCTCCATCAATCGCAGGTTTCGATCCCGGTCGCGCCCGGCATACGGCTGGCCGGGGGCAGGAGTCGGGGGCCATCGAGCAGGCCGGGCTCGTGCATCTCTCGAACCGGGAGGACCTCTTTCTCGAGGGTGACGAGGCGAGCCACGTCTATGAGGTCATGAGCGGCGTCGTCTGCCTTTACCGGATCATGCCCGACGGCGGCCGGCATATCCTCGCGTTCCGCTTCCCCGGCGATATCGTCGGGCTCTGCAGCCCGGCCAACTATGGCTATAACGCCCAGGCGGTGGGGGACGCACGCGTCCGCCGCATTTCGCGGGCCGGCCTCGAGCGCATGATCGACGAGCGCGCCGATTTCGCGCGCAAGTTGCTGCGGATGGCTGCGGCCGAGCTCAATGCCATGCGCGATCACCTCACCTGCCTCGCCTCGAAGTCGGCCGAGGCCAAGGTGGCCGACTTCCTGCTCATGCTGATCGAGCGCAGCACGGCCCGGGCAGGCGCCGATGTCGTGGTCGACCTGCCGATGACGCGGACGGATATCGGCGATTATCTTGGGCTGACCATCGAGACGGTGAGCCGGACCATCAGCAAGATGCGCCGCTCCGGAATCATCGACCTGCCGCGGACCACCCGGGTCGTCGTCCGCAGCGAGGAGCGTCTCGCCGAGCTGGCCGGTGCGGCCTGAGTTATGCGGATCGGTCACACCTTTTGAAAAATGCTTGCGGAATCCTTAAGCTGGAGGTGTCAACTCTTGTTACAAGAGCCCGTTATGCTACCTGCTTAATCCACAAGAGCTGCACGAGTCGGCAGCCGGAGAGCGATTAATCGGGGGCGCGGGCGCGATGCACAGCGGCAAAGCGTGGGGGATTTTCGGGCGTGTGCGCACGGTCGCACTGACGCTCGGCGTGGCGGCCGCGGTAGCGGTGCCGGTTGAGGCGGCGCGCGCCGAGGTCCAGATCCAGGCCTATGGCGGCGTCAACGGCAATTTCTCGAGCGATGTCTCGTATCATGGCTCCTTCAGCGATACGCGGAAGGTCGACTGGGAAGGCAAGCCGTTCGAGATGCCACCCTATTGGGGTGTGCGCGGGGTCTACTGGTTCGACAGCATGCCTGGCTGGGGCGCCGGCGTCGAATTCACGCATGCCAAGGCCTATGCCAAGCTGAATGGCACGACCGCGGGCGCGCTCTACGACACGCTCGAATTCACCGACGGCAACAACATTCTCACCGGCAATATCCTGTACCGCTTCACGCCGTGGAGTTTCTATGGCGTGCGCCCTTATGCCGGCTTCGGCATCGGCGTGACCATTCCCCACGTCGAGGTATCGTTGGTCGGCGATCCGACCAAGACCTTCGAGTATCAGCTCGCCGGATTCGCCGGCCAGGGCTTCGTCGGCCTCGAAATGCCCTTCGGGCCCAATTGGTCCGGCTTCGTCGAGACCAAACTGAGCTACACTCACATCAACGCGAACCTGAAGGGCGGCGACCACCTCAAGACCGACCTTTGGTCACCGCACTTCGCCGTCGGCCTCGCCTATCGCTTCTAGGCCGTAAGTACGCTCCTGCGCCCGCTTGGCGGCTCGCGGTTTCCCGCTACAATGCTTGTATGAGTGATGCCGGCCCTTCGGTGGCCGGCACACAACTTGCGGGGAGTGGGCGATGCAGCAGCGCGTCGACGTCAAGATCGGCCATTCGGCTTGCCCGCACGACTGCCCCTCGACTTGTGCGCTCGACGTCGAACTGCTCGGCAACGGCCGCATCGGCCGCGTGCGCGGCACCAAGGAGAACGACTACACCGCCGGCGTGATCTGCGCCAAGGTCGCGCGCTACGCCGAGCGCATCCATCATGAGGAGCGGCTGCTCCACCCGATGAAGCGCGTCGGACCGAAGGGTTCCGGACAGTTCACCCAGATCTCCTGGGACGAGGCGCTCGACATCACGGCGCAAGCGCTGCTCGACGCCGAGCGCCGGCATGGCAGCGAAGCCGTATGGCCCTATTTCTACGCGGGCACCATGGGCCTCGTCATGCGCGACGGCATCGAGCGCCTTCGCCACGCCAAGAAGTACTCCCGCCAGTACTCGACCATCTGCACGACATCGGCCTGGACGGGCTTCATAGCCGGGACCGGCCGGCTCGCAGGTCCTGATCCGCGCGAGATGGCCAAATCCGACCTCGTCGTCATCTGGGGCACGAACCCGGTGCACACGCAGGTCAACGTCATGACGCACGCCATCCGCGCACGGCGCGAGCGCGGGGCGAAGATCGCGGTCGTCGACATCTATCGCAACGCCACCATGCAGCAGGCCGACATCGGCATCTGCCTGAAGCCGGGCACCGACGGCGCGCTCGCCTGCGCGATCATGCACGTGCTCTTCCGCGATGGGCTTGCGAACCGGGAATACATGGCGAAGTACGCCGATTGCCCGGAGGAGCTCGAAGCGCACCTCGCAACGAAGACGCCGGAATGGGCGAGCGCGATCACCGGCTTGAGCGTCGGGGAGATCGAGAGCTTCGCGCATCTGATCGGCCGGACGCCGCGGACCTACCTGCGCCTCGGCTATGGCTTCTCGCGCTCGCGCAACGGTGCGGTGAACATGCACGCGGCATCGTGCATCGCGACGGTGACAGGGTCGTGGCTGCACGAGGGCGGCGGCGCCTTCCACAACAGTGGCGCGATCTTCAAGTGGGACAAGTCGCTCATCGAGGGCTCGGACGTGATCGATCCCTCGATCCGGATGCTCGACATGAGCCGCATCGGCGCGATCCTGACCGGCGATCGCAGCGATCTCGGTGACGGTCCCGAGGTGCACGCGCTCTTCATCCAGAACCAGAACCCGGTGCAGGTGTGCCCCGACCAGACCAAGGTCAAGGCGGGTTTCGCGCGCGAGGATCTGTTCGTCGCCGTGCACGAGCAGTTCATGACCGCGACGGCGAAGGTCGCCGATATCGTGCTGCCGGCGACGATGTTCCTCGAGCACGACGATCTCTATCAGGCGGGCGGCCAGCAGAGCATTCTCTTCGGGCCGAAGCTCGTCGAGCCGCCGGGCGAGTGCTGGTCCAATCACGATGTGATCTGCGCGTTGGCGAAGCGCGTCGGTGCCGAGCATCGCGGCTTCGACATGACGGCGCGCGAGATCGTCGACTGGACGCTGCAGAAATCGGGCTGGGGTACGCTGGAGAATCTCGAGGCGAAGCGCTGGATCGATGCCCAGCCGGACTTCGAGACCTCGCATTATGTCGGCGGATTCGCTTATCCCGACGGCAAGTTCAGGTTCAAGCCGGACTGGCCGGAGGTGCCTGCGGCGCGCAAATGGGATTGGGGTATCGCCCAACTCGTGCCGCGGCTTCCCGACCACTGGGATGTCATCGAGAAGGCCGATGCGCAGCATCCCTTCCGCCTCGCGACGAGCCCGGCGCGCAACTACCTCAACTCCTCGTTCAACGAGATGCCGACGAGCCGCAAGCAGGAGGGGCCACCGCGCGCGAAGATCCATCCGGAGGATCTGGCGGCGCTCGGCATCGCGGATGGCGACCGCATTGCCATGGGCAACGAGCGCGGCGAGATCCGTATCACGGCGGAAGCTTATAACGGCGTCCAGCGCGGCGTCGTGATTGTCGAGGCGATCCCGCCGAACGAGCAGTTCGAGGGCGGTGTGGGTCTCAATACGCTCACCGGCGCCGATCGCATCGCGCCCTTCGGCGGCGCGGCCTTCCACGACAACCACGTGTGGATACGGCGTGCCCTCAGTGACTGAGCGCCGGCGCGGGAGCGCGCCCGGGAAAGCATCATGATCGAGCGCGCGGACGTCGTGATCGTCGGCGGTGCGGCAGTCGGCAGCGCGACGGCCGTGTTCCTCCGCCGCGAGGGCTTCTCGGGCCGCATCATCGTCGTCGAGAAGGACCCGAGCTATCAGTGGTGCGCAACGGGTCGCTCCGTCGCGTCTATCCGCCGGCAGTTCTCGACGCGCGAGAACATCGAGCTTTCGACATTCGGCTGGCAGTATTTCAGCAGCATCAAAGAGACCTACGGGCCGGAAGCGGACGTCGGCCTCGTCGAGCGCGGCTATGCGATCATGGCCAGCGCGGAGGGCGAGCGCGTGCTGCGTGCGAACACGGCACTTCAGCAGAGTCTCGGCGCGGATGTCGAACTGCTCGGGCGCGACGCACTGAAGGCGCGATTTCCTTGGCTCGCCGTCGATGATCTAGCGGGCGCCGGGTGGGGTCGCTCGGGCGAAGGGTGGCTCGATCCGCACGCGCATCTGGCGCTCATGCGCAAGCGGGCGATCGCAGAGGGTGTGAGCTACCGTGCCGACGAGGTCGTCGGCATCGACGTCGAACGCGGCGCGGTGGCAGGTGTGCGTCTGTCGTCGGGCGAAAGGCTCGCCACGCCGATGATCGTGTGCGCGGCCGGCTGGCATTCGCGCAAGGTGGCGGCCATGGCCGGCATCGATCTCCCCGTGCGGCCGAGAAAGCGCTACGTGTTCGTGATCGACTGTCCGACGCCGCTTCCGGGCGCGGGGCTGATGATCGACCCGAGCGGCGTCTATTTTCGCCCGGAGGGCCGCTACTACATCGCAGGCGTCGCACCGCCCGAGGACGAGGATCCAGATGCCGAGGACTTCGACATCGAGGACGGCTTCTTCGAGCGCCTCATCTGGCCGACGCTCGCCCATCGCGTGCCGGCCTTCGAGACATTGAAGGTCGTGAATGCCTGGTGCTGCCACTACGATCTCAGCACGCTCGACCACAATGCCATTCTCGGGACGCATCCGGATGTCGGAGGATTTCTGCTGGCGTGCGGCTTCTCGGGACACGGTCTGCAGCACTCGCCGGGCATCGGGCGCGCCATGGCTGAGCTGATCACGCATGGCGCCTACCGCACGATCGACCTTTCACGCTTCGGCTGGGCGCGCGTTGCCGCGCGCGCGCCGCTCGCGGAAGCCAACGTGTTCTGAGGCCGGCGGCAATGGGCACCATCCTCGCCATCTCATCGCAAGTGGCCCGCGGGTATGTCGGCCTCAGCGCCGTCGTGCCGGCGCTCCATGCGCTCGGCCACGAAGTGATCGCGCTCCCGACGATCATCCTGTCGAACCATCCGGGCCATGGCGCTGCCGCGGGCCAGCGCATGGATGCGGCCGTGCTGAGCCGGATGATCGAGACGCTCGACGCGCACGGCTGGCTTCGCGGGGTCGATGCCGTGCTGAGCGGCTATCTGCCGGCGCCGGAGCATGTGGCCGTCGTCGCCGAGGCAGTCCAGCGCGTCAGGGAGCACAATCCCAATGCGGCGTACTTCTGCGATCCGGTGCTCGGCGATGATCCGAAGGGCCTCTACATCGCCGCGGATGCCGCGCGCGCACTCGCAACGACGCTCGTGCCGCTCGCGAGCATGATCTTTCCGAACCGTTTCGAGCTTGCGTGGCTTTCGAGCCAACCGGTCACCGATGTCGCGAGCGCGGAAAACGCGGGGCGTGTGCTCGGCCCATCGGTGACCGTGGCCACTTCCATACCCGCGCCGCATGACGCGCTCGCGACGGTCGCCGTCACCGCCGACGAGACATTCAGCCGGATCGTGCCGCGACTGGACGATGTTCCGAACGGCACGGGCGATCTGCTCGCCGCCTTGTGCGCCGGGCAAACGGTTAATGGCTGCACCGTCCCGGAAGCTCTCGAATTGTCAGTTAGCATCGTTCAGAAGGCAATTTGTGCCAGCGCGACACGAGATGAGATGAATTTGATTGCCATTTTGCAGGGATTTGACAGTGGGGTGTCGCCTCGGATGGGGCCTTTGGAGTAACGATAGTCGCGCGCAGAGCGGGAACTGAACTGCGGCTTGCGGGGTTCTGCATTTCGGTGTGCGGCGTGAATGCCGCGCAGGCCCTGGGGAAGCGGATAGTCGCCATCTGTGAAGAGAGAGAATTTCCTGTGCCCGGGCTTGATCAGGGTCCGGAAATCCGCTCCCTACCGCTACCTTCCTGAACGGGGATGTAATTTCTCGTTCGGGGCCGCCAAAACTAGAAACCTTGTCTTCCAGCGCGCTGACAATTCGTCAGAGGTCTCCATGGGCCGCCGTTCCATTCACACTCCCGAGCAACTGAGGCAGCTCATTCTCGATGCCGCGGCGGCGATCATCGAGGCACATGGGCTTGCGGGCTTGTCGGCGAGGGAGATCGCGCGCCGCATCGGGTATTCCCCCGGCACCATCTACAACATGTTCGAGAACCTCGACGATGTCGTGCTCAATGTCGAGGGCCGGGTCCTCGACGCGCTCGACGAGCGGCTGGCGGCGGAGCTTGCGAAGGGCGGCGACCAGAAGACTCTGGTGCTGCAACTCGCCCAGACCTACCTCGCGTTCACGCACGAGCGGCCGAAGCTCTGGAACCTCCTGTTCGAGCATTACATGCCAGGCGGCGCCGATACGCCGCCCTGGTATCAGGAAAAGCTCGAGCGGCTCATGGGGCGTGTGGAGACGGCGGTCGCACCGCTCTATCCGCCGGATGCCGTCATCGAGCGCCAGCGCGCCGCGCGCGTGCTCTGGGCGGGCGTGCACGGGATCACATCGCTCTCGACCACCAACAAGCTCTCGAATGTGACCAGCGAGGCGGCGGCGCTGCTCGTGACCGATCTCGTGAGCAATTATCTCGCTGGCGTGAGTGCGAACGCGGCGACGACCCGGGCTACCGCCTCCTGAAAAGGACGCCATCCGCGGGGCTGATGTCGGCGCGCCTTATTCCTTGCTGGGCGTTGGTGTGGACGTGGCGGGCGGGGCCTCCGCCGCCGGCTGCGGTATCGAGCCGGTTGCGATCGGAGCAGCCGGCTCCGGCTGTGCGGCAGGCGTGCCGCGCCCGGCATAGCTCACGATCTCTCCAGTAATGCCGAACCAGTTGTTGTCGTGCGGCAACATGCGCTGGCGCAGGCCGGTCCACATGCTGCGCGAGGTCATGCCGTCGACGAACGTCTTGGTCGGCGGCGTGAGCATAAGGGCGGCGACGGTGGCGACCGCCATGGCGATCGAATGGTCGATGCGCCGTCCGTCGTAGAACTTCACCGCCGTGCCGAACGAGCGCTTCACGCGTGTGCCGAGCACATCGACGCTGTAGATCTCGTCGAGGACGAGATGGACCATGTAGCCGATGAACATGAAGCCGCCTGCGAGCCAGCACACGCCTTCGTGGCGGCCGAGGACGTAGTAATAGACGATAGCGGTCACGAAGGCGAAGAAGAGCCCGGCGAGTATCGAGTGATAGATGCCGCGATGGTACGACATGCGATGGAAGATCGCGTGCACGACAAAGCGGAAGAAGAGGAAGGTGCAGATCGAGAGCAGCCATAGCTCGGCGATCGAGAACTTCTCGGCGAACGTGAAGAGGACGGCGAACGAGAAAAAGGCCGCGAGGCCGGCGAACATGGCGCGTCCGGCGCGCGAGTCCTTGAGGTCGATGTCGGGAAGCACGCTGCCGAGCACGCCGGCAAGCGTGACGGCGACGAGGTTCTCGGGCGCAACCACATCGGCCGCAAGTGTGAGCGTTGCGAGCATGCCGCTGGCGACGGTGCCGACACCGATGTGCGTCGCGAAATTGGCCATGGCCCGACCCCTCTGTCCGCAACCAGGTTGCTGAGCGCTGTTCCCTTCCGCGAGACCGACCAGATTCGCATGATTGTGAGAAGCCTTACGCCAGCAAAAGCTGTGGGGAGGGCGTGTGTTGTCGTGCTGTGTGGCAGGCCGCAAGATTGCCCAGATCGGCTGCACGATGGCGCGCCAGGTCCGTCAGACGGGGAATGGCACGGCCCGTGCTTCTAAGCGGGCAGGATGGCCGCTCATGCGGCCGGACCGGGGTGGAATGTGCCGAATTGGCTCAGGTTGTGCGTGAGGGAAGGCCATGGTGAAGAATCGAACGGCGACGGCGAGCGAGCCCGTGGAGCTCAGGCCGCGGACCGTGGCAGACGGGCGGATCGATGTCGCGAGCCTGCGCTGGACGATCGAGCACATGCACAGTGAGCTCGAAGGCACTGCGGAGCTGGGGCGCGTGCGCAATGCGCTTGCGATCGCGCTGATGGAGCTCGATCGGGCCGACAGGCAGCGCCTGACGGTCATCACCGACGATCTTGGCTGGTCGCGCTATTTCCCACGGACGGCCAAGCCGACCTGAATAGGCACTTCAGGGCAACCGTTCGCCCACCCAACGCGTCAGCCGTGCGCCAATGAGACGATGCGTGCCAGAACGGCACTCTCGGCGCGCGCCAGCTCGTCCAGAATGGTGAAGTGGTTGGCGTTGGGCACCACGACGCACTCGGCCTTGACGCCGGCCGCGCTCCAGGCCGCCGCCAGCGCGAGGCTCTGACGGATGAACTCCTGGCTTTCGTCGCCGCCAACGGCCGCAACCATGGTTGCCGACGGCGGCGGCTTGCGGCCGGTGATGGCATTCGCGGCGCGCGCGCTCGCGGCGTCGAGCTTCAGTGCCTCGTTGAGCGAGGTGCCGATCAGCGGCTCGGGATCGAAGGCGCCGCTCAGGGCATAGGCCGCGCGCACGAGATCACCCGGCACGTCGCCGACCGCTGTCCAGTCCGTCGCCAGCATGCTCGCCGCCAGATGTCCGCCGGCCGAATGGCCGATGACGACCGGGTGCTTCTTCGTGCGCTGATAGAGCGTCTTGAGGCACTGGCGGATGTCGCCGACGATCGCGCCCACGGTGGCGGCCGGCGCCAGCGAGTAGGACGGCATCGCGACGTCGATGCCGCGCGCATTGAATTCCTTGGCGATGAAGCTTTGCGCCTTGCGGTCGCCGCGCTGCCAGTAGCCGCCGTGGATGTAGACGACGAGCGGCGCCTTGGCGGCGCCGCGCGCGCGAAAGAGATCATAGCGGTGGCGCTCGCCGGGCCCATAGGCCTGATCGGCGAGGAGGTCGGCCTCGTTGCGCCAGGCGGCCGAGGCGGCGGCCCAGCGGGTGGCGATGGCTTCGTGCTCTGGCACGCGGCGGCGATTGTTGTACTCGGCCTCATAGTCGATCTTCGTCATGGCGGCCTCATTCCGGGAGTGCGGCATCGGCGCCAACCATAGCGGACGATCTTGCCTCGCGCGAACGGCTGTCCGAGAGTTCGACCATGCACCCGTCGGCAGACGCCATCATCGACCTCTACGAGCGCCATGCTGCGGCATTCGATGCCGATCGCTCGCGCGCGCTGTTCGAGCGCGGCTGGCTCGAGCGCTTTCGCGCCGCAGTGGCGCCGGCTGCCGCGGTGCTCGATCTCGGTTGCGGCATGGGCGAGCCGATCGCGCGCTATCTGATCGAGAACGGACATCCCGTAACCGGCGTCGATAGCGCGCAGTCGATGATCTCCATGGGCGAAGCGCGCTTTCCCAATGAGACGTGGATCGTCGCCGATATGCGCCGCCTCGATCTCGGCGCGCGGTTCGGCGGCATTCTCGCGTGGGACAGTTTCTTTCATCTCACGGCGGAGGATCAGCGCGCGATGTTCGCCGTGTTCGCCTCGCACGCGGCGCCGGGCGCGGCGCTCATGTTCACGAGTGGTCCCGCACGCGGAGAAGCCATCGGGAATTATCAGGGCGAGCCGCTCTACCATGCGAGCCTCGATGCAGAAGAATACGGGGCGCTGCTTGCGGCGCACGGCTTCGAGGTGCTCGGCCACGTCGCCGAGGATGCAACGTGCGGTGGCCGCACGGTCTGGCTCGCGCGTCAGGTGCAAGCTGGCACCTAGGCCACAGGCAACGCGCGAGTAGTGCCTCATCCACATGCGCTCGTGATCGTGCATAACCGGCAGAGATGTGCGGCGCGCGTCGAGGCTTGCCGCTAAGAAGAGCCCATGGGAGCTGGCCGGCGCTGGTGTGGCGGGGTGCCAGGCCGACGGCATAAGTCTCGGGACGCCGGCCAGCTCTCCAAATCCGACATATCCCATTGATCGAAATCAGTTGCGGCCTTGCCGAGGGCGCGGCACGATCGCGGTCCACCAGCCATGCGCATGAACGCGTGGTGTCAGTTCGCGCGAGGAACCGCCTGCCATGAAGCTGATGTCATCCATGCTTTCGCCCTATGTCCGCAAGGTGCGGATGACCGCCACGATCAAGGGCCTCGATGGCCGCATCGAGCACCAGCCGGCGGATACGAACGCCGGCGATCCGACGCTCAACAAGCTCAATCCGCTCGGCAAAGTCCCCTGCCTCATTACGGATGAGGGCGAGGCGATCTTCGACAGCCACGTCATCTGCGAGTATCTGGACTCGCTCAGCCCTACGCCCGTGCTTTTTCCAAAGAGCGGTCCCGAGCGCTGGCGCACGCTGACGCTCGGCGGCCTCGCCGATGGCATGCTCGACGCGGCGCTGCTCATCGTCTACGAGGGCCGCTTCCGGCCGGAGAACATGAAGGTGCAGGCCTGGCTCGACCGTCAGCAATCGAAGATCGATCGCGCGCTGGCGCTGCTCGAGGCGTCACCGCCGGCGTGGAAGGGCCATCCCGACTACGGTCACACGACGCTCGCGGCCGCGCTCGGCTATCTCGACTTCCGCCTCGGCGGCAAGTGGCGTGCCGGTCATCCGAAGATGGTCAAGTGGCTCGACGAGTTCGCGGCCGCGGTCCCGGCCTTCGAGGCGACGCGGCCGGCGCAGTGAGAAGCGCACCCCGCGTGGTGGCGTTGTTGGGTCCAATGAGTGAGGAAAGCGATGATTACAGCGATCGTGCGCTTCAAACTTCCTTCGACGGTGAAGGCCGAGGACGCAGCCGAGCTTTTCAAGGGCTCGGCACCCAAGTACCGCGGGCTCAACGGTCTCGTGCGGAAGTACTACCTCTACAATGAGAGCGGCGTCGGCGGGGGTGTGTATCTCTGGAAGAGCCGAGCCGCGGCCGAGCGCGTATACACCGCCGAGTGGAAGAAGATGATCGCCGACCGCTACGGTGCGGAACCGGAGATCAGCTTCTACGAGACGCCGGTCGTGGTCGATAATGCGATCGATGAAATTCAGGTCGACGCCGCGGAGTAAGGCGCACGCCGAGCAAGTCGCGGGACAGCGCCCGGCCCATGCGGGACGGCGTTTAAACCTTTGTTAAGCGATTCCCCGCTAGTCTTCGCTCATGCCGGATCGCGTGTCCGTGCGCCGCCGGGAACGGCTGGCTGCATGGGCTTGGCGAGCGCGGGAAGTGTTCGGGGGAGCACTTCCGTGCGCCGGCAATTGGATCGGTGGGTCGGTGCATGTGGCGTAGAGCCCGGTGCTGGCCTGCCCGTGAGAAGAGCAGAGGCCAAGGGCCCGAGCTCGATAAGCTGGCGCGCGGGTGGAGGGGGAGCCGCCGCGCGCCGATCGAACGCGGTATTGCGTCAGCATTCCAGAGAACAGGTAGAGGCCGAAAGGCCCGGACCGGTGCGTGCACCTGGTCCGTTGCGAGGCGGGCGCCCGGGCCCGCCTCGCTGCTTTTGCAGCGCAGGCGGGCCCAAACCTAAACATGCCGCCCGCCTCGCTGCTTTTGCAGCGAGCGCCGACGCCGAACCTGAAAACTATATTCATGCTCGCACCATGGTAAGGCCCCAATCGACACCCTATGTTCGTATGCGGAGGTGTGAGCATGCGCGGGGTTATCATTGGGTGCGTTGTGGCGGCAACGGCCTGCATTGGCCCCTTTGCCGCTCTGGCCGAACCACCGCGTGACGCGATCGCGGACGTCCTGAGGAAGCAGGGCACGGGCGTTTATCGCGTCCAGAGTGCGCCGGACCGCAACCAGACGCCGGCCGCCCAGCCGCCAGCCGCCGACCAGACCGCGCCGCAAGCTCGTGATCCGCGCGAGGGCGATCCGCTCTACGAGCAGGCGCAGCGTCTCATGAAGGCGATCGACGCCGTCCTCAACGATACCGCGCGCAACCGTGACGAGGCGCGCAAGCTGCCCTCGGCAAACGACTTCATCGTCAAGCCGCTCTGGACGGAGACGCGCGAGGATCGCGAGCGCAAGGTCCGCGACCTGCTCGATGCCGCGCTCGGCATCGTCACCGACGTGCCGGTGGTCGAGAGCCAGAAGAAGATCGAGAGCCTGCGCAAGAACATCCACGAGATCGAGGATCGCATCGTCAAGCTGCGCGAGAAGCAGATCACGGCGCCGAAGACCGCGCTCATTCCGGGCGTGACGGCGGATACGGTCGACAGCCTCGAGCGCGACATCGCGGATTCGCGCTCGCGCATCGACCTCAACCGGGACCAGATCGCGGCGACCAAGGAAGAGATCCGCGCGGCGCTGGCGAAGAGCGGCATCGAGCTCGGCAACGAGCAGCTCGATCTGCTGCTCGACGGCGTGCTCTCCGGCGACATCGTGCGCCTCATCTCCGTGTTCAACTCGGCGAAGCTCATCGACGGGCAGCTCAGCAAGCTGCTCGCGGCCTCGGGTGAGAACATCGGCGCGGCGCGGAAATACTTCGCCATGCACGCGGCGCTCTTCGCGATCCTCGTCCACGCGCAGGACTCGATGATCAGCAAGATCGACAAGCAGTATCTGCCGAAGCTCGAAGCGATCATGAAGGACGTCGACCAGGCGCGCGCCAAGACCAACCAGCTCCTGCGCGCCGAGAACAGGCCCGACCAGCGCCGCGCCCTCGAGGCGAACCGCGAGAGCCAGCGCCTCGCGGAGGAAGCCGCCAAGGGCTATCGGCGCTATCTCCTCCAGCAGCGCGAGCAGATCGCGCGGGCGAGGTCGCGTGCGGTACACGATCTCAGGATCGCCGATAATACCTATGAGACGGTCGAGGCGAGCTTCCAGCTCCGTGTGTTGATGCGCGAAAGCGCCACGACTTTCGAAGCCATCCAGAAGCTCGAGGCGCCGACATTCGAGCAGATCTTCCGCAACGAGGAACTGCGGCGCGAGTTCGAGAGTCTCACCCGAAAGCTCGACCAGCCATCGAGTTGAGCGAGGCGCACCCGTTCCACGCGGCACTCCACGTGTGATCGGCACCTTGCGGTCGTCCGGCATTCGGGGCTATTGATTTGTTCTCCGTCCGATGATTGGGGGACAGAGAGACGGCCTAGGCTCGACCGACGCGTCACATGCACAGGAGGCATCCATGGCCCAGAATCCCTTCGAGTTCTCCCAACAGATGCGCGAACTCGCGGAGAGAAATGTCGAGCAGGCACGCGCGACCTATGGCCAGTTCATGGATGTGATGTCGCAGGCCGTCGGTATGTGGACCAAGGGCCTGCCCGCCAACGAGCTGACGAGCGGCTTCCAGGCCGTGCAGGAGCGCGCGATCGGCTACGCCAAGGAGAATGCCGAGGCGAGCTTCGCGCTGGCGAGCGATCTTGCGTCGGCGAAGGACGTGCAGCAGGTGTTCTCGCTGCAGACCCAGTTTGCGCAGGCTCAGATCCAGGCCTATGCGGCGCAGGCCCAGGACCTCGGAAAGATGATGACCGAGGCCATGCAGGGCATGACGCCAAAGCGTTAGGGCGGCAGGTAACGCCCTCGCCGATTCGATCGAACCTATTGTTAGCCAAGCGCGACATAGGGTTCAGGATTGGATCGAGGAGGCGCATATGCATCGGCTGCCCGAACCACCGCAGCATCGCTACGAAGCGCTGCTCCGGCACTATTTCCAACGCCTGCCGACGGCCGCGCGCGGGGCGGACTGCGCGCAGCATTTTCATTGTCCCGAGTTCGTTGCGCGAACGGACGAACTGGCGCCGCTCTTTGCGCACGTCATGCAGCACGCGGCGCGCGATCTCGCGGTATTCGACAATGATCAACTCGGGATCGGGCTGACCGGGCTCTTCTCCATGCGGTGGTCGAACTTCGGCTATCGGCTGGCGAACTCGCCCGCGCACCGGCAGAACTGCGAGACCGTGCCCGTGGCGGAGCAAGCGGCTGCCATTGCCTCCATCGAAGTGCTTTATGCCGATTGCCTGGCACCGCGCGCCGTGCCGGCAGCGGGACTGCCGCACGATGCGGCGGGGCCGCTCGGCGCCTTCACATACATGGTCTGGGATGCCTCGCCGCTCGGCTACTGGCGCGGTGCGGGGCCGAAGGACCCGCGTGTCGCGGCACTGCTCGAAGTACTGGCGGCGGCGCTGAGCTTGCCCAATGCGGTTTGCATCAAGAGCGCGCTGCACGGACTCGGGCATCTCGAGGGCGCTGCGGCCGACGCGCGCCGCGCTATCGTCGAGGATTTCCTTGCAAAGCGCGGTGCGGATCTCGACGCGGGTCTCGCGCGCTACGCCGCCGCCGCCGCGCGCGGGGCGATTTGAAGGAGCGCCAAAAAGGGAATCTTGTCCCTCTCCCCTTGCGGGGGAGGCTAGGAGGGGGGATTGCAGAACATCAACTGTCGGGATTCCCCCCACTCCTGACCCCTCCCCACAAGGGGGAGGGGGATCAGCATCCAGGAGGACGGTCCGCCCTCACGCCGCCCACTCGCCCTTACGGAAGACGGGCACGCGGCGGCCATCCGTGTGGACGCCGTCGATGTCGATCTTGTCGGAGCCGATCATCCAGTCGATGTGGATGAAGCTCTTGTTGCCACCCTGGGCGGCGATCTGCTCGGGGGTGAGCTTGCCGCCGTCGATGAAGCACTTCGAGTAGCACTGGCCGAGCGCGATGTGGCAGGCTGCATTCTCGTCGAAGAGCGTGTTGTAGAAGAGGAGGCCGCTCTTCGAGATGGGTGATGAGTGCGGCACCAGCGCGACCTCGCCGAGACGGCGCGCGCCCTCATCGGTATCGAGCACCTTGCCCAGAACCTCCTCGCCCTTCGAGGCCTTGGCCTCGACGATCCGGCCCTCCTCGAAGCGCACGGCGATATTGTCGATGAGCGTGCCCTGATAGGAGAGCGGCTTCGTGCTCGAGACGTGACCGCTGACGCGGCGCGCGTGCGGCGTCGTGAAGACTTCCTCGGTCGGGATGTTCGGATTGCACGTGATGCCGTTCTTGGCCGTCGAGGATCCGCCCTGCCATTCGTGGCCATCGGCGAGGCCGACGGTGAGATCCGTGCCGGGGCCGCTGAAATGGAGTGCCGAGAAGCGCTGGCCATTGAGCCATGCGGTGTGGCTCTGCAGCGCCGCGTTGTGCTTCGCCCAGGCGCCGACCGGGTCGGTGCCATCGACGCGCGACGCCGCGAAGATCGCGTCCGCGAGCTTGGTGACGGCAACATCCTCCGAGTCGTTCGGAAAGACGAGCTTGGCCCAGGAGGGTCCCGGATAGGCGACGATATTCCAGTTGATGTCGAAGCCGGCGATCTTCTCGAGTGCCGGCTGGTAGGCGACCGAGTTCGCCTTGCTCGCGCGCGCCACCTTGGCCGGGTCCTCGCCGGCAAGCAGCATCGGGTTGTCGCCGACGACGGCGAGACGCGCCGTGTTGTTGTCGAACGCCTTGCCAATCCCTTCGTAGAGCCAACTCGCCGCCCGGTCGAAGCTCGCATCGGGCGCATTGCGATAGCGCGCGAGCGTGATCTCCTCATCGGAGAGGAGCGTCGTGACGAGACCGGCGCCGGCCTTGTAGGCGTGCTCGGCAATGCGGCGCACGAGCGGGAGAGCGGTGACGGGCGCGGTGAGGAAGAGGTCCTGACCGGGCTGGAGTTGCAAGCCGACCTGTACGGCCACCTTGGCGAGGCGGTCGAGCTTGACGGGATCTACGGTGGTCGTGTCGTTTCGCGGAGATGAGGGCATGCCTGGGAGCCTGACGCGCTGTGGGTTCTGCAGGAACTATAGCCGGTGGGGAGGCTGCTGGCGTCCCGGAGCGGCTTCAAAACTATCTGATACGCAGAATACCGGCCCGACAGCCGGATGGCGGTGGGTGCGGCGATCGGCCCAACGAGGCGCAGGGGGAGGCGCTTACTCGGAGGTCGCGCGTTCGAGGCGGATCGTCGGATAGCGGGTCGCGCCCGGGAAATAGTGCCGCGCGCGGCGTTGGCCGCTGCTCATGCGATTCGTGAGGCCATTGAAGTAACGGTCCCGGCTCGGCGCGGGAACCAGGACTTCGTTCTGGGTATTGACGTCGGAAAGGGTGCGCGGCCCGCCCTTGGCCATGCTCGGCGAGGGCAGCCCGAAGTACAGCAGGGCGAGGGCGGTGGTTGCGGCGCGGATCATGTCGTGGCCTCAATAGGCTGTGAGGCTCGACAAGGGAGCCCATTCGTCGGTCGCGATGAAGCGCGAAAAGGTTCAGGAGAGTCACATGGCGTTCGAAGGAAGCTGTCACTGCGGCGCGGTCCGCTTCTCGGTCGATGCCGATCCGCCGGAAAGCGCCGTGAGCTGCAACTGCTCACATTGCCGTAGGAAGGGTTTCCTGCTGTCCTTCTTTCCCGCCGAGGCCTTCACGCTGATCAGCGGCGCCGAGGTACTGCGGCCCTATACCTTCAACACGCACAAGATCGAGCACCAGTTCTGCACGACGTGCGGGACTGAGCCGTTCGCCTACGGGGCCAACCCCGATGGGTCGCCTGTTCGCGCGGTCAATCTGCGGTGCGTGCCGTCGATCGATCTCAGCCGACTCGCGATTCAGGAGTTCGACGGCGCGAGCGCGTAGCGACGGCTAACGGTCGTCGTCTTCTTCCTCGGGCGGATCGCTGAACTCGACGCCCATCGTCTCGCCGCGCCGCCACGCGACCTTCGCGATGTAACGCCGGCCCGCCTGCACATCGAGGAGCGTGAACTCCTGCGGAAGGCCGACCGTCGTCGGGACCTCGAGGCGGGCGCCGGCGACCGAGAGATTGCGAATGACGCAGTCCACGACCGAGTTTCCATCCGCGAAGATGATCTTCCCACTCTTGAGGACCCGCTGGCGCCGGATAATGCGCTTTTCGTCTTCGTTCATGCTTGTTCTTGTTGCTCGATCACGCGCAGGTGATACGAGTGGCGCGGCCGATCGTTCCATCAAAAATGTTAACCGGCTGATATGCGCGCGCCGGCACTGAGCCGCGTTTGACACACGCGGGGTGCCTTACTAGCGTGCGTTGACGGGGCGACCGAACGCCTCGGGAAAGGTCCCCTATGACCGAGATGACTGGCGGCGACGAGAGCCGACGCGAGGGACTGCACTTCATCTACTTCGCAGATCCCATGTGCTCGTGGTGCTATGGCTTCGCGCCCGTGATCCGCACGCTTGCCGATCGCTTCGAAGGACGGCTCCCGGTGCGCATGGTCATGGGCGGACTAAGAGCGGGCAACACCAAGGCCATGACCGAGAAGGACCGCGAGTACATCCGCGGCGCCTGGACCCGCGTCGGCGAGGCTTCGGGCCAACCGTTCGATTTCTCGTTCTTCGAGCGCGAGCACTTCGTCTACGACACAGAGCCGGCTTGCCGCGCCGTCGTCACCATGCGGCGTCTCGCGCCGGAGAGCGCACTCGCCTTCAAAGCCCGCGTTTCGCGCGCCTTCTACGGCGAGAACCAGGACACGACGGACGTGAAGGTGCTCGCCGCGCTGGCGCCGGAGTTCGATGTCGAAGCGGAGCGCTTCGAGCTCGAAATGCTCTCGGCCGACGCGCGCAACGAGACCTTCCGCGACTTCCTGACGAGTCAGCAGGCGGGCGTGCAGGGTTTCCCGCTGCTCGCGGCCGGTACCGAGGCGGGCGGCTATGCGCTGGTGACGAACGGCTTTCGTCCGCTGGACGGACTGCCCGAGGCGATCGAGAACTGGCTCGAGGCCGGCGCGCCCGTCCAACATGGCAATCCATCGCAGTAGCTCCGAGCAGACGCAGCATGAACAAGCATACGCCCGCCGCCAAAACAGTGCCCATCAGCCGCTTCCCGGTACCGAAGCTCAAGGACATGCCGCCGGACATCCGCGCGCGCATCGAGGCCGTGCAGGAGAAGTCGGGCTTTATCCCGAATGTCTTTCTCGTGCTCGCGCATCGCCCCGAGGAGTTTCGTGCCTTCATGGCGTATCACGACACGCTCATGGACAAGGCCGAGGGGCTCACCAAGGCCGAGCGCGAGATGATCGTCGTCGCGACGAGCGCAGCGAACCAGTGCCAGTACTGCGTCATCGCGCACGGCGCCATTCTGCGCATCCGCGCGAAGAACCCGCTGGTTGCCGACCAGATCGCCGTCAACTACCGCAAGGCCGACATCACGCCGCGTCAGCGCGCTATGCTCGATTTCGCGATGAAGGTTGCGCTCGAGGCGCACACGGTGGGCGACGATGATGTGAAGGCGCTGAAGAAGCAGGGTTTCAGCGACGACGAGATCTGGGATATCGGCGCCATCGCGGCCTTCTTCGCGCTTTCGAACCGCATGGCCAATCTCACTGCCATGCGGCCGAACGACGAGTTCTACAAGATGGGGCGGTAGACACTTCTCGTTCTCGCCGTCCGGACGGGGAGAACGAGAAGTTTGGGTGCCGCTCTTTGCCTATGTCACCAGCGGCCGAAGACCGTCTCGCGCCAGTCGCGTGTGTCGCGGCGCTGAGGCGGCGGTGCCGCAACGCGCTGCGGCTCGGGTGCGGCATGTGCGGCCGGCGCCGGAGCGGCAGGGCGCACGGCGGCAACGCGCGGCCGGCCCGAGCGATCGCGCTCGAGACGCTCGTCGTAGGCGGCAATCGTCGACTGGCTCTGCTTCGGCCGAAGGTGGACGACCCGATAGCCGCGCGCCTTGAGCTCGGCCAGCATCTGGCGGATACCGTGCGCCGTCGACGGCTGGATGTCGTGGAAGAGGATGATGCCCTTCTTCTTCTCCTGCAGGCCACGAAGCACGTTGCTGATCATGCGCGCCGGGCTCTTGGTGCGGAAGTCGTGCGAGTCGACGTCGATCGAGATGTTGGCGATGTCGCGGCTCTTCAGATACTGCTGCGCGCGGGCCGGATCGCTCAGATAGGGGAAGCGGAAGAACGGCGCCGTCGGGCCGCCGAGCGCCAGTTGTACAGCGCTGATGGCGAGCTCGACCTCGTCCTCGATCTGGCCGGTGCTGGCGCGGCCGAGATTCCGATGCGACCAGCTATGCGTGCCGATGGTGTGGCCGCGCCGTCCGACCTCGCGCAATTGGGTAGGGAAGCTCAACGCCTGCTTTCCCAGACTGAAGAACGTCGCCTTCGTGCAGTGCTCGTCGAGCGCGTCCAGGATCATCGGCGTGAAGGTCGGATGCGGGCCGTCATCGAAGGTCAGTACGACCTCGCCGTCCTGCAGGAAGTCATGCTCGCGGTACTGCAAGCGACCAAAGCGCGGCCCGCCCGTCGCATCGATCTCGACCGTGCGCGACACGCCGAGCGCATTCGGGCCCGGCTGGCATTTTGCTTGAGGGGCGGTCCCCTGCTGCGCGGCGAGTGGCGACGCACCGAGAATGCCGCCGGCCACTGCCATGGTCGAGATGACCGCAAGAGTCCAACCTGTGACCCGTCCCGCCCTCATCATTTCTGCCCTCCCGGTGCCGCAATTCGAACTGGCCTCATCCCCTGCAGGGTTCGTGCCGGTTCGCCAGCGTTTAGGTGTGTCCGCGCGGCCGCGTGAATCACGCTGGCCCGCGCTCGATCGGTGGGGACTATGCCCATAATACGAATGAACATCCAATGACCGAGAAGCCGCGGTTTGCGAGCGATCGACCTAAAAAGGGCGAGGAGCCGGACGGAAACCCGCGGACGTTGCGCCAGCGCCACGGTTCTGCGACCCGGAATGTTGCCGAATAACCAAGAGCTTTGACCTCTGGGCGACAGGCACGGCATATGTGGCAAGATGGTGCGGCCGGTCACCTATTGTCCACATTTTCGGGCCTAGTATCCGACCATCCGAATACAACCGTCTAGTTGTGAGGCCGAGGGATGCGCACGGGGTTCATCAGTTCATGCCTGACGGCGAAGGCATGGCTCGGGGTAGCGCTTGGCGCCCTGGTGGCGGTGTCGCTGGCCCAGGTGCCGGCGGACGCGCGGCCGTCATCGTCCAAGTCGGCCGATCCGGCGGTCGCCTTCATGGAGCAGGTGGCGCGTGACCTGCTGGCGGGCGCGCGGACCCAGTCGCCGATCCTGCTGTCGAACGCCGTGAAGCGCTACGGCGACGTCAATTATATCGGCCATTACTCGCTCGGTACCTATCGCGCCAAGCTTTCACAGGCCGATCGCCCGAACTATCTCAACGGCATGGTCCGCTTCATCGGGCGCTACGCCGCGAGCCAGGTACCGAAGTACCCGGTGGTGAGGTACGAGATCATGAGCCCGAGCATTCAGGGTGGCTCGGGCATCATGGTTGACAGCAAGATCACGTTGCGCGACGGCTCACAGTACGAGGTGCGCTGGCTGCTGTCGAAGGTCGGCAGCACGTACCGGGTGCGGGACGCGATGGTCTACGGCTTCTGGATCACGCCATTCCTGAAGCAGCTCTTCGAGACCTACATCGGCGAGCAGGGCGGAGATGTGAAGGCGCTCGTCGTCGTGCTCAATCGCTGATCTCGTCAGCCTTTCCCGGAATGCAAAAGCGCCGGCTGCCCGAGGCAGCCGGCGCTTCTTTTTTCCCGGAAGGTTCCGGCACTACTTCCCGCGGTAGGCCTTGAGCAGGGCCGCGCCATCGGCGCCGGCTGACTTCTCCCACTCCTGGGTCATCGTCGCGCCGATCTTCATCAGCGCGTCGCGCAGCTCGGGCGTCGGCTTGTAAACGGTGATCTTGTTGTCGGCGAGCAGATTGGTCGTCCGCGCCGTCTCGCTCTCGGACACTTCCCAGCCGCGCTTTTCGGCCGCGGCCGCTGCCGTGAGCATGGCCTTCTGCTGGTCCGCGGGGAGCTTGTCGAAAGCCGCCTTGTTCACGAATACGATGTTCCGCGGCTGCCAGCCCTGGAGATCATTATAGTGCGTGAGGAAGTCCCAGGCCTTGCTGTCCACGCCCGTTGCCGGCGACGTGATCATGGCTTCGACGCGGCCCGTCTGGAAGGCGGTCGGGATATCCGGAACCTCGATCTGTGTCGGCACGGCCTTGATGAGCTGGGCGAGGCGGCTCGTCGCGGCGTTGTACGTGCGGAACTTGAGGCCCGAGAGGTCGCCGATCGCCTTGATCTCCTTGCGGGTATAGAGACCCTGCGGCGGCCACGGCACCGAGTAGAGGAGCTTCAGCCCTTCGCCGTCGAGCCTCTTTTCGAGGAAAGGCTTCTGGGCGGCGTAGAGCTTCCTGGCATCGGCATAGCCGCCGGTCAGGAAGGGTACGGAGTCGACACCGAAGATCGGGCTTTCGTTCGAGGCGAGCGACGCCAGGATCTCGCCGATGGGGGCGAGCCCACGGCGAACGGACGGCTTGATCTCCGGATGCTTGAAGAGCGAACCCGAGGGATGCACCTGGATGGTGAGCTTGCCGCCTGTGGCGTCCGAGATCTCCTTGGCGAACTGCTGAATATTTTTCGTGTGGAAATTGCCTTCGCCATAGGGGACGGGCATGTCCCACTTCGTTTGTGCGGCAGCCGGCACGGCGAGCAGCCCCGTGATCGCGAACGCCGAAACGGTCTTCAACATCAAGCTCATAGCCACCTCCAGAATACTTTAGGAGGGGGTATCCTTGCACGGTCAATTGGATCGCTCAACAGCACAGTTCGGCACCCCAACGCCTTCGCGTGGGCGAAATACAGGCAGTGACAGCAGATGTGCGAGACGATCAGAGCCAGTCGGTCTCGGCGGCGGCGCGGCGCTCGTGGTCGGCGATGGCGTCGGCGTACTTCATGGTGAGCGAGATGTCGTCGGTGCCATCGAGCAGGCACTGCTTGCGGAAGCTGTCGATCTCGAAGCTCTGCGTCCAGTTGTCGGGGCCGGTGACGGTCTGCGCCTCGAGGTCGACCGTGATGCGGGCATCGGGACGCTTCGCCAGATGATCGATCATCTCGCGGATGCGCTCGGCGGGCAGCCGGATCGGCAGGGCGCCGTTCTGGAAGCTGTTGTTGTGGAAGATGTCGCCGAAGCTCGGCGCGATGAACACGCGGAAGCCGTTGTCGACGAGGACGGAGACGGCGTGCTCGCGGCTCGATCCGCAGCCGAAATTGCGCTCGGCAATGAGGATCTGGGCGCCTGCCGCGGTCGGCGCGTTGAGCGGAAAGCCTTCGCGCGGCGTGCCGTCCTCGCGGTAGCGCACGTCATTGAAGAGATGAGCGACCTGCTCGGCGCGCGGGAGCGCGAGGAAGCGCGCCGGAATGATCTGGTCGGTATCGACGTTCGGCTGGTCGATGGCGACGGCGGTGCCGGTGAGGCGGTCGAAGGGGCGGAGCTGCCCTTTTTTCTCGGTCATGTTCGCGTCTCCTAAGCCGGCAGCAGGCGGCGCACATCGGTGAAATGCCCGGTGACGGCGGCGGCGGCGGCCATCGCGGGACTGACGAGATGCGTGCGCACGCCCTTGCCTTGGCGGCCGACGAAGTTGCGGTTCGAGGTCGAGGCAATCCGTTCGCCCGGCCGGCCGATCTCGCCGTTCATGCCGACGCACATCGAGCATCCCGCTTCGCGCCATTCGAAGCCGGCCTCGGTGAAGATCTTGTCGAGACCCTCCGCCTCGGCCTGCTCCTTGATGATGCCGGATCCGGGCACGATCCAGCTCGGGATCTGCGCCTTGCGGCCCTTTGCGACGGCGGCCGCCATGCGCAGGTCCTCGATGCGGCTGTTGGTGCACGAGCCGATGAACACCACGTCGACCTTGGCCTCGGTGATCGGCTGGCCGGCGGAAAGGCCCATGTACTCCAGCGCCCGCTCGGCCGAGGCGCGCTTGTCCGGCGTGCCGT
>DATMRT010000047.1:0-1834 GCA_035565975.1 Hyphomicrobiaceae bacterium
CGCATCTCGTCGCCGAGGAGCGCACGGTCAAAGGCAGCTACGTCGGCTCGTGCATTCCCTCGCGCGACATCCCGCGCTTCATCTCGCTCTATCAGCAGGGATTGCTGCCGGTGGACCGCCTCATGAGCGAGCGCATCAAGCTCGAAGAGATCAACGAAGGCTTCGACAAGCTCGCCGATGGCGGGACAGTGCGGATGATCCTGGTGCCTTAGTCGCGCCTGCGGCGCGAGCGGGGCCAGCCCCGCACCCCGCCGGGAGGGACACCCTCCCGGGCCTACCCGCTTTTATTGACTTATGGCTCCGCGCTCCTGCACGGCCATCAGCGTGCCTGTCATGGTGGCGAACAGCTTTTCGGCCTTGTCGTCGAAGGCGAACGCCTGCGCATCGCAGATGGTGAGCGTGCGGCCCGGTTTGATGACGCGCGCACGAAAGAAGAAGCGCTTGCCGGCCGCCGGCGCCAGCAGGTTCGTTTTGAACTCCACGGTGAGCACCGCGACATCCGCCGGCATCAGCGAGAACGCGGCATAGCCACAGGCACTATCGAGCGCCGCCGAGAGAATGCCGGCGTGAATGAAGCCGTGCTGCTGCGTCAGCTCGACGGCGTAGGGCATCTCCAATTCGATCTTGCCGGGGCTCAGCGATTTGATCGTGATGCCGAGAGTCGCCATGACTTTCTGGCGCGCGAAGCTCGCGCGCACGCGGGCGTCGAAGTCGGGATCCTTGGGGGAGAATGTAGCCGGGTTCATTCTTTCCTCGGTGCGATTTCTTCCCCTTCTCCCCGTCCTTACGGGGAGAAGGTCGGGATGAGGGGCGGCACAGTCGCCAACGGTTGCGTTTGCGGCCGCCCCTCACCCTAACCCTCTCCCCGCGAGCGGGGAGAGGGGAATTTCGCTCCGCAGGCGCGACCGGCTACGCGCGCCCCTTGGAAAGAAACGCGCTTGCGCCGGCACCGAACAGCTTCGGCAGGTGCGTGTAGATATAGCGGCACCCGCTGGCGATGACCTGATCGAGATTGTCAGCCGTCGCGGGCATTCCCGGTGTTTTGCCGGCGGCGACAATACGCGCGAGGGTCTTCTCGATGGCGTCCTTGACGGGAGGCGCCTTCGGATTGCCCGGATGCCCCATGGACTGCGAGAGATCGGACGGTCCGATGAAATAGACGTCGATATCATCGACCGCGAGCAGCGCATCGACATTCTCGATGGCCTTGGCGTGCTCGAGCTGTATGCAGACGAGGCTCTCGGCATTGGCCTCGCGCACGAAGTCCGGCATGGCCTTGGCGAGACCGTAGCTGTCGGGGCGCGTGCCTGCGGCGAGGCCACGATTGTCGCCGGGGCCGAACTTCACGGCCGCGAGCGCGCGGCGCGCATCATCGCCCGTATTGATGTGCGGCACCTGCACGCCGGAAGCGCCGCGATCCATGACTGAGGTGATCTCCGCACTCGCATTGCTGCGCGGGCGCACGATAGGCGTAATACCCCGCGCTTCCGCCGCCATGATCATCAGTTCGGCAGACTCGAGGCCGATCGTGCCATGCTCCATGTCGATAAGCACCCAGTCGAAGCCGGCGTGGGCGGCCATCTCGACCATCTGCGGTGAGGGGATCATGATCGAGCAGCCGAGCGCCGGTTTGCCCGCACGGAGCAGCGCCTTCATCTGGTTCTTCTTCATGAGGGCGTTCCTGCTTGCACGACCGGTCTACTCGGCGGCGGGTGTATCATCCTCGCCCGCGTCGCCGTTCTCGCCATTTTCGCTGCCATCGTCGGGGATGCGCTCGACGGAGGCGACGGTCTCATCCTCATCCGTGCGGAAAATGCGCACGCCCTGCGTGTTG
>DATMRT010000048.1:0-16106 GCA_035565975.1 Hyphomicrobiaceae bacterium
CATGCCGACGCTCATGGAGCGCCAGCTCGATCCGGCAGCAGGGCATCTCCTGCAAAAGGCCGTCGAGGCGCGCGGCATCAAGGTCATGACCAAGGCCAACACGAAAGCTGTTATCGGCACGGACATCCGGCTCGGTCCCGCGCGTGTCGAGGCCGTCGAGCTCGATAACGGCACCCGCCTCGCGGCCGACCTCGTCGTCATGGCGATCGGAATCAGGCCGAATACCGCGCTCGCCAAGGACGCGGGCATCGCCTGCAACCGCGGCATCATCGTCGATGCCGGGCTGCGCACCAGCGATCCCGACATCTTCGCACTTGGCGAGTGTGTCGAGGTGGAGGGGCAGGTCTTCGGCCTCGTCGCGCCGCTCTACGAGATGGCAGGCGTCGCGGCCGCCCACCTCGCCGACGACACCGCGCCGCAATTCTCGCCAAGCGCCACCGCAACCAAGCTCAAGGTCACCGGCATCAATCTCTTCTCGGCCGGCGACTTCGCGGATGCCAAAGACCGACAGGAAATCGTGCTGCGCGACGCCGCACGCGGGATCTACAAACGCCTCGTACTCAAGGACGACCGCATCATCGGCGTGGTCATGTACGGCGACACTGCCGACGGGGCGTGGTTCTTCGATCTGCTGCGCAGGGGCACCGATATCGCACCCATGCGCGATACCTTGATCTTCGGGCCGGCTTTCGCGGGAGGAAACGCCGGCGACCCTACGGCCGCCGTTGCGGCTCTGCCTGACGAAGCGGAAATCTGCGGCTGCAACGGCGTGTGCAAGGGCAAGATCACCAGCGCCATCGACGCCTTTTCACTCACGTCGCTCGACGACGTGCGCGCGCGCACAAAGGCCTCGGCGTCCTGCGGCTCCTGCACGGGCCTCGTCGAGCAGCTCCTCAAGCTCAAGCTCGGCGATCGCTACAATCCCACAGCCGTCCAGCCCATGTGCGGATGCACGCATCTCGGCCACGACGACGTGCGCCGCCTCATCGTGGCGCGGGAGCTGAAGTCCATTCCTGCCCTCATGCAGGCGCTCGAATGGAAGACATCCTGCGGCTGCGCCAAGTGCCGTCCCGCGCTCAACTACTACCTGCTCTCGACCTGGCCCGGCGAGTACCAGGATGATTCCCAATCGCGCTTTATCAACGAGCGCGTGCACGCCAACATCCAGAAGGACGGCACGTACTCGGTCGTGCCGCGCATGTGGGGCGGCGTGACGAGCGCCAAGGAGCTGCGCGCGATCGCCGACATCGTCGACAAGTTCGCGATTCCCACGGTGAAAGTCACTGGCGGCCAGCGCATCGACATGCTGGGCGTGCGCAAGGAGGATCTGCCCGCCGTCTGGTCGGACCTCAACGCCGCCGGCATGGTCTCGGGCGCCGCCTACGCCAAGGGCTTGCGCACGGTGAAGACCTGCGTCGGCACGGACTGGTGCCGCTTCGGCACGCAGGATTCGACCGGCCTCGGCGTGCGCATCGAGCGCTTCATGTGGGGATCGTGGACGCCGGCCAAGGTCAAGATGGCCGTCTCGGGCTGCCCGCGAAACTGCGCCGAGGCGACGTGCAAGGACGTGGGCGTCATCTGCATCGAATCGGGCTTCGATATCCACTTCGCCGGCGCAGCAGGCCTCGACGTCAAGCAGACGGACCTGCTCGGCCATGTCGACACGGAGGACGAGGTCGTCGACGTGATCGCGGCGCTCGTGCAGCTCTATCGCGAACAGGGCCGCTATCTCGAACGCATCTACAAATGGGCGCGCCGCGTCGGTATCGAGTCGATCCGCCAGCACGTGCTCGATGATGTCGAGCGACGTCATGCGCTGCGCGATCGCTTCGTCTACTCGCAGAAGTTCGCGCAGATCGACCCGTGGGCAGAGCGCGCACAAGGGAAAGATGCGCACGAGTTCCGCCCGATCGCCGATCTCACGCGGGCAGAGGCCGCAGAATGACGCTCATGGAAAAGGCCTGGATCGACATCGGCGCGATCGACGACATACCACGCCTCGGCGCCCGCGTGGTGAAGACGCCCATCGGCTGTATCGCTGTCTTCCGCGCGGAAGACGACGAGATATTCGCCCTCGATGACCGCTGCCCGCACAAGAGCGGCCCACTGAGCCAGGGCATCGTCCATGGCCGCACGGTCACCTGCCCGCTGCACAACTGGGTCATCTCGCTCGAGAAGGGCACGGCAGAAGGTGCCGACGAAGGCCAGGTCAGGACGTTCGGCGTGCGTGTGGACAAGGGCCGCATCCTCATCGACGCCGATGCGCTGATGGCGCGTTCGGACTGAGGCGCGTCATGACCGGGTGCGCAACACGGACGACCTGCCCTTACTGCGGCGTCGGCTGCGGAATACTGGCGCGCCCGCTCGGCGACGGCACGGCCGAGATCGCGGGCGATCCCGAGCATCCCGCCAACTTCGGGCGCCTCTGCTCGAAGGGTGCCGCACTCGGCGAAACGCTATCGCTCGACGGCCGTCTGCTCCATCCGCTCGTACACGGCGCGCAAGTAAGTTGGGATGCGGCCCTCGATCTTGTCGCGCAGAAGTTCTCGGCCACGATCGCCGAGCATGGCCCCGACAGCGTGGCTTTCTATCTCTCGGGCCAGCTCCTGACCGAGGACTACTACGTCGCCAACAAGCTGATGAAGGGCTTCATCGGCTCGGCGAACATCGACACCAACTCGCGCCTGTGCATGGCTTCCTCGGTCGCCGGCCACAAGCGCGCGTTCGGCACGGACACGGTGCCCGGCACGTACGAAGACCTCGAGCTGGCCGATCTCGTCGTGCTCGTCGGCTCGAACCTCGCATGGTGCCATCCCGTGCTCTACCAGCGGCTCGCGACCGCTCGCGAGGCGCGCGGAACGAAGGTCGTCGTGATCGACCCGCGCGAGACCTCGACGTGCGATATCGCAGATCACCATCTGGCGATCGCGCCGGGGGCGGACGTCGCCCTGTTCAATGGTTTGCTCGCGCACCTCGCCGCGAGCGGACTGCTTGACGAGAGTTACGTCGCGCAGCACACGCGCAACCTGCCCGCGGCGCTCGCCGCAGCCTCTGAGCTGAGCCTCGCCGAGACGGCGCGCGCGACATCGCTGTCGACATCCCTCCTTGCCGACTTCTACGAGCTCTTCGCCGAGACGGAGCGCGTCGTCACCGTCTACAGCCAAGGCGTGAACCAGTCGTCCGCCGGCACGGACAAGGTCAATGCCATTCTCAACTGCCACCTGGCGACAGGGCGCATCGGCCGGCCGGGCATGGGTCCGTTCTCGGTCACCGGTCAGCCCAATGCTATGGGCGGGCGCGAGGTCGGCGGGCTCGCGAATATGCTCGCGGCACACATGGAGCTGGACAATCCGGAGCATCGCCGCGCCGTCCGCGATTTCTGGAATGCGCCCGCGATTGCCGACAAGCCGGGTCTCAAGGCCGTCGATCTCTTCCGCGCTGTCGAGGACGGGCGCATCAAGGCGCTCTGGATCATGGCGACCAATCCGGTCGTCAGCCTGCCCGAGGCGGACCGCGTGCGCACTGCGATCGCGGCTTGCCCCTTCGTCGCGGTCTCGGACGTCAATCGCCACACCGACACGACCGCGCTCGCGCACGTCCTTCTTCCCGCGGCAGCCTGGGGCGAGAAGGATGGCACGGTCACGAACTCCGAGCGCCGCATCTCGCGCCAGCGCGCGTTTCTCCCGCTGCCGGGCGAGGCGCGGCCGGACTGGTGGCAGATGACGGAGGTAGCCAAGCGCATGGGCTTCGGCGCTGCCTTCACCTATTCCCACCCCGCTGAAATCTTCGACGAGCACGCGCGCCTGACAGGCGTCGCGAATGACGGCACGCGCGATCTCGACATCATCGGCGCTGCGGGGCTGACATCCGCGTCATACGATGACCTGGCGCCATTCCAGTGGCCGCGTCCTGCGGGACAGCCGTCGGGCATAACGCGCTTCTTCGCCGATGGAGGCTTCTATACGCCGGATCGCCGCGCGCGCTTCGTACCGACGCCTTTTCGCGGACTGGCCCAGGCCACGACACCACGCGCACCGCTGACGCTCAACACGGGCCGCGTTCGCGACCAGTGGCACACCATGACGCGCACCGCGAAGTCGCCGCGGCTCATGGGCGCCGCGCCTGAGCCGTTTGTCGAAATCCACCCCTCGGACGCGGCGGCCTGCGGTATTGCCCATGGCGCGCTGGCTGAGGTCATGGGTCCGAACGGCGCCATCATCTGTCGCGCCATTGTCACCGAGCGCCAGCATGCGGGATCGCTGTTCGTTCCCATGCATTGGACGAGCCAGCTCGCCAATCGTGCGCGCGTCGGCACACTCGTTGCGGCAATTACCGATCCGATCTCCGGGCAGCCGGAGCTCAAGGGAACGCCCGTCTCCGTTCGGCCATTCGAAACTGCATGGCAAGCTTTTTCCCTCACCAGCCACGCCCCGAAGATCGAGGCTGCTTATGTTGCGACGGCCGCAGTGAACGGCGGCTTCCGCACGGAGCTTGCGTTGCACGCCGCGCCCGAGAGCTGGGACGAGCTGGCACGGCAGATTCTTCTGGGACACGACACCAGCGGCACGGAGTTGCTCGCTTATCACGACCGCGCAGCAGGCCAGTATCGCTTCGCCGCCTTCGCTGGCGAGCAGCTCGTCGGCGCTCTTTTCGTCGCGCGCGGCGCACTGACCTGCGCGCGCGAGTGGATCGTCGCGCAGATGCGCCAGCCCCTGCCGCCCTCCGAGCGCCTGCGGGTCCTTGCCGGACGTCCAGGCGGCGAGGGCAAGGATCGCGGAACGATCGTCTGTGCCTGTTTCGAAGTGGGCCGGAACGAGATCATCGAAGCGATCACGGAAAACGGTGCTGCGACGGTTGCGGCCGTTGGCGCGTGCGTGAAGGCCGGAACGAACTGCGGCTCCTGCCGCGCTGAGATCAGGAGGATCCTCGATGCGGCTCGCATACCGGAAGCCGTCTGAGCAGGCGCCACCGCGCATGGCGGCGCTGGCAACATTGCCCGTCTTCCTGAGTCTTGAGGGCCGGCCTGCGATCGTGGCAGGCGGCAGTGCTGCCGCGGCGTGGAAGGCAGAGCTGCTTGCCGCCGCGGGCGCAGATGTGCATGTCTTTGCGACCGAGATCACGGCCGAGATGGAAGCTCTTTTCACGCGCGGTGCTGCACAAGGCACGCTGACGCTCCATAATATTCCTTGGAGCACCGACGCGCTTGCCGGTGCCGCGATCGCTGTTGCAGATGCCGAGGACGATGGGGAAGCTACGGCCTTCTTCCGCGCCGCTCGTGAAGCCGGCGTCCCCGTCAACGTCATCGACAAGCCCGCGTACTGCCAGTTCCAGTTCGGTGCCATCGTTAATCGCTCGCCCATCGTCGTCGGCATTTCCACGACCGGTGCCGCGCCCATACTCGGACAAGCCATCCGCCGCCGCATCGAGACGCTTTTGCCACCAGCGCTCGCACTCTGGGGACAGGTCGCGAGCAAAATCCGCGAGCAGGTAAGTGTACGGCTCTCTGCCGGCGCAGCACGTCGCGCCTTCTGGGAGAAGTTCGTCGATCGTGCTTTCGGCCTCGCCCCGGCGCGTGACGAAGCGCTTCATCTCGACCGCCTCATCGATGACCTTGCGAATAACGGCGCCACCGGGAGGGGGCGCGTGACGCTCGTCGGCGCTGGCCCCGGCGACGCCGAACTGCTGACGCTTAAGGCCGTGCGCGCGCTGCAAGCCGCGGATGTCATTCTCTACGATGATCTCGTCTCCGACGAGGTGCTGGAACTCGCGCGGCGCGAAGCGAGGCGGATGCTGGTCGGCAAACGCGGCGGCCGCGAAAGCTGCCGCCAGGACGACATCAATGCGCTGATGGTGAGGCTCGCGCGGCAGGGGCGCCATGTCGTGCGTCTCAAGTGCGGCGATCCCATGATCTTCGGGCGCGGCGGCGAGGAGATCGATCAGCTCGCACGCGCCGGCATCCCCTGCGAGGTCGTTCCCGGGATCACGGCTGCGAGCGCCATGGCCGCAGCGCTCGGTATTTCTCTCACGCATCGCGAGCTTGCGCAGTCCGTGCGCTTTGTCACCGGGCACTCCCGCGCCGGCGGGCTGCCCGAGATGCTTGACTGGCAGGGTCTTGCCGATCGCGGGACGACGCTCGTCGTCTATATGGGCGGTGGCACCGCCGCTACGTTCGCAGCCCGCCTCGTTGCGGAAGGATTGCCTGCCAACACCCCTGCCGTTGCCGTCGCAAGCATATCGCGCTCGAATGAAGCCCGCTGGCACGGAACGCTCGCGTCGCTGGCAGAAGCCAGCGGAGTAGCCAAGAGCGGTCCATTACTCATCGGCATTGGCGCGGCATTCGCGGGTCGGAGCATCGAGGACGCAGGCATCTCGTTATCGGATGCGGCGCTCATGAGTTAGTGGTTATCCGCCACGGATCGCGCCGAGAACGAGCGCTCGCATGGCCTTCGCCTTCAGGCCCTCCGGCCTGTCGAGTTCGAGCCGTTCGAGCTTCTCACGCGTACCGGATGACAACTCGCCCAGCAGAAGGCCTTGCACGACATAGCGAAGTAAGCCCAGCGGAGAAGCGCGACGCAGCTTGCCGAGTGCCGGCAGGAGCGCCCGCTCGGTTTCAGTCATATCCGAACCGAACGGGAACTGGGGGAGCAGTCCCTCGCGCCGCGCCGGCGCCAATGCCTCGTCGATGCGCGCGGGCGAATTGTTGGTGGCATTCGATGGCAGCGTGAAATTCTTCGTTAGCTTGCCGGCCGCGACAGCGGCCTGCCGAAGCTCGTTCTGAAAGCGCGCATCCGTGACACCGAGCATCGCCGCGATGACTTCCCCATCCGTGCGGCCGCGAATGTCGGCGATGCCGTATTCGGTCACCACGATGTCACGGAGCTGACGCGGAATGCTGGTGTTGCCATAGCGCCAGTGGATGTTCGTGGTGGTCTTCGCCCCTTGCGTGCGCGTGCTGCGTACAGCGATGATCGAGCGGGCCGCAGGTATCTGGTGCGCCATCGCCACGAAATCCCCTTGGCCGCCGATGCCGCTGATCACGCGGCCGTCCTCGAGCTGGTCGGATGACACAGCGCCGAGCAGCGTGGCAGCAAGAGCGGTATTGATGAAACGAGCGTCGCGACGCTGCGCGATCTTCGTCTCCGTGTCGCCTAACAGCGTGTTGGTGAACGAGATCGATGTCATGGCGATCTCTTCCAGCTCGCCCGGTGTCAGCGCACGCAACTCCTCGTAGAATGCGCGGCTGCCGAGGAAGAAGCCTGCGTGGATGAGTACGTCTCGGCCCGCATCCGGCACACGTCTCTTGAGGATGCCGGCACGGCGCAAGGCGAGAAAGCCGTCGACCAACATCTCGCTGCACCCATAGAGGCCCTGCTCGAAGGGGCCGTACTCGGCGCCGGCGGCAGGCGGCTCGCCGAGCCGTGCAACAAGCTCGCGAAAACGCGTGCTTTGCGTGTGGCGCAGGATGAGCGCATGGGTCAGGGCATCGGCGAAGGAGCCAATGCCGATCTGAAGCGTGCCGCCGTCCTTCACGAGCGTCGCAGCATGCAGCGCCATGGCATAGTCGGTGAGCGATACGGGCTCCTTGGGCGGGGCGAAGATGTCGAAATGCGGTGCCCGCGGCTCGAGAATGAGGTCGAAGCGATCACGGGGGACGGCCGCCGCCCCGCTCATGTAGGGAAGGTTCGCATTGACTTCGCCGACGATCGCGATCGGCGGACCGCTCCGTCGTCGATCGCGAATGTACTGGTCGAGATCGAGCGACACGTCCGTGTTCGAGGACAGGCTGTAGCGCGGGCCGTCCGGCTGCTCGATATCTGCGCGAGGGGGCGCGATGAGCTGCGCGACGACGTTGACGCCCTCGCGCATGACGTGCTTGTGCACGTCGCTGTAGTTCAAGCTGGCGTAGTTCTGCTGCATGACCGGGTTGGACAGCCATTGCCCGGCCTGCAGAAAGAACTCGTGCACGGTGACATTGGGCGCCAGATTTCCGCGCCGCAACGCCTCGGCATAGGCCAGCGCGGGCCAGCTTCCAAAAAGCCTGTCGGCGATCGGTTCGGCGAAGCGGCGCTCGAGATCGCTCTTGTAGGACGGCCGGACGAGCGTCAGGCCTGTGAGGATGCGAAGGCTCAGCCGGCGATCGGCTTCGGCCAAGCCATAAAGCGCGTTGACGAGCAGGTTGGGCTTGCCGATGCCGAGCGGAATGGCGAGCACAATTGTGCGACCGACCTGATCGACGATCGCTTCCGCGCAGCGCACCGGATCATCATGCGTCAGCGTCAATGGATAGAATTCCGTGATCTGGTCCTGCCGAGCGAACGCCGCGCGCCGAAGCGCGTTCCGTCGTTGGCTAGTGGTAGCCTTCGCCCGGGCGGATCTTGCCGCGGAACATCCAGTACACGAACGCTGTGTAGCCGAGAATCAATGGCAACAGAAAGACGGTGCCTGCGAGCAGGAAGAGCTGAGACGAAGGTGCCGCGGCCGTATCCCAGAAAGTCAGGTGCGGCGGCACGAGATAGGGGGCCGTGGAGATCATGAGCCCGAGATAGCCGAGCAGAAAGAGTGCGACGCTGCCGAAGAACGGCTTCGCCTCGTTCCCGCGTTGCAGCCAGCGAAACACGAGGAAGCCGACGAGCGCCGTGACGAGCGGGATCGGCCAGAGGAAGAAAATATTCGGCTGGCTGAACCAACGGGCGGCGATGCGATCGATCGTGAGTGGCGTCCACAGGCTGACGATGGCCATGCCGCCGAGAACCGCCATCAGAAGCGGGATCGCAGCGCGGCGCCCGAATTCCTGAGCCGGACCGTGCGTGCGCATGACGAGCCACGTGGCCCCGAGCAGCGCATAGCCGGCGACGACGGCAAGCCCGACGAAAATCGAGAACGGCGTCAACCAGTCGAACGGGCCGCCCGCGTACTGGCGATTGACGACCTCGACGCCCTGCAGGAGCCCGCCGAGGATCGTGCCCTGCAGGAAGGCCGCGACGATCGAGCCACCGGCAAAGGCGACGTCCCACATGAGATGCGAGGGCTTTGCGACCCAGCGGAACTCGAACGAGACGCCGCGCAGGACGAGCGCGAGCAGCATCCCGAGCACCGGCAGATAGAAGGCCGGCATGATCACGGCATAGGCCGTTGGAAAGGCGACCCAGAGACCGCCACCACCAAGCACCAGCCAGGTCTCGTTACCGTCCCAGAAGGGCGCGACGGAGTTCATCATGACGTCGCGCTCCTCCTCCTTGCGCACGAAGGGAAAGAGGATGCCGATCCCGAGATCGAAGCCGTCGAGAATGACGTACATGGCAACCGCAGTTCCGATCAACGCGGCCCAGATCAGCGGCAGATATTCTTCCATCGCCGTCACTCCTTCGATGTGCCGAGCGAGAATCCCGGCCCCGTGCCGGGCTGCCGTCCGGTCGCCTCGCGCGCTGCTTCCTCGGCGGCCGAGAGCGGTCGGTTCGGCAGGCCCTCCGGCGCTGCCGTCGCCTCGCCCTTGGGACCTGCGTGGATGAGGCGGTTGATGTAGTAGATGCCCATCGAGAACACGATGCCGTAGATCAAGACGAATAGCGCGAGCGTACTGGCGACGCTGGCGCCCGGCACGGGTGACGAGGCATCGGCCGTGCGCATGAGCCCTTGCACGACCCAGGGCTGGCGTCCCTGCTCGGTCACGAACCAGCCCGCCAGGATGGCGATGAAGCCAAGCGACCACATGTACGAGACGGACTTCAGGAAGAACTGGTTGTCGAACAGGCGCCCGCGCCACCAGAGAAAGAGGCCCCAGAATCCGACGGCAATCAGCAGCATCCCGATACCGACCATGATGCGGAAAGCGAAGAAAACGTTGGCCACGGGCGGCCGGTCGTTCTCGGGGAAGCTCGCGAGACCGGGGTACTTCCCGTCCCAGCTATGCGTCAGAATGAGCGAGCCGGCATTGGGGACCGCAATCTCGTAGTGGTTCTTGAGGGCCTTCTCGTCGGGAATGCCGAAGAGCACGAGCGCGCCGGCCTTCGAGCCATCCCAGTGGCCCTCCATGGCGGCGACTTTGGCTGGCTGATGCTTCAGCGTGTTGAGGCCGTGCATGTCCCCGATGACGAGTTGCAGCGGCGCGGTCACCGCGATCATGCCGACGGCCATGCGGAGCATGGTGCGGCTCTCCTCGGGATGGCGACCGGCGAGGAGATAGCGAGCGCCCACCGCCAGCACGACGACAGCGGTCGTGAGGTAGGCCGCATTGAGCATATGCGCGAGGCGATACGGGAAGCTCGGATTGAAGATGATCTCGAGCCAGCTCAGGGGGAACGCGACACCATTGCGGATCTCGTGGCCGGCAGGCGTCTGCATCCAGCTGTTGGCAGCGAGGATCCAGAAGGCACTCGTCGCGGTGCCGATGGCAACCAGCGCCGCCGCCAACGTGATGAGCCAGGGCGGAAAGCGGTTCCAGCCGAACAGGAGAATGCCGAGAAATGTCGCCTCCAGATAGAAGGCTGTCAGCACCTCATAGCCGATGAGCGGCCCGATGACGTTACCCGTGAACTCGGAGAAGCGGCTCCAGTTCGTGCCGAACTGGTAGCTGAGCACGATCCCCGATACGACGCCCATCGCGAAGGAAACCGCGAAGATCTTGGTCCAGAAGCGCGCGAGCCGGTGGAATTTCTCCTCGCCCGAGCGCAGCCACAGCAGCAGCAGAACGGTAATGAACGCCGATAAGCCTATGGTAAAGGCCGGAAAAATAATGTGAAAGGACACGGTGAACGCGAACTGGATGCGTGCCAGCATCACGGGATCGAGTTCCATCGGGACCTCCATTGACCATTGGCTCTGAACCCGAGCCTACCGCGGCTTCTGCCTTTGCGAAGTGCGGCCTATCTACGCCCGCTGACAGCACATCATGCAACCCGATCCCGCATCAGGACTGCCCCAAACAGACAATCTGCTCTGGATCGACCAAACACCTTCCGGATCGAGACGTTCCCCCAGCCGTGCCAGGAGGTTGAGCGAAAATCCCGCTTCGCAATCACTCTAGCCAATCTATGCTTCCGGTGCCTCTATTGATTCCTATGATGGATACGGAAGCGTAGAGCAGCCGCATGTATCGCCCGAGGCCGACCCGATTGTGAAGACCTGACGCGCAAGTACCTCAACCAGCATGGAGAGTATGAAATGAGACGTTTTCAATGCTTGGCCGTCGCCGTGAGCCTCGCAGCGTTGCTCGGCACCGCGACCACTGCCTCGGCACAGCAGAAGTTCGTGACGATCGGCACAGGCGGCGTAACTGGCGTTTACTATGCGGCGGGCGGCGCCATCTGTCGCCTCCTCAACAAGGACCGCAAGACGCACGGCATCCGCTGCTCGGTCGAGTCGACCGGCGGCTCCGCCTTCAACGTCAATACCATCAAGGCGGGCGAGCTCGACTTCGGCATGGCCCAGTCGGACGTGCACTACAATTCGCTGAAGGGCGTCGGCGCTTTCAAGGATGCGGGGCCTTACGCTGATCTGCGCGCCGTCTTCTCCGTGCATCCCGAGCCGTTCACCGTGCTCGCGCGCAAGGAAGCCAATATCAAGTCGTTCGAAGACTTCAAGGGCAAGCGCTTCAACGTCGGCAATCCAGGCTCCGGCACGCGCAACTCCATGGAAGAGCTGCTCGTGGCCATGGGCTGGAAGCTCTCGGACTTCTCGCTTGCCTCGGAGCTGAAGGCCGACGAGCACGGTCCTGCGCTGTGCGACGGCAAGATTGACGGCTTCTACTATGCCGTCGGCCATCCCTCGGCCAACATCCAGGATCCGACAACGACCTGCGGCGCGCAACTCGTCTCACTGAAGGGCGCCGCCGTCGACAAGCTGGTTGCGGAAAAGCCGTACTATGCCCGCGCGACGATCCCGGGGGGTATGTATGCCGGCAATCCGAACCCTACCGAAACCTACGGCGTGCTCGCGACGCTCGTCTCCTCCGCCAAGGTGCCGGATGAAATCGTCTATCAGCTCGTCAAGGCGACGTTCGACAACTTCGACGAGTTCAAGAAGCTGCACCCAGCCTTCGCCAATCTCGACCCGACGAAGATGGTCAAGGATGGCCTTTCGGCACCGCTGCATCCCGGCGCGGCGAAGTACTACAAGGAAAAAGGCTGGATCAAGTAAGACGCAAAAATTGGGGCGCCGGCAGCGGCGCCCCGCCGACGGCGCGTAGTCGGATTCTTCTTCGGGGGTAACATGAACGACAAGGCGGCGCTCGCTGCGAACAACCTGCAGCCCGAGCTCGAACGTCTGGTGGCCGAAGCGGATATCGGCGGGCGCAATCCGACCGGCCTCGCGGCGCGCTTCATATTCGTCGTTGCGGTCCTGTGGTCGCTCTTTCAGCTTTGGTACGTCTCGCCATTGCCGTTCATGTTCGGCTTCGGCGTCTTCAGCGACACCGAGGCGCGCGCCTTTCACCTCAGCTTTGCGCTGTTCCTGGCGTTCGTCGGCTATCCAGCCTTCGCCTCCTCGCCGCGTGACCGCATTCCTGCGGTCGATTGGGCGCTGGCGGCCGTGGCGATCGCCTCGGTGTTGTACCTGGTCGTCTTCTACCGGGAGATCAGTCTCAGGCCGGGCCTTCCGACGTTCGCCGATATCCTCGTGTCCGTCCTGGGCGTGCTCCTACTCATCGAGGCTTCTCGGCGCTGTGAAGGGCCGTGGATGCCCGTCATCTGCCTGTTGATGCTGGCCTATGTGTTCCTCGGCCCGTACTTCCCGGGCCTGATGTCGCACAAGGGCTCGTCGCTCAGCCGCGCCGCCTCTCACTACTGGCTGACCTCTGAGGGCGTATTCGGTGTCGCCCTCGGCGTGTCGACATCCTTCATCTTCCTGTTCGTGCTGTTCGGCGCCTTGCTCGACAAGGCCGGCGCGGGCAACTACCTCGTCCAGCTCTCCTTCTCCCTGCTTGGCCCCTTCCGCGGCGGCCCGGCCAAAGCGGCGGTCATGGCATCGGGCCTTACCGGCACCATCTCCGGCTCATCAGTCGCCAACGTGGTGACGGCCGGCACATTCACGATCCCGCTCATGAAACGGGTCGGCTACACACCGACCCAGGCCGGCGCGATCGAGTGCGCGGCAGGCGTCAACGGCCAGCTCTCGCCACCCGTCATGGGAGCCGCGGCATTCCTCATGGCCGAGTATGCCGGCATCACCTACACGGAGGTTCTGAAGCACGCCATTCTTCCTGCACTGTTGACATATGGCGCGTTGTTCTACGTCGTCGACCTCGAGGCCCTGAAGGCGGGCATGAGCGGCATTCCTCGCGCACGGCAGCGCCCGTGGCAGGAAAGCCTGATCAGGGCCTTGGCGACGCTCAGCTTCGTCATCATTCTGGCCGCGGCGATCTATTGGGGCCTCGGCTGGACACGCACGGTATTTGGCGAGGCAGCGACGTGGGGCGCGGTTCTCATCTCGGTTGCGGCCTACGTGTGGCTCATGGCCTATCAGGCACGATACCCGGACCTGCCGCACGACGACCCCACGAAGGAACTCGTCTCCGTTCCCGACTTTTACGACACTGCGCGGACCGGCCTGCACTACCTCCTGCCCATGGCGCTGCTCATCTGGTGCCTCATGGTCGAGGAGATGTCGCCGGGACTCGCTGGCTTCTGGGGCGTCGTCGCCATGTCCGGTGTGGTGCTGACGCAGAGACCGCTCAGGGCCTTCTTCCGCGGACAGCCGGATATTCTGGCCTGCTGCCGCGATGGCGCGCGGGAGTTCGTCGAGGGACTAGCACTCGGCGGTCGCAACATGGCTGCCGTCGGCATCGCCACGGCTGCTGCGGGCATCATCGTCGGCACGGTCACGCTGACCGGCATCGGTCTTGTCATGGCCGAGATCGTCGAGTTCCTTTCACAGGGCAACATCGTCGCCATGCTCCTGCTGGTCGGCGTGATCTGCATCATTCTCGGGACTGGGCTGCCTACGACCGCGAGCTACGTCGTGGTGGCCACCCTGATGGCCCCCGTCGTCGTGGAGCTTGCGGCTGAGAACGACCTCGCCGTGCCGCTGATCGCAGTCCACATGTTCGTCTTCTATTTCGGCCTCATGGCCGACGTGTCGCCGCCGGTCGGGCTTGCCGCCTATGCCGCGGCCGCCATCGCGGGTGCAGATCCCATGAGGGTCGGCTGGCAGGGCACATGGTACGAGTTCCGCACGGTCCTCCTGCCCTTCATCTTCATCTTCAATCCGCAGATTCTGCTGATCGACATCGGGAGCATCTGGCACTTCCTCGTCGTGCTGGGTTGCGGCACGCTCGCGATGGGCGCCTTCGTCGCCGCCCTGCAGGGTTACTTCATCACGCGCAACAGATGGTGGGAAACAGCGCTGCTGCTGCTCATCTGCTTCACGCTCTTCCGCCCCGACTTCTGGATGAACCGCGTGGCGCCACCCTTTCGCGATGCACCTGCCTCCGAGATCACGCGTGTCATCGAAGAGACGAGCGCGGGGGGCGCTCTGCGTGTTCGGGTGGTGTCGCAGGATCTCGATGGCAACGACGTGACCAAGGCCGTGCGCCTCACGCTCGGCGATGCGGGAGATGCACGCAAACGCCTCGCCCAATCAGGCATCGTGCTCGCCTCCGGGCCTGCGCCGACCATCATCTCCGTACGCCCAGGCTCGGAAGCGGCCCGCCTGAAGCTCCTGCCGGGCGACAAGATCGATGCCCTGATCGTTCATAGCGAGCGGCCGAACCCCTTCCTGTTCGCCATACCCGCCCTGTTCGCTCTTGCCGGGATCGTGCTGATTCAAAGGCGGCGGCGCGCGCGCACGCTCGAATTTGCGCCCGCGACCTAGCGGGCACACGACGACAGAGGGCAGAAACGCGAATTTGCGCAGCGTTCAGAAAAATGTCGGCATCGTGATGTCTGCACGCGGCTCTCTCGTTCGTTCTTGAAGCAAGCCACCCCTGCACGGCTCGGCACGCCCGGCCGGACTGGCGGGCTTCGGATCCGAACGAATGGAGAAGAACCATGAAATACGTCGAAGGTTTCGTCGCGGCTGTGCCTGCGTCGAACAAGCAGGCCTATCTGAAGCACGCGAAGGACGCACTGCCCCTGTTCAAGGAATTCGGCGCCACGCGCGTCGTCGAGTGCTGGGGCGATGACGTACCCGAAGGCAAGCTCACCGACTTCCGCGGCGCCGTGAAGGCCAAGGATGACGAGGTCGTCGTCTTCAGCTGGTTCGAGTATCCTTCGAAGGAAGCGCGCGACACCGCGAACAAAAAGATGATGAGCGATCCACGGATGAAGGACATGGGCGCCAAGATGCCCTTCGACGGCAAGCGCATGATCTTCGGGGGCTTCGTGCCTATCGTGGACGCGTGAGACGAATGCCGGAGGCGCAAGGCCGCTCACTCGGGCCTTGCGCCCTGACGACGACGATTACGGGGATGACGTACCGATGGCTCTGACGCTCTATGCCCACCCTCTCTCATCCTACTGCCAGAAGGTGCTGATCGCGCTCTACGAGCACGACGTGCCCTTCGAGTTCAAACTGCTGTCTCCGGAGAAACCGGAGAATGAAGCGGCGTTCGCCAAGCTCTGGCCGATGAAGCTGATGCCTATCCTAGTGGATGGCGATCGCGTGCTGCGCGAGTCGAGCATCATCATCGAGCACATCGACCTGCATTACGCCAAAGGGTCGCGCCTCATTCCCGCAGATCCCAAAGCGGCGCTCGACGTGCGCTTCTTCGACCGGGTGTTTGACAACCTCGTCATGACGCCGCAGCAAAAGGTCGTGTTCGATTTTCTGCGCCCCGATGGTGCGAAGGACGCCTACGGCGTCGTCCAGGCCCGCGAGAAACTGGACCTCGCCTATGGCTGGCTGGAGAGCACGCTGCCGGATGGCTGGGCCGTGGGGAACCAGTTCTCGATGGCCGACTGCGCTGCATCGCCATCGATCTTCTATGCGAGCAAGACGCAGCCCTTCAACGGGCGCTTTCCGCGCCTCGAATCCTATCTCGCGCGGCTCGAAGCACGCCCCGCCATCGCGCGTATTCGCGAGGAAGCACGGCCCTACTGGAAATTCTTCCCGTTCGCGGATTGAGGTCTCGGTTCACGCCGCTGTTGCCAGCCCGCCCATGCGCTCGATGAAGC
>DATMRT010000049.1:0-30920 GCA_035565975.1 Hyphomicrobiaceae bacterium
GCCGGCAATCACGTCTTCGCCGAGAAGCCGCTCGGCCTGACGCTCGCCGAATGCGATGCCGTGATCGCCGCCGAAGCGCGGAGCGGCAAGCTCGTCGCCCTCGACCACGAGCTGCGCGTGTCCAAGCAGTGGGGCGCCGTCCGCGATCTCGTCGCGAAGGGCGATCTCGGCAAGGTGCGCTATCAGCACTTCTCGCTCTTCCGCCATCCCTTCCGCCAGGGCTCCGGCGGCTGGCGCTACGATCCCGACCGCGTCGGCTCGTGGATTCTCGAGGAGCTCGTGCATTTCTTCGATCTCATCCTCTGGTACGCCGCCGAAAACGGCACGCCTGTGCGCGTCGGCGCCTTGGGCAACGGTCGCGGCGGCGGTCTCGTCGACAATTTCGTGACGACGCTCGAGTGGGCGGACGGTTCGACCGCGGTCCTCAGCCAGTGCCTTGCCGGCTTCGAGCATCACTCGCTTCTGGAGATCGCCGGCACCGAGGGCGCGGCACGCACGTGGTGGTCGGGCGCGCTCGACCGCACGCTGACGCCGACCTTCGAGCTGAAAGCCAAGCGCAAGGGCGGCGAGGTCGAGACCGTGCAGATTCCTCTCTCCGGCGAGGTTTTCGAGCTCGAGGAGAACATCCGCCAGGCCTATGCCGGCTTTGCCGCCGGCCGATCGATCCTTCCTCCGCGCGAAACGCGGGCCTCGGTTGCAGTTTGCCTCGCCGCCGAGAAAGCCTTCCGCACGCAATCGACAGTTACGCTAGATTAGTATGGCCACGCACCGCACGTTCTCGCGGTCGCGCACAAAGCAAGGAGACGGGCAGATGGAAGACACGACGCGCAACTATCCGCTCGAGGACATCGACCGCGAGGTCATGTTCCACCCGAACACCTCGATCGCCGATCACATGAAGAAGGGCCCGCACATCATGGCGAGCGCGCATGGCGTGCGCATCAAGGATCGCCAGGGCCGCGACCTCATCGATTGCGGCGCCGGCCTCTGGTGCGTCAACATCGGCTATGGCCGCAAGGAGATGGCGGAGACGGCGAAGAGCGCGATCGAGAACCTCGCCTACTACCACATCTTCGCCGGCACCTCGAACGAGCCCGTGATCCGCCTCGCCGAGCGCGTGCTCGGACTGTTTCACAAGTCCGGCGCCGCGCACCTGTCGAAGGTCTTCTTCGGCACCGGCGGCTCCGACGCCAACGATACGAACTTCAAGCTGGTCCGCTATTACAACAACCTGCGCGGCAAGCCCGAGAAGAAGAAGTTCATCTCGCGGCTCGGCGCCTACCACGGCCTCACGTACGCAGCGGGCAGCCTCACCGGCATTCCTGTCTTCCACAAGGCCTTCGACCTGCCCGTGCCGGGTGTGCTGCACGCCTCCTGCCCGCACTACTATCGCTTTGCCGGTAACGGCGAGAGCGAGGAGGCCTTCACCGACCGCATGATCGCCGACATCGAAGCCATGATCGCGCGCGAGGGTCCCGAAACCGTCGCCGCGTTCATCGCCGAGCCGATCATGGGCACAGCGGGCGTACTCATGCCGCCCAAGGGCTACTTCGAGAAGCTGCAGAAGGTGCTGGCGAAGCACGACATCCTGTTCATCGCCGACGAGGTCATCACCGGCTTCGGGCGCATCGGCCACTGGTTCGCGACCGGCGGCATGAAGCTCAAGCCCGACATCGTGACGCTCGCGAAGGGCATTACGTCGGCGTATTTCCCCGTCTCGGCCTCGGTGATTTCCGAGAAGATCTGGAAAGTGCTCGAAGCGGCCTCGCCGGAGTACGGCCCGGTGATGCACGGCTTCACGTACTCGGGCCATCCGGTAGGCGCCGCTCTCGGCCTCACCAATATCGACATCCTGGAGCGCGAGGGTTTGGTCGAGCAGTCCGCCGAGGTCGGCGCCTATCTGCTGAAGTCGCTCAAAGAGCGCGTCGGCGCGCATCCAAATGTCGGCGAGGTGCGGGGCGCAGGACAGATGATTGCCGTCGAGTACATTGCCGATAAAGGAACGCGGCGCTTCTTCGATCCGAAGTCGAATGCGCATCGCATCGTATCGGCAAAAGCGCTCGAGCTCGGCGTTCTCACGCGCGCCCTCCCCTTCATCGAGGTGACGTCATTCTCGCCGCCCCTGTGCATGTCGCGGGCGGAAGCCGATGAAGCCGTGGACCGTTTCGGCACAGCGCTGGAGGCTGTCACGCCGGAGCTCACCAGGCTCGCTGCCGGCGGCTGACCCTCGCGAGGTCCTCAGGCCACTGGGCGAAGGCGAATCCCCCTCCGGCGGGCAGACAACACGTGAACGCGGATCAGATAGACCCGGCGCGCAGAGCAGTGCGCGCCGGGCAGCCGCGCATCGTCAGTTTGTGGCGTTTTCCGCATGTTCTGTCCAAATTCGCGGTGTGGCCGCAATGCATCGCGTCAGGCACGTCTGCATCACATTACTTGACTGATAGAGTAAAGTTTACTCATGTGTGCATCTTCGTGGTGCCGGTAGCCAGGCCAACCCCCCGCCCCCAGCATCGCGAAGTTGGGGAAAATGTTCTGGATTCGCGCAGTTGCAATGCGCGAGGGGGACCACAATGACTGAGGATCACGAAATGGCCGGCGCGAACGCGGACACGCGGCCACGCCCTGTGGACAAGCGGCTGCTCGGACAAGTGTCGCTCGGCATTGCCTCGATGCTTCTGGCATCGGGGGCGTCGGCACAAACAACCCTGCCGGCCCTTTCTGTCCAAACCAAGAAAGCGCCGCCGAAGGCCAAGGCGCGAGCGAAGGCCAAACAATCTGCACCGGTCGCGGCGACGCCGACGCCCGCAGCACCGGTACTGCTCGCAGACCCTGCCGACGCCGTACCCGGCCCGCCGGCAAGCCCATCGAACTCGCTCGATGCCGGAACGGGGATCGGCCGGCTTCCAGGCACGATCCAGGACACGCCGCAGACGGTCAATGTGATCGGCCAGACGCAGCTCCGCGAGGAGAACGTCAATACCCTCGAGCAGGCGCTCCGCAGCGTCCCCGGCGTGACCGTCGCCATCGGCGAGGGCGGCGGCGGCATGAACGGAGACCAGTTCCGCATCCGCGGCTTCCAGGCCAAGGGCGACATCTACGTCGATGGCCTGCGTGACTTCGGCGTCTACGTCCGCGACAGCTTCGCCTACGAGCAGGTGCAGGTGCTGAAGGGGCCCTCGTCCGAGGCTTTCGGCATGGGCACGACCGGCGGCGCCATCAACATTCAGCAGAAGACGGCACACCTTGGCGATGCGGCGAGCTTCGACGTGACGGTGGGCACCGGCCCGATGGCGCGCACGACCGTCGACATCAACAAGCAGATCAACAACACGACCGCCGCCCGCATCGTCGGCATGTGGCACGATCAGGACATCGTCGACCGCGACCACCTCTACTCAGATCGCTGGGGTTTCCTCGCCTCGCTGGCCTTTGGCCTCGGCACGGACGAGAAGTTCACGATCAACTACCTGCACCAGTCCGGCAAGCGCAAACCCGACATGGGCGTGCCGATCTTCGATCCAGACGGCACGGCAGGCCCGCTCCTCGGCAAGCCGGTCACCGAGTTCGGCGTCTCGCGCAAGAATTTCTACGGCAAGGAGACGGATATCGACGACTCCGACGTCGATATGATCACCGCGCGCTACATGAAGCGCGTGAACGAGCACCTGACGATCCAGAACGACACGCGCCTCGCGATGTACGGTCGCTACTGGGCGCAGACAGTGGTGAACTGCAATACCGGTTCCGCGTGCGGCGATAGCATCCTGGACGGCACGCTCACCGGAGCCTATGGCTTCGGTGGCCCTGCCGGCTTCGACCAGGAGTCCTGGGGCATCCAGAACATCACGACGGCCATCGCCAAGTTCCACACGGGCTGGCTGCGGCACGAGTTCGTGGCGGGCATCGATGTGTTTTACCAGAACGATGCGCGCACACAGCTCGCCAACTCCGTTGCCAAGACGGCCGGCACGATCGGCAATCCGCTCTACACGAACCCACCAGGCTTCTCTGTCGATCGCAATCCACTTGCGCGAAAGAAGGCGGATTCGGACAACATCGCCTTCTTCGCCAGTGACCGCGTCTGGCTGACGCCGGAGTTCTCGATACTCGGCGGTCTTCGCTGGGATCGCTTCTCGGCGGCATACAGGGCGACGGACACTTCGACCGGGCTTTGGGCGGGCTGCACGCCGGCACCGACCCCGACAAATCCGACGGCGCAGACTTGCGCGATCGATACCGACTCCTCCACGAGCTTCTGGAGTCCCAAGGCGAGCGTGATCTGGGAGCCGACCAAGCAGCAGACCTACTACATTTCCTATGCGAAGTCGTACTCGTCGCTCGCCGGTCAGTTCATCACGAACGACAACAACTCCATCGGCAACGACACGATGGAGCCCGAGGAGAATAAGCTTTGGGAAGCCGGCCTGAAGTGGTCTCTTCTGGACGGCAAGCTTGGCTTCACGGCAGCCTTGTTCCGCGTCGACAAGACGAACGCGACGGTCGATGACGGAACGGGCGCGCAGGTTCCGACTGGTGAGGAGCAGCGCGTCCAGGGCGTCGAGCTCGGCCTGACCGGACAGCTCACGTCCGCTTGGACCATCCAGGCTGCATACGCCTACATGGACAGCGAGATTCTCTACAACGCTGCGACGACGGGCAATAACCCGGTGGCCGAGAACCAGAACAAGGGCAACCGCGTCGCATTCGTGCCCGAACACGCGGTCTCCGTCTGGTCAACGGTCGAGATCTCGAAGATCATGAACCTGTGGCCAGGCAAGACGACCATCGGCGGCGGCATCCGCTGGAGCGACGACATCTACGCCAACTCCGGCAACACCTCCATCATCCCGGCCAACTTCACGTTCGACGCGCTGATCTCCTACGAGAAGGACGGCTGGCGCTTCGCTGCCAACGGCTACAACCTCACGGACGAGCTGAACTACGACGCGAGCTTCGGCAATCGCGCCGTCGTGGCTGCTGGCCGCACCCTGATGTTCACGGTCGGCAAGAAGTTCTAAAAGCGTAGTAACGACGCGACCGCGGACATGGGCCCTGCCCATGTCCGCTCTGCATGTGAGAAGTACGAGATGCTGGTTCGCATCCCTGGAGTTCTGACACCCGCCGAGGTCGAGCGCAGCCGTGCCGCACTCGAGGAAGCCGCCTGGATCGACGGCAAGGCAACGGCTGGCGAGCAGGCCGGCACCGTCAAAAAGAACCTGCAGATCCCTGTCGACTCGGCCGTGGCGCGCGAAATAGGCCAGATCATCCTGCGCGCGCTCGGCACGAACCCGCTCTTCAACTCGGCCGCATTGCCGCTGCGCGTGCTGCCGCCGATGTTCAATCGCTACGACGTCGGCATGACATTCGGCGCCCACGTCGACGGCGCCCTGCGGTCCATTCCGGGCGCCGGCATGCGCATGCGCGCCGACGTCTCCTCGACATTGTTCCTGACACCTCCGGAAGACTACGATGGCGGAGAGCTGATCATCGAGGACACATTCGGCACGCAGAAGGTGAAGCTCAACGCCGGTGACATGGTGGTCTATCCGGCATCGAGTCTGCACAGCGTGACGGAAGTGACGCGCGGCTCCCGCTGGTCGTCCTTCTTCTGGACGCAATCCATGGTCCGTGACGACGGCATGCGCCGGCAGCTCTTCGAGTTGGACATGGGCATCGTCGAAGTCCGCCGCTCACTCCCGGACGACCACCACGGCGTCGTCGCGTTGACGAGCCACTACCACAATCTACTGCGTCGCTGGGCCGATCTCTGAGCGCTTCGGCTCGAAGGAACGCGATGAACGACAAGGTGATCTTCGCCTGGCAAGGCAACGCGACCCGCAAGGCCCGGCTTGCGAAGGACCCCGCTTTCGCCGCCGAGCAGGTGCGCAAAGCGGCCCTTTCTGGTGATGCCGCCGCGCAGCTTTCGTGGGGTCTCATGCTGCTCGATGGGCATGGCACGCCGCGCGATCTTCCCGCCGCGTTCAACTGGATCCAGCTTTCCGCGCGCGCCGGCGGTCGTGACGCCATGAACATGCTCGGCCGCTGCCATGAGCTCGGCTGGGGCACCGACGTCAATCTCGCCATCGCGGCCCACTGCTATCGCGCCGCAGCCGAGCTGAAGCATCATTGGGCCGAGTTCAATCTCGCCTGCCTTCTCCTGCGCGAGGACGGCGTGCCGGGAGAGCTCGCCGAAGCCCTGGCGCTGCTTGCGCGCGCCGCGCGCCGCGGCAATGCAAAGGCGATGAACATGCTCGGCCGGTGCTGCGAGGAAGGCTGGCGGGGAACTCGGAAGCCGGCAGCAGCGCGCCGCTGGTATCTCCGCGCAGCGCGCGGTGGCTGTTTCCGCGGCGCCTTTCACACGGCGCGCCACCTCATTGACGATGGCGAGATCGATCAAGCCGTCAAATGGCTGCGGCAGTCCATTGCCTCTGCACCGGCGGATTTCTGCGAGGAGCTCGCCGGCGTGTTCGCCGCGCACCCTGTCGAACGCCTGCGCGCAATATCCGATCTCGCTCGTGCGCAAGCCGCGCGCGCGGCGCGGCAGGCGCCGGCCGGCGAGCCGCGCGCTCAGACAGCGTCCTCCGAACGCGCGCCAGCGCGGCGGCGGTCTCGCAAGATCCGCCCAGTGGGGCGCGCCGTAAGACGCATCGCGGCATCCGTCGGGATCGTCAGGCAATGACGAGCGCTTTGTCGGACAAGGCTGCCGCCAGCGCCAAGCCGAGCACCGGTGCTCCCGATCAAGCGGGTGCCACGGTAAGCCCGCAGCGCGGCCGTCCCGGCCGTCCGCCGAAGAACAAGTGGCGGAGCCGTTCCTTCTGGCTGCGGCACATGCAGCAGTGGCACTGGATCAGCGCCGCGATCTCACTCGTCGGCATGCTCCTGTTCGCCATCACCGGCATCACGCTCAATCACGCCTCGCAGATCAATGCATCGCCGAAAGTGTCACAGATCGAAGCCAAGCTGCCTGCGGATATGCTGACACACATCAAGGCCGATCCCGCGAGCACGAAGGCGCCCGTCCCGCAAGCACTCGCGGATTGGATCAGTGCGCGCACGCGCATTGATGTCGGCGGTCGCCCCGCCGAGTGGACGGCCTCCGAAGTCTATGTCGCGCTTCCGCGACCGGGCGGCGACGCCTGGCTCACGGTCGATCGCGCGAGCGGCGACATCACGTACGAGCGCACCGATCGGGGTTGGATCGCCTACCTCAATGACCTCCACAAGGGGCGCAATACCGGCCTCGCCTGGAGCCTCTTTCTCGATGCCTTCGCGCTCGCCTGCGTCATCTTCTGCGTGACCGGCTTCGTGCTGCTGAAGCTGCACGCCGTCGGGCGCCCATCAACCTGGCCCATGGTCGGTCTCGGCATCGCCGTGCCGGTCATCGTGCTCATCATCTTTGTCCACTGAACGAGGAAAGCAATGCGTGTTGCGATCACGGTCGGACTGTCGGGCGCCATGGCCGCGCCCGCGCTCGCGGCCGACATCAATCTCAATGTCGAGATCCCGCGCCTGAGTGTCGCCGAGTATCACCGGCCCTATGTCGCGATCTGGCTCGAGCGGCCCGACAACAGCGTCGCGGCCAATCTGGCTGTCTGGTACGACGTCAACCTGCGCAACAACGAGGGCACCAAGTGGCTCAAGGATCTCCGCCAGTGGTGGCGACGCACGGGGCGTGAGCTTTCCATGCCAGTCGACGGGCTCTCGAGCCCAACGCGGGCACCGGGCAAGCACGATGTCGCCTTCTCGGGCGCCGGCAAACCTCTCGCCGACCTCCCGCCGGGCCAGTATCAGCTCGTCGTCGAGGCGGCGCGCGAGGTCGGCGGACGCGAGCTGCTCCGCATTCCGATGCAGTGGCCGCCGAAGGAGACCGTCAATCTCACGGCGAAGGGCGAGCACGAGCTCGGCGCCATCTCCGTGACTCTCAAGCCCTGACACCAGCAAGAGGGATGAACATGAAGACAACCGCCAAGCTTGCTGCCATCGCGCTCATCGCGTGCCTGCCCGTCAGCGCGGAGGCGCACCGCCTCTGGATGCTACCGTCCGCCACGGTGCTCTCGGGCGACGATCCCTGGATAACGATCGACGCCGCCGTCTCCAATGATCTCTTCTATTTCGAGCACTTTCCCATGCGGCTCGGCAACATTGGCGCCGATGACGACGGCCCGCCAGCCGGCGCAGCGAAAGGACCGAAGGGCAAAGGACCAGCGGGACGCCGCGGCGGGCGGCCAGCCGAACTCGTCGTCACGGCTCCCGACGGCTCGACAGTCGAAGCGCAGAACGGCAACACGGGCCGCTATCGCTCGACGTTCGATGTTCATCTGAAGCAGAAGGGCACCTACCGGATCGCGGCCATCAACGAGATGCTGTTCGCTTCCTACAAGCTCGGCGGCGAGAGAAAGCGCTGGCGCGGGACGGCCGACACGCTGGCCAAAGAGATCCCCGCAAACGCGGAAGAGCTGAGCGTGACCGAGGGCTACAACCGCGTCGAAATTTTTGTGACCTCGGGAAAGCCGACGGACACGGCGCTCAAGTCCACGGGCAAGGGCCTCGAGCTTCTGCCGATGACTCACCCCAATGATCTCATGGTTGGCGAAACGGTGAAGTTCCGCTTCGTGGCTGACGGCAAGCCGGCGGCCAACATGCCCGTGAAGGTGATCCCGGGCGGCATCCGCTATCGCGACAAGCTCGGCGAGATGGATTTCAAGACCGACGGCGAGGGGGTCCTGAGCTTCAAGGTCGAGACACCCGGCATGTACTGGCTGAATGCCTCGCTGAGCGATCTGCCGAGCACGATCGACAAGGCCAAGCGGCGCGTCGGCTACACCGCCACGCTCGAGTTCCTGCCTCAGTGAACGACGCCGACCCGGTCGAGGCGGCCACGCGTATTCCGGCACGACGCGTCATCGTGCCGGAGATCGCGGCCAACGGCGCCTTACGCCCGCTGCCGGGGCGCGACAAGCTCGTGCAGGTGGGCGGCGAGACCATGGGTACGACATGGTCCGCCAAGTTGTACGCGCCTTCAACCACCGATGGGCATCGCGCCCGGCAAGCCATTCAGGACGCTCTCGACCACGTCGTGAGCGAAATGAGTCCGTGGGTCGCGACATCGGCGCTTTCGAGGTTCAATGAAGCACCGGCAGGAAGCTGGCACACGCTTCCGCTGAACTTCTTTGCCGTTCTCAGGACGGCACTGAGCATCGCGCGGGAGAGCAAGGGCGCCTTCGATCCGACGCTTGGCGCCCTGACCGACGCCTGGGGCTTCGGCCCTTCGCCAGCGCGCAGCCATCCGCCGGATGCCCGCGATACCGCGCGGATGCTCGCGCACGCAGGCTGGCAGCGTCTCGACCTCGATGAGGAACGTCGCCGCGTGCGCCAGCCGGGCGGCCTAGCCATCGACCTTGGCGGCATCGCGAAGGGCTTCGGCGTCGATCAGGCCGCGCGCGCGCTCAAAAGGCTCGGCATCCGCGATTTTCTCGTCGAGGTCGGCGGTGAGCTCAGGGGCGAAGGCATCAAGCCGGACGGCACGCCCTGGTGGGTAGCCCTCGAGCAGCCCCCGGCGACGAGCGGCGGCGAGGCCACGCTTTCCGATATCGTCATCGCCTTGCATGGACTGTCGGTCGCGACATCCGGAGACTATCGCCGTTTCGTCGAGCACGACGGCATCCGCCATGCCCACTCGATTGATCCGCGCACTGGCCGCCCGGTCGGCAATGGCGTGGCCATCGTCACCGTGCTCCACGAGAGCTGCATGTGGGCCGATGCGCTCGCGACGGCCCTCCTCGTCATGGGCCGGGCTGCGGCGATCGCCTTCGCCGTCGAGCACCGCATCGCCGCGCGTATGCTCATGCGGACTGAGCAAGGCATGTCGGAAGTGCTCACGCCCAGGTTCGCCGATCTGCTGAGGGACGAGGGGGAGGCTGCGTAAGCTTCTTCAACGAGCGCCGACCTGACCCGGCACTTGTCGGACGGGTCTGCGGCACTACGGGATTTCAGGATCGAAGCTCCGCGTCAGTTCGATTGCCCGACTTCGCACCTGGCACGCCGGCCGCCTCCATAAGGCTGGTACGTGCAGCTTGCCGAGTCGAACGAGCGGAAGATACTGGCGCAGATGTCGACATTGCACGGGCCTCTCGTGACGGCGGCAGCAGGCGCGATCCGCGGCGTCGGAGAGCTAGCAGAAGCGCCACCACGGAGCTCGTCGAGCTTGCTCTGCACCGGCCCATAGCGCTTCCAGCCGGGCACCGGAGCGGCAAGATTGACGTTTTTCCAGGCGGGATGGAACGGCGGCTTCTGGAGGTCGGCGAGCCGCACGAAAAGACGGTCGACGAAGCGGACCATGCGCGCGTATCGCGCGGACCCCGGTTGCCAGTTGTAGACGGCGAGCACGGCCGGAACGGCGATCGTCTCGATCTTCTGGTTCGCGGCAATGAGCTTTGGATAGTCCTTGCTGTCGAGCGTGGCCGGAAGATAGAGCTCCTCCAGCTCCTTCGTATAAGGCACGGAAATCAGCTTGAACCCCGGCGGCCAATCTGCCTGCGCAATGCCACCGACCGGTTTTGAGGTGACCCATACCGTCGCCGCATATTTGTCGGACGTGCGAATGTCGCGCATCACCGCCGGATGCGGATCGAACTTCTCGACCACATCGATCCCGAGTCGTTTGAAGATGATCGGCCCGCTGTATGCGGCTGCCGTTCCCTGACTGTTGAAGTTGACCCACTTCCCGGCCAGGTCTTGCACGGAGTTGATTTCCGGCCGAACGAAGATCTGCAGCTCCGACGGAAAGAGGCTGGCGATATAATTGACCCGCGTCGTCACGTTAGGAGCTTTGTCGACCTTTTCAAAATGCAGAAGCGTATCACCATAGACGATTGCGGCATCGACACCGCGCAGTTGGAGCAGGTCGACAAAGTTGTCGAACACGCCGCGAGTGACGATCGGCAGGATGCGCAGGTCGTCGCCATCGTTCAATGCCCGCGCGATCTCGGCAGCAAAACGGAGCGGCGCGCCCTCCGGCAGCCCTGCCGCGAGGCCAATCGTTCCTTGATTGAGCCGCTCTCTGCCCCCGGGCCCCCATTTATCGAAGCCTTGAGCCGACGCTTGCTGCGCCAATCCTGCGATCAGGATCGCAGCAGACATCCGGACGCCGAGGCGCCAAAAGCTACGCATGATACTCTCCCTAGGTCCAGGTTCTGCGGGCATCGGCGGCGCCGACATGGCGGGCGTGCGCTATCGCCTCAGCCATCAAGGTCGAATGTACGAGTAGCCACGCTCTTGCAATTCCGACAGCATGACGACGCCGGACGGCACGACTTTCGCCTCGCTCACCAGCTTGATCTCCTTGTTCTCGGCCTTCGTCTGGTTGGCGCGCGTGTTGCCACAAGCCAATAGCGTCAGGTTGGGATGCTCGAGAGCCATGGTCGCCAAGCGCGTCTTGACCTGGCTCGTGTCTTCGCGAAAGAGATGCAGGCCGGGCCCGAAGGCGACGATCCGAACGTCGACCTTCTGATTGAGCTTCTTGAAGTAGTTCAGGATGTTTTGTGCATTGTTGAGCGCGAGGGTCATCTTGGCAGGATCGTTCTCGCTCACCTGAATAGCGATCTTGTGGACGATCTCATTCGACGCCGCAGGTTTGTCCTGAGCGCGTGCGGTCGCGATCGGTGTCGCAACAACGATCGCAGCGAGCAGCAGTGCCGATGTCTTCATGGGATTTCTGTCCTTGGTTGGAAGGTGTCGACATCCCCATCAACGGATCGCTCGATCGATTGATCCGCGCCCCAACTATTGGCTTGCATTTCCTTCAGTGGGCCATTGCCGGTATCTCCATGCGTTCTCCCCTTTCGCACTCGTCTGAAGCAGGCGGCGTCCAGTTGTTCGGGATGACTGGATCTCATTGACCAACAATGCTCTTCAGCCGCTCTGTCGCCTCGAACGAGCCGAGCGTCTGCGCGCGCATATACCAGGCCTTCGCTTGTTCACGATCGCCGACAAGCCCAACAGCGCTGAGACGCGCCACCGTCGCGGGATCGTATGTTTCGGCAAGCTCCATGGCCGCTTCCGCGAGGCCCGCATTGCTGGCGCGCTCGAGAAACAGGCGGGCACTCGCGACGTCGCCAGACGTCAACAGGGCCCGCCCGCGCGCCAGGTATCTGGCGCCGTCTTCGAGAGTGACCGTGAGGCCAAGCGTCCGCCGGCGGATCTCTTGATCGGCTCGCGCTTTGGCTTCGGCTGCCTCCTTGGCGATCCGCGCGGCCTCAGCGGCTGCGGCCACCAGTCGCTGACGCTCGGCCTCGGCTTTCTCCGCAGCTTCAGCCGCCACGCGCAGACGCTCCTCTTCAGCCTTTCGCGCAGCCGCAGCAGCTTCAACCGCCCGGCGCTGACGCTCGGTCCTGGCCTTCTTGATCACGGCGACTGAGATCCACTTCCTTCTCTGCGTCAGTCGATGTTGCGGCAAGGGTCTGATTTCGGCGACGCGAGGGGCGGCACCAGGCGATCTTTCGCCTACTTTGGCTTCGGGCGGCGCTTTGCTGGCAACGGTCGCCTGTCTGGGCGGCGTCCTCGCGACGTCTCCAGCCGTTCCAGGCTCGACGGCGCGTGGCGCGTCGCCAGGTCGAGATTGGTCTTCTCGATCCGCGGCGAGCACTCTGCGAGCCGCTTCGGCCGCCTGCTCCGCGCGCAGCTTGGCGGCTTCCTTGTCCATTTCCAGAATTGCCATTCTGGCGCGCAACTCCAATTCCTGCGATTCGCGCTGACTGGCGCGTAGCCGCTCTCGCAACATTTGCTCTGTGGTTTGTGCGGTTGCGCGCTGACCGCCACCGGTTTCACCGGCCTGCGTCGACCCGGGCAAAGCATCGCCAAGTTGTGCCATCGCGTCGCGAAGCCGCCGTGCTTCCACCTCGAACTTGCCGCCATCCGCACGCAAGCGAGCCAATTGCTGCGACGCCTCCTCGAGTTGTTCCTGTATCGCTTGTGCCCGGTGCCGCTCCGCCTCCAACTCTTGCGACGCCAATTCCTTGGCCCGCACTGCAGCGTCGAGCGCGCCTTGACTATCTTTGAGCCGCCTCTCCAACGTGCTGCCATCCGCACGCAAACGAGCCAATTGTCGCGACGCCTCTTCGAGTAGTGTCCGGATCGCCTGTGTCCGGCGTCGCTCGGCCTCCAATTCTTGCGACGCCAATTCCTTGGCCCGCACTGCCGCGTCGAGCGCCTCTTGACTATTCTTGAGCCGACTTTGGTATTCCGCGTCGGGGGCGTTGGGCAACTTCTCGGCGCTCGGCTTCGACTGCGGCGCCTCTGCGAGCTCGAATTGGAAGATGCGCAGGTTTTCTGTCAGGTCCGAAGCTGCCGATTCCGAAACCAGGAGCCGCTTCGTGGCAGATGCTTTTGCGCCGTGTTCGAACTGACCAGCTAAAGCGATTGATCCACTGGTATTTCCAATCCAGGCCCGCAGTGCTTTAGGCGCGAAATCAGCTCCAGAAGAGAACATCGCGCCACAACCGACGGCGGCGCCGCCAAGTACGGCTAGGCCGATGGCCGCGCGGCCGCCGAGGGCAGAATAACGAACCGCCGGGAGTATCGAGCCATCGGACATGCGCCCTGCTCCATACGCGATACAATCGGGCGCGCTGTCGCCGCCGTGCGGACCAATCTGCACCGCGGTCACTGCGCACACCGGCCGGGCCGCTCCGATTAATCGCCGCCGTCCGGCCGCAGCCAGCGGAGATGCCAATTTATTAACTTCGGCGAAACAATTGAAAATATGTTGCTTGTATTAATATTACCAACCAGCCTCGACCGTGTGCAAGAGGATGAAAAGCCATCGCTCGCGGCGCTTTGGGCCATCTGCAGACATCAACCAACGCCGCACCGATCGAGTCTCAACGAGCGCGCTCGCACCACGAAAGCATGAGCTGCTCGTAGATCCGGGCGGCCTCCTCAATACGCGCGCATTCGCACCACTCATCCGTCTGATGCGCCATATGGGTCGGTCCTGGACCGAGAATGACGGTAGGAACATCTCCCAGCGCTGGTGTGAGCGCAGAGGCATCTGTGAAATAGGGGGCAGCTTCGACAGCGGGCCTCTGGCCGGAGACGGCTGCACAAATCTCGAAGACGTCGCGCATCCAGGGATCCTCGGGCGCCGTCCAAACACTCGGCACATCCACCCTCCTTTCGAGGGTCACTTCGGCGCCGAGATAGCTGCCGAGCTGTTCAAACAAATGGTCGTGCCGCATGCCGGGAAGCGTTCGCAGATCAATCCCGATCTCTGCGCGGTCAGGCACCGAGTTCACGTTGAGGCCGCCATGGATCGTGCCGACATTGAGTGTCGGTGCGCCCATAACGGCGTGCCTGGCGACATTGAAATCGAAGGCCTCGAGCTTGGAGACGGCTCGCGCTGCCGCGTAGACCGCATTGACTCCCTTGTCAGGCATGGAGCCATGAGCCGTCACGCCGCGCGTGGTTGCCGTGAGCCAGAGCGCGCCCTTATGGCCGCAGAATGGACGGTTGTCGGAAGGCTCTGCAACGACGAGCGCGCCGGCCTCGCCTTGCATACCTCGGCGGGCCAGGACAAAGGCTCCCTCGCTGCCGGTTTCCTCGCCAGCGGTGATGTAGAGAATGACACCCGGCGTTCCTTCGAGACGAGGCGCGACCTTCATGGCCGCGACGACGAACGCAGCGACACCGCTCTTCATGTCTGAGGCACCGCGCCCCCAGAGTCGCCCGTCCCTCACCAAGCCGTCATGCGGAGGCACTGTCCATTCCTGCGCACCGAGCGGTACGGTATCGGTATGGCCGGTGAATGCGATCGGAGGTCTATCACCATTGCCACCAATGCGCGCGACCAAGTTCGGTCGTCCGTCGCCGAGCAGCACCTGTTCGCATTGGAAGCCCGCACCGGACAAGAGACGCTGAAGGTGCGCCGTGCAGGCGGCCTCCTGCCCGGGTGGATTGATCGTGTTAAATCGGATGAGCTCTGCGGCCAAATCCACAGCACCAGTGGTCATTCGATCGTCCCTCTTTCACGGATCCCTGGCGCCGTTCCCCTAGGCGCGCAGCTTCAGGTTGACAGTTCCCGATCCAGGCCAGTGCACGTTCCCGTCGAAACGATGTCACCTTTCCATAGGCCGAGGATGGACCGAAAAAGCGCAATTCCTCCAGACCTGCAAGCGCGTTTATTTCTCGATGACCCAACAAAGCGAACGTCCACCTGCCCTTCCCCCCGCTCGCTTCAACGCAGATGTTGCCTCGCGCCCCCCATGCCGTCACCCCGTATTTGCCTCGGTGCTACCGCCCCTACCGAGATCTGCGGCCAGTGCTTCCCAGGCGCGGATCAGCTCTCCGACAGATTTCGCGTCCATCTTCCGCATGACATTGCTGCGGTGAAGCTTAACCGTGACCTCGCTGATGCCCAGGTCGAAGGCAATCTGTTTGTTCAGGCGCCCGAGCGCGACCTCGCGAAAGACCTGCCGCTCGCGTGGCGTGAGCGTGGCGAACCGATCGATATGCCGCCTGACGACGCGCGAGGACGCCCGTTGCTCCACGTCTCTCGCGATGCCGGCGGCCACTGCGTCGAGCAAAGTCTGATCCCTGACGGGCTTGGTGAGAAAATCGATCGCTCCGGCCTTCATGGCGCGAACGGTCATGGGGACGTCGCCGTGACCGGTGAGAAAGATAACGGGCTTGGCATCGCGCATTTCAGCGAGGTGGTTCTGCAGATCGAGCCCGCTCGCGCCCGGCATGCGCACATCAAGAATGAAACATCCAGGCCGATCTGGAATGCTCGACTCAAGCAACTCGCGCGTCGATGCAAAGCTCCTCGAATCGATACCTGCCGACAGCATGAGCTCCTGCAGGGATTCCCTTATCCTCTCGTCGTCGTCGACGATCAGGACAAGCGGCCGCTCGCTTTCGGCGGGACTCGCCGGGTCGACTGTCTGGCGTTGCCTCCATGGTTCCGTGACGCTTGGCATGTCAATTGCCTCCACCAAATGATAGCGCCTGGCCGATCGCGCCGAGCAGCGCCTGACCATCGAAAGGTTTTCGGAAAAAGCGGCTTCCCTGCGCGATCGCCCGCTGTTGGTCTGCGATCTCGTGGCGCCCCGTGATCAGGATGACGGGCAGTTCAGGACGCGTTTGACGCGTCAGCTTCTCGAGTTCGAAACCATCGATATGCGGCATGCCGATATCGGCGATGACACAGTCCGCTTCCGACATGGCCGTGCTGTCGGCCAGGAAGGCGCGGGCGGACCGGAACGGTCGAACGGCATAACCTGCCGACTCCAACAGGTCGCTCAGCGATTCGAGCAAGCGCGGATCGTCATCGACGATACTGATCATGTACTTCCCATCGAGCATTCAGCTGCTTCCCGCGCGCCTTGAGTGTGTGATGGGTATGTGCAGCTTCTCGGCAAACCGCACCAAATCGGCCAGCGATGCCGCTTCCATCTTCTGCATGATCTTGCTGCGGTGGATCTGCAGCGTGACATCGCTAATACCGAGCTCCGCAGCCGCTTGCTTGTTGAGCAGGCCGCTGACCACAAGTGGGAGGACCTCACGTTCGCGGGGCGTGAGACTGTCGAGCCGTTGTTGCAGGATCTCGAACTCGGCTCGCTCCTCGCGAGCGACCCGATCGCGTTCGATAGCTGACCGGATCGCGGTCAACAGGCTACCTTCAGTGACGGGCTTGGTAAGAAAGTCCACGGCGCCATGCTTGATCGCCCGTACGGAGGATGGAATATCGCCATGCCCCGTAAGAAAGACGATTGGCGGGTGATCGCCGTCCGAGATTTGCTTCTGGAACTCCAGGCCGTTGATGTCCGGAAGTTCCACATCGAGGATGAGGCAGGCGGGCAGAGGCGGTCTCGGGAATGACAGATATTCGCCCGCCGATCCGAAGGCAGCAGCACGCCAGCCGATGGCCTCCAGAAGCTCGGTCAGCGCCTCGCGCACGCGCGCATCGTCGTCGACAATAAATACGATAAACGTGTCCTGGCTCATGCCGAAGGCCTCGCCTCGATCGGTAGAGTGAAAGCCAGTGTTGTTCCTCCTGGGCTGCTGTCCAGAATCCACAGCCGACCGTCATGAGCCTCGATGATCGAGCGGCAGATGGCGAGCCCCATACCCATGCCGTTCTGCTTCGTGGTGAAGAATGGCTCGAATGCGCGCTCGGGGTCCGCGAGGCCGCTTCCATGGTCCTGAAGTTCGAAACGGACGAGATCATTGCCATCGGAGGCGGCGCGAATCCGTATGAGCCTTGGACGATCGACAACCCCTTCCATGGAATCGATGGCATTACGGATCAGATTGACGAGCACTTGCTGCATCTGGACGCGGTCGACGAGGGGCTGGGGCAAGATCTGACTGAGCTCGGTTTCAACGTGCGTGTTCTTGGCGGTGAGGTCGTCCGCCAATATCAAGCAGACCTCCCGGATCATCTCCGCCATATCGACTTGTGTGCGAGTCTTGCTCGACTGACTGAAAAGCGCGCGGATGCGGCTGACGACCTCGGACGCCGAGTTCGCATCCCTGATTATTCGATCCAAGGTGATGCGGGCCCTCTCAAGGTTGGGCGGATCAGCGGATAGCCACCGATGACAGGCATGCGAGGTTGCCACGATCGCGGCCAAAGGCTGATTGACCTCGTGAGCAATCGAGGCCGAGAGTTCGGCAAGGCTTGCCGCCTGACTGGCCCGCGCAATTTTCTCCTGGGCCGAACGCAGCTCAACCTGCGCCCGCACTTCCCCATCGATATCGAGGCAAATGACATTCCACTGGATGATGGTACCCTCGGGACTAAGCATTGGCGCAGCACGTGTTTCAACCCAACGGTACTCGCCATCGAAGCGCCGCAGGCGGTGCCGGCGCGCGTACGCATCGCCCGTCGACAGTGAATGGGCGTAGTCTTCCTTGACGCCTGCGAGGTCGTCGGGATGAACGCTGGATTCGAGCGTTCGCTGGAGACGCGACTGTGCTTCGCCGTCCAGCTCCTCGAGCCCGTAACCAAGGAAATCCCGAAGCTGCCGGCTGCGATAGACCGGCTCACCATTTGGAGCCGCGCAATCGATCATTGCCGGGAGCGTCTCGACGAGCTGGCGAAGGGTGCGCTCTCTTTCACGCAATGCCTCCTGCGCGCGCATCTCGTCTTCGATGTCGATGGAAGCAATATACCATTGCATGATCGCGCCGTTTGGATCGCGAAGGGGGTGCGCGCGGGCCTCAATCCAGCGATAGGCCCCGTCTTTCTCGCGCCGGCGAAACCGGTTCACGAAAGGCTGGCCGGCCGCAAAGCCGTCTGATGCATTCCGAAACATCGCCGGAAAGTCTTCGGGATGAGCCACGTCCCGGGCCAACGCACTGAAGTCCTCGACGTGGGACGGCGGCGAGCCGACCTTGTCGAGATATCGCCTGCTGGCATAGGTAAGCTTGCCCGAAGGCGAAAAGCTCAGGATATTGACGGGCACGGCGTCGATCATCTGCTGGAGCTGCTGCTTGCTCGCGCGCAACTCATCCTCGACGCGTACCTGATCGTCGATGTCGTGACAAAGACCGTACCAATGCAGGATACGCCCCGTGTGATCGCGCATCGGCTCGGCGCGGCTCGACATCCAGCGAAAGACGCCATCGACACGGCGCAGACGATAGCGCATGGCGAAGGTCTCGCCGCTGGCAAGGCACGACGTGAGGGCGTTGCGAAATGCTGCGGCGTCATCCCGATGGATGGCGGTGTCCACGAGGACCGCAAGGCGGCTCATTCCCGGCCTCTCCGTGTCCGACACGTTCAACCCGAGAAAATCCTTCATGCGCTTGTTGAAGAAGGTCGGCTCGCCGTCGGGAGTCAGACGCCAGACGTGGCTTGGCACCATATCGACGAGCTGCGATAGCTCCTGCTCCCTGGCGAGCAGTTCCAGTTCAACTGTTCTGTAGGCGTCGAGGTCCATCGAACCGCCATACCAGCCCACAATGCAGCCTTCGCGGTCACGCATCGGAACAATGGCGGTGCGCGACCAGTCATGAATGCCCGACGCACGGCGAATACGGCGCTCAATGTAGAAGGGCTCGCCGCTCTGCAGGCTGTGACGCCATTTTGCGGCGATACGATCATACTCATCTGGATGAGACGTCCGCTTGAAAACCGTGTCCCCTTCATCCACCGACGCCTGAAACTCCTCCAGCGTCACGGAGACGAACGACTGAGCGAATGGACTGAGGTAGGTGGGCCGCCCATTCGCATCGAATGCCCATGCGTTGCCAAGCAGGCTCTCCACGATCCTCGCAGCCTGAACGGTTTCATCGGTGTCCGACGGGTTGGAAGCAATCTTCGTCGGCTGCCGCGGCATGGATCTCTGATCGCCGACGTCAGTGGTGAAGCTGCGCCACTGCTGTGTTCCGCAAGGCTCGCGCGATGCCTCCGTTCGGACCTCTGTCCAGCGTCCGCTGCCATCGGACTGGATTCGCCAATACCGCAGGTGGAAGGGCGTCCCGCCCCAGAATGAGGCGGCCAGCATCAATGCCGGCGTCGCGCTATCGTCCCGAGCGGCGATGCCCACGGCCGGGGAACTGCGCGGCGCTACTTTCTCCCTCGGCGTTGGGCCGATAACCGGGTACGGGCGCACCTCATCTCGTGGTATGACCCACGCTCCGGCGTTGGGCGACGCCGGTTCACCCGATGTGATCATCACGCCAATGCAAAGCGCCACCGCGCAGAGCGCCGCCCACGCCTGAGCAGCCTCACGCATTGCGTCTGCATCCGATGTGGCGACAAGCAGCGCGGCTGCCGCCCCCCCTGCCAACGCCACATGAAGCAGCGGTGCGGCGCGGCGAACGAAGAGGTAGAGGGCCGCAATCGGGGCTAGCAGACCGACCGGCGAGGCCGACAGCCAGGAGGCCGCAATTCCGACGGCCAAGGCCGCGGCCACAGGCACGTATTGCCGCTGAGTGAGCACAGCTTCCATGATCGGTCGCTCCGGCCAGTCATACGACACGACAATAGCAGGCCCCTCGCCGGTGGCATCTAATGGAAATCTATGAGGGCCCAGCTCCTGAGGGGCCTCGCCCCCGTGGGCCGTCAGCGCTCCAGGGGCCGTAGCTCCGCTGGAAGCAGCAATGTAACCGTCGTGCCGAGGCCCGGCCTGCTCTCGAGGGTCACGTGGCCGCCCGCTTCCTGCGCGAACTGACGGACCATCGTCAATCCGAGACCATTCCCGCCCCCGGCGACTTTCGTGGTGAAGAACGGCTCCAATGCGCGCGCCATCGTTTCGGAAGACATGCCGCGGCCAGTATCCCCGACACTGATCGCCACTTGAGCAATGGTGTGGCGGTTGCGACGCGGCGCGGCGCCAATGGAGAGCCTCCCCTGCCCCGCCATCGCGTCGCGCGCGTTGAGCACGAGGTTGAGGATCGCACTTTCAAGGTCCGATCGATTGCAAACCACTGATGGCACATCTTCGTCGACCTGGATGTCGACGTGCATCCTGTTGCCGGCAATCCAGCGCAGCAAAGGCTCGAGTTCCACCAAGCATGATTTCAGATCCACGCTCTCGGGCTCGGCCCTCCCTCCGCGCGCAAAGTTGAGTACTTGCGCAATCAGGGCCTCCGCGCGCGCTACCGAGTTGACGGCGCGGCGCATTGCTGCCTGCAGCGACGTTTCCGCCTTGATGGCCGGGTGCTCATCGAGAATCTCAACCGTGCCCGACAGTACCTGAACTACGTTACCGAGATCGTGGACGATGCCCGCCACCATCATTCCCAAGGCTTCGAGCCGTGGTGCGCGTTCGTCGCGCAACGCGTCGGATGTGGACAGGCGCTTGAAATTCTTTTCATCGACCTGCTGCAGCGCGGATTGCATGGCTTGAACCTCACTCGTGTCGACGAACACACAACACGACGCATCCTGGTCATGCGCGTTCAACAGCATATGAGGACCGGGATCACTGGGTCGATCGGGACAAGGGCTAGTTCAACCTAGCCCTGAGCGTAGTTTCCAACGCGAAGTGGTGTCGCCCCTAACCCAAGGTGCAGGTGGGCCTACCCTTCCGCCTTGCGGATCCACTGCCAGGGCACGATTCCGGCGAGCGGGTGGAATGCGCAATTGGTTGAGCGTCGGCCGGACCTGACGGACGGCAGAAACAGACAGCAGCACGCTTGCGCTCCGCCCGGAGGACAATCACATGACCACCATCGCCACCAGAGACGGTGTCCAGATCTTCTTCAAGGACTGGGGATCGAAGACCGCGCAGCCGATCGTCTTTCACCACGGTTGGCCGCTGAGCTCCGACGACTGGGACAACCAGATGCTCTTTTTCGTCGGCAAGGGCTATCGCGTCATCGCGCATGACCGCCGCGGACACGGCCGCTCGGCCCAGGTGAGCGACGGCCATGACATGGATCACTACGCCGCTGACGCTGCGGCGGTGGTCGAGCATCTCGATCTTCGCAATGCCATTCATATCGGTCATTCCACCGGCGGCGGAGAGGCGGCGCGCTACGTGGCACGCCACGGCAAAGGACGCGTCTCCAAGCTGGTACTGATCGGCGCCGTGCCGCCACTCATGCTCAAGACGGCAGCCAACCCCGACGGCCTGCCGATCAACGTGTTCGATGAGTTGCGCAGCGCGCTCGCGGCCAACAGACAGCAGTTCTATCTCGATTTCGCGAGCGGCCCCTTCTATGGCTACAACCGCCCCGGCGCCAAGCCGTCACAGGCGAACATATGGAACTGGTGGCGCCAGGCCATGATGGGCGGCGCCAAGGCGCAATACGACGGCATCAAAGCATTCTCGGAGACGGACTTCACCGAGGATCTCAAGAGCATCGCCGTCCCGACCTTCGTCATGCATGGCGATGACGATCAGATCGTGCCGATCGCCGACTCGGCTCTGCTGTCGGCGAAATTGCTGAAGAACGGCAAGCTCAAGATTTACGAGAAGCTGCCGCACGCCATGTGCACAACGCACGCAGATCTCGTGAATGAGGATCTGCTCGCATTCATCAAGAGCTGACGCTTGGCGTGTCCCTGGTGTTCGCTCGATTGCTTGGCCTCGATTACTTGGCAATGAGCGACGCCGACGGAAACGCGTGTTGCCACCCAAACCCTGGAGCTGATCACATGCGGCTCGTTATCATAGGCGCCGGCTTTGCCGGCATGTACGCCGCGCTCTCCGCGGCTCGTCTGCGCGACATCAGAGGTGTCTCGCCCGACGAACTCGAGATCGCACTGGTTTCCCCCGAACCGACGCTCGTGGTCCGTCCGCGGCTCTACGAGCCGAAGCCCGAGACGCTGACGGCCCCCCTTCTGGACGTTCTCCACGCCATAGATGTCGTTTATGTGCAAGGCCAAGCCGGGAGCATCGATACCAAGTCCGGCGCGGTAGAGATCATCGACGCTGGCGGCGCACGCAAGAAGCTATCGTATGATCGACTGGTGCTGGCCACGGGAAGTCGGCTGTTCCGGCCGGATATTCCGGGCCTCGCGGACCATAGCTTCAGTGTCGACAATCTTGACGATGCGATGGCTTTGGATCGTCACCTCCACGATCTCGCCAGCCGGCCCGCGTCGGCTGCGCGCAATACGGTAGTCGTCGCGGGCGGCGGTTTCACCGGCATCGAGGCCGCGACGGAGATGCCGGCACGCTTGCGTGCCGTTCTCGGCGAGACCGCCCAACCTCGGATCGTCATCGTCGAGCGCAACGCGTCGATCGCGCGCGACATGGGCGACGGCCCGCGACCGATCATCGAGGATGCGCTGCGCAAGCTCGGCGTGGAATCCCGGCTCGGCGTCAGCGTTGCATCTCTCGACGGCGGGGGTGTCACACTGAGCGACGGCGAACGCATCGAGGCTCAGACCGTGATCTGGGCGGCAGGCATCCGCGCCGCGCCATTGACCACGCAGATCCCGTCGGAGCGGGACAATCTTGGACGACTGCTCGTCGACCGAGCCCTGCGCGTCTCTTCTGTTCCTCGCGTCTTCGCCGCCGGTGACGCCGCCAAGGCCGCAAGCGACGACATCGGAAACTACGCGCTGATGTCGTGCCAGCACGCCACACGCATGGGTGCGTTTGCGGGCAACAACGCTGCCGCCGAGCTGCTCGGCGTGTCGACGCAGCCCTATCACCAGAAGGCCTACGTCACCTGCCTCGACCTCGGGGAGGCCGGAGCACTCTTCACGCGTGGCTGGGAGCGCAAGGTCGAGATGGTCGGTGCTGATGCCAAGAAGACCAAGCAGGAGATCAACACGGTGTGGATCTACCCGCCGAAACCCGAGCGCGCCGCTGCATTGGCCTCAGCAGACCCCGAGCGCGTTACTGATCTCTAGTCCCTTCCACAGGGGACTGCGCCCTCAATGTTCGCAGCCCCCTAATCCGCAATCCAAGAGAAATCACGGTCCACAAGCAGGAGCTCACCATGTCACTCATAGAAGCAAATACCCGTGCGGTTGTTCGGCAGGACGCCAATACGAAATCAGAGACGTCGTCCACGGTCGGGCGGCGCGTCGAAGAATTGGTTCCATCACGCTACGCGGTGCAGGTTGGCGATATCGATGTATTGGTCGTCAGCGATGGCGTGCTGCCGCTCCCAACCGCCATGCTCGGACACAACGCGGACCCGGCTCTGCGGGCTGCCTGGATGCAGGACATGTATCTGCCGCCGGACTCTTTTGACTGGTCGCTGAACGTCGTCGTGGTGCGCCGCGGCGAGCAGACCATACTCATCGACGCCGGGCTTGGGATGGACCCCAACCTGAACCTGCCCCGGGCCGGGCAGTTGATCAGGCGCCTAGAGGCTGCCGGGATCGATCTCGCCTCTGTGACCGACGTGGTGCTGACCCACATGCACATGGACCACATCGGCGGGCTGGTTGTCGGCGGCGTGAAGGATCGGCTGCGGCCGGACCTGCGGATTCATGTGGCAGCCGCCGAAGTCGAGTTTTGGGAAGCGCCCGATTTCACCCGGGCCTCCATGCCGCCCGGTTTCCCCGATGCGCTTCGTGCGACCGCCAAGCTGTTCGTCAGAGAGTACCGCGATCAGTTGCGGCTGTTCGATGAGGCGCACGAGGTGGCGCCGGGCGTCGTCGTCCGCCGCACCGGTGGCCATACCCCCGGGCACAGCGTGGTCCGCCTGGCGTCCGGCGGCGACCGGTTGACATTCGCTGGCGACGCCGTGTTCGCGGTCGGATTCGATCATCCCGATTGGTACAACGGCTTCGAGCACGACCCTGAGGAAGCCGCACGCGTCCGGCTCTCTCTCTTGCGGGAGCTGGCCGAGAGCGGCGAGATGCTGGTTGCCACGCATCTGCCGTTCCCATCTGTCGGCCGGGTCGCCGTCGATGGCGACGCCTTTCGCTGGGTGCCGGTCTTCTGGGACTACTGATCGCCTGTCGGCTGGCATTAAGGCGACGCCCCCGCTTCGTCGTGCGTGCGATACACACTATCGCGCGCACGACACCATCTGCGAGCTCATGCGGTCGGCATGGCCTCACGCCTTACGAAACGCGCAGCCTTCGCCCATTCCAAACTTTCCGAAGATAATCGCCGCCGGACAGAAGCCGGTGAAGGCAGCCTGCAGGAGATTGAGACCGACGAATGCCGTCAACAGCAGCCAATAGGGGCTGAAGAGTTGAGCGAGCACGAGGCTCACCAGGATCATCGTTCCTGCGAAGGCAAGAACGGCGCGGTCGATATTCATGGAACGCCTCCGTTGGGTTGAATGGTCATGCGTTGGCCGAGCCCTGCGCGAGGTGCGACCTGGCCCATGTCGCGATCTGGTCCGCACGCATGACGCCGGAGGTCCGCGCCAGCACTCTTCCTTTATGCACGAGCAGCAGAGTCGGAATGCTGCGGATACCGAGATGCGCCGACAGCGCGGGCGCCTCGTCGGAGTTCAACTTGAGCAGGCGAACGTCAGGCTCCAGCTCGGCTGCCGCCTGCTCGAACATCGGAGCCATGGCTCGGCATGGCCCGCACCACGGCGCCCAGACGTCGACGAGCACCGGGACGTCGCTGTGCTTGGCGTGGCGGTCGAAGCTCGCTTCGTCTACCGCAATGGGGTGACCGCTGAACAGTGCCTCATGACAGGCGCCGCAGCGCGCCTTCTCTGCCGGACGGTCGGCCGGTATACGATTGATCTGGCCGCAATGACCGCAGACGATGTTGCGTGCTTCGCTCACGGCCCCTCCTTGAGTTTGCGGATGCCGATGCGATCGAGCAGGAAGCGCTCGTAAAACGGCTCGCTCTCGCCATGGCGGATCTTGCGCAGGAAGTACTTCTCGAAGCCCACTTTGGCGAGGTGCACCCACTGCCCCTTCGACGACCAATTGATGTTGCGCGGCGGGATCTGCGGCTGGGCGACGAAAGCGACGCCGGTGTCACCGAAATCGGCGAGGCAGACCGCATTCCACGTCGGCCGGGCCGTCGGCTCTTTGCCGCGCAGTAAGGCGCCGATGTTCGCGGCCGTCGCCGTCACCATGGACTCGATCATGAAGCCGGTCTTCGGCACGCCGACCGGCACGGGTGTCGGCCCCACCGGCGGGATGGCGACACAGACCCCTATGGCGAACACGTTCGGGAATGCCGGGTTACGCTGGAAATCATCGACCAGCACGAAACCGCGCGGATTGGTGAGCCCCTCGATGCCGCGGACGGCCGCGACGCCCCTGAACGCCGGCAACATCATCGCATAGGAGAACGGCAGTTCGGAGGTCTTCAGCGCTTTGCCATCCTCGCCGACCTCCTCAACGGTCATCACGTTGTTCGTCGCGGACAGAACCCGCGCGTTGGTGATCCACTTGATGTGACGTTCCCTCAGCTCGCCCTCGAGCAGGGTCTTCGTATCGCCGACGCCGTCGAGACCGAGATGGCCGATGTAGGGCTCGGCCGTGACGAAGGTCATCGGCACGCGATCACGAAGACGGCGCTTGCGAAGCTCCGTCTCGACGATGAACAGAAACTCGTAGGCCGGGCCGAAGCATGAGGCCCCCTGCGCCGCACCGATAACGATCGGCCCCGGCATGGCAATGAAGCGATCGAACGCTTCCTTGGCCTTTTCGGCGTGATCCACGCGGCACACCGACTGCGTGTTGGCGTCAGGTCCGAGGCCCGGGATCTCATCGAAGGCCAGATCCGGTCCCGTAGCGACGACCAGAAAATCGTAGGTCACCGACGCCCCGTCAGCGAGCTCGATCCGGTTCTCGTTCGGAAGGACGCGGCGGGCACCCTGGGTCAGGAAGTTGATGTTCTTGCCCCGCATGATGTCTGCGAGGTCGACTTCGATGGCGTCCCGCTTGCGCCAACCGATCGCCACCCATGGGTTCGACGGAACGAAGTGATACCGCGGCGTATCGGTTATGACCGTGAGGTGGTCTTCAGGCCGTAGCTGCGGGACGAGTTCGTAGGCCATCAGCGTACCACTGAGACCGGCTCCGAGAACGACGATATTCGCCATATGCTCACTCCCTACTTCGGTTCACTGCATTCTCTTTCGCGCTTGATCCGAGGTTGACATATATTCTAATATACGTATATTCGCAATTATGAAAATACAGATCGAACGCATGCAGGCTGCGGCAGATCGCGCCAGCGATCTCCTCAAAGCGATGGCCAGCCGTCATCGCCTGCTCATCCTCTGCCAGCTTGTCCAAGAGGAGCAGTCGGTCGGCGAACTGGCCCACTTCCTTGGCATTCGCGATTCGACCGTCTCGCAGCACCTGGCGATCCTGCGCAAGGATGGGCTGGTGACCGCCCGCCGCGACGGCCAGACAATCTGGTATTCGATCGCGAGTACCGAGGCACGTGCGCTGCTGTCGACGCTCTACGAGGTCTTCTGCGCGCCGACGAAAGCGTGCGAGCCGAGGCGTGCGCCCAGGATTCCAGCGCGCCGGCGGCGCCGCATTGAGAAGAATCAATGATGGGGCGGCGATTGGCTGCCTTCCTGACGCAGTTCAGGCATTAGACGGACGAAGCAATGTTACCCAGACTGCTCACCGCGCTCGCGATCATCGCTGCACCGCTGCCGGCGGCGCGTGCTGCCGATACACTCGACGTCGCAGCCACCACGATCTCGGATGACAAGGCGGTTTTCGCGACCGTCGAAGCACCGAAGCCGGTGCCGGCCAGGGTGCGCACAGGAGGAACCGTCGCTCAGCTTGCGATCAAGGAAGGCGACGAGGTCACGGCCGGTCAGGTCATCGCAACGGTCGGAGATGAAAAGCTTGCTCTTCAGCTGAATGCGCTCGATGCCCAGATTGCCGGGCTCGAAGCTCAGCTTGCTCAGGCAAAGATCGACCTATCCCGCGCCGAGAGCCTCCTCGAGCGCGGGACCACGCCGAAAGCGCGGGTCGACGAAGCGCGCACCGCCCTCAACGTCGCAGAGAATGCGCATCGGGCGCGCATCGCCGAGCGCTCGGTCGTCGAGCGGCAACTGACCGAGGGCCAGGTCCTGGCGCCGACCGCCGGCCGTGTCCTGAGTGTGCCCTATACGATTGGTTCCGTCGTCCTTCCCGGTGAGATCCTGGCGACGATCGCCGAGCAGAATTTTGTTCTGCGCCTTCGCGTGCCTGAACGCCATGCGCAGTTCCTCAAGGTCGGTGATCGTGTGCGCATCGACGGCGCCGAGATCGGGCAGTCCGGTACCCGCTTCGGAACCATCAAACTCATCTATCCGCAAATACAGGATGGCCGCGTGACCGCGGACGCCGCGGTGGACGGGCTCGGCGACTATTTCGTCGCGAGGCGAATCCGCGTGTGGATCTCGGGTGGCGAGCGACAGGCCTTTGTGGTGCCGGCGTCCTATGTCTCCACCCGATTCGGCGTCGACTACGTGACGCTGAAGCTCGACGATGGGAAGCCCGTGGCCGTACCGGTGCAGCGCGGAGAGGCGCGCCCGACGCCCGAGATGCCCGATGGCCTCGAGATCCTGTCCGGCATCAAGGCCGGCGACCGGCTGGTGCGACCGTGAACCTCGGCCTCTCCGGGCGCTTGACGCGCGCCACCATCCGCTCTCCGCTGACGCCGCTGTTCCTGCTGGCGGCTATCGCCATGGGGCTCATTGCGCTGTTCGTGATCCCCCGCGAGGAGGAGCCGCAGATCAGCGTTCCGATGGTCGACGTCCGCGTCAATGCCGATGGCCTCAAGGCACCGGATGCGGTCGAGCTGGTGACAAAGCCGCTCGAGACCATCGTCAAAGCCATCGACGGGGTCGAGCACGTCTACAGCCAGACCGAGGATGATCGCGTCATGGTGACGGCGCGCTTCCTCGTCGGGACCAAGGCAGATGATGCGATCCTGCGCGTGCACGAGAAGATCCGTGCCAACATGGACCGCATCCCTGTCGGGATTCCCGAGCCGCTGATCGTTGGGCGCGGCATCAACGACGTGGCGATCCTCACGCTCACCCTGTCGCCCAAGCCCGAGGCCGCCGCCCGCTGGACCGACAAGGATCTCTACGAGCTGGCCGACAAGCTCCGCACCGAGCTGATGAAGGTGGACAACGTCGGCCTCACGTATGTCGCCGGCGGGAGCCCGCAGCAGATCCGCGTCGAGCCATCGCCGGAGAAACTCTCCCTCTACGGCATCACGCTGCAGCAGCTCGTCGCCAAGGTCCGAGAGGCAAACCGCTCGTTCCTCGCTGGAGAGGTACGGGATAGCGGCATGGCCAGAACTGTTGCGGCTGGCCAGACGCTCTCCGGCGTGCCCGACATCGGCCTGCTGCTGATCACGGCCCGCGACGGTCGGCCGGTCTATGTCAACGACGTCGCTTCCGTCGTGATCGGACCGAGCCCGCTGGAGCATCGCGCGTGGAACGATGCACCTGACGCCTCCGGATCATGGCATCGCACGCCGGCCGTCACCGTCGCCATCGCCAAGCGGGCCGGTGCCAACGCCGTCGTCGTTGCCGAGGATCTGCTGCAGCGGCTGGAGACGATCAAGGGCCGCCTTCTCCCGGAAGATGTCAGCGTCACGGTCACGCGCGACTACGGCGAGACCGCGAACGAGAAGGCCAACGAGTTGCTGTTCCACCTTGGGCTCGCAACCGTTTCCATCGTCATCCTGATCGCCGTTGCCATCGGCTGGCGCGAAGCAGTGGTCACGCTCGTCGTGATCCCGACAACGATCCTGCTGACGCTATTTGCCGCCAACCTGATGGGCTACACCATCAACCGCGTCAGCCTGTTCGCGCTGATCTTCTCCATCGGCATCCTGGTCGACGATGCCATCGTCGTCGTCGAGAACATCGCTCGGCACTGGGCCATGCGCGATGGCCGTTCGCGCCTGCAGGCGACGATCGAGGCCGTCGCCGAGGTCGGCAACCCGACCATCGTAGCGACCCTGACCGTCGTTGCGGCGCTGCTGCCCATGCTGTTCGTTTCGGGCCTCATGGGCCCGTACATGGCGCCGATCCCCGCCAATGCCTCCGCGGCGATGCTGTTCTCGTTTTTTGTCGCCGTGGTCGTCGCTCCCTGGCTGATGCTGCGGCTCGCGCCGGCGACCGCGGGTGAGGCCGCCGAGCATGATCTGCATGGCGAAGGTCTGCTCGGCCGTCTCTACCGGCGTTTGGCGACGCCCATCATTCGCAGCCGCCGATCGGCGTGGCTTTTCCTGATCAGCGTCGGTGTCGCGACGCTCGCCGCGCTGATGCTGTTTGCGACCAAGTCGGTGACCGTGAAGCTGCTGCCGTTCGACAACAAGTCCGAGCTTGCGGTCGTGCTCGATTTGCCGGAGGGCGCGAGCCTCGAGGATACCGAACGCACGCTATTCGCCATGGCCGAAATCGCGCGCGGTCTGCCGGAGGTGCGCTCAATCCAGTCCTACGCCGGCACGGCGGCGCCGTTCAACTTCAACGGGCTGGTACGGCACTACTATCTGCGCCAATCCGTCGAGCTGGGCGAGTTGCAGCTCAATCTTGCGCCGCGCAGCGAACGTGCGCGCGCCAGCCACGCGATCGCGCTCGATCTGCGCGAGCGCCTGAAGCAGGTGGCGGTGCCTGCGGGCACAAGCGTCAAGGTGGTCGAAGTGCCGCCAGGACCGCCGGTGCTGGCGACGCTGCTGGCTGAGATCTACGGGCCCGACTCGGCGACCCGCCGGGCCGTCGCAGGCGAGGTGAAGAAGATCTTTGCCTCCGTACCGTTCATCGTCGACGTCGATGATTCCATCGGCGCGCCGCGGCCAAGGCTGCGGGTGTCCATCGACCAGGACCGCCTGGAATTTTTCGGCGTTGCGCAAAGCGACGTGTACGACACCCTGCAGATGCTGCTCGGCGGCATTTCGGTCGGCTACTCGCATCGCGGCGAGGAGCGCAACCCCATCGAGATCGCCGTGCGATTGCCCAAGAGCGGGCTTGCCTGGACGGAGGCCATGGCGTCGACGCCCGTGCCCGCCAACACGTTGCCCGGCAACCGCAGCGTGGTCGAGCTTGGCGAGGTCGTGCGCGTGACGAAGGAAGTCGGATCGCCGGTCATCTTCCGCCGCGACGGCCGCTTCGCCGACATGGTGATGGCGGAATTGGCTGGCGCCTACGAGGCACCGATCTATGGCATGCTGGAGGTCGCCCGGCTCATCGACGCGCACGATTGGGGGACGCTGCCGAAACCGGCGCTGAGCCTCCATGGCCAGCCCATGGACGAGTCCACACCCACGCTGCTCTGGGACGGCGAATGGGAGATCACCTATGTCACCTTCCGCGACATGGGTGCTGCGTTCGCCGTCGCCATACTCGGCATCTATGTGCTCGTCGTCGCGCAGTTCGGCAGCTTCCGCCTGCCGCTCGTCATCCTGACGCCGATCCCGCTGACGCTGATCGGCATCATGCTCGGACACTGGCTGTTCGGCGCGTCGTTCACGGCAACGTCCATGATCGGCTTCATCGCGCTCGCTGGCATCATCGTGCGCAACTCGATCCTGCTGGTCGACTTCATCCGCCATTCCGGCGGG
>DATMRT010000050.1:0-9328 GCA_035565975.1 Hyphomicrobiaceae bacterium
TAACGCCCATGTATAGCACCCGTGTATAACAGTCGGGCGAGCTAGATCATGCAGCAAATCAGTTGCTTATGGGTTATCAAGCAGTTGTCTTGAGGGATGGTGCCCAGAAGAGGACTCGAACCTCCACGGTGTTACCCGCTAGTACCTGAAACTAGTGCGTCTACCAATTCCGCCATCTGGGCAGGCGGGCTTCAGTTAAGGGGGCGACGGCCGCTTGTCAATCTGGCGCACCGCGGGCAGCCCCCGCACGATCTGAAATACGCCCGCCGATGCCGCAGGAACCGACGCAGCCCATCGCCGGAGCCGGCCGGGTTCGGCCGGCGGGTGCTCCCGCGATTGGGGCGATGAGAGCTCAGGCAGCCACGGCCCGGGCAAGGGTGTCGTTAGGCTACCCCCTTATACATGCCCCTCTACGACGACCTCGAGGAGCTTGGCGCCGGGCGTCGAGGTGGCCTTCCGTAGCGCCGGCTCGAGGGCCGCAGGATCAGTGATGCGGTGCGCCTCGAGGCCCATGGACTTCGCGAGCGCCGTGAAATCCACCGCCGGTTCGACGAAATCCATGCCGACGAACTGCTCGTTGCCATGGAAGAGCTTGAGGCGCTGCTTGATGATGCGATAGCCGCCGTTGTTGCAGATGATGTACGTGATCGGCAGCTTGTGATGCGCCGCTGTCCAGAGCGCCTGGATCGAGTACATCGCCGAACCGTCGCCGACGATGCAGACGACAGGGCGGTCCTTCTGCGCCATGGAAATGCCGACAGAGGCGGGCACGCTCCAGCCGATGCCGCCCGACGCAAGGCCGTGATAGCCGTAACGATCACGATAGGCGAGCAGGCTGTTCAGCAAACGGCCGCTCGTCAGCGACTCGTTGACGACCACGGCATCCTTGGGGATCGACTCGACGATCCGGAGCGTCATGAAGTCCGGGTTGATCGGCTTGCCGGCAACGGGTGTCTTCCCATCGATCGCCGCGATCAGCTTCTTGCGCTTGGCCGTCCAGTTATTCTCCTTGAGCGCGGCGAGCGACTTCTCCGCGCGATCCTTGAGCGCCTTGCCACCCTTTTTCACGAGTACGGGCGTGAGCGCACGCAGCGTCTCGCGCACGTCGGCGCGGATGGCCATCTCCGCCGCGTAATTCTTGGCGAGATCCCAGTCGTTGAGCCCGACCTGGATCATCGCGAGACCAGGCGGCATCGGATCGACCTCGCTCCACACCGACATGCGGATCGGATCGGCGCCAAGTGCGATCATCAGGTCGTAAGGCGCGAGCGCAGCGCGCACATCCGGTTGCTCGCGATTGAGGCCGCCGATGTAGCAGGGATGCTCGGAGAGGAAGTGCGCGCCGTAGGCGACGCTCTGCTGGAGCACGGGACAGCCGAAGGCTTCCGCGAAGGCCGCGGCCTCCTCGAGCGCATCGCTCTTCACGACCTCGTCGCCGACGATGATGACAGGCCGGTCGGCCTTGAGAATGCGCGCGGCAAGCGTGTCGATCACTTCGTCGGCGGGACGCACGCGGCTGTCGACGCGTGTCGAAGAACCGAGATCGATACCGCCCTCCATGTTGAGAATGTCGCCGGGGAGAGAGATGAACACGGGGCCGGTCGGCGGCGTCATGGCGACCTTGGCGGCGCGCCGCATGATGCGCGGCAAGTCCTCGAGCCGCGTGACTTCAATCGCCCATTTGACCAGCGGCTCCGCCATGGGGACGAGATTGTCGTAGAGCAGCGGCTCCGTAAGGCCGTGCCCTTGCTCCTGCTGGCCGGCCGTCAGGATGATGGGCGTGCCGGTGAACTTCGCGTTGTAGAGCGAGCCGAGCGCATTGCCGAGGCCGGGCGCAACGTGGACATTACAGGCCGTGAGCTGGCCGGACGCGCGTGAGAAGCCGTCCGCCATGGCGACGACAAGGCTCTCCTGCATGGCCATCACGTAGGTGAGATCCGGATGCTCCGCGAGCGCGTGCATGATCGGCAGCTCGGTCGTGCCCGGGTTGCCGAAAAGATGCGTCACGCCCTCGTCCTTGAGCACGGCGAGGAAGGCCGAGCGGCCGGTGATCTGGTTCTTTGCCATTGCTGTGTTTCCTTCCCCGGTGTCGCGGAATATTGAGCGGGCGGCCAATTGTGTCCGGACTTATGATGCGCTACCAGCGCAAGCGAGACAATCGCTGAGCCATGCGCGCGGTGCAGGCCGTGCCGCGCCGGCGCCGAGGAGACGAAAGAAGCTATGCGTCCGACACGGCGGCGCTTGATCAAGATGCTTTCGGCAACCGGTGTCATCGGTGCCGGCGGCCTTGCCGTGCTCGGGTCCGGGCGCGCCAATGCCTACTATCAGGGGCCGGTCAGCGATCATTTCGACGGCACGCTTTTCTTCAATCCGGGCGGGCAGCAGCCGAAAGGCGTTCATCGCGTCGCTCAGCTCTACTTCATGGAGAAATGGGAAAAGTGGCCGGTGAAGGTCGAGAGCCGCACCGCCGAGAAGCCACCGGCGATCGTGAGCGGATCGCGGGCGCGGATCACGTTCGTCGGGCACGCGAGCTGGCTCATCCAGGCCGGCGGTCTCAACATGCTGGTCGATCCGCACTGGTCGGAGCGCGCGAGCCCCTTCTCCTGGTGGGGCCCCGTACGTTGCGCAGCGCCGGGCCTCCGCTTCGAGGATCTGCCGAAGATCGACGCCGTGCTCGTCACGCACAATCACTACGACCATCTCGATCTGCCGACGCTCGCGCGGCTCTGGGTGCGTGACCGGCCGCGCGTGATCACACCACTCGGCAATGACACCATAATGCGCCAGGGTATTCCCGACATCGCAGCGGCCACGGTGGACTGGGGCGACCGCACGGATCTCGGGAACGGTATCGTCGTGCACGCGGAGCCGACGCAGCACTGGTCGGCACGCGGAGCTCGCGACCGCCGGCACGCGCTCTGGGCAAGCTTCGTGATCGAGACGCCGGCCGGTCGCATCTATGCCGTCGGCGACAGCGGGCTCGGCGACGGACGCACGTTCCGTCACGTGGGTGCGCGACATCCGAAAATCCGGATGGCCTTGCTGCCGATCGGGGCCTACGAGCCGCGCTGGTTCATGAAGCACCAGCACATGAACCCCGAGGACGCCGTAAAGGCTCTCCAGCTCTGCGGGGCGGAGCAAGCGCTCGGCCATCACTGGGGGACTTTCCAGCTTACGACCGAGCCGCGTGATGCGCCGCCGCTGGCCCTCGCAGAAGCACTCGCGGCGGACAAGATCGCAGCCGACCGGTTCCGCGCGGTAGAGCCCGGCGATGTCGTCGAGATTTGACGACGCATCGCCGCACTGCATTGGCGAGCCTCGCTGAGGCGCGCCGGGTGGGCTAACGTCGTCCAAGCCAAAATCGGGAGGATCAGCGAGCCATGAAAATCCGAGGTGCCGTCCTATACGAGCAGGGCCTCCCGCGTCCGTATGCGAAGAGCCAGCCGCTGAAGATCGAGACACTCGATCTCGAAGGCCCGCGCGCCGGCGAGGTGCTGGTCCAGGTCAAGGCGGCCGGGCTCTGCCACTCGGATCTTTCGACGATCGAAGGCGTCAGGCCGCGCCCGCTGCCCATGGTGGTCGGCCACGAGGGCGCGGGCGTCGTCGCGGAAGTCGGCGCAGGGGTGACGGATATCAAGCCTGGCGATGCCGTCGTGTTCATTTTTGCGCCGAGCTGCGGCACCTGTCGCCAATGCATCTCGCAGCGGCCATTCCTCTGCACGACCTTCAACGCCGCGCGCCAGAAAGGCGACCTCGCGACCGGTGGCCGGCGGCTCAGTCTCAACGGCCAATCCATAGCACACAACTCCGGCCTCTCCTGCTTCGCCGAATATGCGGTCGTGCCACGCAATTCCGTGCAGAAGATTCCGTCGGACGTGCCCATGCACGATGCGGCGCTGTTCGGTTGCGCCGTCGTGACCGGCGTCGGTGCCGCTGTGAATACCGCGAATGTGAAGCCGGGCGAGACTGTCGCCGTCGTCGGTCTCGGCGGCGTCGGCCTCTCATGCCTGCTCGGCGCGATCGTCGCGGGCGCGGGGCGCATTCTCGCCGTCGACGTCTCCGACGAGAAGCTTGCGCTCGCGCGTCAGCTCGGTGCAACGGACACGTTCAATGCCAAGGATGCCGACTGCATCGATCGCATTCTCGCGGCGACCGATGGCGGTGTCGATTCGGCCTTCGAGATGGCCGGCACGATCAAGGCCATGGAGCTCGCCTACAAGATCACGGTGCGCGGCGGACAGACAGTCTCGGCAGGTCTATCCCCGGCGACGGCGCAGTTCCCGATCAATCACTACCAGATGGTGCAGGATGGCCGCGCGGTGAAGGGGAGCTACATGGGTGGCTGCGTGATTGCCCGCGACGTCCCACGCTACATCTCGCTCTACAAGGACCGTAAGCTCCCGGTGGACCGCCTGCGCAGCGCGCTCATCAAGCTCGACGCGGTCAACGAGGGCTTCGACCGCCTCGCCGATGCTGCGGTGGTGCGCCAGATGATCACGTTCGATTGACGGCCATGAGCGCGCGGACGCGAAAGTTCGTCGGGACGATCCTTCTGCTCGTCGTCCTCGTCATTTATTCGCTGCTGGTGATGCTGGCTGCGGCAGCCGTATTGCCGGACGGCGGCAAGATCGTCGAGCTGATCTTCTATGCGGTCGCCGGCATCGCCTGGGTTCTGCCGGCCGGCTATCTCGTCAAGTGGATGTACGCAACGCCGCCCGAAAATTCCTGAGAGAGGCGCATGTGGCTGCGGGGATCAGTCCTCGCGCCAGTGCTCCGCAATCCAGGGCGTCGGGCGGACGTGCTTGTACGTCTTCTCGTACCACCGCGACGGCCAGACGCCGTCTCGCGCCTCGTCCGGATCGGGCTTCCCCGTGAAACAGACGACCTTGGTCTCGGGCGGCAGCCTCGTCGACATGACGAAATTGAGCGGCCAGCGCGGCATGAGCGTGTGCTTGAAGCTGACGCACCACGGCGCCGGCCAGAACTCGATGCTCTTGATCGTGCGCGAGATATACGTCTGACTGTTGGGAAATCGCTGCGTAGTGCCGAGCGGATCGGCCGCCAGCATCTCATAAAGGTAACGGTGGGCGCCGACGCGAAAGCGATAGACGGACGTGTTGCCGATCTTCGATCCCATCTGCGTCCAATTCTCGATCACGCAGAAGGTCGCCTCGGGCTTGTAGTCGAAGAACTCGTCGATCGATCCTGTCACCACGACATCCAGATCGAGGAAGAGCACATCGCCCGAAATGCCCTCGAGATGCTCTTGCCAGAGCGAGATCTTACGCCACGGATAGTTCGCTTTGCGCGAGGGTATCGGTACCGTGGGCATCGGATAGGTGGTGACGTCCCGATGGATGCCCGTCGCATTGTCGGTGTAACAGACGAGGCGAGTTTCGCGCTTCGTGTTGCGGCGGATCATGGACCAGAGACAGTTCACGTACGAAGAAGGGTACCGAGTACCCCACTTCGCGCAAATGACTGTCTGCACCATCGCCCCTCCCGCGCATTCCCGAATGCTTTGGCCTGAGAATCTCGGCCGCGCGACAATTGGCATGAACGCTATGAGCGAACAAGCCGTCCACTAACGACAAAACTGTCGCACTGCGGCTAACGACCGAGCCGCTTGGAAATTCCCTCAGGCCGGCGCTGCTGCCGAGGGATGGCGGAGCGCAAGCCGTTCCGCCGTGCGCGACAGGGCAAACGGCGCGCCCGAGAGCATGACCTTGACGTAACGGAGTTTCTGCAGTTCGCCGCTGAGCGTGATCCGTGGGAGCGCGTCCAAAGCCGCGCCATGATGCGGCTTAAGCAAGCCGTTTCGTGATGTTAGCGCTGTTGCCAGGCCAGCCTCGCGGGCGAGTTCGAACTCTCTTGGTCCATCGCCGCCTTCGGGAAAGCTGAAATGCCGACACGGTCGGCCGGTCTCGCGCGCGATACGCGCGCAGCTCTCGTGAATCTCGGCCCGCGCCTCTGCATAGGAAAGCTGTCCTAGCGGCACATGACGGCGCGTGTGCGCACCGACCGTAACCAGCGGATCGCAGGCGAGCTGACGTATCTCGTCCCAGCCCATAGCAAGCTCACCACAGAGGCCGCTCACATCGACATCGTAGCGATGACAAAGACCGGCCACGACCTCGCGCGCGTCATGCTCAGGTAGGTTCTCAAGCCAGCGGCATATCACTTTATAGGCACGCCTCTTCGCGGCAGGACGCCGGCAGGAGAAGCGCTGTTGCACACCGTCGATCTTCAACTCGACCGCATCGACCACCCGCAGGAGATGTTCGAGGGCTCGCCACCAGATGGCCCCGCACCCGTCGGCGAAATCAGCCGCGACAAAAACAGCGAAAGGTTGCTCATAGCGCTTGAAGACAGGGTGCGCGTGCTGAAGGACATCGCGATAGCCGTCATCGAACGTGAAGCAGATGAACGGGCGGTCGAAATCACCTTCGGCAAGACGACCCCGAGCCTCATCGAGCGAGATCACGTGATAGCCCCGCTCGAGGACGAGCCGAACAGTGCGATCGAGGAACTCCGGCGTGACCTCGAGATGCCGGTTCGGCGCGAAGGCCATCGGCGCTGCCGGAAGGACGTGATGGAACGAGAGGATGGCGCCAGTCCCGCGCGTCAGTGTCGCCGCGAGATTGTCTAGTCCTGCAAAGTGGAGCGCGGAAAGCGATGCCTTCTGAACTCTGGAACCACGGCCACTCATCGTTCTGTACGCCTCACGCCACCGCACATGTCGTGCCGAAACATCGGCCCATGCTGAGCAGGCAGAGAGGCTAAGTAAAGTGGCCGTACGAGCCTATCCCCACTGAATCACGGACAAACGCGACGCCGTCAGGCGAGATGATGCCCGCGCCACGTGGCATCGGCGCGAGCGAGGAAATCCATGATGGCATGAATACTGAGCGCGTCGCGAAGCAGCGGCGCATGGCCCTGCCCCGGGACGGTCAGAAGTTTCAGATCCGGATGCTCGCGCTGCATCCGCTCGGCCGTCGCCGCACTCAGAATGTCCGAAAGCTCGCCACGGAGCACAAGTACCGGCACGCGCGAGAGCGCCTTGAATTGCGGCCAGAGTTCCGGCAGCGGGCCATCCAGAATAGAGGCGGTACGGTTCAGCGCCTGGTCATAGCCCTGGGCCGGCCGGCCGGCCTCGTCGTTATACTGCTGGCGCGCGATCTCCTCCCACATGTGGTCAGGCACTGCGGGGAAGTGGCGCTGGCCCATGCTCCGGACCAGTTCACCCGCCTCCGCCCAGGTCGTAGGCAGCGGCGTGCGACCGACGTAGCTCACGATCCGGAGCAGCCCCTCGCGCTCGATGAGCGGACCGATGTCGTTGAGCACAACGGCGCCAATGTTGCTGGGCCGGACAGCGGCCATGATCATCGCGAGGATGCCGCCGCGCGACGTGCCGATGATTGCCGTATCGCTGAGGCCCTCGATCGTCATGAAATCGAGCACATCAAGCAGCTCGTTCATGACCTGATAGTTCTGCCAGTTCGGATCGTACGCCGAGCGGCCGCGACCGCGATAATCGATGGTGTAAACGTGGCGCGGCGCCGGCTGGTCCGGGTTCGAGAGCGCGCTCGCGAGATGATGGAAGTCGCGGCTGTTGCGTGTGAGGCCTGCGAGGCAGAGCACCGGGCGGAGCTTAGAGCCCGGAGCCGGATAGTGGCGACCGTAGAGCCGCAAGCCATCACGGACAGTGAAGAAGATATCGCGCCAGTTCTGGCGGTCGGGAAGGGCCGAGAGCCAGTCTGGATCGTTCGACGACGAAAGGCGGGATGGGGACGGCATCAGATCTCTCTCCGCGCGGCGGAGGCCGCCCCTTCTTTCCCTCCCCAAAAGGGGGAGGGGGACTCGCGCGAAGAAATCCGCATCGACGGTCCCGTTGAAATTCAGCCTCAGCCGATCAGGCGCTCCATCTCGGTAACGATGGCTTTGCCCATCTCAGTGGTGCCGACGCTGCGCATGTTCGGCTGCATAATATCGGCGGTACGGTAGCCCTGGGCGAGCGTATTGGCGATCGCCTTGTCGAGCAGATCCGCCTCCTTGACCATATTGCACGAGTAGCGCAGCGCCATGCCGAACGAGGCGAGCTGCGCGATCGGGTTGGCAATGCCCTTGCCGGCAATGTCAGGAGCCGACCCGTGGATCGGCTCGTAGAGGGCTTTCGGAATGCCGGTCTTCGGATCGGGCGCGCCGAGCGAAGCGGAGGGCAGCATCCCGAGCGAGCCCGCGAGCATGGCCGCCTCGTCGGAGAGCATGTCGCCGAAGAGATTGTCGCAAACGATCACGTCGAACTGCTTCGGATTGCGCACGAGTTGCATCGCGCAAGCATCGGCGAGAATGTGCTGCAGCTCGACGTCCTTGGCTTCGGCGGCATGCACGGCCGTCACGACCTGGTTCCACAGCACACCGGTCTTCATGACGTTCCGCTTCTCGGCCGAGTGCACCTTGTTGTTGCGTTTCCGCGCGAGATCGAAAGCGACGCGGGCGATGCGCTCGATCTCGTAGGTCTGGTAGACGGTTGTATCGACGGCGCGCTTCTGGCCATTCTCGAGCGTCACGATCTCCTTCGGTTCGCCGAAGTAGGTGCCACCGGTCAGCTCACGCAGGATCAGGATGTCGAGCCCTTCGACCAGCTCGCGCTTGAGGCTCGAGGCTTCGGCCAGCGCCGGGTAGCAGATCGCGGGGCGCAGGTTCGCGAAGAGGTCCAGCTCCTTGCGCAGGCGTAGCAGGCCGGCTTCGGGGCGAATCTCGTAGGCGACCTTGTCCCACTTCGGGCCGCCGACCGAACCGAAGATGATAGCGTCCGCAGCCTTGGCCTTGGCGAGCACCTCGTCAGTCAGCGGCGTGCCGTGCTTGTCGATGGAGCACCCACCGCAGAGCGCCCGCTCGACGCGAAACTCGGCCTTGGACTTCTTGGCGAGGAACGAGATGAAGCGATCGACCTCGGCCATGACCTCGGGGCCAACGCCGTCGCCAGGGAGGAGGAGCAGGTTGTGCGTCACCATGGGGAACCGCCCTTGCTTATCTTGATGCCGAAACCGGTGGCGGTAGTGCTAGACCGGCCGGGGGCGCGATGCAAGGCACGGTGCGGCATGGCGCCCCTCAAGGGGGCTGATCCCGATCTTACTCCTTCGGCGGGCCGTCCTCGACGGGGTCGAGGAGGCGGTGCATGTGGACGATGAAATAGCGCATCTGGGCGTTGTCGACGGTCTTCTGCGCGGCCGCCTTCCAGGCTTTGTAGGCCTCGGCGTAGTTCGGATAGATGCCGACGATGTCGAGCTTGTCGAGGTCGGCGAACTCGTGCTTGCCGAGGTCG
>DATMRT010000051.1:0-32085 GCA_035565975.1 Hyphomicrobiaceae bacterium
CGGCATCGCCGCGCCGCGCTTCGGGACGTGCCGTCGCTCGGGCGTAGTGAGAAATCGTCCCTTCTCCCCGTCCTTCACGGGGAGAGGGTTAGGGTAAGGGACGGCGGCAAACGCCGACGTCAGCGCAAGCTCCCGCCCCTCACCCCGGCCCTCTCCCGGTAAGCACGGGGAGAGGGAGAGCGAGGATTCCATGACCGAACTTCAACCGCGAAATCCCAATGCCGCTGCCATCGACGTGCTCGGGACCGCCCGCGACTGGCTCGCGCGCGACGGCCAGGTAGCGATCGCGACCGTCATAGATACCTGGGGCTCGGCGCCGGTGCCGGTCGGCGGACAGATGGCCATTGCCGCCGACGGCAATTTCCAGGGCTCCGTCTCGGGCGGCTGCATCGAAGGCGACGTGATCATCGAAGGCGGCGAGGCGCTGGAGGACGGCAAACCGCGCACGCTCACGTTCGGCGTTGCCGACGAGACGGCGTGGCGCGCCGGGCTGCCCTGCGGCGGACAGGTCCGTGTCCTCGTCGAGCGTCTCGGCAAGGACAATGGCGGCGACAAGCTGCTCGACCGCGCCATTGCCGCGCGCGACCGCCGCCACGGCCTCGTGATCGCGACGAAGCTCGACGACGCCTCGCACACACTCTACGAGCGCGAGGACGCCAACCTCCCCGACGACGTCGCGAACCGCTTCCGCACGGCCAAGAGCCAGCTCATCGAGAGCCCGGACGGTGCCGTGTTCATGCAGGCGCTCGTGCCCCCCGCGCGCATTGTCGCGATCGGCGCGACCCACATCGCGCAGGTGCTCGCGCAGCTCGCCGCGCTCACCGGCTACGAGATCATCGTCATCGACCCGCGCACGGCCTTTGCCGATCCGGCGCGCTTCGGGTCTGCCGACGCCAGGCTCATCGCGGAGTGGCCGCAGGATGCGCTGCCGAAGCTCGGGCTCGATCCCTACACGGCTGTGCTTACGCTCGCGCACGTCGCGCACATCGACGATGAAGCGCTGAAACTCGCCGTGCGCGCGAACTGCCTCTACGTCGCGGCGCTCGGTTCCTCGCGCAACCACGCAAAGCGGCGCGAGCGCCTGCTCGCCGCCGGCATCACGGAAGACGAGCTTGCACGTATCAAGGCGCCAATCGGCCTCGATATCGGCGCCCAGACTCCGGCCGAGATCGCGGTCTCGATCATGGCCGAGATCATCCTCGCCGTGCGCGGGACCAAGAAGACCAAGGGCTGACGAACGAGCCGCACGACGGGGGAATATCTTGAACTATCGACGGCTAGCGCACGCCCCGAAGCGTGAGCGCGAGATCGCATGAGCCCCCGCGTGCTCGGCGTCACGCTCACGCCCCAAAAGCTCGTGCTGGTCGGCCTCTTTGCGCTCGCGGCGCTCGCCATCGCGCTGCTGCCACCTCCCGATGGCGCCCCGAAAGCGATGATCGGCCTCGCCGTCGTCGCCTTTACGGTGGCGCTCTGGGCAACCGCGGCGCTGCCGGCGCTCCATTCGGGCGCAATCTTCTTCGCGCTCGCGCTTGCGACCGGCATCGCGCCGACCGTGCCGCTCCTTTCCGGCTTCTGGTCCAATGCGGCGGCACTCGTCTTCGGCGGGCTCATCATCGGGAGTGCCGCCGAGCGCACCGGCCTCGGCCGCTACGTCGCTCATGCGCTCATGAGCGGGCTCGCGACCTATCCGCGCCTGATTGCCGGCATTCTCATCGGGTCCGGCGCGCTGAGTTTCCTCGTGCCCACGACCATGGGGCGGCTCGCGATCACGCTGCCCATCCTGATGGCGGCCGCGAAGGAGGCCGGCTACGAGCCGGCCTCGCGCGGCTACATCGGCATGATCCTCACCGCCGTCGCCGGCAACTACCTCACGAGCTACGCGATCCTGCCGGCGAACCTGACGAACATCATCGCGCTCGGCGCGCTCGAGGGCATCGGGGGCCCGACGCTCCAGTACGGGCCGTACATGATCATGGCCATGCCCGTGCTCGGTATCATCAAGGGCATCACTTTCTGGGCGGCCATCTGCCTGCTCCTGCCGGCACCGCCGCCGCGCGCGTCCACCTCCGGCGATGGCAGCCCCAATGTGCTGAGCCCCGCCGCGCGCCGCCTCGCGACGCTGCTCGCGATCACCGTGCTCCTCTGGGTGACCGACTTCATCCATCACATCAAGCCAGGCTGGATCGCGCTCGCCGCCGGCCTCGTCTGCCTCGTTCCTGGTCTCGGGCTCGCGCGCGCCGAGGAAGCCGTCGACTTCAACAAGCTCACCTCGGTGTTCTCGCTCGCCGCCGTACTCGGCGTCGCGACCGTCCTCACGTATTCCGGCGCGGGCGGCATGATCGCGCGCGCACTGACGCAGCTCGTGCCCGCGTCCGGCGCCTCGCCGGCCTACGGCTTCATGCTCATTTCGACAGCATCGTCGCTCATCGCCACCTTCGCGACCATCGTCGGCTGCATCGCCATCGTGACCCCGACGCTCCCCGCCATAGAAGCCGCGACCCACCTGCCGCTTACGGCCGGCATCATGGCCGAGCTGACCGGCCTTCAGGCGGTGTTCTTCCCCTTCGAGACCGTCCCCATCATGGTCGGCCTCATGATGGGCAAGGTGCCGGCCACGAGCACGCTCAAGGTCCTCATTGCGCTGGCCGTCACCGGCCTCTTCATCATCGCGCCCCTGCAGATTGCATGGCTCAAGCTGCTGGGCGTCATGCCATAGGGCTCGCGCGCCCGGCGGCGCCATGGCATTCTGGCGGCAACAATCGCAAGTCCCAGGGAAGGAGACGCCAATGCTCGACGCCTACATCTACGACGGTGTGCGCACGCCGTTCGGACGCCATGCCGGCAGCCTGTCGAGAGTCCGCCCGGACGACATGCTCGCGAGCGTCATCAAGGAGGTCGTCGGCCGTTCGCCCTTCGCCGCCGAAGCCATCGACGACGTCAATGTCGGCTGCGCGAGCCAGGCAGGCGAGGACAGCCGCTGCATCGCGCGCCACGCGATCCTGCTCGCCGGCCTGCCGATCGACGTGCCGGGCGCCGTCTACCAGAGGAACTGCGGCTCGGGTCTCAATGCCATCATCTCCTCGGCACATGCCATCACCTGCGGCGAGGGCGACGTGTTCGTTGCCGGCGGCGTCGAGAGCATGACGCGCGCGCCCTTCGTGGTCGGCAAGAGCGAGCAGGCCTTCGGCAAGGACTTCAAGGTGTTCGACAGCGCGATCGGCGCACGCTTCCCCAATGCCAGGCTCGAAAAGGAGTTCGGCGCCGACACCATGCCCGAGACCGCCGACAACCTCGCCCGCGACTTCCAGATCGCGCGCGAAGATTGCGACGCCTACGCGATCAGATCGCAGCAGTCCTATGCCAAGGCGAAGGCCGACGGCTTCTTCGCCGGCGAAATCAGCGCGATCACGATTCCCGGCACGCGCGGCAAGCCCGATGTGGTCGTTGCCGAGGACGAGCATCCGCGCCCGGAGACCACGCTCGACGGCCTCAAGAAGCTGCGGCCGCTCTTTGAGGGCGGCGTCACGACGGCGGGCAATGCCTCGGGCATCAACGACGGCGCTGTCGCGCTCGTGCTCGCGAGCCGGAAGGCGGGCGACAAGGCCGGCGCCAAGCCGATCGCGCGCATCGTCTCGTCGGGCGTTGCCGGCGTTCCGCCGCGCACCATGGGCTATGGCCCCGTGCCGGCAGCCAAGAAGGCGCTCGAGCGTGCGGGTCTCGACATCAAAGACATGGATGTCATCGAGATCAACGAGGCGTTCGCGGCGCAGGTTCTCTCATGCCTCAAGGGCCTCGACGTGGACTTCAAGGACAGCCGCGTGAACCCCAATGGCGGCGCGATCGCCATCGGCCATCCGCTCGGCGCCTCGGGCGGCCGCATCGCACTCACGGCCGCGCGTCAGCTTCAGCGCACGGGCGGCAAGTATGCGCTCGTCTCCATGTGCATCGGCGTCGGCCAAGGCATCGCCATGGTGATCGAGCGCGCTTGAGTTGTTTTTTGCTTGCCGCGGGCTGCTGGGAAGAGGTGCTTCGACACCACTCCGTCGTGCCAGCACGGCGGCAGGCGCGACAGCGCTCGCGTGTGGCACTCTCACTCTCCCCGCGCACGGAGAGAGGGGGGAAGATCGGCGCTTCATGAGCGCGGGACTCCGCGCCGGCCGGTAGGCCGTGCCAAACAAAAAAGCAGCCCGCGGCTAAAGAATCAAGGCCTCAACGCGCTGATCCGCTGGCGTGCGGCTTCGATGCCGCCGTCGAGCGCCAGCCGATAGAGCTCGATCGCACGCGGCACCTCGGCGCGGACCGAGCGCGCGCCACGCGCGGCGAGATAGTTGGGATCGTACGTCTCTGCGAGCAGGAAGCGCGCGGTCGGCATCGCCGCCACCGTCTGGTCCTCGAGCACGCTGCGCGCGGTGCGGAAATCGCCCTCACCGATGAGACGGCGAGCGTCCTCGAGCAGCGCCTCGGCCTTGGCGGCTTCCTTCTCCGCTGGCGTCGGTTCCACCTGCATGGGCAATTCCAGCGCCGGCTTGAGGGCGGCGACGGACGCCGGCTCGGCTGCCGGCGGTACCGACACGATCACCGATGCCGCCGGGCGCGTCACCACGGCCGGCGCCGCAACCGAGCGCGGTACGGCGCGGACGACCTCGACCGCTGGCCCGCGCGCCGCCGGCTCCTGGATCTCCGTCATCACGGCCGCCTTCGGCGCGGCTTCGGCAAGGCCGAAGTTGGCGGCCATTTCGGCGATGTAGCTCACGGGATCGATCCGCCCCTTCTGCCAGAGCACGGTCGGCACGGCGATCGCCAAACCCACGGTGAGCCCGAGCGCAGCGCCGGTCAGATGGCGAAGCATGCCGCTCGGCGGCTGCGGTTTAACGGGTGAGAGCCACGAGATGGGCATGGGCTCGGGCATACGCAGACGCTCCTCTTGCTCATCCAGGTCGAAGTCCGTGAGGCGCCTGCCCCGGTGGCCGACTGGATTCCCCCGTGCGGCGCCTGTGTCCGACTGATGGCCATCTTGGAAGCGCGCCCGGAGTTCGTCGGCTGTCCGCGTACGCGGGAACCACTCACTCTCCGGATCAGCGCGCCGGGACGGCATCTCGCCGGGCGAGCGGGCCCCCAAGCCCTGCTCAGCGCCGCGAACAATGTCTCGCGCTGTTTCATAAGTGCCGGGCGATGCGGCATTTCCATGGCGCCGGCCAAATTCGACGACGCCACCCTGAACTGCGGCTTTAGCTGGCGCACGGCTACTCATCGGAACCCCCCGTTCGTTGGCGACGCCGCCTGCCACGGCACCGTTCCGCAAGGGTGAACCCGCACGCACGCCCCCTTCGGCGCCCGCCCGCGCCGAGGGCAACAATCCGCACTGCTGGAAATCTCAGTCCCGCGAGCTGATCGAGTACGCACCACACCCTGCCTTGCCCGTGCTGCCCGTCCCCACGACCCCTGCGAGGACAGCAACGGACGGCCTGTCACACCATGCCGCAGGGATAAGCTACACGCCGATCATTTCACGAGCAAGAATGAGTTTGCTCAGTTGCCGCTGGGGCACGGACTTCATTGCCGGCGGCGCCTTCGCGCGCGCCATCGTGCATCGAAGTCGTGCAGGCTGGGCGCTTGCGCGCGCCCGCCCCTCCGGCACATGCTGATGTGTCGCCGAGCGCCCGAGCCCGTCGACGCGACCGCCAGAGGAATCCGATCATGACGCGCAGCCTGCCGACACTTTCGAGCCTTGCCCGCGATCTCGCGAGCGGCACCACCACTAGCCGCAAGCTCGTCGAAGCCTGTCTCGAGCGGATCGAAGATCCGGCTGGCGAGGGCGCGCGTGCCTTCATCCGCTTCGACGCCGCGCGCGCCCGCGCCGCAGCCGATGCCATGGACGCGCTCCGGAAAGCGGGCGGCGCGCCATCGCCGTATGCCGGGATTCCCATTGCGATCAAGGATCTCGCGGATATTGCCGGCGAGGTCACCACGGCCGGCTCGCGTGCGCTCGCTGATGCGCCTCCGGCAGAACGCGACGCACCGGCAGTCGCCCGCCTGCGGCGTGCGGGCTTCGTCTTCATCGGCCGCGCAAACATGACCGAGTTCGCCTATTCGGGCCTCGGCATCAACCCGCACTACGGCACGCCGGCCTCGCCGTGGCAACGCGCCGAGCGCCGCGTTCCGGGTGGCTCGTCGTCCGGCTCGGGCGTGGCTGTCGCCGATGGCATGGCCCATGGCGCGCTCGGCACCGACACGGGCGGCTCATGCCGCGTGCCCGCCAGCTTCAACGGCATTGTCGGCTGGAAACCGACCGCGCGGCGCGTACCGCTCGATGGCGTGGTGCCACTTTCCAAATCCCTCGACTCGATCGGACCGCTCGCGCGCACCGTCGAGTGCTGCGCGATCATGGACGCGATTTTCGCCAACGAGATGCCTGCGCCTTTGCCGCCGGTACCGGTGAAAAGCCTCCGCCTTCTCGTGCCCGAGACCGTCGCCCTCGACAGTCTCGATGCGCACGTAGCAGCAGCTTTCGACACCGCGCTCAGCCGCCTGTCTGCGGCCGGCGCCGTCATCACGCGCGCGCCACTCCCTGTCCTGAAGCGCATCGCCGAAATGACGGACAAGGGCGGCATCTCGGGCGCTGAAAGCTATGCCTGGCATCGCGAGCTGATCGCAAAACGCGGCAAGCAGTACGATCAGCGTGTGCTCACGCGCATCATGCGCGGCACGGAGCAGGATGCGGCCTTCTACATCGGCCTCCTCGAGCGGCGCGCCGCCGCGATTACGGCCTACAACGACGCCACGGCCGACTTCGACGCGGTCATCATGCCGACGACCGCCATCATCGCTCCGCGCATCGACGAGGTTGGCGCCAGCGATGACGTCTATGTCCGCACGAACCTGTTCATCCTGCGCAATCCGATGATGTTCAACATTCTCGATTGCTGCGCGATCTCGATCCCCATGCATCGCGCTGGCGACGCACCGACCGGCTTCATGGTCGTCGGCCAGGGCGGCTCGGACCGGCGCACGCTCGCGATCTCGGCTGCACTTGCGCCGATTCTCCAGCCGGAATCAGTAATCTGAGCATGTACGCACCACACATTCGGGCTTGACGCGCCGTGTAGGCGGCGCCCATCGTTGCCGGTCTCACAAAGGTTGGATGGAGTTCTCTTATGTCCGTTTCGCGCCTCATGACGATCGGCCGCGCGCTTGCGGCTGTCGCTGCATCGGCCCTGCTCTGCGGCACCGCCGCAGCCCAGTCCTGGCCATCGAAGCCCGTCACCATCGTCCAGGGCTTCCCCGCCGGCTCGGGCATCGACATCGTCGCCCGCATCATCCAGGGGCCGCTCGAGAAGGCGCTCGGCACCACCATCATCTACGACTACAAGGCCGGCGCCGGCGGCAATCTTGCCTCCGAGTACGTCGCCAAGGCCGCGCCCGATGGCTACACCTACGTCTTCGGCACAGCGGGCACGCACGGCATCAACGCGTCGCTCTACAAGAAGCTGAGCTTCGACGTCGAGGCTGACTTCACGCCGGTCTCTCCGATCGTCGACGTACCGAACGTGCTCACGGTCAATCCGAAGATTATCGACGCAAAGAACGTCAAAGAGTTCATCGAGATCCTGAAGAAGCAGCCGGGCAAGCAGAACTATGGCTCGTCCGGCAACGGCGCCTCGACGCATCTCGGCTTCGCGCAATTCAACGTCGCCGCGGGCATCGACCTCGTGCACATTCCCTACAAAGGCAGCCCGCCGGCCATCCAGGCCATGCTGAACGGCGAGACCTGCTGCCAGTTCGCCCAGCTCCAGACCGTGCTCGGACAGCACAAGGCCGGCACGCTCCGCCTGCTCGGCATGTCGACGTCGAAGCGCGTGCCGCTGCTGCCCGACATTCCGACGATCGGCGAGACGCTGCCGGGCTTCGAGAGCGTCACCTGGTACGGCATCCTCGGGCCGAAGGGTGTCGATCCCGCGATCGTCACCAAATTCAATGCCGCGATCAAGACGGTGCTCCAGGACAAGGAGATCGTCGACAAGCTCGCCGGCATCGGCAATGCCGTCCGCTACGAGACGCCCGACCAGTTCAAGGCGACGGTCAAGAAGGACCGCGCGCAGTGGGCCGAGGTCGTCAAGAAGTCGGGCGCGACGATCGATTGATGGAAGACCCCGTGTAGGCGGTCGAGGTTTGGCAATGTCGTCAGAAGGAGCACCCCGTCCGCCGGCAGAGATCGGCAGGGGATGGCTCGGCAAAACCGATCTATGGGCAGGCGTGGCGACCCTCGTGTTCGCCGCGTCCGTCCTCTTCATCAGCGCCGACTACGGCCTTGGCCGCGGCGGCAGGATCGGCGCCGGCTACGTGCCACTCGTCATCGGCGTGCTGCTCGTCGGTCTCGGGCTTCTCCTCGTTGCACGCGCCGGCCGATCGCTCGAGGCGGTCGACACGAACATTGCCTGGCGCCCGCTGGTGCTGGTCGTCTGCGGCATCGTGACGTTTGCCCTGCTGCTCGAGCGGGCCGGGCTCCTGGTCGCCATCGTCGCCACGGTCATCGTCGCCGGACCGGCCGCGTACGGTAATACGCTCCTTTCGCTCGTCGTCTCGGGCGTGCTTCTCTCCGCCTTCTCGTGGACCCTGTTCGTCCACTTCCTGCAGATCGCCATCCCCGTCTGGTGGCACTGAGGCCGCCGGCAATGGAGCTTTTCGGCCAACTCGTATTCGGCTTCGAGCAAGCGCTCACGCTGCAGAATGTGTTCTTCTGCTTCATCGGCGCGCTGATCGGGACACTCGTCGGCGTGCTTCCGGGCCTCGGTCCCGTAGCGACCATCGCGATGCTGCTGCCGATCACGTTCACGCTGCCACCCGTGGCGGCGCTCATCATGCTCGCGGGCCTCTACTACGGCGCCCAGTACGGCGGCTCGACGACTGCCATCCTCGTGAACATTCCGGGCGAAAGCTCCTCCGTCGTCACCTGCCTCGATGGGCACGCCATGGCACGGCGCGGCCGCGCCGGCGCCGCGCTCGCCATCGCGGCGGTCGGCTCGTTCTTCGCCGGCTCGGTGGCGACATTCGTCATCGCGATTTTCTCCGGACCCATGGTGTGGATCGCGAGCACATTCCAGTCGCCCGACTACTTCGGCCTCATGATCTTCGGGCTCATCGCCGCCGTGGTGCTGGCGCAGGGCTCGGTCGTGCGCTCGATCGTCATGGTGCTCGTCGGGCTCACGCTCGGCCTCGCCGGTACCGACATCACCACCGGCCAATCGCGCTTCACCTTCGGCCTTCCCCAGCTTTCCGAGGGCATCAGCTTCGTCGCGCTCGCCATGGGCCTCTTCGGCGTCGGCGAGGTGATCTCCAATCTCGCACGCACGTTCGGCAAACCGGATATACAGCCGGTGACCTCGCTCTGGCCAAACCGTGAGGAAGTGCGGCGCGCGACGCCGGCAGCCCTGCGCGGCACGGTGATCGGCTCGCTCCTCGGCGTGCTGCCCGGCGGCGGCGCCCTGATCGCCTCGTTCGGCGCCTACGTCATCGAGAAGAAATGGTCGAAGCGCCCGCAGGAATTCGGCAACGGCGCCGTGGAGGGCGTTGCGGCGCCCGAGGCCGCCAACAATGCCGGCGCGCAGACGTCGTTCATCCCGCTGCTGACGCTCGGCCTGCCATCCAACGCGGTCATGGCGCTCATGCTCGCCGCCATGACCATCCACGGCATCGTGCCAGGCCCCAAGCTGATGACCGAGCGGCCCGATCTCTTCTGGGCGATGATCGCCTCGATGTGGATCGGTAATCTCATGCTGGTCATCATCAACCTGCCGCTGATCCGCATCTGGGTCATGCTGCTGACCATTCCCTATCGCTGGCTCTACCTCGCCATTCTCATCTTCTGCTGCATCGGCGCCTACAGCGTGCAGAACTCGACGTTCGATGTTCTGGTGATGGCGCTCTTCGGCGTCGTCGGCTATCTGCTGCCGAAGATCGGCTGCGAGCCGGCGCCGCTCATCCTCGGCGTCATTCTCTCCCCGCACATCGAGGAGAATTTCCGCCGTTCGCTTGTCGTCTCGCGCGGGAGCTGGTGGGTCTTCGTCGAGCGGCCCGTCTGCGCGGGCTTCCTGCTCCTCAGCCTGCTCTTCATGCTCGCCGTGCTGCTGCCCTCGATCCGCAAGGGCCGCGACGAAGCTTTCCGCGAGGAATGATCAGGGCACGAGATAGCGTGTTGGCGCCAGCTCACGCTCGTCATGCGCCCTGAGCTGCGCCTCGAGCGCCGGCAGATCCTCCTCGAAGAGATCGCACACGATGGCGTTCGCGAGCCGCCGCGCGCCGATCTGCAGGCCGGGAATGTCACCGGCGAGCGCCGCATGGCTCATGGTGGCGCCGACGTTGAACATATGAATACGGTCGAGACCCGGCGCGCGCCCGGCATCGCGCGCGATCAGCTCGAAGCCCCTACCGAGATAAGGATGGCGCGCGCACTCCGCATCCTGAGCGGCAAGCTCGACTGGGATTCTGTCGCGCCAGAGAAGGATCTCGTCAGCGAGCGGCGCGAGGAGGGGATGCTTCGCGAGATCGACCTCGAAGCCGGTAGCCAGGATCACACTGTCGAAGTCATAGTGGCCCTTGGCCGTCGTAACACTCACGCGATCGACACTTGGCGCCACGTCCGTCCACGCTTCCGAGAAGCGGATCGAGAAATTCGGATGCACGTCGCAGCGCAGGACCGACTCGTGCGGCGGCGGCGCCTGCTCGCCGAAGATGTACGTCTGGAGCCGCCAGCGGTCGCCATCGCTCAGGTTTGAGAACGCACGCAGGAATCCGGGGTAGCTCGCGCCTTTCGACTTGTTGACCTGCGGCAGATACGGCCGGCGCACGAACATCGTGACCTCGGCCGCCCCGCCTTCGAGCGCCGTTGCCGCGCAGTCGAAGGCCGAGGCACCCGCGCCGAGCACGCCGACGCGATGGCCAGCGAACTCTTCGGGCTCAATGCCATCCGTCGAGTGCCGCACGCGTGCTCGCTCTTCGGCGGTTGCGCGATCCAGCCCCCGAAAATGCGGTATCCGCAATGCGCCCGCACCATCGCGGCCACCCGCGAGCACGAGCTTGCGCGTCCAGACGTTCTCATGCACGCCAGCCCGCTCGATCGTCGCGCGCACGCCCGAGGCTGTCGGTTCCGCCGCGAGGAGCGCCGTGCCGTTCTCGACCTCGACGCCGACCGTCTCGCGCACCCAGACGAGATAGTCGCGCCAGTCGATGCGACCGACCTTATAGAGATGCGCCCAGCCCTCGGCGCCGTGCTGCGCCTCGTACCACGCACGAAACGTCAGCGAGGGCACCCCGAGATCGGGCCCCGTCAGCTGCTTGGGCGAGCGCAGGATCTCCATGCGCGCGTACGTGCCCCAGGGGCCTTCCTCGCCGCGCGCATTGCGATCGATCACGCGCACCTTCCGCACGCCCTCGCGCTGAAGGGCGAAAGCCGCCGTCTGGCCGCACATGCCGCCGCCGACGACCAGCACGTCGAGCATCGGGCTACCATCCGGAGCCGCGCCCTCAGGAACCCAGTCGGCTGGCGGATAGTTGAGCATCTGAAGATCATGGCGGGCGCGCGCCGCCAGATCGGCAAGCGCCCCTTCATCGCGTGCGCTCTTCACGCCCTGCCAGATCTCGGCCATTCTGGTCTCCGCTTCCCGTCCACGCCAGAGGCGCGCTCATGATCGATCTTCACTGCTACTACAGCCTGTCCTCGCCATGGGCCTACCTCGCTGGCCCCCAGCTTCAGGACATCGTCCGCCGCCATCGCGTGCGCCTGCTGCTGAAGCCTTTCGACTTCCAGGCTGTCGTGCCGAAGACCGGCGGCGTGCCGATCCGCACGCGCGTCGCGCCCCGACGCAACTATCACGACCTCGAACTCGCCCGCTGGAGCGAATATCTCGGGATGCCTCTTGTGCTCAAGCCCCGGTACTATCCGCACCAGATTCCCGCCGATCCGGACTGGAACAAGTACGCGGGCTGGATGGTGATCGCGGCACAGGATCAGGGTCTCGATGCCTTCCCGCTCTCCCATGCGATCCTGCGCGCCGTGTGGGCGGAAGAGCGCGACATCGCCTCTCCCGAGGTGCGCCGCCAGATCGCCGACGAGAACGGCTATGACGGCGCGAGCCTCCTGGCTGCCGAGAAGAGCCCGCGCGTGCAGGAGCTCTATCGCACCTACAGCGACGAGGCTCTGGCGCTTGGCGTGTTCGGCGCGCCGTCCTTCGTGCTCGACGGCATCATCTATTGGGGGCAGGACCGCCTGGGCTTCGTCGATCGCGCGCTGGCGAAGAAGCGGGCGACGCTGAAATAAGACCCAACCCGCTCCATGCATCCTTGACGCGCCTCCTTTCCGTCCGCGCGCTGGTCAACAGCTGCACTTGCGGCCATCATGCCGCTGGAGTCAGGCCCGGGAGGAATATCGTGCCGGAATTCTTCGGGGTGCCGCTCGACGCCCGACTGGCGGCCGTTTGCCTGGCGACACTCGTCGGCGGGTTCATGCGCGGCTTCGTCGGCTTCGGCGCCGCGCTGGTGACTATTCCGGTGCTCAGCCTCGCGTATGAGCCGCGCCTTGCCGTAGCGGCGATGAGCGTCGTTGGCATCCCGACGCTGTTCCAGCTCCTGCCTGATGCGATCAGGACGTCCGAGCGCCCGATCGTCGTGCCGATCTCCCTGGCGATCCTGCTCAGTGCGCCGCTTGGCACATGGATCCTCGTCCATGTCAGCCCTGGTCTCATGAAGATCGTGATCTCGCTGCTCGTGGTGATCATGGTCGCCATGCTCATGCGCGGATGGCGCCTCGAGCAGGAAGTGGGCCGCCCGATCCTCATCGGCGCGGGCGTCGCCGGCGGCCTGATCCAAGGTTCGGCCGGCATTGGCGGGCCACCCGTCGTCGGCGTCATCCTCTCCCGGCCGGGCACGCCGGTCCAGCAGCGCGGCAACGTGCTCGCCCTCATGACAGCAGTGTCCCTCTCGTCGCTATTGCCACTTCTGTACTTCGGCCTGTTCACGAAACAGGCGATCGTGACCGGTCTCCTGCTGCTGCCGATCTACGGCGGCTCCATTCTGCTCGGGAGCCGCTACTTCGCTGTAGGCGGGGCGCGTCACTTCCGACACGCCGCCATGGCGACGCTCGCTCTCATCGGAATCGCGACGCTGATCGCCTCGATCCGCGACTATCTCGCGATGCACCCGATTCCGCTCTAGGTGTCGACGACGGCATCCATGGTCGCGCACCCCCGAAATCCTGCGACCGCCTAGAATCGCCTGACTTTCCCTCGTCTTGATCGGCCAGCCTAATCGCATCGCGCGGACAAGCCGTAAAGGCCGCCATGTCCTCTAGGCAATTGAAGCCGCGACGGATAGGGGTGCTTGGCGCGTTCTCAGTCCGTATAGTCACACGGGGGTGGACCGTGCGCGCCATACTTCGCGGGGCGCGCAATCAGATTCGAGGGGTGGACCCATGAAGCGTGGAATGCTGCCGATGAAGAATGCCCGAACGCCTGCCGCCATAACGCTCATGCTCGCGGCCATGCTGGGCATCCTGACGATTACGGCGAGCACCGCTGATGCGCAGCGCCGCCGGGGACGCCCTGTCGGGCCGCCGCCGGTCACGCTCGCCGATGTCCAGATCGTTCCGATCAACGAGCGCGTCGCCGCCGTGGGCTCGGGGCGCGCGCGTCGCCAGGTGACGATCGCCACGCAGCACGCGGGCATCGTTGAGAAGGTCCTGTTCGAAGGCGGCAAGATGGTCGAGGCGGGCCAGCCGCTCGTCCAGCTCCATGCCGAGACCGAGCAGATCGCCGTCGAGACCGCGGAAGCCCAGCGCGCCCAGGCGGCCGATGCCGTCGAGCGTCTGAAGCAGCTCAACGAGGGCGTGGTCACCCGCGTTGCGCGCTCCGAGGCCGATACCGCCCTCAAGGTGGCTGATGCTGCGCTCCGTCGCGCGCGCGAGGAGCTCGGCCGTATGACCATCCGCGCGCCGTTCGCCGGCATCGTGGGTCTCACGAATTTGCAGATTGGTGACTACATCGCGGCCGGCACGCCGATCGCCACGCTCGATGATCGCACGGCCATTCTCGTCGAGTTCTCCGTGCCGGAGTCGGTTGCGACACTGATCAAAACAGGCTTGCCGGTCCGCGCGAGCCTCGTCACGCGCGCGGGACAGATCTTTGAAGGTGCAATCGACGCCGTCGGCACCCGCATCGATCCCGATACCCGTACGCTTGCCGTGCGCGCTGCGATCCCGAATCCAACGCTGGTTCTCATCCCCGGCTCCACCTTCTCGATCAGCGTCAATCTCGTCGGACAGAAAGCTCCGCAGGTTCCGGGCCTCGCCGTGCAATGGGACCGGCGCGGCGCCTATGTGTGGCGCATGACGGCCGACAACAAAGTCGAACGCGTCAACATCGCCATCATCTCGCGCACGGGCGATCGAGTGATGGTCGATGCCAAGCTCAATGCGGGTGACAAGGTCATCTACGAGGGCGGTGATCAGCTCAGCGCCGGCCAGACCGTCCAACCGCAGCCGGCCTCCTGAGGCAGGCACGCGCGGCCATCCCTTCTCACCTCTCTCCGACTTGAGGTTATGCTGCCATGACGTCGCCAGCGAACGACCAGCGCCCCATGCCCGGTGACGACGGCGGCTGGGTTGGCACCTTCATCCGCCGACCGGTGCTCACGGTGGTGCTGAACCTGCTCATCATCGTCGCCGGCTATACAGCGCTCCAGGGTATCGAGATTCGCGAGCTGCCGAACGTGGACCGCCCCATTGTGACGGTGCGCGCGAGCTACGAGGGCGCGACGCCGGAGACCATGGACGCGCAGATCACCGCGATCATCGAGAGCGCGGTTTCGCGCGTGCAGGGCGTCACATCGATCTCGTCCACCTCGTCCTATGGTTCGAGCCGCGTGACGATCGAATTTTCGAGCAGCACGAACCTCGAGTCGGCGGCGATGGACGTGCGCGATGCCGTGTCCGGCATCCGGCGTCAGCTTCCCGAGGACATGCGCGACGATCCCTCCGTCGTCAAGGCTGACGCTGACGCTTCGCCGATCATGCGCCTCGTGATCTCCGCCGAGAAGCTCTCCGAGAGCGAACTCACGGACCTCGTCAACAATGTCATCGAGGACCGGCTCGCCGCCGTGGAGGGCGTCGCTTCCGCCACGTCCTACGGCCTGCGCGCGCGCACGATCGAGGTGCGCGTCAATCAGGTCGCGCTCGCCGGGCGTGGCCTCTCGCTCTCCGACCTGATGGCCGCGATCGGCAAGGCGTCCGTTACGGGCCCGTCGGGCGCGCTCGACAACCCGACACAACGGCTCCTCGTCAAGGCCGAAGCGCCTATCCAGACACCTGAGGAAGTGGGCGCTCTCGAGCTCAATTCGACGACGCGCGTCTCGGATGTCGCGTTCGTCCGCTGGGGATACCAGGAGGCGTCGGCCATCACGCGGCTCGACGGCAAGACGGCCGTCGGCATGGAGATCGTGCGCCAGGCGCAGTCGAACACCATCGGCATCTCGGACGGCATACGCGCCGCCATAACCGAGCTGAAGCGCAGCCTGCCGCCCGGCGTCGACATCTCGATCATCTCGGACGACGCCGTCTTCATCGAGGAAGCGGTACGCGAGGTCGTCATCGCGCTCGTGATCGCGAGCGTGATCGTCGTGATCGTGATCCTGCTGTTCCTGGCCTCGATTCACGCGACGATCGCGCCGACGATCGCGATCCCGATCTCGCTCATCGGCACGCTCGCGGCGATCTGGATGGCCGGGTTCTCGCTCAACATCATCACGCTGCTCGCGCTCGTCGTGGCGACCGGGCTCGTCGTCGACGATGCCATCATCGTCATCGAGAACATTGCCCGCCACCGCACCATGGGAGCCGGCCCGCGAGCTGCTGCCGTCCTCGGCACGCGTGAAATCGTGTTCGCCGTGCTGGCGACGACGGCGACGCTCGTCGCCGTGTTCATCCCGGTCTCGTTCATGCCCGGCATCGTCGGCAACCTGTTCTCCGAATTCGGTTTCGTGATGGCGTTCTCCGTGACCGTCTCGTCCTTTGTCGCGCTGACGCTGTGTCCCATGCTCGCGGCCAAAATCGGCACGGGGCACCACGCCCCGCGCGAGACGCCTAGCCGCCTCGACCGCGTCGCGACCGCCTTCGGCAGATTCTATGCGCGCGTGCTGGAGCTGTGTCTGAGGTTCCGCTGGATCTTCGTCGCCATCTGTCTCGCGTTCGCCGTCGCTGCCTACGGGGCTTTCCGTCTGGTGCCGAGCGAGATCACGCCGACCGAAGATCGCAGTGTGATCAACATCAACATCAGCGCGCAGCAGAGCGCCAACCTCGACTATGTGGCGAAGAAGATCGTGCCGGTCGAGGAAGCGCTCGAGGAGCTCAAGAAGAAGGGCGAGATCACGGGCATCCTGACGACCGTCGGGCGCGGCAGTCCCAACCGTGCCTCCATCGTGGCGCCGCTCGCCCCCTGGCGCGAACGCAAACGCAGCCAGCAGGAAATCCAGGCCGAGCTGCAGGCGAAGTTTGCCAACATCGCGGGCCTCTCAATCTCGACATCCTCGCCGAACAGCCTCGGTATTCGCGGCGGCGGCCAGGGTCTCAGGTTCGCCGTTACGGGCACGGACTATACCAAGATCGCGGATGGCGCGACGGCGCTTGCGCAGAAGCTGTCGCAGACGCCCGGCTTCCGCAGCGCACGCACCGACTTCGACACAACGCAGCCGCAGCTTTCGGTACGTATCGACCGTGAGGCCGCGACCAAACTCGGCGTGCCGATCGATGCGATCACGAGTCTCATCAACACCATGGTCGACTACTCGAAAGCGGCCGACCTATTCGTCGGCGAGGAGATCGTCGAGATTCAGGTCAAGCCGGGTGGACGCCCGATCGACGACCCCTCCGACCTCAACAACCTGTTCGTGAAAACAGGCAACGGCCGGTTCGTGGCACTGTCGACGCTCGTGAAGATGGAGGAAGTGGCCATCGCGCCGACACTCGCCCGCGAAGGCCGCCGCCGCGCCGTTCCGGTGAGCGCGCAGCTCGATGACGGCGTCTACCTCAGTGACGCCGTGCAGGCTTTGCGCACGGTCGCACCCGAAGTGCTCGGCCCGGATATGTCGATCACGCTGCTCGGCGAGGCCAAGACGCTCAGCGAGACGGCGCAGAGCACGACGTTCGTCTTCGCGGTTGCGTTCCTGGTCGTGTTCATGGTGCTCGCGGCGCAATTCGAAAACGTCATCAGCGCCCTCGTCATCATGGTGACCGTGCCGTTTGGACTGGCAGCGGCCGTATTCGCCATACTGCTCTCGGGCGGCTCATTGAACGTCTACAGCCAGATCGGCCTCGTCCTATTGGTGGGCGTCATGGCGAAGAACGGCATTCTCATGGTCGAGTTCGCCGATCAGAAGCGTGACGAGGGGATGAGCGTCGGAGATGCGATCCGCACAGCCGCAGTCACCCGTCTGAGGCCCGTGTCGATGACGGCAATCGCGGCCGTCGTCGGCGCCTTCCCGCTCGTCATCGCGACAGGCGCCGGTGCAGAGGCACGCCTCGCGCTCGGCTGGGTGATCATCGGCGGCCTCGGCTTCGCGACGATCTTCACGCTGCTTCTTGTGCCAGTGGCCTATCGCATCCTGGCGCCGCTCTCGAAGCCGCGGGCGCATGAGACGCAAATCCTCATCGACGAGCTCAAGGCCGCTCCGAAGCAGCCTCAGCTCGCAAAGCACGGCTAAGCCATGGTCGCACCGCCGCGAAAGCGGCGGACGGCCAGCCACCCGACAACGAGCGCGAGCACGAGCACGACCGTCTGCGCGATGGCGAACGGCGGCTCGGACTGCGTCGGCGCAAGAGCATTCAGCGGACCGATCTTCTGGAAGGCCTGGACCACGCCGACGAAGACATTCAGGTAGAGCGCAAGCACGGCCGTCACGATATAGACCGGCCGCCAGACGCCCCTGAGACCGAACGCGTAGAGCCCAGCGACCGCCAGCGCGAGCGCCACCAGCGAAATGGCCCCGACGATGTGGGCCGGCGTGACCGCCGAAGCCGGGAACATGAATCCGGTGACGCTGGTCAGAATGGTCGTGAGCAGGAACAGCCCCGCAATGAGCGCCGACTGGCGACCGCGGAGAAGGTCAGCCACCCAGACGAGGCCAAGCGCGATCGCGAGAAGGCTGATGATGACGTGCAATGTCGTGAATGCGGAGAGCGACATCCCGAGTATCATTGGTCATGCTCCATCTGCCTCAGTGCCGGTCGCGGCAGTCTGATCCCACGCCCTGTACTGTGCCAATCAAATCCTCGGAAGGTACGGATGGCGGCCCGAGACCGGGCGAGAGATAGAGGCTCTCGACGGTACGCTCGCTGCGCCCGGAGAGCGTGGCCTGCGCGGAGGTCCCCGCATCCAGCAGCAGCCGCGTGAGGCCGAGCGCCTCCGGCAATGGCGCGCCGTAGGTCCGGCCGCCGGTCATGCCGTCATAAGAGAGGGCGAAGCGCACGCCGCGCGCGCGCAGGCCTTCGAGGCCCGCGATCAGATCCGCCTGTTGAAGCTGCCGCACATAGCGCCGGTCACGCCCCACGGTCGTGCCGAGATAGGGCGGATCGAGATAGAGGAAATCGCGCGGCCCCGCATCCGCGGTCGTCTCCAGCCAGTCACCGTGGCGCACTTCGGTCCGCCCGCGCATGAGCGCGGATGCCGCGGCGATGGCCGTCGCCATTCGTTGGGGCGCCATGCCGAGGCGTCTCTGATCGACGGATTGCGTGAAGTGTCCCGCCGCGTTGAACCGCACGGCATTCTTGACGCAGCGGCAGATGAGATAGAGCAGATCGACTGGATTGCCTTCGGCATTGTAGCGCGTGCGCACGGCATTGAAGTAGCCGCGATCACCCGGCCTCTGTCCGCCCCAAATCTCGCGATAGCGCTGCCCCGTTTCCTCGGGCGCCTCGATGATCGACCGCCAGAGCGCGGTGATCGGCGCGAGCACGTCCGCAATCACGTAGTGCCGGGCGATCCGTGCTTCGAGCGCCCACAGTGTCATGGCTGCCGAGCCGGCAAAGGGCTCGAACCAGACGTCGACATCGCGCGGCACACAGAGACCGATGCGCTGAGCAAGCGCACGCTTCGATCCCTGGTAGGGAACAGGATGCGGCAGTCGTGCCGGCATGCGGGGCGAGGCTACGGCGTGATCCTCAGCTCGACGCGACGGTCGGCTTGGTAGATCTCGCGCAGCGGCAGGTGGCGCCGGTCGACGCCCTGATACGGTTCGCGCTTGCCGCGCGGGACGAGCGAGAGCGCGCCCGAGTACCCGGCCGCGCGGAGATAGCGCTCGATGGCTTTGAGCCGCTTGAGCGACAGGCGCATGTTGTACCCGTCGGACCCGCGCGCATCGGCGTGGCCCGACAGCGTAATCCCGGCTGGCTGCTTCAGCTTCAGGTATTCGGCGAGGAGCGCCGCCGCTCGCTCGCCGTTGTCCGTCAGCAGATCCTCGTCCGTCTCAAACGTGATCGGCACCGGGATCGGCGCCGACATCGCGGCTGGCGTCGGACGGTTGCTTGGCGGCGGCGGCGCGGCCGGCGCTGGAGCTGTCGGCGGTAGCACGCCGGCAAGCCTCGTCTCGAGCGCCGTCTGAGCAGGTTGCGTGCTGCCCGAGCGTTCGGCCGTGCGCAGAGATACGCCCGCCGTCGACGAAGCCGAAGCAGGCGCCGCCGGCACAGAAGGTGTGTGTGTCGGCCCAGCGGCAGGTGCGTACGTCGTCCCCGACGATGATACTGATGGCGGAGAGTTCGGCGCCTTTGCCGCGCGCGCATCTGCCGTCGTCCGGCTGGTGTCCGCAGGCTGCTGCTGCGTGCGCATTTCCTTGCGCGTCCGCTCGACCAGGGCTTCGAACTCGGCGAGCGCCCGCTTGTTCGCAGCATCTTCGCTCTCAGGACGCGCGCGTACCGGAGACGGCGACGGCCGCTCGATCGCCTGTGGCGCGGCGCGCGGTGTGGGCGACCTTGTCTCTGCTGCTGCCGTCTGCGCGTGCGGCCGGCTTGGCGCCGTCGCGAGTTGCGGCCTGCCTTCGGGCACGACGACCTGGCGCGATGCGCCGCGAACGGTCGCCCCGCCTTCCTTGGGTTGTGATGTGATGGAGAGCTCGAGAGGACCTGCCGCGATGCCATCGGGAACGATGGCCGACCATTGGCCCTCATCCGTCGCCATCACGCTCGCGACCTCGCGTCCATTGGCCAGGATCGTGACCTTGTGATGCGGCGGCGAGCGGCCCGCGAGCACGGAAGGCCCGCTCGCGTCGATGCGCGCCACTTCGATAGCCAGGAGAGACGATGTGCCGGGCGGCATCGCGACGGGCGGCGGCGTGAGTGCGGCGAGCTTCGGTGCAGACTTGCTGGTCCCGCCGGCCGGAGCGATCGCCGACGCCGCGACGGTGTCGGTCGGATCACTCATGTAGGACCACAGCGCGTAGCCCGAGGCCACGGCACCCGTAGATATGCCTGAAATCATGAGGACGAGCAGGGACCGACGCATCACTGCACTCCTATCCAGCAATTTTCGTGCACGTGATTATCTCTAGTTCGTTTGCTGCAGTGCCGCAACCTCTGCGCAACCATAAGTTAAGGAAGTTAATCACCGACTACTCCGCACAAGCTTCGCACGCGCGCTGCCATCGCTTCTCTTCGCGCGCCGATAACCTCGCGGTTGCTCATGCATTCTGCTGCTCGTGAGAGTCCCAATCAGGGCGCCCGCACTTCAGTCCGGACGAGAGGAGGAAGCTGTCTCGGCTTTGCGGTCCACATGCCGCCCCGGCATGGTCCCGATCGCGATGCCGCCGACGATGAGGAGAAGCGCCGTGAGCGTGACGGCGTCGAACGCCTCGCCGAGCGTGACCATCGAGGCGATCACACCGAACACCGGCACGGCGAGCAGGCCGAGTGCCGTCGTCGTCGCCGGCAGCGAGCGGTTGACCGTGCTGAGCGCCCAGTAGGCAAGCGACGTGCTGATCGTCCCGCCATAGAGCAGCAGCACGATGAAGTGCGGCGTCACGTCAATCACCGGCCGGCCCTCGAAGAGCAGTGCCGCCGCCGAGGTTAGGACAGCGCCGAGCAAAAGCTGCCAGAGCAGCAGGTCGAACGGCGTCGCCGCCCACTTATGCAAGCGCGTGTAGACGATGCTGATCGCCCAGGAGACGGCCGCGAGCAAGATGAGCGCGTGCCCTGTGAGCACGCCGCTGTCGCTCCAATTGATAGCAAGCGGATTGACCAGCAGCGCGAGGCCGAGCATCCCGCTCGCAATCGCAACGAGGCGTTGCCCCGTCAGCGCCTCGCCAGCGAAAAGCCAGGCGAGCGGGAACACCCACAGCGGCGTCGTGTATGCGACGAGCACCGTGCGCCCGGCCGAGACATAGACGAGACCGAGACTGGTGAGCGACGCAAACAGCCCCATGTGCAGGACCGCGAGGCTCACCACCATGGGCAGGTCCTGGCGCGGCGGCAGACGAAGCTTGCCGATCGGCAGGCAGATCACCGCGAGCACGGCCGCCGCCACCCAGAGGCGCGTCGCGACGGCCCACAGCGGCGAGACATAGGAGAGAATGGCTTTGTTGACCGGCCAGCTCAGACCCCACGAGAAGGCGATCACGATGAGCAGGCCGAAGGCCATGGCCGACGAGAGCTTGGCGCTCGGTGCTGGTTCGCTGGCCATGCTGCGGACTTCCGGAATTCCAATGCGAGGCGCCTAAGAGCGCGAACGGACAGCCGGCGTCAAGCGGCGCCGCCGAACGCATAGCAGCAAAGCCTCGGCGCGGCTAAGGCCCGTTGCCCGCGGGCATCGGCGAGGCGTACTCTCTCGCGCGAGTGCCGTGCGCCCATGACGCGGCCCCGAAGGAGGATCCCCATGTCCGAGAGCCCGAGCGCACGCGCCGCCCTGCCCCTCGCCCATATCCGCGTTCTCGATCTGACCGCGCACCGCGCCGGTCCGACGGCTGTGCGCCAGCTCGCCGATTGGGGTGCGAGCGTGATCAAGATCGAGCCGCCCGCGGACGGCGACGTCGATCCCATGGGCGGACGGCGCCACGGCTTCGACTTCCAGAACCTCCATCGCAACAAGCGCTCCATGACGCTCAATCTCAAGAGCGCGGAGGGCAAGGCGATCTTCATGGCGCTCGCCAAAGACGCGGACGTGATCGTCGAGAACTATCGCAGCGGCGTGAAGCTGCGCCTCGGTGTCGACTACGACAGCGTCGTCAAGATCAATCCGCGCATCATCTACGGCTCGATCTCCGGCTTTGGGCAGTCAGGCCCCGATGCGACGCGCCCCGGCGTCGACCAGATCGCCCAGGGCATGGGCGGGCTCATGTCGATCACGGGGCTCCCCGGTCAAGGTCCCGTGCGTGTCGGCATTCCCATTGCGGACCTGACCTCCGGTCTCCTGCTCGCGCAAGGCATCATGCTGGCGCTCTACGAACGCGAACGCTCCGGTAAAGGCCAGTGGGTGCACACCTCACTCCTCGAAGCGCAGATCTTCATGCTCGACTTCCAGGCCGCGCGCTGGCTCATGAAGAGCGAGGTGCCGGGGCAGGCCGGTAACGATCACCCGACGAGCATCCCGACCGGCGTCTTCCAGACGAGCGACGGCTACATCAACATCGCGGCCTCCGGCGATCACATGTTCAAGCGCGCCTGCGAGGCGCTCGAGGCCGCCGATCTCCTCAGCGATCCCGACTATGCGACGGGCGCCAAGCGTTCCGCGAACCGCAAGGTGCTCAACGAGAAGCTCGCCGCGCGCACGAGGACGAACACGTCCGCGCACTGGATCGCCGCGCTCAACAAGGCCGGCGTACCGTGCGGTCCGATCAACACGATCGACAAGACCTTCGCCGAGCCGCAGGTGCAGCACCTCGGCATCGCGCGCAAGATGCACAGCCCCAAGATCGGCGACACGAAAGTCGTCGGCCAGCCGATCAACATGTCCCGCTATCCGCAGCCGGAAGCACTCGATGCCACACCGGAACTCGGCGAGCACACGGCCGAGGTACTCGCCGGACTCGGCTATGGCGAAGCAGACATCAAATCGCTGAAGAGCAAAGGCGTGATTTAGACTCTTCAGTGCGGCGACACTGTCCCCCTCCCCCTTGTGGGGAGGGGTTAGGGGTGGGGGAACCCCACCCGCTGATGGTCTGCAATCCCCCCTCCTAACCTCCCCCAGAAGGGGGGAGGGACGCGTTGCGCAAATAGTGAGGCCGTGTCCTACTCCCCAAACATCAGCGTCGCATTGAAGGCTGCGCGCGCCGGCACCAGCAGGCCGCCACGCGCCTCCGTGAATGGAATGCCGTTCTGCTTGAGCGCGTCGCCAGCGCGCTTCACAGACACCGTGCGGAAGCCGAGCGCGGCCATGTACGTCGCGCGTCCCACCGCATCGGCCAAACCATCACCAAACTCTCGCCGCGCCGTCGCTTCCGTCACGATGTCTAGATTGGTCTGGGCCACGACGACGCGTTTGCCGCCGTCGATATCGCGCACGGCCTCCGCACCGAACATCCGCGCATAAAGCTGCGAGGCAGCCACCGGATCGGGATGCACGAACACGGCGCGCGCAACCGCCACGACGCCATTCGCGTGCCGGCGCCACTCGTCCCGCCATACGAGATCGCGCGTCAGATGATGGCAATAATAGATGCGCCCATACGGCGTATCGCTCTCGGGGATCGAGACCGTGCGGAACGTCGCCTGGCGCTCCTCACCGTTGAGTCGCACGGGCCGCGAGAACTCGCGCGGCGGCTTGGCGTCGACACCCGCACTACTCAGCGCCGCATGGAGCGCAGCGGAGTCTTCCGTCCCGAACACGAAGCCATTCAACCCGAACGGCGAGGCCTGGACATCCGGGCGCACGTCCGGCGGAGCATCCTTGGGCACGGCGATCAGCTCGAGATAGTCCGTGCCGAACATCGCGAGATGATTCATCGAGCCGAGCGTGTGATAGCCGCGTTCGGTGAGCGTGAAGCCGAGTCGCCGAAAAGTGTCGGCGGCGCCGTCGATGTCATTGCGGGCATTGATGACGACATGATCGAGTGTCGGTACGGGGAGCGCCATTCGGAACCTCTTTCTGCCTCACATTGCGCGCTGATTGCCCTCCTTAGCACGGGCAGCGTGCGCCTCCCAGGTCATGACGGAGGGGTGCCATGCACCGATCCGCCTGACCGCGCCGGAACGCCTTGCTATAGTCCTCGGCACCCACAATAAGCCTGCTCGCGAGGAAACATGCCGGACGCCCCTGCCGAACCCATCACTGGCGCCGAATGGCTGGCGCGCACGATCCACGCAACGGGCACCACGCACGTCTTCTGGATCGATGCCGTGTTGCGCCGGACGCTGATCGAGCTCGGTGTGCTCGGCGTCACGCGCGTTCTCGCTCACACAGAGAAGTCCGCCGTCTACATGGCTGACGGCTACGCGCGCATCGCCGGCCGTCCCGGCATCTGCTTCGCGCAGTCCGTCGGCGCGGCGAACCTCGCCGCCGGCTTGCAGGACCCCTATCTCGGGCGCAGCCCCGTGATCGCACTCACCGGCCGCAAGATTCCGTCGCTCCAGCATCGCAATGCCTACCAGGAGCTACCGCACGCACCGCTCTTTACCGCCGTCACCAAGTTCGCGGCCGAAGTCGACTCCGCTGCCGACCTGCCGCGCCTGTTTCGGCAGGCCTGGCGCGCAGCCATGACCGGCTCGCCGCGCCCCGTGCATCTCGATCTCAACGGGCGCATTGCCGAGGTCGTGGAGATGGGTCAGGTCAGCGAGCCGGTGAGCGCGGCATCGCCGCTCGACATGCGCATGCCGCCGCATCGCCCAGCGCCCCCGGCCGACGACATCTCGCGCGCCGCCAAGGCCATCCTCGCGGCGAAGCGTGTCGCGATCATCGCTGGCGCCGGCGCCACCGCTTCGAACTGCGGCGCGGAGCTTCTGACCCTCGGCGAACGGCTCGCGGCGCCGATCGGCGTCTCGCTCGGTGCTTATGGTCTCATTCCGACGCGCCACAAGCTCGCCATCGGCACAGTCGGCGATTATGCGGCGCCACCTGCCAATCGCATCGTGCACGAAGCCGATCTCGTGCTGTTCGTCGGCTGCCACACCGGCGATCAGGTCACGTACGCCTGGCGCATCCCGCCGATCGACACGCCTGTCGTACAGATCGACGTCGATCCGATCGAGCTTGGTCGCTCCTATCCCAATACGCTCGGGCTCATGGGCGATCCCAAAACGACACTGGCGCTGCTCACCGAAGCGATCGGCAAACCCGCGCGCGATTCCGCCTACGCCGAGAGCGCCGCGCGGCGGATGTCTGAATGGCGCGCCGAGCGAGCGCCGCTGCTGGCGAGCAACAGCGCACCGATCCTTCCCGACCGGCTCTGCGCGGAGATCAGCAAGGCGCTGCCCGCCGATGCCATCCTCGTCGCCGACACCGGCTATTCCGGCATCTGGACATCGACGCTCGTCGATCTCAACGGCGCCGGGCAGACGTACCTGCGCGCTGCCGGCTCGCTCGGCTGGGCCTTTCCGGCGTCCCTCGGCGCTAAATGCGCCGCGCCGCATCGCAAGGTCGTCTGCTACAGCGGCGACGGTGCCCTCTACTATCACCTCACCGAGCTCGAGACCGCGAAGCGCCGCGGCATTGCCGTCACACTCGTCGTCAACAACAACTCCGGCTTCGGTCAGGGCTGGCCCAATCTCGTGCGCCAGCAGGGCAACAAGCCCGGCGATCCCGCCGAAATGCTGCGCTTCGGCCCGACGGACTTCGCCGCCATCGCGCGCGGCTTCGGCGTTCGCGCCATTCGCGTCGAGGACCCGGCCAAGATCGGTGCGGCACTCGCTGAGGCCATTGCCGCCGACGAAACCGTCGTCGTCGACGTCGTCACGGACATCGAAGCGCGCGCACCGGCACCGTGGCTGCCGGAAGGCGCCGCGTAACAGCATTTGCAGAACTCACGGAGGAAACATGATCAGGTACGATCTCACTGGAAAGACGGCGCTCGTGACAGGCGGCGCCTCGGGCATCGGCCTCTCGACGGTCACCATGCTCGGCCAGAACGGCGCCACGGTAGCGGTCAACCATCTCGCCGATGATCCACGCGGTGCGGAGACGGTCGCGAAGCTCAAAGCCGAGGGCATGAACGTGATCTCCGCCCCCGGCAATGTCGGCGATGCCGTCGATTGCGCGCGCATGGTCGCCAAGGCGACGGACGACCTCGGCCGGCTCGATCTCCTCGTCTCCAACGCCGGCACGCCCGGCACGAAGCGCAAAATCGAGCCACGCGAGCTGGACCTCATCACAGAGGAGCTTTTCAACACGCTCTTGCAGGTCAACCTGCTCGGCGTCTTCCGCTGCGCGAAGGCGGCGGCGCCGGCGTTGAAGGCAGCGCGCGGCGCGGTCGTCAACACGGCTTCCATTGCCGGCGTCGGCCGCGCCGGCAGCAGCCTCGCCTACTCGGCCACCAAGGCCGGCGTCGTCAGCCTCACACAGAACCTCGCGCGCGCGCTCGCGCCGGACGTGCGCGTCAACGCCGTCGCGCCGGGCGCCGTCGACTCGACGTGGATGGTCGAATGGACGGACGATCAGCGCCGCTCGTCGATCGAGAATGCGCTCCTCAAGCGGCGCTGCACGACCGACGACATTGCCGAGGTCATCGTTTTCCTCGGCTTCGGCGCGGCCATGGTCACCGGCCAGACGATCGTCGTCGATGGCGGTCTGACCTTGTAGCTCGCTCCCTCGCCACGAGAGGCATGGCCATGAAGATCTTCTGCACGGGCGCATCCGGCTACATTGGCGGCTCGGTCGCGGCAACGCTTGCCGCAGCGGGCCATCACGTGCGCGGCCTCGTCCGATCGACGGAGAGCGGCGACAAGGTCCGTGCGCTCGGCATTGAGCCGATCATGGGGACACTCGATGATGCGGCCGTTCTCGAAGGAGAGGCCCGCGCGGCCGACGCGGTCATCAATGCCGCCAGCGCCGACAACCGCGCCGCCGCCATGGCCCTGCTCGGCGCGCTCGAGGAGTCGGGCAAGCCGTTCATCCACACGAGTGGCTCGAGCATTGTCGGCTCACGCGCGGCCGGCCAGCGCGTCGACGACGTCTTCGACGAAACGACGCCCTTCACGCCTTCCCCGGCGCGCGCGGCCCGCGTCGCGCTCGACAGGGACATTCTTGCCTACGCCGCCAAAGGCGTGCGCGCGGCCATCGTCTGCCCGAGCCTGATCTACGGCATCGGCCGCGGCGCCAAGGCGGACAGCGCCCAGGTGCCCTGGCTCATCCAGACAGCGAAGAAGCACGGCGTCGCCAAGCATTACGGACCGGGCGAGAACGTCTGGTCCAATGTGCACATCGATGATCTCGTCGACCTTTACGCGCGCGTCCTGAAAGATGCGCCTGCCGGCGCCTTCTACTTCGCCGAGAACGGCGAGAACTCCATGCGCGAGATTTGCTCAGCCATTGGCCGGGCGCTCGGCCTCGGCGACACGACGCAGGCCATGTCGCTCGCCGAAGCCACAGCCGAATGGGGCGAAGGCCCGGCGCAGGACACCATGGGCTCGAATAGCCGCGTGCGCGCGGTCCGTGCGCGCAAGGAGCTCGGCTGGGCGCCGCACGCGCGCTCCCTGCTCGATGAGATCGCGCACGGCTGCTACAGCGCGTGATAGCCGGTCAAAACGTCGCAGCATCTCTTGGGGAACCAAGTGGATCGCCAAATGTATTGAACGATCAGGCTGCGTTGCGGCTCGAAGTGTTCGCGTTTTGGGAGAGAAGTATGGTTGACGAACGCCAGGTCGAGGACGCGCGGCGGCGCGTTGCGCAAATCGAGGGCTTCTATTTCCATCTTGCCGCGTATGTGGGCGTGCTTCTGTTGCTGACGGCCGTGAACGCGGTTTATTCCGCCGACGGGTGGTGGGTCCAGTGGGTTTGGTTCGGCTGGGGCATCGGCATTCTCGCTCACGGCATTGCCGTCTACGCGTCGAGGCCGCAGTTCATCACCAACTGGGAGCGGCGCAAGTTTCGCGAGCTGGTGCGCCGCTGATCGCTCCATAGAGAGGCTCGGCCGACTTGGAAGCCGGCCTCAGGTTTTCATGCCGGTGATGGAGGCGCTCGTGGCGCGCGGGTCCCGCGTGGGCCAGCGGCCGCTCTCCACCCGCGCCAGGAAATCTCCGACGATCCGGTTGTAGTCGTCTGGGTCCTCGAGGTTGATCGCGTGGCCCGCATTCGGCATGACCGCCAGCGCCGATGTCGGGATGTTCCGCTTCATCAGAATGCCGGGCATGAGACAGGGCCAGTCCTCATCGCCGGTGATGATGAGCGTCGGCACCGTCAGCTTCTTCATCTCGTCGATAAGCGTGTAGAGCGACGGACGCTCGCGCTGCACGCCGAGCTGCGTATTCGCGGACCCCAGGGCTGAATGCTCGGCGAGCATCTGCTTAAACTCGGCAAATCCGCGCGGGTCCTTGTTCTCGAACTGCACGCGCGTCGGCCCGTGCGCATAGGCATCGGCGAACTTCGCCATGCCGCCGGTCGTCAGTAGATTTGCCGTCGCATCCGCCTCGGCCTGGAAGCGCTCGCGCTGCTCGGGCTCGGCGCCGTACCCGCACCCACCGACACAGAGTGAGCGCGCCCGCTTCGCGTGGCGAAAGCCGAAGTGCAGCGTCGCGAAGCCACCCATGGACAGGCCGATCACGTGCGCGTCTTCGGCGCCTGCCGCATCGAGTACGGCCTTGATGTCGTCGGCTGCGCGTGCCTGCGAATAGCTGGTGTGGTCGGGAGGCACGTCCGATGGCGGATAGCCGCGCGCGTTGTAGGAAATGCACCGGTACGAGCGGCCGAAGTGGCGCATCTGCGGCTCCCAACTCCGCATATCGCCGGCGAACTCGTGGACGAAGATCACGGTCCGGCCCGATCCGGTCTCCTCGTAATAGAGGCGGACGCCGTCGTCGGCCGTCGCATACGCCATGGTTCTTCCTCCCTGGTCGGCAACACCCCGTTCGATGTCGGCCCACTTTAGCAGATCGAGGTGCCGCCGCAGTCAGGAAGCTGCCCGCCATCGCGCAAGCTTATCCCCGCCGTTCGAATGCTGGCTAAATTGCCAGGACAACCTGCTGGCCAGAAAGCCCATCCATGGCGGACACTCCCAACCTCGGCCTCCCCTACATCATGGCCGCCCAGGCGCAGAAGCACGTGACGCACAACGAGGCGATCCGCGCCCTCGACGCGCTCGTGCATCTCGCCGTCATCGATCGCGACAGCACCACGCCGCCGGACGATCCCGCCGAAGGCGATCGCCACATCGTCGGCGCGGACGGCACGGGCGCCTGGTCCGGCCACGACCTCGAGATCGCGGCATTCCAGGACGGCGGCTGGGCCTTCTATGCGCCGCGCCCCGGCTGGCGCGCCTGGATTGTCGAGGAAAGCGCGCTCAGGGCCTGGAACGGCACCGCCTGGGTCACCGTCGGTGGCGGCGAGGGGGGCGGCGGCGATGGCGGTGATGGCGCATTCGACACGCTCGGCATCAATGCTACGGCCGACGAGACCAACCGGCTCGCGCTCGCCTCTCCGGCATCGCTCTTCAATCACGCCGGCGCGGGCCATCAGCTCAAGCTCAACAAGTCCGCATCCGGCGATACGGCCGCCCTCCTCTTTCAAACGGGTTTCTCCGGCCGCGCCGAGATGGGCACGGCCGGCGACGACGACTTCCACTTCAAGGTGAGCGCCGATGGCAGCGCGTGGCACGAAGCCATTCTCATCGACAAGGACACGGGCGAGGTCTCGTTTCCCTCCGGCGTCGACATCGAGAACGCAGCCCTTCCCATCGGCGGCACCACTGGCCAGGTGCTCGCCAAGGCCTCGAATGACGACGGTGACGTGACGTGGGCGACACCGAGCGGCAGCGGCGACATGCTCGCAAGCCTCTACGATCCGCAGGCCATCGAAGCCGATGCCTTCGACCGCGCAAACCACACCGGCACCCAGGCGATCGGCACCATCACGGACCTGCAGTCGACCCTCGACGGCAAGGCCCCGCTCGAGCCGCAAGTCAACGCCCAGACGGGAGCGAGCTACACGCTCACGCTCGCCGACCGTGGCTGCCTCGTCACGATGAGCCATACGGCAGCCAACACGCTGACGGTCCCCGCCAACGCGAGCGTGGCCTTTCCGATCGGCACGATCATCACCGTCCTCCAGCTCGGCGCCGGTACGACGACGATCGCGGGCGATACGGGCGTCAGCCTCAATGGTGAAACCGCCGGCACCGGCAGCATCGGCAGCCGCTATCAGGCCGCGGCCCTGCTCAAGACCGATACCGACGCTTGGACCATCTCCGGCGATTTCGGTGACGCCGCCGTCTCCGCCGCGGCGCGCACGCTGCTCGCGCAGGCTTCCCAGGCGCTCATGCGCACCATCGGCCTCGGTCTCAGCGCCGATGGCTCGAGCCTTGTCGCCGCCGCGGACTACGCCGCCATGCGCGCGCTCCTGGCCATGACGCAAGCCGACGTCGCCGGTCTCACGACAGCCGCTTCGCCCCAGTTCGCCGCCCTCAATATCGGCCACGCCTCGGACACGACCCTTGGCCGCACATCCGCCGGCGTCCTCAACGTCGAAAGCAAGGATCTCGCTTTTGCGGAGCCGGGCATCAATGCCCAGACCGGCGCGAGCTACACGCTCGTGCTCGCCGACAAGGGCCGCATCGTCAGCATGAACAATGCCGGCGCCAATACGCTCACCATCCCGGCGAACAGCTCGGTCGCCTTCCCTCTCGGCACGATCATCAACGTGCTGCAGATCGGCGCCGGCGCCACCACGATCGCCGGCGCGTCAGGCGTAACGGTCAACGGTGTATCGACCGGCGCCGGCGAGATCGAATCCCGCTGGCAAGGCGTCGCACTGACGAAGATCGGCACCGATTCCTGGGCGGTCTCCGGCGCCGCGGGAGAAATCGAATGAGCCTGATGCTCCACAGGATCGGCCTGCTCAGGCCCTCGATCGATTCACCCGCCGCCACTGCTCCGGAGGCCTTCGCGGTCGAGGATTGGAGCGTCGCGCCCGGCGACGAGGAAGCCGCCGTGACGATCCATGCCCTCCCCGACGATGGCGGGACCATGATCACCGACATTGAGTATCGGCTGGATGGCGGCTCATGGGTATCGTCCGGCGGCACGTCGAGCTTCGTCATCTCGGGCCTCACGAACGATCAGGAATACGACGTCGGGCTCCGTGCGGTGAACAGTGTCGGCGCGGGCGCGGTGAGTGACACGAAGTCGGTGACACCTGAGGCGGAAGAGGAAGCATGGTCGCCGCTCGACCTCGGCGCCGACCTCATGATGTGGCAGCCGCTCGATGATCCGGCGGAGCTATGGCAGGCATCGGACGGCACGACGGCGGTATCGGCAGATAACGATCCTATTGGTCGCGCCGTCGACCAGAGCGCCAACGCGCGGCACGCCAACCAATCGACCAGCGGCGCCCGTCCGCGCTTCCGCACCGGCACGCCCAACTACGGCGAGTTCGGCCCCGACGACTACCTGATCGCCGGGAACAACTACAACAGCACGGCATTCGGATTCGCGGCGCGCGTATATCGCAGCGGGAGCCAGCCGGACGGCGCGCCGATCTTCGATTTCTGGCAGATTTCGACGACAGGTCGAGTGATGTTCGTCGGCAACAAGATCAGCCTCCAGTGGGTGACCTCGGCCGGCGCCAACGTATTCAACCTGGACGCATCCTTCTACGTTCAGGACCCGAATGTACTGCCGAATACGACGTGGGTGGATGTCGCCGTCAACGTGAGCGGCAGCCTCGGTGCCATTTATATCAACGGCAGCCTGGTCAGAAGCCAGGCGGTCTCCGTCACGTTGCGCAATCCGAGCACGGCCGATGTTCCTCTCAACATCGGCAAAAAGGGTGACAGTGCGACATACTTCAGTGGACGACTGCGCCAATTGGTGGTGGCGAATAGACCATTCACAGAGGATGAGATCGCTCATCTCGTCGCGATGCCGTGAGCTGATCGACATGGCCGTGCGCGTGGTGGCCGGCCTGATGGTGTGAATCGCAC
>DATMRT010000052.1:0-16515 GCA_035565975.1 Hyphomicrobiaceae bacterium
GCGCGGAGACGATGCCGGCCGTCACCGTACCGCCAAGCCCGAAGGGATTGCCGACTGCGAGTACCCAATCGCCAATGCGCGGCGCTGCATCCGCGAATGCAACATAAGGGAAGTCGGCCTTTCTCTCCACCTTGAGCACGGCGAGATCCGTCTTGGCATCGGTTCCGATGACCTTCGCCGCATAGCTTTGGCCGTCACTCGTCTTCACACTCACCGTCTTGGCGTGGTCGACCACGTGGTTGTTCGTCAGAATGTAGCCGCTCGACGAGATGAAGAAACCTGAACCTTGAGCTTGAACGATTTGCGGCTTCACCCCGAAGCCCGGCTGCCCGAACTGCTTGAAGAAGAACTCAAATGGCGAGCCCGGAGGTATGATATTCTCGCCCTGATCATCAAGCGTCGCTGTCTCGGCGGACTGCTCGGCACTCACGTAAATCGAAACCACAGCCGGCGATACGCGCTGCGCGAGATCGGCAAAGCTCGGCATCGGCACCGGTTGGCTTCCTGCCGACAGCGCCGCCGGACTTGCGCTCGATGCGGGCTCCGCAGCACGGACAATACCGGCAACCGTTATGATCGCCGCGAGCCCCGCGATGCCGGCCGCCGGCCATTTCATGCCATGCGAGGTCCGCACCCCGCCTTCCGCGCGCTGCGTTTCAGATTGTTCCGTCATGATTGTTCTCCTTCACTCGACTTATTGCTTCGCACTCGATGTTTTGACGCGGTGCGCGCCCGTCGCCGCGAGGATGAGTGCCACTCCCGCAACGACCAGATTGATACCGACGTACAGTCCCAGGATCAGAGGCGCGCTGCTCGGCCAGCCCTCGATGACGAGCCCCGCAAGCAGGAAATCCGCTGCGGAACCCAAGGCGAGCCAGAACCACTGCCTGGTGGCGCCGCGCATGGCGCTCGCGACGCTCAAGCTCACAAGCCCGTGCGCGCACAGGTAGATAGCGAGTGCAATCGTCAGCGAGAGAACCCCATCGACGGGAAAAATGACGAGGATCGCACCCAGAACAGCGGTCATCGCCGCGAGAAGCATGGAGCTCCAATATCCTGGCCCTCCGTGCGCACTAAAGATCGAGGCGAAGCGGAACAGTCCTGCGATCAGCAGCAGCCACCCGGTCATCAGGCTCACGGCGAGTGACGCAATCTTCGGCAGCGCCACCGCGAGCAGACCGAGAACGACAAGCCCACTTCCTTCGAGGACGACGAGCTTCCAGAACTCATCCGATACGGCCAGCTCGTTGCCAGCGACAGCGTTCTTGCTCAGCAAGCCGCCTGCGGGATCCGGATCGCCCTCAGCTCGGAGTCCCCTCGATGGGATCGTGCCGTGAGGATTGCCGTTTTCGAGCATGATCGCCTCCATCTCCAATCGCCGCCGCCCACCGTGCGTCGTGCGATCGAGCCTGGAGCATTAGCCATGCCAGCCTCGCATGTAATTGATATTGAATAGTAATTTTTGGCATCATAAATGTCCGACGGTGGAATTGCACCACTGCCATGAGCGGCGGTCGGTGCATTGGCCCCGAGGGTTTTGTGTGGGCCGCTCAGCCCTTGCCGAGAGCGTACTTCTGAATGCGATAGCGAAGCGTTTCGCGGGTCGTGCCGAGCGCGCGCGCCGTCGCCATGACGTTATGCCCGTGACGCTCCAGCGCCGTCTTGATGATGTGACGATCCATATCTTCGAGAGCCATGCTCCCATCGAGAGGCAGGTGAATCCAGTCGCCCTCCGGCAGCGCAGCTTGAGCGCGCGAAGCGCCCGCCTCCGGTGAAGGGTCGAGTTGCAGCCACTTCTCCGGAAAGGTGTCGCCGTCAGCAAGCAAAATGCAGCGCTCGATCACATTGCGCAGCTGGCGAACGTTGCCTGGCCAATCGTACGCCTCGAGAGTTTCCATCACGTTCCGCGGCACAATCCGCACGCGCTTCTTCGCTTTGGTATTGAACTCCGAAAGCAGCAACTCCACCAGCTCCTGGATATCCTGCGGTCGCGTGCGCAGAGCCGGCAACGTCAGCTCGAACACACTCAGACGATGATAGAGATCGGCGCGAAATCTCCCCTCGCTCACCGCTTTGGCAACGTTCCTGTTGCTCGCCGCGAAGAGCTGTATGTCGGTACTTATTTCACGCTCGCCACCGAGGCGCCTGATCTTGCGACTCTCAATCGCCGTCAGAAGCTTGACCTGCAGGCCCGCGTCCATCTCGCTGATCTCATCGAGAAACAACGAGCCGCCGTCCGCCTGCTCCATCAGCCCGCGATGGGGTGCCTTGGCCCCCGTGAAGGCGCCCTGCTCGTGGCCGAACAGCTCGGATTCGAGCAAATCCTTGGGGAGCGCCGCACAATTCACTTCGACGAAAGGGCCATCGGAGCGCTGCCCGGAATGATGGAGTATGCGCGCCACAAGGCCCTTGCCGGTGCCGGTCTCGCCCGCGATCATGATGCTCGATAGCGGCAGACCGCAGAGACGCGTCAACAATTCGCGCACGCGCCGCGCTTCGGGGCTCTGGCCGACGAATGCTTCCGGTGAGAAGCGCCGCCGCTCAACCGAAGCTTGCTCCTTCAGGCGCCGTTGCGCTCGCGCACTGCGCGCCGCGCCGGCCATGACCAGGTCCAGATTCTTGAAATCGGCGGGCTTCTGCAAAAAATCGACGGCACCGAGCTTCTGCGCGCGCTCGGCATCCGCCGGTTCGCCATAGCCGGTGAGGAAGACCCATTCGCCCATCTCGCCGAGGTTCCGCGCCTTTTCGAGAAGATCGAGCCCATTGCCGTCCGGCAGGTTCATGTCCGAGAGCACGACCAAGGGCGCGATGCGAGAGCGCAGGATGAGATGCTCGGCTTCCCGCGACGTCGGCGCGAGGACGACATGCCATCCCGCGCGCTGGAAATGCCGCTTGAGTTCACTGCCGAAAAGCGCCTCATCCTCGATGATGAGCAGCGTATCCATCACGACGCACCGCCATTCCCGATAATGATCGTCACTCTCGCGCCGTGAGGTTCGCAGTTGGCGAGGGCTATTCGGCCGCCCATGGCCTGCGCCATGCGCTGCACGGTCGAGAGGCCCAAACCGGATCCGCCATGCCGCCGCGTAAAGAACGGACGAATGCCTCGCTCGAGGAACTCGACAGGAAAGCCCGGACCGTCGTCCGAAACGGAGATACCAAGCATGTTGTTCTCGTGCGTGAGGCTCACAGTTACGTGACCGGGTGCGTTGCCGATGGCCTGGCAGGCATTCAGGACGAGGTTCAACAACATCTGACGGATGCTGTCGCGCTGGAGCTTGACGATCATGCCATCCGGCGCGGCGTTGATAAGCGCTATGCGTTCCGGAATCTGATACCGCACGAGAGCGAGCAACTCAGCGAGCAGCACACGCAGGTCGATCTCGACAAGCGGCTCCTCGTGCTTGCGCGGCTTGAGCAGGAGCTGGTCCAGAAGACGGGCCATGCGATCCACTTCGGCACCGATCAACGCCAGCCGCTCCTTTTGATCGGCATCGACGCTGTCGTGCGCAAGGTTGGATATGCCGAGCTTTATGCCTGCGAGTGGATTGCGAAGCTCATGGGCGACCCGCGCCGACATTTCACCGAGAGCCGAGAGGCGATCCGCTTCTGCAAGCTCCGCGCGTTGGCGGACCAGCGTTTGGGCCGCGGCTTCGACCTGCGACTGAAGCTGCTCCTGATAGCGCTTGTTCGTCTGCAGCGCGGCGGTGAGGCGCTCCACAAGGCGATTGTAGCTCTCCATGATAGGGCGAATTGACGTGGCGACATTGTCGGTGGGAACCGGGCGGTGGCGCTCCTCTCCAATCAAGCGCAACAGACCGCTCAGGTCGCGCAGAGGCCGTGTGATCTGATTGCGAAGAATGCGCAGAACGAGGAGCGCCGTGCCGGGAAGCACGAGTAGTGCCACGGCGGCGAGAACCATTTCCGTTCGCGCATTCCGCCGGATGCGCCTCAATTCGCTGCGCCGCGCCTGGCGCTCCCGGTCGAGAACTTCGCCAACATAGCTGCGCGCAACCTCGATACCCTTTTCGCTACGGGGGGTAGCATCGAGCGCCTTGAGCGCATCGCCGAGACGCGCCGCGCTCGCTTGATCCGAGAACGCATGCACATCGATCATCCGCTGAAGCTGATCCTTCAATGGACCGAGCTCGTCCGGTGACGGCGCCTGACCGGCATCCGCCACCAGGAGCGTGCCGATGCGGCGTTCGATCTGCTGAAGCTGCTCCTGTTGCTCGAGATGTGCGTAGAAGGGCTCCAACCGCTGAAGGCCGCGCCAAGAGACGGTGAACAGCAACCCCAACGCCACGAGGAGCGCCAGCGCGCCAAATCCAGCCAGCCGGTGGAGGAGCCCGGAAAGTACATCATCGAGGACCGAACCCTGGGCAGCGGATGCCTCGGCACCCGCCTTTGCCGGGTTGGCATCGCGTCCTTCTCCTGCTGGACGGTCACGGCTCACGGCGTCCTCCAGCAGGCTGTCCTCGACCACGCCACCCCGCTCACAGACTGGCGGTCGAAGACCGCCGTCCCGTGCTGGCGCTGACGATCCATTTTCCACTGTCATTAGTTGCTTAGGACACATGGCACAGCGGCCGCTCTAAGCTGCTGGGACACGGATCGTCCGTGCCATCCCTTGAACAGGTGGTTTGCAACCGCTGATCGCGCAAGGCGTCGACCCATGTTAAAGCGCGGAAAATCGGTTGCGGCGCTCGCCTTGGCTTGCGCCGGCTGCCGGCGTTCGAGGATGACCATGAACCCGTCCCGCAAGGCACGGGTTCAAGTCGACGTGCCGTGTGTCGCTCGCTGCCAGCTAGCCGGCCTTGGCGCTTCCTATGCCGGGCACGGCCTTGCGATCCCGCGTCCTCTGGTCGGATGCGCGGGCTTTCCGTCGCGCTTGCCAGTCGCCGAGGAGCAGCAGAATTGGTGCTGCAATGAAGATCGACGAACTGGTCGCAACGACGATTCCGAAGACCATGGGCACCGCGAAGCTCGCCACCGCCGGTCCGCCCCACACCGCCATCGGGATCATCGCGAGGAACGTGGTGAGCGACGTGAAGATGCACCGCGCCAGCACCTCGTTGATGCTTTTATCGATGATCTGCCTGAGCGGCATCGTCTTGTAGAGGCGCAGGTTCTCCCGCATGCGATCGTAGACGACAATCTTGTCGTTCACCGAATACCCGATGATGGTCAGCAGACCCGCGATCGCCGTGAGGTTGAAGTCGAGCCCGGTGAGCGCGAAGAAGCCGAGGGTCTTCGTCGTATCCAGGACGAGCGTCGCGATGGCGCCGACAGCAAAGTACCATTCGAAGCGCCACCAGATGTAGACGAGCATGGCAAGGCTGGCGAGGACGACGGCGAGAATGCCGGACCGCGCCAGTTCGCCACTGACCTTCGGCCCTACCACCTCGGTCCGTTCGATGGACGTCTGCGGTGCGACTTTGGTGATCGCCGAGCGCATCGACTGCAAAGCCGCCGTCTGCGCCTCCTCGCCGCCGGCTTGTCGTTCGACGCGAATGAGCACGCTGTGGTCGTCGCCGAAGTTCTGCAGCGCCACCTCACCCAGTCCGAGGCCAGACAACGTCTTCCGCAGTTGCCCCAGATCGGCCGGCCCAGGCGTTTTGACCTCCATTTGTATGCCACCCTTGAAGTCGATGCCGTAGCTGAGACCCGGATGGATGAACAAGCCGATGGACGCCAGAGACAGCAGCATCGACACGCCGATACCGAAGAAGCGCGCTCTCATGAAGGAGATGTTGGTGCCGCTCGGCGCAAGCCGGATGAGCGGCTCTATGACAAGCGTCTTGAGACGCCGGCGGCGCACGATCTCCATCATGATGACGCGCACGACGGCGACCGCCGTGAACATCGAGATCGCGATGCCGAGCATCATGACAACGGCGAAGCCTCGAACGGGACCGGACCCAAACGAGAACAGGAGCGTAGTTGCGATCAGCGACGTGACGTTGGAGTCGATGATGGTCGAGTAGGCGCGTTGGAAACCGAGATCGAGCGCTTTGAAGGCGCCTGCTCCCTTTCGGGTCTCCTCGCGAATGCGCTCGTTGATCAGAATGTTGGCGTCGACCGCAAGGCCTATGCCCAGAATGATACCGGCAATGCCGGGCAACGTCAGCGTCGCCCCCAGCAGGCTGAGCGCGCCGAACGTCAGGGCAATGTTGAAAGTGAGAGCCAGATTGGCGATCAGGCCCCAGGCCCCATAGAGAACGACCATGACGCAGACGACGAGCGCGAAACCCGCCAGGCCGGCGTAGATGCCGATTTTGATGGCGTCACTGCCGAGATCGGGGCCGACCGTGCGCTCCTCGATGACCGTGAGCGGCGCCGGCAGTGCGCCGGCACGCAGCAGCGCCGACAGAACGACGGTATCCTCGACGCTGAAGTGCCCGCTGATCTGTCCCGAGCCGCCGACGATCGGCTCGCGGATGACGGGCGCGCTGAGGACCTTGCCATCGAGGACAATCGCGAAAGGACGCCCGACGTTCGCGGTGGTGATATTGGCGAACTGGCGCGCGCCGACGCTGTCGAAGCGGAATGAGACGATCGGCTCGCGGGTGCGCTGATCGAACCCTGCACGCGCATCGGCCAGTCGCTCACCACTGATGGCCACGCGATCCTCGACAGGATAGCGCTCCCGACCATCCTTGGATGGCAGCATGGTCACGCCGCGCGGAACCTGACCGCTCCCGTCGTAGCCGCCATTGTCCGAGAGCATGTGAAAGCTCATCTGCGCCGTGGAGCCGAGCAGCTCTCGCAGCTTGGTGGGATCCTGAAGTCCCGGGAGCTGCACCAGGATGCGATCGCCGCCCACACGCTGGATGGTCGGCTCCGCCAAACCGGCCTGATCGACGCGCTGACGGACAATCTCGAGACTTTGCTCGGCGGCGGCACTGACGCGATCATTGAGGCCGGCCTCAGTCAGCCGGAGCTGGATCGTTTCCCCTTCGGTGCGGATATCGATGTCGGGCGTTCCGAAACCCGCCCGGCCGACCATCGTGATCAGACCGCGCAGAGCAGTCAGTGCACGACCTCGCTCGGCCGCATCGGCGATCATGACATTCACGCCATCGCCAGTACGCTGCACCGATTGCGCCTGGATGTTCTCTGACCGCAGACGGCCCCGCACGTCGTTGAGCAGGCTCCCGACGCGGCTGGCCTTCAGAGCCTTGGCATCGACCTCAAGGACGAGGTGAGAGCCACCGCTGAGGTCGAGCCCGAGCGTGACCTGTCGCTTGGGCACCCAGTCCGGGAGCGCTGCGAGTTGCTGATGAGTAAGAAGATTCGGAAACGCAGCGATGATGCCGAACAGAATGATGGCGGCATAGGTGACGATCACCCATCGAGAGGTGTGCATGGTGAGGCGATCCGGGAAACGGGCACGCCGCCTGATGCGGTCAAAACCGCGCGGCGCACCCGGGCTGACGTCATAGGGGCGAAGCCGCCTTGGAGGCGGCGGACGTCAGGCGATGTGCGGAGGGCCGCGCGCCTCGAAGTACCGCGGCGCCGTCAGGCGATACCGCGTCGGCTCGGTGAGGTGATGGGCAGCGCCCCTCGCTTCCGGGCGCCATGCTGCGGACGGCGCGAGCCCCATCGGAGGAGCGTGGCTCGTCGCCGGATCGCGCTTGCCGGCGAAACGGCGGACCTCGGCTTCCACGGACAGGGCCAGCAGGCGCTGCTGCAGCGCAGGTTTACTCGAGGGTTGATTGGCGCCGAAGCTAACGCCGCCGATCGCGCCCTGTGCGAACGAAGCCGTTGCGACGGATTGGCCGGGCGGAGCGGCCCAATGCAGGGCGAGCAAGGTGAGCAGCAGCCAGAGCGCGGAAACGACGCGCGTAGCGGCAAATGCTCTACAGGCGGAGTGCCACTGCGGCGCCCCTGACCCTGCCGGAAGATGACCGTCCTCGCAGTTCATTCGCGTCATATAGGGCAGATTGGATGCCCCCGGTAGGGCATGGCCCTGCTCCCGCCAAACGATTTGCGCCCGCTGACGGGGATCAGCGGGCGCTTGGGGGTATCGAGGTAATTTACGTCGGATGCGGGAACATCCGGTGCACCAGGACCAGGATACGCGGTCGAGACGCGTGCGAATCAAAGATAGCACGAGTGCGTCGTTTCCACAATTTTGTGGTCCTCGACGGCTTGACGGCGGCCGTAGAGCCGCCTCAGCCGGTCAAGCCTGATAGGCAACGAGGATGGCGCCGGCCCCGATCATGGCGACCCCGAGCCAGTTGGGACCTGAGAGCTTCTCTCCGAGCAGCACGGCACCGAAGATTGCGACAAGCACCACGCTCAGCTTGTCGATGGGAGCGACGCGAGCCGCATCGCCGAGCTTCAGGGCGCGGAAATAGCAGAGCCAGGATGCACCGGTCGCCATGCCCGACAGCACCAGAAAGAGGTATGTGCGCCCAGAGACGCTGCTTGGGGGCTGCCACTGGCCGGTAGCCAGGAGCAGCAGGGCGACCACGAACAAAATGACGATGGTCCGGATGAAAGTCGCGAAATCCGAGCCGACGTTCTCGACGCCGACCTTTGCGAAAATGGCGGTCAGGGCTGCAAAGACGGCCGAGAGCATTGCCCATAGCTGCCAGGTCTGAAGCACGCTTCTCATGACTCTCTCCTCGGCTATGGCGCCTCCCGGGGGCTGCCCAATTCTGCGGCATCTGCCGAAGGCCCGCATTTCTCGGCGCCCAATAAGTTGGCAGACCCCCAATCAGTAAACGCTTCAATTGCCGCGCGGGCGACTCTAGTATCTCCCAATGTGCCCCGTTCGCGCATAAGGAGAGCCCATGTCCGCATCCCCTGCCGCCGCATTCTTCGACGAGATGAATGTTCCTGACGGGGGGGTGCGTGCCGGATACGAGGCGATCGCGGAGTGGCTGAAGCAGGCCCCGCGCGAGCTGCTCGTCAACCGCAAGCTCGAAGCGGAGCATTTCTTCCGCCGCATCGGCATCACCTTCAATGTCTACGGCGACAACCAGGGCACCGAGCGGCTCATTCCCTTCGACATCGTGCCGCGCGTCCTGACGGCCGTGGAGTGGCAGAAACTCGTGCGCGGGCTCGAGCAGCGCGTCAAGGGGCTCAATGCCTTCATTGCCGACAGCTACGGCGATCGCGAGATCGTGGCGGCGGGCATCGTACCGGAAGAGCTGATCCTCCAGAACCCGGCATTCCAGCCGGAGATGACGGGCTTCACGCCGCCGGGCGGCATCCATGTCCATATCGCCGGCATCGACGTCGTCCGCGTCGATGCCGACACCTTCTACGTGCTCGAGGACAACGCGCGAACACCTTCGGGCGTCTCCTACATGCTGGAGAACCGCGAGGCCATGATGCGGCTGATGCCCGAGTTGTTCGGCTCGCTCCGCGTTGCGCCGGTGGACAATTACCCCGACGCCCTTCTCGAAACGCTCCGCTCGGTCGCGCCGCGCTCGGCATCGCGCGATCCGACCGTGGTTCTGCTGACCCCGGGGCCGTTCAACTCGGCCTATTACGAACACTCCTTCCTCGCCGACAAGATGGGCGTCGAGATCGTCGAGGGCCGCGATCTCTTCGTGCGCGACAACATCGTCTACATGCGCACGACCGAGGGGCCGCGCCGCGTCGACGTCATCTACCGGCGCATCGACGACGACTTCATCGACCCGATCGCGTTCAATCCGGGTTCCATGCTCGGCGTTCCGGGTCTCATGTCGGCCTATAAGGCGGGCAATGTCACGATCTCGAATGCGATCGGCACCGGCGTCGGCGACGACAAGGCCATTTACAGCTACATGCCCGAGATCATCGAGTTCTATCTCGGCGAGAAGCCGCTGCTCTCTAATGTGCCGACGCACCGCTGCCGGGAGCCCGAGGCGCTGCGATATGTCTTGTCGCGGCTCCATGAGCTGGTCGTGAAGGAGGTGAACGGCTCGGGCGGATACGGCATGCTCGTCGGGCCGCACGCCACCAAGGCCGAACGCGATGCCTTCGCGACCAAACTCAAGGCCCACCCGGATGATTTCATTGCCCAGCCCACGCTCGCGCTTTCGACCGTGCCTTGCTTTGTCGATTCAGGCCTCGCGCCGCGCCATGTGGACCTGCGCCCCTACGTGCTCTGCGGCGCCGACGGCGTGCGCTGTGTGCCGGGCGGGCTCACGCGCGTAGCCCTCAAGGAAGGCTCGCTCGTGGTGAACTCTTCCCAAGGTGGTGGTACGAAGGACACCTGGGTGGTGGAGATCTGAGTTCCGCACGGAACATCGGCATCGAGGCGTGGCGGACTTATGCTCTCGCGAATGGCGGATAACCTCTACTGGCTCTCGCGCTACACCGAGCGTGCGGAGAACCTGGCACGCATTCTCCATGTGGCGCAGCGCCTCGCGGCCCTGCCGTCGGCTTATGCGGGCGCCTCCAACGAGTGGGAATCGGCGATCGCGACCGCAGCCTGCGCGGAGGCCTTCAAGGAGATCTATCCGGACGGCGCGACGCGCGAGAACGTGATCCGCTACATCGTCGACTCGCCGGTCAATCCGAGCTCGATCAAGGCGTGCATCGAAACGGCGCGGTCCAACGCGCGTGCCGTGCGCACCGCCATCACGAGCGAGATGTGGGAGATCCTGAACGAGGGCTGGAACGAGATGCGCGGCATCGAGTTCGACGGCATCTCGCAGTCGGCGCTGACGCAGTTCCTCCAGCGGGTGCAGCAGATGTCGCTGCGCTTCGACGGTGCCGCCTACCGCACGATGCTGCGCTCCGACCAGTACTGGTTCCAGCGGCTCGGCACGTTCATCGAGCGGGCCGATAACATGGCCCGCCTGCTCGACGTGAAGTACCACGTGCTGCTCCCCGAGAAGGAGCCGGTCGGCGGCGGTCTCGACTATTTCCAGTGGTCATCGATCCTCAGAAGCGTCAATGCACTGACGTCCTATCACTGGGTGTACCGCGAGAACGTGAAGCCGTGGCTCGTCGCCGACTTCTTGATTCTCAGGCCCGAACAACCGCGCTCGCTCATCTCCTGCTATCTCGAGCTCAACGACTATCTCGACCAGATCGCGGAGGCCTACGGCCGCCAGGGACCGGCGCAGCACATTGCGCGCTCGACGACGGCGCGCCTCCAGAACGCCAATATGGACCAGATCTTCCAGTCCGGCCTGCACGAGTTCCTCGTCGAGTTCATCGAGGAGAACAATCGGCTCGGCGGGGCAATTACCCAGCAATACCTCTCGTAGTTCCCATGCGCATCAAGGTCCGGCACGAGACGCGCTATACCTACGACGAGCCTGCGAGCGATGCGCTGCAGCTCCTGCGCATGACGCCGCGTCCGCACGAAGGACAGTTCGTGCGGCGCTGGCGCGTGGCCGTCGACGCGGACGCGCGCCTCGATCGCAGCGAGGACGCCTACGGCAACATTACCCACCTCGTCTTTCTGCATGGGCCGCTGACGCATGCGACGATCACGATCGAGGGAGAGGTCGACACACGCGATACGAACGGCTTCGTACGCGGCGGCGTCGAGCGTCAGCCACCGCGCCTCTTCCTGCGGGAGACCGCGTTGACGCGCCTGACGCCCTCGCTGCGGCGCTTTGCGCGCGAGACCTCGGCTGGCCAGGGCGGCGATGCCCTCGCGACCTTGCACGCGCTCAACCGCGGTATTCACAAAGCCATGGCGTTCGTGATCGGCGCCACCAGGCCCGAAACGACCGCCGGCGAGGCCTTCGAGGCGAAACAGGGCATCTGCCAGGACTTCACGCACATCCTTCTCGCAACGGCGCGGGCGCTCGGAATGCCGGCGCGGTACGTCAGTGGTTACTATCTCAGGACCGACCGCATTGATCAGGAGGCCGGACACGCCTGGGCCGAAATCCACCTGCCAAAGCTCGGATGGATTGCCTTCGACCCCGCCAATGGCGTTTGCGCAACCGAGCGCCACGTGCGCGTCGCGATCGGCTGCGATGCCCGGGAGGCGGCGGCGGTGCGTGGAGCGCGCGTCGGCGGCGGTGCCGAGGACCTCGATGTCGCGATCCACGTCGAGCAGGGCCGCGCCATGATCCAGGAGTAGGGATCGGCCATAGCTGTCGGCCCGATGCGGTCCTATAGTCCTCCGGTTGTTTGCCGGATCCGGAAAGGACGCGCGCCATGGACGATCCCCTGCGCCTTCATCGCGACGCGATCATCATCGACGCGACCTGCCCACTCGCGCGCTCGCGCCAGTATCTGGACTGGTGGCGGGAAGGTGGTGCCACGGCCATCGCGCCGACGATCACCGGCATGAGCGGCAATGCGCAGAGCGGGCTCAGGGAAATCGGCGGCTGGCATCGCTACGTCCGCGAGCGCGGTGACACGCTGATCGTGCGGACGGCCGCCGACATCGAGCGCGCCAAGGCCGAGGGCAAGCTCGGCCTGATCCTGCATTGCCAGGGAACGGCCATTGTCGAGGACGAGCTCGATTTTCTCGATGCCTATGCGGCGGCCGGACTGCGCATGGTCCAGCTCTGCTACAATCGCCGGAACCTGATCGGCGACGGCGCCGCCGAGCGCACGGACGGCGGTCTCAGCCACTTCGGCCTGGCCTTCATCAGGCGGCTCAATGCGCTCGGTCTCGTGGTCGACTGTGCGCACACCGGCCTGCGCACGACGTTCGAGGCGATCGAGGCCTCGTCATCGCCCGTGGTGATCTCCCACGCCAATGCCTTTGCGGTGCATCAGAACCGCCGCAATGTCCCCGACGATCTCATTCGCGCCATCGCGGCGCGTGGCGGCATCGTCGGAACGGTGGGTTTTCCCGCTTTTCTCGCCGATGAGGGCCGGCCGTCGCTCGACCGCTTCATCGACGATATCGCCTACAAGGCCGAGCTGACGTCGATCGACAACGTCGGGCTCGGGATCGATTACTACGAAGGTCAGCACGGCGTGGAGAGCGACGACGTCGCTCTCGCGCGCTACGAGCGGCGCATCAGTGACGGGCACTGGCGGCGCGAGGAGTATCCCCCGCCACCCTACTACTATCCGGCTGGCATCGAGACGCCGCGAACGCTCGCGCGGCTGACGGCGCGTCTCGCCGAGCGTGGCTTCGCCACCGAGGACATCCGCAAGGTGCTCGGCCTCAACTGGCTGCGCGTATTCCGATCGGTCTGGGGCGGCTGAGCGGGCAGCGCGAGCAGCCCGCTTGCTTGCTCAGTTGTTGCCGCGCTTGCGGCGCCACTCGAGGAATTCCTTGAAGAGCGCCTCGTTCATGGCCGCGGCCGCGCCGCCGGCTGGTGCTGTGCTTCCGGTCCTCGTGGGCGGCTGCCTGCTGCCCGAGGCCATCCGGTCCAGCCACTCCTGGGCGGGCTGGAAGCGCGTCCAGCCGTCCATGGTCGCCGCGAGATTGACATTCTTCCAGCGCGGATGGCGCGGCGGTTTCTGGATCTCGGGGAACTTCGTGAAGAAGGCGTCGACGAATCTCGCGAGCCGTTGGTGGCGCCCATGATCGCCGGGCCAGTTGAAGGCCATGAGCAAGGTCGGCACCGCGACACCCTCGATCTTCTGGCCTTCAGGTATGAGGTTCGGGTAGTCCGCGTGCGTGAACTCGGCAGGCAGATAGTCCTCCATGAAATGCCCTTCGTAAGGGATCGGCAGGAGGTGGAAGCCGGTTTCCTTCGGCACGGTGGAATAGGGACGGAGTGGCTTCAGACAGGTGCAGATCGTCGCGTAGATCTCGTTGCGCTTCATGCGCTCGATGGCGTCGGCCTGGCCCATGTTGACCTCGGTCACGCGCATGTTGTGAGCGGCGAACATGCGTTGGGCGGCAAGCTGCGCGCCGCTTCCGGCATCACTGAAGTTGACGGCTTTGCCTTCCAGATCCTTGAGCGTCTTGATCTCAGGACGCGCGAGGATGTGCAGTTCATCCTCGAAGAGCCGTGTGATGTAGACCATGTTGCGCGTCACGGCATCGCCAAGAACCGGATCCTCCTTGAAGTGGCTCAGCGTGACCGTGTTGACGAGCCCCATGTCGATGCCTCTGAGAAAGAGGATATCGCGCACGTTCTGGGCGGCGCCCTTGCCGACGATCGGCAGCACCCGCAGGTTATCGCCATCGTCGGTGACGGCCGCGATGTCGTAGGCAATGCCGAGATAGCCACCATTGGGATTGCCCGAGACGATCGTGACGACGTTCTCGTTGATCTTGGCCCGCATCTGCTCGAGCGGACCAAGACGCGGCCCCTTGGCGGCAGGTCCCGACTGAGCGTGCGAAACGGCCGCGCTGCCGGCTAGAGCAAGGAGCCCCACAAGCGGCAGGACAAGCGCGATAAGCATTGTACTTGAGCTGAAACGACGACGCATTGAGCTGGCCTCTCCCCTGACGTACCCGCCTTATGGACATCGGCCGTCCGATCGTCGCGCTGTACCGCTCCGGCCCAGCTTCGCGTCTTCTTTGCCCCGGCATACCACGGGGGGCCGATGATGGTTGTTCGGCCGCGATTTACCCAAGGCTCTTTGTCCAATTTCAGGCGCGCGCGGATATTCGTGCCGTCGTCAGAGCGGCCCCGACACGCGAGCCCGAGTGCAGCGCCATGCGCCGCTCCTCAAGGCCGACCAAGCGACAAAGGGAGGACAGCCGATGATCGCGCGATTTTTTGCGGCAGGAAGCGGCGCCGCACAGGATCGCCGTTTGGCAAGCGGGCGGCGAATCGAAGGAAATTGCACCCGCGTTCAATCTCGCCACAATCGGCCTTCCGGGGCGCAAAAATCGAGGCCGGCGAGCCACATAGGTCAAGATTCAGATGCCCGGATCACGCCACGTGGGATGAATTATCAACATAAAATTTGCGCTTAGGGGTTGAGCGTGCATTTCCCATCTTGACATTGCGCGGATGCCGGAAATCTGCCATTCTCTTCGCGTAGATTTTATCTGCGGTCCGTCAATCAGATCGCTGATTCAATTCGCAGAAGGACCCAACACCGCCGATTTCGGCGGTCGCCATCAGGGTCAAGAGGGGGAAGACGCGAAACAGAACTCTTGGGATTAGGTCCGCCGCATCTCCTAGTCCCAATGAGGCGATCAGCGACTATGGCAGGAGTGGCCTCCTCGAAGATGCCATGAAACGCTGATCGGTTGGCCAGGCAGCGAACCAACGCCCTCTTTGGTTGTCTGCTTGGTACAGTGCCGGCCTGTGACAACTCGGTCTTCGTACCCCGCTGCCGAGGATAGTCACAGGCCGGACCCCCTCGTACTGAGCTCATAAAACTTCCGTTCAGCGCCGAGCATTTTCGGCGACTGCTGAATGATCACTGACTCTTGGTTAATAATGGAGCCCGCAGAAAATCGCCGCGCGGGCACTCGATCGGCAAGCGTCTCCTACTTAATCTTAGTTTCCTTGAACTCGACGTGCTTGCGCGCGATCGGGTCGTACTTCTTGAAAGAAAGCTTCTCGGTCGCCGTGCGCGGGTTCTTCTTGGTGACGTAGAAGAAGCCCGTACCAGCGGTGCTTATCAGCTTGATTTTGAGCGTTGCGGGCTTGGCCATCTCGGTCTCTTCGACACGTTCTAATGCATGGGGTTGTTCGGTCGCAATTTAGTCACAGGACCGTTTAAGTCAAGCGCCGTCTCGCCTGCAACTCGGGTGACTCAGGGACCCATTTCCGATGTCTGAATCATGCCATCCGGAATAATGCGAGGCCCGCCACGATGATAGCAATTCCCGCGATCTCGAGCGTGCGGATGCGCTCGCCGAAATAAAAATATGACAGTAGCAGCGTGAACACGATCTGCACTTGCGCGACTGCCGCGACGTAGGATGCGTTGGTGAGCGCGGCTGCGATGAACCACGCGATCGAGCCGAGCGCGCTCGTCGTGCCGATGAACCAGCAGAGCTTCTGGTACGAGAACATGCGGATGAGCTCGCGCGGTTCCCGCATGAGCAGGTAGGCGCCCACCATGACGGCCGAAAGCGTCGCCATGACCAGCACCGAGTACGCCGCGCGCACGAGCGTTCCGGCGCTCGGATCGATGTCCAGAATGCCTTCGCGCAGGCAGAGATAAGACAGCGAATAGGAGAGAGCGGCGGAAATTCCGACCACGGCCGGTGCCATGGCAGACCGCAAGCTGCGGGAGGCCGCGCCGTCCGCTGCCGGTCCTGGCCTGCCGCTCGAGATGACGAGCACTCCGAGCATGGTCACGAGAATCGCGATCCAGCCGACCGGCGTGATCGCCTCCGAGAAGAAGGCCGTGCCGATGAGCGCCGTCATGATGACGTCGGCCTTGATGATGAGGGTGGCGACGGCGAAGTTGCCGAGCTGGAAGAGGCGCACGACCAGCACCGTCCCCACGAACTGGGTAATGGCGGCGGCGGCGCTGTAGAGCACGAGGCCACGGCCGAGTGGCGGCAGCGGCTCGCCCGTCCACCAGAGGACGGCCGCGAAGTAGACGATCAGGAGCGGCAGCGTGAACAGGATCCGCGTGTAGGTCGTCACCTGTGTCGACAGACGCTGGTTGAGGACCTTGAGGCCCGCATAGCGCAGCGCCTGAAAGAAGGCTGCGCCGACG
>DATMRT010000053.1:0-23084 GCA_035565975.1 Hyphomicrobiaceae bacterium
TGTCGAACCTGAACCCATGAAGGGGTCAAGTATGACATCGGCTTCTCCAATCTGACGGATCGTCCATGACATCAAGTTCACCGGCTTTTGCGTCGGGTGGACAGCGCCATCCTTCATCAACTCGACTCTATTCATCGTGCAAATTCGTAACGCTCCCGGCAACGAAGTCCATGCAAGCTCGCCGTCAGACTGATTGATCCTCTGGCCCTTATCCCAGACCAACCACTTGCCGGTTGGCGGTAGCATGTCAGCAAAGTAGTTGCCGCCCCATATGACGAGCTTCGGCGCGGCCTCTAAGATGATTTCAAAGAGCTCGGCGGCAGGACGCTGAGCGTCCCATCCAAGAAATTCGTATGCCTTGCGACCACCGTGCTTGCCATTCGATTTCGATTGGCCGTCCTTGCCGATGCCATACGGCGGGTCAGTCACAACCGCATCGACTTTGTCGAGTGTCGGGAGAATGTCGCGGCAATCGCCTAGATAAAGCGTAGCGCTTCCAATTACTCTTTTCATACACCTCTAAAAGCACGGCATCGTCCCTGCCGCGTGGCTGTTCCGGTGGCCTCAACGTGAAGCCAAAACCTCCCTAGCCGTGACGGATTAATCCGTCAACTGAATAAGGGTTCTAATTCCGAACGCGGAATCGATTGTCCGCCGTCAGAGAAAGAATGGCAGCATGTCTAAGAGGTTGATGGCGGAAAGATAAGGAGCCGCTTTAAGAGCGAGCAAATCTTATGCTCTATCTTATGCCCTAAAAGCGGCGCAGCTCGAAAAAACGCAATAAAATCAATGACTTATGTAATCGCTGGCGGAGAGGGAGGGATTCGAACCCCCGGTACGGTTACCCGTACTCCGCATTTCGAGTGCGGCGCGATCGACCACTCTGCCACCTCTCCGGAGCCGCCACCCGCGCCCCGTGGAAAGCGCAGGTCGAACGGCGCGCGGAACATATCTTGCGTCCCCCATGAGCGCAAGCACGCCGCGACCGGGAAAATTACGCTTACTCGAGGCGGAGTGACGTTTCGGACTGTCCGCGCGGCGAGACGAGCGTAATGCGCGCGGTTTTGCCTTTGAGATCGGCGATGTCCGCCTCTGTCAGGTCGACGACGAACTTCGCGGTGTCGCCCTTCGGGGCGCCATCGCGCCGGGTCATGGGAATCCAAAGTCCGTCCGGGACCTCGATGAAAATGTCTGCGCCTTCAGCCCCGCCTGGGAAGGTGGCGTCGAGCCGGATCACCGGCTTATCGCCGTCGAGCACGACTGTCGCCTTGCCGAGCTTGGGGTCCGAGGGGCGGCGCGCGCTGAGCGGGCGGGGCACGCGGTCGAGCGCGCTCCCAAGATCGCCGGCGACGGGATCCTTCCCGGCTTCGGGCGGAATAGTGAGCGTGAGATGCGTCTGCATGGGTATGCAGATGTCCTTGCAGACGCCAAATTCGATCGACACGTCGAGGGGGACCCCGCGCTGAGGATCGGCCGGCCGCACGAGGAGTGGGAAAATGAGGCGGTGCTTGTAGCCGATGGTGTCACCGCCGCGATCGCCATATCGCGCTGGCGCCGGATAGCGCACTTCGGCAGATGCAAGATTCGATGTCGCCGACCAGTCGAACAGGGGAGGCACGCCCGAAGATCCGGGATTGCGCCAGTACGTCTTCCATCCGTCCGCGAGCTCGATCTCGATGCCGGCGGCGATCGTTCCCGGCGGCGCGTCCGTCACGCGGCCGCCGGCAATGAGGCGCGCACGCGCGAACTGCTGCTCGGCCCATGGCGAGGCAAGCGGCGGAGAATCCGCGGCAGCCTCCTGAAGCAGACTGCAGGACAGCATACCCGCGGCAACGATCGGTAGAAAACGACGCACTTTGGCCTCCACAGGTGCCGGATCCTAGCGAGAGTGCTCACGATGTGAAGTGACGTTCTGCTCTCGGTGGATCAAGTTTCGGTGCATCCAAGATCGCAACGCACTTTCAACGCGAGGACGATACCCGACGGCGGCCTCAGTAGAAATCACAGCTTCACATACTGCCGCAGCAAGCGCTAATCTGCCGTGATGGATCAGGCACGCAAACGCCGCGTCTCGGGCTCGAGCTACCTCAGCGGTCAGCTTCTCGTTGCCATGCCGACGATGGGCGACCGGCGGTTCCGCCGCTCGGTAATCTATATGTGCTCCCACTCGGCCGAGGGCGCCATGGGGCTCATCGTCAATCAGCGCTCGCCTGACGTTTCGCTCGGCGATCTTGTCGAGCAGCTAGGACTTGGCGATGGGGGCACGGACACCTTTCTCGAGCAGAGTGTCCTGAACGGCGGTCCGGTCTCGACGGAGCGTGGCTTCGTTCTCCATACGAACGACTACTTTGCCGAGGAAGCGACGCTCGCGATTGGCGATGGCATTTGCCTGACGGCGACGATCGAGATCCTGAAGGCCATGGCCGCCGGGCAAGGGCCACGTCGCTCCGTGCTCGCCCTCGGTTATGCCGGTTGGGCGCCTGGGCAACTCGAGGCGGAGATCGGTGCCAATGGCTGGCTGCACTGCCCGGCCGACCGCGATCTGATCTTCGATACCGATCTCGAGCTCAAGTACGTGCGCGCGCTGTCCAAGATCGGTGTCGAGCTCTCACATCTCCATAGCGAGGCCGGGCACGCTTAAGGGCTCTGCGGCCGCTGGGTCAACATGGCGATGATGGCCTGCGTCGTGCGCTCGAGACCGCCCGATAGCTGCTCGAGTGTCAGGCTGGCAGTGGCGGCGATGGCATCGCGGCTCGTCGGATCCTGCAGCCATGCCGTGATCTGACGCGCCACGTCTTCGGCGCTGCGGACCTCGATGGCGCTCCCGGCAGTAAGCAGCGGCTCATAAATGTCGGAGAAGCTCGATCTATGGGGGCCGACGAGCACTGAGGCGCCAAGACGGACGGCCTCGATGGGGTTCTGTCCGCCGCGGTCGATGAGCGAGCCGCCGATGAAGGCAATGCGCGCCACCGAGTAGAGCGTGCCGAGTTCGCCGATCGTGTCCGCAATATAGATATCGGTGCCGGCGTTCGGCAGCTCGCCACGTGAGCGTACGGCGACGGTGTGGCCGGCCGCAGCAAGTTCGGCCGCGATCTGCGGTCCGCGATGTGGATGACGCGGCGCGATGATCGTGCAGAGATCCGGAAAATCCGAACGTATGAGGCGGTGAGCCTTGGCGACAACGGCATCCTCACCGGCGTGCGTGCTTGCCGCAACAAACCGCTGGCGCCCCGCGAGCGCAGCGCTGAGAGCGGTCGCGGCCGCCTCGTCAATCGGCAGGAGTGGGGCGTCGAGCTTGAGATTGCCGACCGCTGCGGCGTTGAGTGCGCCGAGGGAGGCCAGCGCCCGCGCGAGCTGATCGTTCTGGGCGAGCACGGCATCGAGCCGGCCGAAGAGTGCCTTGGCGACATTGGGCTTGCCCTGCCAGCGCGCGAGGCTGCGCACGGACATGCGGGCGTTGATGAGCGCAAGCCGGATGCCGCGCGCGTGCGCCTCGAGAATGAGATTAGGCCAGATCTCCTGCTCAGTAAGTACGGCCACGGTCGGGCGCCAGTGATCGAGGAAGCGGCGCATGTAGGGAGCCGAATCGAGCGGCAGGTATTGATGCAGGGCCCGCGCCGGCAGCCGCTTGGCCGCGAGCCCGGCCGATGTAACGGTACCGGTGGTGAGGAGCACGGTCAGATTGGCGCGGGCAGCAAGCAGGCGCTCGATCAACGGAAGCACGGCATTGGTCTCGCCGACGCTCGCCGCGTGCAGCCAGAGGAGATCGCCATCGGGGCGGGGAATGCCGGCAATGCCGTAGCGCTCGGAGCGGCGCATGCCGTCTTCCTTGCCGCGCTCCGCCCGACGGCGCAGGAGCAGCCATAGCGCCGGACGTGCGAGCGACATCGCGGCGCGGTACGTGCGCAGAGCGAGGGGCAGTGGCGGAGTTCCGCCGAGTGCCGCCTGGCTGCTCATGCTCGTGTGCTCCTCAGGCCGAGGCCGGGCCTCGGGTAAAAAGAAGACAGTGGCATCGGTGCGCGTCGGCACCGGTCTTCGCGCCCCAATCTTGCCGGAACATCGTTCTGCAACCGTGACACTCCAGACGCGGGGCGCCTTAGCAATGATGCGGCCGCCCGATGCACCGGGCGCTCGCGTACTTTGGAGCTGCCCCGTGAATAGAGCCCGATACCGATGCGGTCGGTCCCTTTAGACGCAAACGGCCAACCCGTCCGGTGCCATATCGCCGCGCTCGGCGCCCCTTCCGCCAGCCCTGCGGCGGCATCGCCAGCAGGGCGACCGCAGTCGCATTTGCCTGTCATCGATACAGGCGATATGGACGTTCGCCAAGGGGTGAGGGAGTCGGGGTTGCGGAAAAGCCGGCGTGATGACGCGGGTTTTCGTTCCGCGGCTCGCGCCGGATGTGACGAAAGGGTCGTTGCGGTTGCTGATGGGAAAGCTCGCAAGAGAACGGCGGCGCCGCTTTCGCCAAAACTTTCGCGCATGGCAGGCGAGTGTCGGGGCGGCGTTGCCCTCGTGGCTGGTGCGCCGGTTCGGCCATGCCGTGCATCACCTCGACCTTTGGCTTATTGACTACGGTTTCATTCGCGAAGTCTACGGCAACCTCCATCAGGTGCGGGATGGCTTGTGGCGATCGGCGCAGCCGGCGCCACGCCATTTGCGTGCGGCGGCAGAGCGCGGGGTCCGGCGTGTCATCAATCTGCGCGGCGAGGAGCCGTACGGCGGCTACTGGCTCGAAAAGGAGACGTGCGCCCGCCTCGGGTTGGAACTCGTCGATTTGAGGTTGAGATCGCGGGCCGCCCCGCCGCGCCATGATATTGCAGCCATGCGCGCCGCGATCGAGGCTATTGACCGGCCAACGCTCGTTCATTGCAAGTCGGGCTCCGACCGCACCGGCCTTTTCTGTACACTCTATCTGATCCTGCGGGAAAATGTTCCGGTTGCCGAGGCGCGCCGTCAGCTCTCGCTGCGCTACGGTCATATCCGGCTCACAAAAACCGGCATCCTCGATCACCTTTTCGATCAGTACCTCGAGTACGACGCACGATCGCCGATGCCGTTCGCCGAATGGCTGGATACGATCTACGACCCTGAAATGTTGGTCGCGAGCTTTCGCAAACAGGGTTGGCTGGGGCGGCTGCCGCGTGCGAACTCCGAGGGTCGATGAGCGATCAGTATCCGCTGCGCGCCAGTGATGCCGGCAACTCGGCCTCGGCACGGGTCGGCTGCTCGGTCTCGACAGTTGCCGCATCGCCGAACTGCATGCGCAGGAGCTGGCTGTAGCTGCCTCCGGCAGCCACGAGCTCGGCATGGGTTCCCCACTCGATGATCCGTCCCTGCTCCATCACGCAGATGAGATCGGCATTGCGCACCGTCGAGAGCCTGTGCGCAACGACGAGCGTGGTGCGCCCGCTCGAGAAGGTGGCAAGCGCCTCCTGCACGAGACGCTCGGATTCCGAATCGAGCGCGCTCGTCGCCTCGTCGAGCAGCAGCAATGGCGCGTCCATCAGTATGGCGCGTGCGAGCGCGAGCCGCTGACGCTGGCCGCCCGAAAGTTTCAAACCGCGATCGCCGATCTCGGTCTCATAGCCGTTCGGCTGGTCCATGATGAAATCATGCGCGGCTGCCGCGCGGGCGGCTGCAACGATCTCGCCTTCGCTGGCGCCGAGGCGGCCGAGCGCGATGTTGGCGCGGATCGTGTCGTCGAAAAGGACCACATCCTGGCTTACCATGGCGATCGCGGCCCTCAGGCTCGACACAGTAACGCCGCGAATGTCCTGACCGTCGATCAGGATGCGGCCGCGATCGACATCGAAGAGGCGTGGCACCAGATTGAGAAGCGTGGTCTTGCCTGAGCCCGAGGCGCCGACAAGGGCGACCGTGCTGCCGCCCGGGACGACGAGATCGATATCGTTGAGGGTCCGGCGCGCGCCGACGTCCTCGTAGCTGAAGCTCACCTTGTCGAAGTGGACGGTGCCGCGCGTGACGATCAGGGGGAGGGCACCCGGCGCATCGACGATGCGCGGCCGCTCATCGAGAAGCTCGTAAATGCGCTCGGCAGCCGCGAGGCCCTCTTGCACGCGTGTCGAAATGTTGCCGAGCGCGCGCACGGGCTGCGAGGCCATGAGCATGGCGGTTACAAAGCCCATGAAATCACCGAAGCTCGCCCCGCTCGTGCCGATCCGCCAGGCGGCGAAGGCGATCACGCCGGCAACGGCGAAGCCGCCGAGGGCTTCGAGCATCGGGTCGAGGCGGGCGCGATTGCGCACCGCCTTCATGCGCAGCGCGAGAATACGCTCGAAGCTCGCATGCATGCGCTGGGCGGCATAACTTTCGAGGCGATAGGTCTTGATCAGGCGGGCGCCCGAGAGCTTCTCGGTCAGCAGCGATGTCATGTCGCCGACCTGGGCCTGGGTCTGCTTGGCGACACGGCGCAGTCGCCGGCCGAGCGCCATGATCGGCAGAATGGCAAGCGGATAGATGCCAAGCACGACCAGCGACATCACCCAGTCGAGATGGATCATCGCGATGGCAAGGGCGATGATCGAGAGGCCGTCGCGCACTGAATTGATGAGGCCGGACTGGGCGGCCTGCTGGATGAATTGGATGTCGTTGGTCAGGCGCGAGACGAGGTGTCCCGGCGTCTCTCGCGTGAGGCGGGCATAGTCGGCGCCGATGAGGTGCTTGAACGCAGCCTTCTGGATGTCTGTCGTCATCCGCAGCACGATCCGGTTGGCCGTCACGGCGTGCAGATAGAGCAGGATGGCGCGGACCATGGTCGCGGCGATGATCGCGACGAGGATCCAGGGAAGCGGCGCCAGGTTACCCTTGCTCACGGAATCGAAGGAATACTTGATCACCATCGGATAGAGGCCGGTGACGGCGGCCAGCAGAGCCGTCAGCACCAGTGCGTAGATCAGCGTCCGCCAGCGCGGCCAGATCCAGTCATCGAAGAAGCGGCCGAGCAGCCCTCGGCGGGCCCTCGCGAGAGGACGCCTCAACTGCGGTCGGCGATCGGGTGTCAGGCTCACGCGCTTCGGCTCCTGTCCGGCGCCCGGGCCGGAAATTTCCGGGCAACCTGTAGTCAGTCCGACTTCCCGGTCAACCCGCCGCGGATGCGGCGTTATGCGAGAGGATCACCCCAAACGCACACTATTTCTTGCGGTTGGGTCCCTTCGCATCAACGAATACGCCGGTCACGGACTTTTCAGCCGCCGATGTGGGGTTCGCTTAGAAGTTCTTAATTGCCCGTGTGCCATTTTTCAGGCCGTGGTGGGGATGGCGAACGAAGGGGGAGAGCGATGACAAGCGCTCAGTCGGGCCAGTTGGCACTGTCGGAGACGAAAATGCCCGGCCGTGACGCGCGTGTCGCGAATACAGTGCCCCCGGACCCGACCGGCGCGCTGTTGGCCGGCGCGGGCGTCGGCCTCGCCATGTTTGACAAGGAATTGCGGCTGCTCGCCTGCAATGACACCTATCGCACCCTGCGCGGGCACAAACCCGAGGAACTGGTGCCGGGGGCGCATCTCCAGGACCTGATCCGGCGCGTGCTCGAGCGCCTCGAGCTGTCGGATGAACAGATCGCCACACGCCTGAAGGCCGCGATGGACCGCGTCGTACCCGGCGCCGAGGATACTTTCCGCTATGTCGCCGCGAGCGCGAAACTCGTCGAGGTTCATCGCGCCTGCCTGCCGAGCGGCACGCTCGTCGAGACTGTTCGCGAGGTCGAGCCGACGGCCAGCGTGACGGATTTGAATGTGCAGTTTGCACAGATCGCGGCTAGTGCACGCCAGCGCATGACCCACGCGCTCGACGTCATGGCGGAAGGTTTCGCGCTCTTCGATGCCGACGAAAAGCTCGTCGTCTTCAATCGGAAGTATGTCGAATGCCGCGTGCTCGTTTCCGAACTCATCGTGCGCGGTGCATCCTATGAGGCGCTCCTTGCCGAAGAGATCCGCCGCGGCGGCTTCGATCTCAAGGGCCGCACAGCGGAAGCGTATCTGACGGCTGCGCTGAAGCGCCATCGCAATCCTGGCATCCCGACCGAGGTGCGCCTCTTCGATGGTCGTTGGCATCTCGTCAACGAAATGCGGACGTCGAGCGGCGAGATCGTCCAGACACGCTCCGATATCACGCAGCTCAAGCAGCGCGAGGCCGATCTCGTCCGCGTCACGCGCGAGCTGCATTCGCGCAATACGATGCTCGACCTCCTCCTGGACAACATGTCGCAGGGTCTTTGCCTGTTCGATCCCGAGCAGCGCGTCGTCTTTGCCAATCGCCGCTATGCCGAGATCTATGGTCTCGGGCAGGAGCATATCAGGCCGGGGACCACGCTGAGGGAGATCCTGGAGGCGCGAGTCGCAACCGGCATCTATGGCGGCACAGACGGCGAGGCGTTCGTGCGCGACGGCGTAGCGTCGTTCCGGCAGAGGCTTTCGCAGGTTCTGCACCTCGCCGATGGGCGTTCCATTGCGGTCCTGCGCCTGCCCATGCCGGACGGCAGTCTTCTCAGCACGCACGAGGACATCACCGACCGCGAGCAACTGAATGCCCGGTTTGCGGCTCAGCACATGCAGCTCGACGCGGTGATGCAGAACATGGTGCAGGGCGTGGCCATGTACGGTCCCGATCAGCACCTCATTATCTGCAATCGACGCTATCTCGAGATGTACCGTCTCTCGCCGGAGATCGTGAAGCCGGGCGTCGCCCTGAGCGATGTCATGATGCACAGCGCGAGCGTCGGCAACTACACCGAAGAGGAAGCACGCCGCGTTCTGAGCGAGCGCCATGAAACCCGTCATCAGAAGGTGCGCCGGACCTTCAAGCAACACCTGCGCGATGGGCGTGTGATCGCCGTCGTCAGCGAGCCGATGCCGAACGGCGGAACGATCGCCACGTGCATGGACGTTTCGGAGAGCGAGCGTCACGCCGAGCAGATGCGCGAGTACACGGCCAAGCTCGAGCGGTCGAACCGCGAGCTTCAGGATTTCGCGTATGTTGCCTCGCACGATCTGCAGGAGCCGCTGCGCAAGATCGAGGCGTTCGGCGATCGTCTTGTCACGCGCTACGGCAAGGACCTGCCCGAGGACGGCCGCATGTTCCTCGACCGTATGCAGAATGCCGCCGGCCGGATGCGGCGCCTCATCAACGACCTGCTCGACTACTCGCGCGTCACGACCAAGGCGAAGCCGTTCACCCGTGTCGAGCTTGGCGAGGTGCTGACGGGCGTGCTGTCCGACCTGCAGATTCGGATCGAGGAGTCGGGCGCCGTCATCAAGGCGGAGCCGATGCCCGCTGTCGACGCTGATGCAACACAGATGCGCCAGCTTCTTCAGAACGTGCTGGCCAATGCGCTCAAATTCCGCAAGCCCAATGTGAAGCCCGAGATCAGCATCACGTGCTCGACCGACGCCGGCGTGCGCCTTGGTGGCCGGATCCCGCATGCGCGTATCGAGATCAGGGACAACGGGATCGGCTTCGACAACAAGTACAAGGATCAGATCTTCACGATCTTCCAACGCCTGCACGGGCGGCTCGAGTACGAGGGCACTGGGGTGGGCCTCGCGACGGTGCGCAAGATCGTCGAGCGGCACGGTGGTTCGATCGACGCCGACGGCCAGCCCGGCATCGGGGCGACCTTCATCATCGAGCTGCCGATGCAGCACCAAGTCGAGGAGGCATCCGGCCCGCGCGCCGGATGAGCAAAAAATTGCGCACAATCGGGGATTGGCCGTGCTCTTCGAGCCACAGCCATTGCGCGAATTGCGAAGGTGCTTTCACGATGTCATGCGTAGAGCGTTCCGTTATGCCAGAGATAACACCGCGATGACGCAGGATTCGCGCGATGGAGCAGGCTAGGCATTGGTTCGGCAGGCTCGGTGCCGCCACATTGGCCGTGGGGGCCGCCATCTATATGTCTGCTGCTGCCCAGCCGGCACGAGCGCAGACGCCGCTTCTCGACGAGGTTCGGCTCGGTGTGATGGCACATAGTGTCGAGCCCGGTCACTCCGAGGGCGGCGCGGACGTCAATCTCGAGCTTCTGTTCCGGCGCCCGGCCATCACCTTCGACAGCAGCGTGGCTGACTTCGTGTTCAGGCCGCGGGTCCATGTGGGGACGTCGATCAACACGATCGGCGACACGAGCCAGGTTTACGCAGGCTTCAGCTGGGATTTGAAGATCACCGAGAGGCTTTCCTTCGAGGCGACCTTCGGTGGCGCCTGGCACGACGGGCCGCTCAACGGTAGCGCTCCCGATCTCTACGGCTGCCGGCTGAACTTCCGAGAGTCGGCGTCGCTCGGATATGCGCTCAACGAGTCCTGGACCGTCTACGCGACCATCGCGCATATGTCGAATGCGAACCTCTGCTCGCACAACAGCGGCATAACCAGCGCCGGTGTGCGCCTCGGCTACAAGCTCTGGTGAGGCCTCTTCGAGGCTTTCGGCGCGCGCGTGGAGAACTTCAGGCGCGCCGGATGAGCGTTGCACTCGCCATGGCTGCAATGCCTTCGCGACGGCCCGTGAAGCCGAGCGTCTCCGTCGTCGTCGCCTTGACGCCGACGCGGCCGGCATCGATGCGGAGGATGCGCGCAATCTCCGTGCGCATGGCATCGCGGTGCGGCCCGATCCGCGGTGCCTCGCAGAGGATCGTCACGTCCACATTGCCGATCTGGTAGCCGGCGGACGCGACGCGTCGCGTCGCCTCAGCGAGAAAGATTTCGGATCGCGCACCTTTCCAGCGCATGTCGCTCGGTGGGAAATGCTGGCCGATGTCGCCGTCAGCGATGGCGCCGAGCAAGGCATCGGTGAGCGCGTGCAGGCCGACGTCGGCGTCGGAATGCCCCTCGAGCGCGTGCGTGTGCGGTATGGATACGCCGCAAAGCCACACACGGTCTCCGGACCCGAAGCGGTGGACATCGAAGCCGGTGCCATGGCGCACATCGGTGATGGCGGGCGCGGCGCGGCCGAACGACTGCTGGGCCAAGGCAAGGTCCTCCGCGCTCGTGATCTTGATGTTGCGGGCTTCGCCTTCGACGAGTGTGCAGGCGACGCCGTGCCATTCGGCGATACTCGAGTCGTCAGTGAACTCGTTGCGGCCGGAGGCCTCGGCGGCTCGGTGGGCCGCGAGGATTTCCGGATAGCGGAAGCCCTGCGGGGTCTCGGCACGCCAGAGGCCCGCCCGATCGACAGTGCCGGCAACCTTGCCCGCAGCATCGGCGCGCTTCAGCGTATCTGCGAGCGGCAGCCCCGGCAGGGCGCCAACGGACGTGGCCAGCGCGTCGATGACCCGGTCGATCAGGGCGTGCGAGACGAACGGCCGCGCCGCATCGTGGATGAGAACCAGCTTGGGGTTGAGCTGGAGAAGGGCCTCGAGCCCGTGGTGGACCGAGATCTGCCGGCTGGCGCCCCCGATCACCGGCGCCAGCAGCTTGCCGGAGACACGCTGAGCCGCCGCCTGATAACGCAGCATGTCGTGCGGATGGATGACCGTCAAAACATGGTCAATGCCGCGGTGCCCGGCAAACGCCTCGAGCGTCCGCGTCAGCATTGGAACGCCGCCAAGGTCGGCGTATTGCTTGGGGCCGCTCGTGGTGCCGGCCCGGCTGCCACGGCCGGCGGCAACGACAATGGCTACGGTTGACACGGCTCCTGTCCCCGGATTTGTGCGTGCGCCAGCAAAGCCGAATCGAATCCCCCACTAAAATGCCAACGGTCATAGGCTTGCCGCCGGACCTATGCAATGGGCGCGGGTTGCAGCGCAATTTCGCACTTGCGAAGGCCTTCGCCCTTCTCTAGTTTGATTGATTATTGGGCAAGGTGTAATCTTGCTCAAAAACAGGGCAGGCAATGAACGGGCGACCGGACGACAAGCTGGGCAGGGCGGCGGTGGGTACTCCCCCCGTGGCGCCACATCGTGCGTCCGGCCTGACGATCGGTCGGGCGGAAATTGCGAGCCGAGTGCTGCTCGCCCCGATGTCGGGCGTGTCTGATCTGCCCTTCCGGCAGGCAGCGCAACACTGTGGCGCCGGCTACGTCGTATCCGAGATGGTAGCCAGCGAAGAGCTGGTGCGCGAGCGGCCGGACGTTCTGCGGCGTACGGCGTTCGCCCACGCGCGCCCCTTCGTCATGCAGCTTGCCGGCCGCGAGGCCCATTGGATGGCCGAAGGCGCGCGCATTGCCGAAGGGCTTGGCGCCGATATCATCGATATCAACATGGGATGCCCCGCCCGCGAGGTGACGGGCAAGCTCTCCGGCAGTGCCTTGATGCGTGATCTCGATCACGCGATTGGTTTGATCGACGCAACCATTGCCGCGGTCCGCATTCCTGTAACCCTGAAGATGCGCATGGGATGGGATCATGCGCACCTCAACGCCCCCGAGCTCGCCAGGCGCGCCGAAGCGTCGGGCATCGCACTCGTGACCGTGCATGGGCGCACACGCTGCCAGTTCTTCAAGGATAGGGCGGATTGGCGCTTCGTGCGCCGGGTCAATGAAGCCGTCTCCATTCCCGTCATCGTCAACGGCGACATCTATTCGCCGGTGGATGCGCGTGCAGCCCTCGATGCATCCGGCGCTGACGGCGTCATGATCGGGCGCGGTGCGTATGGGGCGCCCTGGCTGCCGGCGCGCGTCGCTGCGTATCTCGAAACCGACATCGATCCCGGCTCGCCGTCGCTCGAGAAGCAATGCGAAGTCGCGCTCGCCCATATCGAGGCGATGATGAGCCACTACGGCTCGTTCCTCGGCTTGCGCAACGCGCGCAAGCACGTCGGTTGGTATCTGGAGACGAGTGGGGTTTCGCCTGCAGTCGTGAAGGCCAACCGCCAGCGTTTGTGCACGGAGACCGATCCCGCACGACTGCTCGCGGGGCTGGCGCGCTTCTATGCGTCGGCTCCGCATTTTGAAGGAGCGGCGGCATGAGCACCGACCGTACTCCCGAGCGCCCCGCGCCGGTGCCGCCCGTTACGACGCGGCGCCACATCGAGCACGACGTGCTGGTCGGCGCGCTCCCCCATCCGATCCTCGTGCTCGCCGCCGACGAGCGCGTCATCTACGCCAACGTTGCTGCCGAGACGTTCTTCCAATCGAGCCAGGCCGTTCTGAAGCGCCAGCAGATCGGCGCGATCGTCAGCGACGACTGCCCATTGATCGCGCTCGCGCGCCAGGTCGCCCGTACCGGCTCGACGGTCAATGAATACGGCGTCCTCATCTCGACGCCGAAGATCCAGGCGCCGCGCCTCGTGGATATCTATGGCGGGCCGCTGCCCGACGCGCCGGATCTCGTACTGCTCATGCTGCAGCAGCGGTCCATGGCGCAGATGATCGAGCGTCAGCTCACGCATCGCGCCGCTGCACGCTCGGTCTCGGGCCTCGCAGCCGTGCTCGCGCACGAGATCAAGAATCCGCTTTCCGGAATCAGAGGTGCCGCGCAGCTTCTCGAGCCTTCGCTTTCCGATGAGGATCGCGCGCTTGCACGGCTCATCTGCGCGGAGACGGATCGCATTCGCAATCTCGTCGACCGCATGGAGGTCTTCGGCGACGAGCGTCCGCTGGCGACCGAGCCCGTCAACATCCACGACGTTCTCGATCATGTGAAGCGCATTGCCGAGAGCGGCTTTGCCCGCGGCATTCGCATCCAGGAGCAGTACGATCCTTCCCTGCCGCCGGTTCCCGGAAATCGCGACAAGCTCGTGCAGGCCTTCCTCAATCTCGTGAAGAACGCTGCCGAGGCGCTTGGCGATACTCGCGACGGTGGTCGCATCATACTCACGACCGCCTTCAGGCCGGGCGTGCGCCTTTCGGTTCCAGGCTCGCGTGCCCGCGTCGCGCTCCCGCTCATGATCGAGATCGAGGACAACGGCCCGGGCATTGCCGAAGCCGTGCGCTCGCACCTTTTCGATCCCTTCGTCACCACCAAGCGAACCGGTACTGGGCTCGGTCTCGCGCTCGTCGCCAAGATCGTCGGCGATCACGGCGGTATCATCGAGTGCGACAGCGAGCCCCGCAAAACTGTCTTCCGCGTGCTTCTGCCCATGCAGGAGCGCGCCGGCGATTTGACCAAGAGAGGCCCATGATGGCACGTGGAACGATCCTCATAGCCGATGACGATGCGGCCATTCGCACCGTACTCAACCAGGCGCTGGCGCGGGCCGGCTACTCGCCACGCGCGACCGGCAATGCCGCGACGCTCTGGCGCTGGGTCTCGCAAGGTGAGGGCGACGTCGTCATCACCGACGTGATCATGCCGGACGAGAACGCCTTCGACCTCATCCCGCGCATCAAGAAAGCGCGGCCGGAGCTCCCGGTCATCGTCATGAGCGCACAGAATACGCTGATGACGGCCATCGCGGCTGCGGAGAAAGGCGCCTACGAGTATCTGCCGAAGCCGTTCGACCTCTCCGAGCTCGTCGGCGTGGTCGGCCGTGCGCTCTCCGAGCCCGGCCGCAAGCGTGAGCGCAGCAACGACGGCGACAACGAGGAGCTGCCGCTCATCGGCCGTTCGGCGGCCATGCAGGAGATCTACCGCGTCATTGCCCGCCTCACGCAGACGGACCTCACGGTGATGATCACGGGCGAGTCCGGCACCGGCAAGGAGCTCGTCGCACGCGTGCTCCACGACTTCTCCAAACGCCGCTCAGGACCGTTCGTGGCGATCAACATGGCGGCGATCCCGCGCGAGCTCATCGAGAGCGAGCTGTTCGGTCACGAGAAGGGCGCGTTTACCGGCGCGCAGGTGCGCACGCAGGGCCGCTTCGAGCAGGCAGAGGGTGGCACGCTCTTCCTCGACGAGATCGGCGACATGCCGCTCGAGGCGCAGACGCGGCTCCTGCGCGTGCTGCAGGAGGGCGAGTACACGACGGTCGGCGGTCGTACGCCGATCAAGACCAACGTGCGCATCATCGCCGCGACGCATCGCGATCTTCGCCAGCAGATCCAGCAGGGGGCTTTCCGCGAGGATCTCTACTACCGCCTCAACGTGGTGCCGGTCCGTCTGCCGCCATTGCGCGAGCGCGCCGAGGATATCGGCGATCTCGCCCGTCACTTCCTGCGTATTGCTGCCCGCGAAGGGCTCGGCCAGAAGACACTCGCGCCGGGGGCACTCGACCGTCTGCGCAAGCACGCGTGGCCGGGCAACGTGCGCGAGCTGGAAAATCTCGTCCGGCGCCTTGCCGCGCTCTACTCGCAGGACACGATCAGCGCCGAGATCGTCGACGGCGAGCTTGCCGAGCTGGCGCCGGCTGCGCACGAGCCGGACGCGACATCGGATAGCTCGCGCGGTCTCTCCGAGCTTGTCGAAGGCTATCTCGGTCGGCACTTCGCGGGCTTCGGCAAGGACCTGCCGCCGCCAGGCCTCTACCGGCGCATCCTGCGTCAGGTGGAAATGCCGCTGATCACGGCGGCGCTTGCCGCCACGCGCGGCAACCAGATCCGGGCCGCCGAACTGCTCGGTCTCAATCGGAATACGCTCCGCGAGAAGATCCAGAGCCTCGACATCCAGGTCTTCAAAGGCCCGCAAGGCTGACGGCGGCGTCCACCCGCGGATTTCGAGCCTGCTCACGGGCACGGTGCGCCGTCGGTCTATCCACAAGAACGTCGCGCGACCCGGTCACATAAAGGTGTGACAGGACTTGTCGCCAGAAAGACACAGTTTGTGTCATATTGGCTGGCGCCACAGAGGATCTAAGGTACTGGGCGGTGATTGCGGCGGCGGCGGGAGCCGCTGTCGAGCCGCGCGATCCTGAACCAAGTCCTTGAGGCTGGACGAGAAACATGGATCGTCGGTGATGCCCGGCGACCGCGGAGGATAGCTCCGAAGGCCGTTGCCGCACCGCCGCGCCTGGCGGGACACATGCCCCTGGGGCGGTCTGCGGCGCCGGCTGGAAACAGAAAAAGAGCATGGGCACGCAGGACACAACCAACCGCCGCTCGATTCTATCCGGCGTGCCCGAGTCGGGCCTGCCGGGGTCGAGCCCCCGCGCCTTCTGGCTCGGCCTGGCGATTGTCGTGCTCTCGCTCGTCTCGGGCCTTTCGACCTATCTCATTCTCACGGGCCTGACGCCGATCGCCCCGCGCAATGACGTCGTCCTGCTCGTGCTGATGGTCAATGTGGTGGTGATCATCGCCATGCTGGCGGTGATCGGGGCGCAGGCCTATGGGCTCTGGCGCGCGTGGCGCACGCGCCTGCCCGGTGCGCGGGTGCACATCCGTATTGTCGTGCTTTTCGCGATGATCTCGGCCCTGCCGGCGCTGCTGCTGGCGCTTGCCGCGACGACGACGTTCTCCCGCTCGCTCGACAACTGGTTTGCGACGCGCACGCGCACGATCGTCGCCAACTCCCTCGATGTGGCGCGTGCCTATGTCGCCGAGCACGGGCAGGTGATCCGCACCGACATCGTGAACATGGCCAAGGATCTCGACGACGCGATCCCGGCGGGGGTGACCGATCCGAGCGCCGATCAGGCATGGCGCAATCTCGTGCTTGCCCAGGCGGGCCTGCGCGACCTCGCGCTCGTCTCGGTCATCGACGCCAAGGGTACAGTCGTCTTCTCCACCGCGATGGACGGCTCCGTCGTCTACGAGCCGCCGCGCACCGGGATCATCGCCCATGCCGAAGCGGGTCAGGTGCCGTTGTTGATGTCGGACGAGCACAACCGCATCGCGGCCATAACGAAGCTCACGCGCTTTCCGGGGCACTATCTTTACGGCGCACGCAGGGTCAGCCCCGGCGTCATCGGTCATCTGAAACGCACGGAGGCGGGCGTCGCCGAGTATGCCCGGCTGCTGCAGGCGCGCGGCGGCCTCAAGCTCGTCCACGGGCTCATGTATTTCATGCTCTCGCTCACCGGCGTGCTGGCGGCTATCTGGGTCGGTCTTTGGTTTGCCAGCCAGCTCGTCGCGCCGATCCGCCGCCTGATCCGCGCGGCGCAGCAGGTCGCCACGGGAGACTTGAGCGTGGAGCTGCCGCTCTACCGCGGCGAGGGGGATCTGCGCCGCCTCTCGAACGACTTCAATCTCATGACGCGCGAGCTCGACCGCCAGCGCAGCGCTCTCGTCGCCGTCAACGACCAGCTCGACGAGCGCCGGCGCTTTATGGAGGCCATGCTGTCCGGCGTCAGCGCGGGCGTCATCGGCGTCGATGCGGCGGGCACGATCCGGATTGCCAATCCTTCCGCCGAGCGCCTGCTCGGCATCAAGGCCGACGATCTTCTAGGCCGCCCGCTGAGCGAGGCTATCCCGGCGCTCGGGCAGCATTGCCACGAAGCGGCCGAACAGGCGCATGGCAAGGGCCGCACACATGGTCAGATCACAATGGTGGTCGGCGACGAGGAGCGCGTCTTCGCGGTTCAGATGACCAAGGAGCAGGCCCAGGGAGGGGAAGACCAGGGCAGCGTCGTCACATTCGATGACATCACCGAGCTGATCGCCGCACAGCGCACGTCGGCTTGGGGCGATGTCGCGCGTCGCATTGCGCACGAGATCAAGAATCCGCTGACGCCGATCCAGCTGTCGGCCGAGCGCATCCGCCGCAAGTATGGCCGTGCCATTCACGAGGACCGCGAGACCTTTGACAAGCTGACGGACACGATCGTTCGCCAGGTCGGGGACATCAAGACGATGGTCGACGAGTTCGCGGCCTTCGCGCGGGTGCCGCAGCCGACGTTCGCGCCGCAGGATATCCGCGAGGTCGTCCAGGAGCCGATGATCCAGTATCGCGAGTCCCACGCCGGGGTCAGCTACGAGATGGATCTTCCGAAGGAGCCGGTGGTCCTCCCGTGCGACGGGCGATTGCTCGCGCAGGCGCTCACAAATCTCGTCAAGAACGCGACGGAAGCCGTCGAGACGCGCGCGGAAGCGGCGGACGCACCCGCTGGCTTCCGTGGTCGCGTGCGCGCGGCGGTCGCAACCGACGGCGAGCGCGTGACCATCGAGGTTATCGACAATGGGCCTGGATTACCCAAGCAGAACCGCTCGCGCCTGCTCGAGCCGTATGTGACGACCAAGGGACGCAAGGGCACCGGCCTCGGCCTGGCGATCGTGCAGAAGATCGTCGAGCAGCATGGGGGCACGCTGGTTCTGGACGACGCGCCGGCGGGACCGGACGGCGTGCAGTCCGGCGCCAGGATTTCCATCACGCTACCACTTGGCCGCCCGGCGGCCATGACCGACCAGAAGACCGTGGTGACGGAGCAGCCTGACGAGCTGAGCCGCCGCCAGACCGCATTGACCAGCTAAGTTCGAGGGAAGTTGCGATGGCAGCCGACATTCTGATCGTCGATGACGAGGCGGATATCCGCGAGCTCGTTTCAGGCATTCTCGAGGACGAGGGCCACAGCACGCGCCTTGCCCGCGATGCCGACGAAGGGCTCAAGGCCATCGAGGAGCGTCGCCCGCATCTCGTCATCCTGGATATCTGGCTGCAGGGGAGCCGCCTTGACGGCCTCGAGATGCTGTCGGCCATCAAGAAGGCGCACCCGGATCTGCCGGTCATCATCATCTCGGGCCACGGCAACATCGAGACGGCGGTGACCGCGATCAAGCGCGGCGCCTACGATTACATCGAGAAGCCTTTCAAGGCTGACCGGCTGATTCTCGTCACGCTGCGCGCGCTCGAGGCCTCGCAGCTCCGCCGCGAAGTCAAGACGTTGCGCGAGCGGAGTGTCCAGAGCTCGGAAATGGTCGGCAAGTCGGCCGCCATGAACCAGCTTCGCAACCAGCTCGAGCGTGTCGCGCCGACCAATAGCCGCATTCTGATCCGTGGCGCTTCCGGATCGGGCAAGGAGCTTGCCGCGCGCGTCATCCACGCCAAGTCGAGCCGCGCGGACGGCCCCTTCGTGGTGCTCAACGCGGCTGCCATGGCGCCTGATCGCGTCGAGGAGGAGTTGTTCGGCACCGAGGACCGCTCGGGGCCGCGCAAGGTCGGCGCGCTCGAGGAGGCGCACGGCGGCACGCTCTATATCGATGAGGTTGCCGACATGCCGCTCGAGACGCAGGGCAAGGTGCTTCGCGTCCTCGTCGAGCAGAAGTTCCAGCGGCTCGGCGGCGGCCCGAAGGTCGCTGTCGACGTCCGGATCATCTCCTCGACGAGCCGCGATCTCGAGCGCGAGATGCAGGAGGAGCGTTTCCGCAACGACCTCTATCATCGCCTCAACGTGGTGCCGCTGCGCGTGCCGAGCCTTGCCGAGCGGCGCGACGATATTCCGGCGCTGATCGACTTCTTCGTGCAGCAAGTGGCGACGGCCTCGGGCCTGTCGCCGCGCCGCATTGGCGATGATGCCGTCGCCGTTCTCCAGGCGCACGACTGGCCGGGCAACGTCCGGGAACTCAGGAACAACATCGAACGCCTTATGATCCTCGCGGGCGGCGATCCGGGGACCGTGATCACCGCCGACATGCTGCCCGAGGAGATCGGCTCCAATGTGCCGCTCCCCGTGAATGGCGGGGCGGAGCATCTCATGTCGCTGCCGCTGCGCGAGGCGCGCGAGATCTTCGAGCGCGAGTATCTGCTGGCCCAGATCAACCGCTTCGGCGGCAACATCTCGCGCACGGCAGAGTTCGTCGGCATGGAACGCTCGGCACTTCACCGCAAGTTGCGCGCGCTCGGTGTCGGCTCCGAGCAGCGGGCTTCGTAGTGGCCGCAGATGCAACGCGAGCATGAAGCCCCGACCGCTCCGGCCGCGCATCCGAAGGTGGCGCACGGCAAAGTCGGGGTGCTCCTGCTGAATCTCGGCACGCCGGATGCGACCGACTACTGGTCCATGCGCCGCTACCTGAAGGAGTTCCTGTCGGACAGGCGCGTGATCGAGGAGCCGCGCTGGAAGTGGTGGCCGATCCTCAACCTCATCATCCTCACCGTGCGGCCGGGTCCGAAAGGGCGCGACTACGATTCCATATGGAACCGCGAGCGCGACGAGGGGCCGCTGAAGACCATCACGCGCGCGCAGGCCGAGAAGCTCGCATCCGCGCTCGCCGATACGGACGGCGTCGTCGTCGACTGGGCCATGCGGTATGCGAACCCGACGACGGCGAGCCGTCTTGCGTGGCTGCTTTCACAGGGCTGCGACCGCATTCTGATCGTGCCGCTCTATCCGCAGTATGCCGCGGCGACGACGGCAACCGCGTGCGATCAGGCTTTCCGCGCGCTCATGGACATGCGCTGGCAACCGGCGATCCGCGTCGCACCGGCGTGGCACGACGATCCCGTCTATATTGCGTCGCTCGCTGCATCCATGCGCCGGCGCCTCGCGAAGCTGGATTTCGAGCCGGAAAAGATAATCGCGACTTTTCACGGAATGCCGGAGAAATACCTCCATCAGGGCGATCCTTATTATTGCCAGTGCCAGAAGACATCGCGGCTCCTGTGCAAGGCGCTCGGCTGGCCCGAGACGGGTTGGCTCACGACATTCCAATCGCGTTTTGGAAACGACGTCTGGTTGCAGCCTTATACGGACGAAACTGTAAAGCGCCTGGCGCGCGAGGGCGTGCGCCGGCTCGCGCTCGTGGCCCCCGGCTTTACAGCCGACTGCCTTGAGACGCTGGAAGAGCTCGACGTCGAAAACCGTCATTACTTCATGGAGAATGGCGGTCAGCAATTCGCCTATCTACCGGCGCTCAATGACGATCCGGAGGGCATATCCGTCATCGAGCACGTTGTACGGCGCGAGCTGCAGGGCTGGCTGCCTTAAGAAAATCCAGGCCCTCTGCCGGAAATTTCGACCGCCTCATCCATCCGCTTTGCAGGTGCATTATTCAGCGCCGCCTGAATTATTTTTGCTTTGCCCGACTTTCTCCAAGTAATGGTTTTACTGTTCATTTACCTTGTTTTGACTGTTTCAGATGGGAGAAACGGGGGAGATTCGCGTCTTTTGCCGTGCAGGGCTCATGGAAGGACCTGAACTATGCAACCTTTTGGTGGCTTCGAGATTTTTGGCCTTTTGCTGATCGTCCTTGCGGCGGTGGCGCTGTGGTCGACCGTGAAGATCGTTCCGCAAGGCTACAACTGGACGATCGAGAACTTCGGCCGGTACACGCGGACGCTCACGCCTGGCCTGCACATCCTGATCCCGGTCATGGAGCGTATTGGCTACAAGATGAACATGAAAGAGCAGGTAATGGAGATCCCGAGCCAGGATGTGATCACCCGCGACAACGCGATGGTCCGCGTGGACGGGGTGACCTACTTCCAGGTGCTCTATGCCGCGAAGGCAGCTTACGAGGTCGAAGGCCTGGAGGCCGCGATCATCAACCTGACCATGACCAACATCCGCACCGTCATGGGCTCGATGGACCTCGACGAGCTGCTCTCCAATCGCGATACGATCAACGCCAAGCTGCTGCACGTCGTCGATCAGGCGACGGAAGCGTGGGGCGTGAAGGTGACGCGCATCGAGATCAAGGACATCGCTCCGCCGCGCGACCTCGTCGACTCCATGGCGCGCCAGATGAAGGCCGAGCGCGAGAAGCGCGCTCAGATCCTCGAGTCGGAAGGTCTGCGCGAAGCCGCGATCCTCAAGGCGCAAGGCGAGCGTCAGGCCAACATCCTCAAGGCAGAAGGCGAGAAGCAGGCCGTCATGCTCGCCGCCGAGGGTAAGAGGGAAGCCGCGTTCCGCGAGGCCGAAGCCCGCGAGCGCTCGGCCCAGGCCGAAGCCGAGGCGACGCGCATGGTCTCCGCGGCCATTGCCTCGGGCGACGTGCAGGCGATCAACTACTTCGTCGCCAACAACTACGTGAAGGCCCTCGAGCAGATCGCGCGGTCGCCCAATCAGAAGGTGCTCATGATGCCACTCGAGGCCTCCTCCGTGATCGGCTCGCTTGCAGGCATCGCCGAGATCGCGAGTGCGGCTTTCAACGGCCAGGATGGGCCCGCGCGGCCGACGGGCGGTCGGGCGATCGCCGGCAGCGTCCCGCGCGCCGGTGCATAACAGGCAATAGGGCCCGACGGTGCGACCGCCGGGCCCTTAACGTATCCAGTTGACCGGCTGTAATCTGGCACTACGGTCATAGCGGCCGGGGAGTGCCGATCCGTTCCAACTATCCATCTGGAATCGCGCCATGACATTGGTGTCGTTTTTCTCCGGCTTCGGGGCATGGAACTGGCTCATACTCGCGCTTGTTCTCTATGCGCTCGAGGCCTTCGTGCCCGGCGTCAACATGGTCTGGTTCGGCACCGCGGCGCTGGTCGTCGGGCTGCTCGTGTTCGGGACCGGCATCACATGGCCATGGCAGCTCATCGCCTTCGCCGTGATCTCGATCGTCACCGCATTCGCCGTCCGGCGTTTCGCGCGGTCCGGTACGCACGTGAGCGATCTCCCGGATCTCAATGTGCGCGGTGCGCAGTACATTGGTCGTGAGTTCGTCGTCGCGGAGCCGATCATGGGCGGCCGCGGTCGCGTGAAGGTCGGCGATACGCTCTGGCAGGCCGAGGGTGAGGACGCGCCGGAAGGCGCGCGTGTTCGCGTAACCGGCGTCGACAACACAGTTCTGAAGGTCGTGCGTGCGTCCGCCTGATGGCGATCCCAGTGGCTTTGCGTGGCTGACCGGCCTGCTCGGTACGATACTGCCCTGGATGGCAGTCCCGATTGGCGCCGCAGGCATCTGGATGGCGTTGAGGGGCAACACGACGGGGTGGCTGCTCGTCACCATCAGCGCGGCGATGTTCGCTCTCGATTTCCTCATCACGCTCATCTGGTCCAGGCGAACGCGGCAACGAAGCGATCTGCCGCAACTCAATCAGCGCGGCGCGCAGTACATCGGCCGGAAGGTGTGCGTGATCGAGGACGTTATCGGCGGCGAGGGTAAAGTCCGCGTCGCCGATACGGTCTGGCGCGCGCGGGGACCGGATTGCATCGCCGGCGATTGGGTCAGGGTCGTGGCCGTCGACGGTCCCTATCTCGTTGTGGCGCCCAACGAAAGCGCTCCTGAGACCGACCGGGACGGCGTCCTGCCACGCTGATGATGCCCGATTTCAACAGATGATGTTCGCGGCAGGGACTTGCCAATGCCTGCATATGCAGATATATGGCGGCCATGGAGCAGAAGGCAGCAACGCAGCCGCGACGCGCTCGAGGGTGTACGGCAATGCGCCTCA
>DATMRT010000054.1:0-73879 GCA_035565975.1 Hyphomicrobiaceae bacterium
GCGTTTGAAGTCGAGCGAAGGCGTTTAGGTTATACAGCAAGTTATGCAGAGGTCATACTCTCTATTAGCCAAATGGCCTAAGTAATTGAAATATAATGATATTTTGGCACCCCGTAGGGGAATCGAACCCCTGTTTTCAACGTGAGAGGCTGACGTCCTGACCGCTAGACGAACGGGGCAGCGCTCGCCGCCCCGTATAGGGGACGGCGGGCGCCTGATCAAGGCCGATCTCAGGTCGCTCGACAAGGCGACGGCGCGTGAGCAAGCAGCTATAAGCTCGATCGGGAGGCCGGGCTGATGCCACGGCTGACGCCGGATCGCGTGGAGAGGAAGCTTTTTGCCAGTTGATGTGGTGATCGGGGAGCGCGGTGGCAGGCGCGTGCCGGTGCTCGCGCCGGCCGGCCGGCCTATCGCGGATATCATTGCGGCCGTCCACGAGCGGACCATCGATCAGGGGCTTGCGGCGCTCGCCATCGACGGCCTCGACCGCGAAACGCTCGAACCCGTGCTCGTCTACTGCGCCGAACTCAAATGCGAGGCCGCTAAGGCGACCTGCCCGGGCTGCAAGCGGCGCACGGAGGAGGATGGCATCTCATCCCTCGATGCTCTCGCTCGCCGCCATCGCGAGATCGTCATCGGGGATGGGGCGGTGCGGCTCGAGGGGCCTGGAGAGGCCGTCGGCGAAGCGCCGTCGATCGAAGCCCTGGCGCGGGACTGGGCAGGCGAGAGCTACTGGTTCTGGGCGCGCCGCGTCATCCGCAAGCTCCGGCATGGCATCCGCCGCGCGCATATCCAGGGATCGCCCTTCTCGGGCGGCGAAGCGCCGGCCATCCTGCTCATGGAGCCCCAGCTCGCCGACAACATCGGCATGGTCGCGCGGGCCATGGCCAACACGGGTCTCGACGAGCTGCGACTGATCGCGCCCCGTGATGGCTGGCCGAACGAGAAGGCGCGCATCGCGGCCTCGGGCGCGAACTACGTGGTGGACGATGCCGGCGCCTACGAGACGCTCGCGGATGCGACCGGCGATCTCCACTGGATGGCGGCCACGACAGCGCGCCAGCGCGACCTCAGGAAACCCATTCTCACGCCGGAACAATTGGTAGCCGAATTGAGGCGGCGTATTGCGGAGGGGCAGCGCTGCGGCATTCTGTTCGGACGCGAGCGGAACGGTCTCGAGACCGATGAGGTGGCCGTCTGTGACGCGATTGTCATGATCCCTGTCAACGCGCGGTTCGCCTCGCTCAACCTCGCCCAGGCGGTCCTGCTCATCGGCTACGAGTGGATGCGCCAGCACGAGCAGGCGAGCCTCGGCCGGGTCACGACCTACGAAACACCATTGGCGCCAGGGCTCAATGTCGGCGCCAGCCGTCCGGCGACCAAGGAGGAGATGCTCGGCCTCTATGAGCATCTCGAGCGCGAGCTTGAACGGCTCGGCTTTTTCAATCCGCCCGAGAAGCGCCAGACAATGGTGCGTAACATAAGATCCATGCTTGCTCGGATGGATGCGACCGAGCAAGAAGTCCGCACTTTGAGGGGCATTGTAGCCGCTTTGGCACAGGGGAAAGGGCGCGCGCGAAAGGCGCCATAAGTTTGCCCAACTTGCAGCCGAGCGATGCGCTTCGCTATTGGGGGCTGATCCCGGCGCTATGCCGCCCGGGGGGTCATACGTCAGCGTTGCCGCTTCGGCATTGCGGGCGCCGGCGTGTGTGAGCTGCGGCTATCTAGGGGCTGAGGTGATGAGAATGGCTTCGACGACACTAAAGGGTGCGATTGCCGGCTTGGCCGCTTGCGCGGCGCTGGCCGTCGGCGCCGAGGCCCAGTCCCAGGGGAAGCTCAGCGACAAGTCGGTGCACACGTTGATGGAATATGCTTGGCAGATCCTGCCGAGCAAGTTCACGACGCCCGAAGGCAAGGTCATCGAGGTCGACAAGACCAAACGTGACGGCAATATCGTGCCGGTGGAAAACGGGCGCGAGATCATCCGGGTCGGCTACAGCTCTGCCCAGGCTCAGGTCTGCGAGCTGTGGGAGGAGCAGCAGGCGAATTATGACGCGCTGATGCGGCGGGAGGTCGGTAAGAAGAAGTGGACCGATCAGCAGCTTCTCTACATCACGACGCTGCACCGCATGACGATCCACGCCGTCGCGGGCAAGCTCAAGGTCGAGGAGAAGGCCGGCGAGCTCAAGGTGATCCTCGAGCCCATCAAGCCGGGTGAAGTCAAATGCAGCGACGAGCAGAAGAATAAGATCCGCGAGAGCATCCAGGCTCTGGTGGCGCAGGATGCTCCGGCGGGCAAGGAGGCGGCAGCCGAGAAGAAGGCGCCCGCCGCCCCGAAGAAGAAGTGAGTCAGCTTCTGCGATCAATCCCGCAGTAGATCGTTGATGCTCGTCTTGGAGCGCGTCTGCGCGTCCACGGTCTTGACGATCACCGCGCAGTAGAGCCCCGGACCGGTCATGCCGTTCGGTAGTGGGAGGCCGGGGAGTGTGCCCGGCACGACGACCGAGTAGGGCGGCACCTTGCCGATGTGGATCTGGCCGGTGCTGCGGTCGACGATCTTGGTCGTCGCCGAGATGAAGACGCCCATCGAGAGCACCGAGCCCTCGCCGACGATCACGCCCTCGACGACCTCCGAACGCGCACCGATGAAGCAATTGTCCTCGATGATGACCGGGTTGGCCTGGAGCGGCTCGAGCACGCCGCCGATGCCGACGCCACCTGACAGGTGGACGTCCTTGCCGATCTGGGCGCACGAGCCGACGGTTGCCCAGGTGTCGACCATGGTGCGCTCGCCGACGTAGGCGCCGAGGTTCACGAACGACGGCATCAGGACCACATTCGGCGCCACATAGGCGCCGCGGCGCACGACGGCGCCGGGGACGGCGCGGAAAGCGGCCTTCTTGAAGTCGTCAGGGCCCATGCCGGCGAACTTGGAGGGGACCTTGTCCCACCAGCTCGCGCCGCCGGGCGCGCCTGAAATCATCCCCATGTCGTTCAGGCGGAAGGACAGGAGGACGGCCTTCTTCAGCCATTGATTGACGACCCATTCCTCGCCCTTCTTTTCGGCCGTCCGCGCCTTGCCGCTGTCGAGCATGTCGAGGGCGCTTTCGACGGCCTCGCGCACCGCCCCCTTGGTCTGGGCGTTGACGCCGTCGCGTGCCTCCCAGGCCGCATCGATCGTGGATTGCAGGTCGGCGGTCGACATTGGCGTGCTCCTCGGCGTCTTCATCTACGGGATCGGCGCTTTTGGCGTGCGGCCGCGGGGGCTGTCAATCGCTTCGAGCATCGAGGTGGCGGAGCCGTGGCATTGCCTCAGCCGCAACGCTCGAGGAGCGGCCGGGCGGCCTCCCGCGCGCCGCTGAGCGGAAACTCGGCCGAGCCGTCCTCGACCCAAACCTCCAAAATTCCACTTGAGGTGAGAAGCTGCCGGAGCTTCTGGTCGAGGCGAATCCGACCTTCGAGAACGAACAGGTCGTCCATTTCGAGGCGCTGCCCGACGGTTGGGACGCTGATCTCGATATTGTTCGAGGAGAGCAGCACTGCCACCTTCACGCCCGTCCTCGCCTCGATCGGGGCGTGCTCGAAGCTGAAACGGAGTGCCTCGCCCTTGCGCTCGCAGGAAAAGCTCAACGCACCGTAGCCGCTTTGAGGGATGCCGTAGATGAGCGACGCGCCCTTCTCGATCTCGTTTCCGATCCAGCGGGGCTCATCGGCTGCGTGCGCAGCGGCGGCCATTCCAAAGACTGCCACCATGGCGGCGATGATCCGCATGTTCGCTCCCTATCCATTCGCCCTTTGGTTTCGCGCATCGCCCTTCTAACAGACTAAAAATTCACCGCGAACGTGATTGCTCCCCATTACGGTCGGGCGCGAATTCGTTTACTGATGGAATCGTCAATGGTCCCGTTCGCCAACCCTCGGAGGGAGCTGAAATGGCAGCGAAGAAGAGCGAGAGCACCGGCAGCAAGGCGGCCGCGGCAGCGGCCAAGGTTCTGAAGGATCCAAAGGCCAGCAAGGATGCCAAGACGGCGGCGGCCTCGACACTCACCCAGAGCAAGAGCACGGAGGCCACCAGCGCCAAGGCGGCTGCGGCGGCATCCAGAGTCTTGAAAGATCCGAAAGCCAGCAAGGAAGCCAAGACGGCAGCGGCATCGGCGCTCACCCAGCGGCCGGGCAAGAAGTAGCTGTCCTCATCTCACGAAAGCGATTGCAGAAGCCGCCGGCAATCCGGCGGCTTTTTCTTAGCTGATTGGCCCACATTTTGATCGTTTGTTGTCGGCGCTCATTCTCGACGTCGCCCTGTCATCCGGCGTTTCGTCCTTGAATGCCTGCCGGTCGATTGCGACATTTGATCCTGAACCGGAACTATGTCAGCATTGCTGACCAAAGCGCCGCTGATTTTGCTGTGCGGCATGAACCGATGCGCCCGACCGCGCTGTAAGGCGTTGTACGGACGGGGCCGCTGCCGAAAAGGTGATCTTCATGGTCAAGAGCAGCCCGACGCTGGACGACAAATTCGATCTCAACGACAGCCACCAGCTCCTCACTGGCGCCCAGGCGATCGTCCGCCTCGTCATGATGCAGCAGGCCCGCGACAAGCAGGCGGGCCTCAATACGGCCGGATATGTCAGCGGCTACCGCGGCTCGCCCATTGCCGGTCTCGAAGCTGCGATGCTGCGTACGCGCAACCTGCTCGCGAAGCACAACGTGGTGTTCAACGCCGGCCTGAACGAGGACATCGCCGCGACCGCCATCTGGGGCAGTCAGCAGGCCGAGATCCGCGGGGACGGCAAGTACGACGGCGTCTTCGGCGTCTGGTACGGCAAAGGTCCCGGCGTCGACCGCACGGGAGACGTCTTCCGCCACGCGAATCACGCGGGTTCGTCGAAGCATGGCGGCGTGCTGGCGCTGCTCGGTGACGACCACACCTGCGAAAGCTCGACCTCGGCGCACCAGTCCGAGTTCGCGATGCTCGACGCGATGATCCCGGTGCTCAATCCGGCAGGCGTGCAGGAGATCCTCGACTACGGCCTTCTCGGCATCGGGCTTTCACGCTTCGCCGGTGTCTGGGTCGGTATCAAGTGCGTCAAGGACAACATCGAGTCGACGGCAACGGTCGATGGCCGCCTCGATCGCGTGAAGATCAAGATCCCCGACGATTTCATCATGCCGCCGGGCGGCCTGAACATCCGCGTCGGCGATCAGGCCCTCGACAAGGAGGCGCGCCTCCACGACTACAAGAAGGCTGCCATCCTCGCGTTCGCCCGGGCGAACAAGATCGACCGTATCGTCACGAGCGGCGGACCCGATCCCAAGATCGGCATCATCACGACCGGCAAGAGCTATCTCGATGTCCGTGCGGCCATGGAGGAGCTCGGTATCGACGAAATCAAGGCGAACCAGCTCGGTCTGCGTCTCTACAAGGTCGGCATGCCGTGGCCGCTCGAGCCCGAGGGTGTGAAGAAGTTTGCCGAAGGGCTCGATCTCATCCTCGTCGTCGAGGAGAAGCGCGCGCTCATCGAGACGCAGGTCAAGGAGCAGCTCTACGATCTGCCGAACCGCCCGCGGGTGCTCGGCAAGAAGGACGAGAACGAGCAGTGGCTTTTCCCTGCGAAGGGCGCGCTGGAGCCGACCGAGATCGCACTGGCGCTCGGTGAGCGCATGATCCGCACCGGGCGCTGCGACGAGGGCATACGCGCCCGCGTCGACGAGCTGAAGAAGATCCGAGGCAACAAGGCGCTCGGCGCCGAGGCGGCGACGCGCATCCCCTACTTCTGCCCAGGCTGCCCGCACAACTCGTCGACGGTCGTGCCGGAAGGCTCGCGCGCCTACGCGGGCATCGGCTGCCACTACATGGCGCAGTGGATGGACCGTTCCACCGAGGGGTGGACGCACATGGGCGGCGAGGGCGCGAACTGGGTCGGCGAGGCGCCGTTCTCGACGCGCAAGCATGTTTTCCAGAACCTCGGCGATGGCACGTACCTGCACTCGGGCAGTCTCGCGATCCGCGCGGCCGTCGCCTCGGGCGTGAACATCACCTACAAGATCCTCTACAACGATGCGGTCGCCATGACCGGCGGCCAGTCGCTCGAAAGCGGCACGACGGTCGGGCGCATTGCCGCGCAGGTGCTGGCCGAAGGCGTGAAGAAGCTCGTCGTCGTGACGGACGAGCCGCACAAGTATCCCTCGGGCTTCCTGCCCGCAGGCACGCCCGTCTATCACCGCCGCGATCTCATGAAGGTGCAGAAGGAGCTTTCCGAGATCGATGGCGCAACGGCGCTGATCTACGACCAGACTTGCGCGGCCGAGAAGCGGCGCCGGCGCAAGCGCGGCGCCTTCCCCGATCCGGTCAAGCGCGCCTTCATCAATCCGGCGGTGTGCGAAGGCTGCGGCGACTGTGGTGTGAAGTCGAACTGCGTCGCGGTCGTTCCGCTCGAGACGGAGCTCGGCACCAAGCGCGCGATCGACCAGTCGACGTGCAACAAGGATTTCTCTTGCGTCAACGGCTTCTGCCCGAGCTTCGTGACCGTGCATGGTGCGGTGCCGAGAAAGCCCAAGGGTGCGGCGGGCGACGGTGGCCTTGCGACGATGCTCGCGAGTCTGCCTGATCCGAAGCAGCCGGATCTCGCCAAGCCCTACACGATCATCGTCACCGGCGTCGGTGGCACGGGCGTCGTCACGATCTCGGCCGTTCTCGGCCAGGCCGCCCATCTCGACGGCAAGGGCTTCGGCTCGATCGACATGACCGGCCTCGCGCAGAAGGGCGGTGCGGTCGCTTGCCATATCCGCGTCGCGAAGTCGGCGGAGGACATTCACGCGATCCGCATCGGCACGGCGGCGAGCGATCTCGTCATCGGCTGCGATCTCGTCGTGACCGCGTCGAACAAGGTGCTCGAGACCATTCGGCCGGATCACACGGCGGTCGTCGCATCGACACACGAGATGCCGGTCGCCGACTTCACGCGCCATCCGGATCTCAAGGTGCCGGGGGCGGCACTGCTGCGGTCGATCGAGGAACGGGTCCGCAAGGGCGATCTCCACACGCTCGACGCGCACGATCTCGCGGTGAAGCTCTTCGCCGACTCGATCGCGTCGAACATGTTCATGCTCGGCTATGCCTACCAGCTCGGCAAGGTGCCGGTCGCGGCAGAGGCCATCGAGAAGGCCATCGAGCTCAATGGTGCCGCGATCGAGATGAACCGTTCGGCCTTCCGCTTCGGCCGTCTCGCCGCGCACGACATGAAGGCCATCGAGCGCATCGTGAAGCCGAGCGCAGCCAAGGCCGCGCCGACGCTCGCCGATATCACGGCGACGCGCGTCAAGTATCTGACCGACTACCAGGACGCAGCCTACGCCAAGCGCTTCAGCGACATGGTCGAGCGCTTCGCGAAGCTGGAAGCGGAGAAGGTGCCGGGCTCATCCGGGCTCGCGGAGGCGGTGGCCACGGGCTACTACAAGCTGCTCGCCTACAAGGACGAGTACGAGGTCGCGCGTCTCCATTCGGACGGACGGCTCGCCGACGCCATCAAGACCGCCTTCGACGGCCAGCACAAACTCGAGTTCCACCTCGCGCCGCCGCTGCTCTCCTGGTTCTTCCGCGACAAGGTCACGGGCCATCCGAGGAAGATCAGCCTTGGCGCCTGGATGATGCCGGTGTTCGGCTTCCTCGCGAAAGGCAAGAAGCTGCGCGGGTCGCGCTGGGACGTCTTCGGGATGACGGCCGAGCGCAAGCTCGAGCGCCAGATGATCCTCGACTACGAGGCCCTGCTCGGCGAGATCGAGCGGCGGCTTTCCAAGGAGACGCACGCGACCGCGATGGCGCTCGCGCGCCTGCCGGAGGAGATCCGCGGCTTCGGGCACGTCAAGCTTGCCAACTACGAGAAGGCGAAGCGCAAGGAGGCCGCGCTGCTCGCCATGCTGCGCGACCCGAAGCCGGCCCGTGTTGCCGCCGAGTAGGGCCCTGGGCAGCGGAAAGACATTCCTGAGCCGCTGACCTCGCGGCTTCACCGTTGTCGCGGGGTGTGCGAAAAGCGCGGAGCCTTTCTCAGAACGGGGAACTCCATGCTCAAGATCTACGGGCTCTATCGCTCACGCGCGACGCGCAATATCTGGCTCTGCGACGAGCTCGGCATACCGTTCGAGCTCGTCCCGGTCATCCAGGCCGACCGCCCGGCTGGCGCAGCTACGGCCAAGTTTCCGCTCACGACCAAGTCGCCCGAGTTCCTCAAGATCAATCCGAACGGGCACATTCCGTCGATCGACGACGACGGGCTGATCCTGCACGAGTCGCTCGGCATCAACCTGTACCTCGCGAAGAAGCATGGCGGGCCGCTGGCGCCGGCGAATATCGCCGAGGACGGCTTGATGACGACCTGGACAGCTTGGGCCATGACCGAGGTCGAGCCACGGTCGATCCAGGTTCTCTATCATCGCGTGGCCAAGCCCGCGGACCAGCGCGACCCGAAGATCGCCGATGCGAACGTCGCGGCGCTCAAGGCACCCTTTGCTGTTCTCGACAAGGCGCTCGCGGAGAGCGGCTACATCGTCGGCGGCCGCTTCACTGTCGCCGACATCAATGTCGCAGAGTGCGTGCGATATGCCATGGCCGCCCCTGATCTGTTCGAAACCAATCCGAACGTCAAAGCCTGGCTTGCGAAGGTGCAGGCGCGCCCTGCCTTCAAGGCCATGATGGCCAAGCGCGACGCCGAGCCCGCCTGAGGCAAGGGTTTCAGCCTTTTCGGCGCTTGACGATCGTGCCCGGTGGCGGCATTCGATGCGCGACGTCGGCGGACAAGAGGAGAATGGCGGTGAGCGGAACCACGAGCGGACCACGCTACAAGCGCATTCTCCTCAAGCTCTCCGGCGAAGCCCTCATGGGCAAGCAGGGCTACGGCATCGACATCAGCGTCTGCCAGGCGCTCGCGGGTGATATCAAGCAGGCGGTGGATTTCGGCGTCGAGGTCGCGGTCGTCATCGGCGGCGGCAACATTTTCCGCGGTCTTGCCGGTGCGGCCAAGGGTATGGATCGCGCGGCCGCCGACTACATGGGGATGCTGGCCACGGTGATGAACGCCTTGGCCTTCCAGAACGCATTGGAGCAGGCGAACGTGGATTCGCGCGTGATGTCCGCGATCCCCATGCCGACGGTGTGCGAATCCTACGTGCGCAGCAAGGCGCTGCACCATCTCCAGGAAGGGCGTGTCGTCATCTTCGCCGCCGGCACGGGTAATCCCTTCTTCACGACCGATACGACGGCGGCGCTGCGGGCCATCGAGACGGAATGCGAGATTCTGGCGAAGGCGACGCAGGTTGATGGCGTTTATTCCGCCGATCCGAAGACCGACAGGAACGCCACGCGCTATGACCGGCTGAGCTACGACGAGGTCCTGACGCGCAACCTCAAGGTGATGGACGGCGCCGCCATTGCCCTTGCCCGCGATAACAATCTTCCGGTAATTGTTTTCTCCATCGAGGAGAGCGGCAACCTGATCAAGATGCTCAAAGGCGAGGCCCGCTCCACCCTGGTCACCGCCGCGCCGTAAGGCGGGGTTCCGCCGCGGCAGATACCGAAGGACCGGCTATGACGCCGGCTTCCCTCGGTTGGCCCGCGCCATGGCCGGCGCAGGAGGAACGCGACACGGCAGCCCGTCGGCCGAAGCAATACGGGCAGCCCAAGCAGTCTTGGAGGCTGAAAACATGGCAACGGCGAGCTTCGACATCAATGATCTCGAGCGCCGGATGCGCGGCGTTATCGATAGCCTGAAGCGCGAGTTTGGGGGCCTGCGCACGGGACGCGCCTCCGCCAATCTGCTCGATCCGGTCGTCGTTACGGTCTACGGCGCCAAGATGCCGCTCAATCAGGTCGCGACGGTGTCGGTCTCGGATGCTCGCACGATCTCGGTTCAGGTCTGGGACAAGAGCCAGGTCGGCGCCGTCGACAAGGGCATCCGCGAGGCCAATCTCGGCCTCAATCCCATCGTGGACGGCACGCTGCTGCGTCTGCCGGTGCCCGCGCTCAACGCCGAGCGGCGCCAGGAGCTGGTCAAGCTCGCCCACAAATATGCCGAGCATGCCAGGGTCGGCATCAGGAATGTGCGCCGCGATGGTATGGACGTCCTGAAGAAACTCGAAAAAGATCACCAGATCAGCGAGGACGAGCAGCGCAAGAATTCGACAAAGGTTCAGGAGCTGACGGACCGTCTGATCAAGGACATTGATCAAATGCTCGCCGTAAAGGAGACTGAGATCAAACAGGTTTGACGCGGCCGGGGGCTAAGCAAAGGGGCGCTGAGGCCCTGTGAATTCATTCCCATGCGCGCCGCCGCAGGCTATCGGTTCCATACCAAGGGGCGAGATCAACATCCTTGACCGATGACCACGGCTTCGCGCACAAACAATTTTTCCGCGCTCGGCTATTATTCTCGCCGATGCGGCGCCAATTCAGAACGGGGGCGCAATAAGGGCGGGTGAGCCAGCGCAGCCAACAGCTTGGCCTTGTGGGTAGCGGCCCAGCGCTGCCGCGGCACGTCGCCATTATCATGGATGGCAACGGGCGTTGGGCGAACGGCCGCGGCTTGCCGCGTCGTCTCGGCCATCGCATGGGCGTCGAAGCTGTCCGGCGCACGGTGCGCGCCGCGATCGAGCTGAAAATCCCCTATCTCACGCTCTTCAGCTTCTCTTCGGAGAACTGGGCGCGCCCGGCGAGCGAGATCGATGATCTCATGGGGCTTCTCAAGCGCTTCATTCGGCGCGATCTTCACGAGCTGCATCGCTCGGGCGTCGCAATCCGTGTGATCGGAGAGCGCGGGCGCGTGGATGGCGAGCTGCTGAGCCTAATCGACGAGGCGCAGACGCTCACCCGTAACAACCAGGCGCTGACATTGGTCATCGCCTTCAACTATGGTGCGCGGGCCGAGATCGCGTCTGCCGCGCGGCGGCTCGCGGAGCGTGTGCGTCGCGGCGAGATCGATCCTGGTGCCGTGACGGAATCGTCGCTCGCCCAGGAGCTGGAGACTGCCGGCGTGCCCGATCCCGATCTCCTGATCCGTACGAGCGGCGAGCAGCGCCTTTCGAACTTCCTGCTCTGGCAGGCCGCGTATGCGGAGCTCGTGTTCATGGACGTCAAATGGCCGGATTTCGGGCGCGATCAGCTTCTCGAAGCCATTTCGATCTTCCAGGCGCGCGACCGGCGATTTGGGGGGCTGGCGAAAGAGGTGCTCGACTCATGATGGCCAACGCCCGGATGCCGGAGAGTGCGCGAAGGATGCCGGCGTGACGGAAGGCGAGACGCCCAAGCCTGCCGGAACTCCTATGCGAGATCTCGGTCTGCGCATTGCCTCGGCCGCGGCGCTGGCGGTTGTCGTGCTCGGCGCGCTTTGGGCCGGTGTTCTGCCCTTTGCGATCGTGGTCGGGATTGTCGGCGTCCTCGTCGCGTGGGAGTGGGGGCGTATCGTCCGATCGGCCGGCGTCGATGCTATTCTCATCATCCAGGCGACGGCCGTCGCCGCCGGCGTGCTGCTGTCGGCCTGGGGGCTCGCCGGCTTGGGGGTCATTCTCGTTCTGGTCGCAGCGATCATCTCGGCGCTCCTGGCGTTCGGCGAGCGCGGGCACATGGCGGCTTTCGGAGCGCTCTATGCGGGGCTTCCGGCCGTGGCGCTGGTCTGGTTCCATCATGGAGCCTTGGGCTTCCTGGCTGCGCTCTTCTTGCTGCTCGCGGTATGGGCCACGGATACAGGCGCCTACTTTGCGGGCCGTCTGATCGGGGGGCCGAAACTGCTGCCGCGAATCTCGCCAAACAAGACCTGGAGCGGTCTTGCGGGGGGGATTATTGCAGGCGGCCTCGTCGGCCTCGTGCTCGCGCTTGTGCGGCCTGAGCTGTCCGTGGGGTACATGATGGTCGCCGGCGCCTTGCTCGGCGTTGTGTCGCAGGCTGGCGATCTGCTGGAATCGGCGCTGAAACGCGAGTATGGGGTCAAGGATGCGAGCACGCTGATCCCGGGTCACGGCGGCTTTATGGACCGGATCGACGGATTGGCCGCTGCGGTGGTCGTGTCGGCGATCTATGCGGCGGCGGTTGATATTCAGGCGCCGGCTCGCGCTCTGCTCGGATTGAATTGAGCGCTATGCAGAATGCATCGGCCATCGACCTCGAGGCGGCGCCCGCCGAGTTTGGGCAGGAGGGGCCGCGCCGCATCAGCATCCTCGGCGCGACGGGGTCGGTCGGCACGAGTACCCTCGATCTCATCGCGCGCCATGGCGAGGCATTCGAGATCGACACGCTCACGGCCCAGACGAATGTCGCGGCCCTTGCCGATCTCGCTCTGAAGCACCGCGCGCGCCTCGCGGTGATCGGCAATGAGCAAGGTTACGAAGAGCTCAAGGCGCGGCTTGCCGGCAGCGGCATCGAGGTGGCGGCCGGTCCGGCAGCCCTGATCGAGGCGGCATCGCGGCCGGTGGACTGCGTGATGGCTGCGATTGTCGGCGCAGCGGGCCTGAGGCCCACATTTGCCGCTGCCCGGGCCGCGCGCCGGGTCGCGCTCGCCAACAAGGAGTGCCTGGTCTCGGCAGGCGCCGTTTTCATGGCGGCGATCAAGGAATCGGGAGTCGAACTGCTGCCGGTGGATTCGGAGCACTCGGCGGCGCTGCAGGCCATCGGCAGCCACGATCCGAAGTTTATCGAGAGGATCGTGCTCACGGCTTCGGGCGGGCCATTCCGCACCTGGACGGCAGAACAGCTTGCGACCGCGACGCCCGAGCAGGCTGCCCGCCATCCGAACTGGTCCATGGGGCGCAAGATCACCGTCGATTCGGCGACCCTGATGAACAAGTGCCTCGAGCTCATCGAGGCCTATCACCTGTTCCCGGTGGAGGCCGATCAACTCGCGGTGGTCGTGCATCCGCAATCTATCGTGCACTGCCTGGTCGAGTTCGCCGACGGCTCCGTCGTAGCCCAGATGGCCAATCCCGACATGCGCACACCGATCGCGCTGAGCCTTGCCTGGCCCGCCCGCATGGCGGCGCCGACCATGCGGCTCGACCTCGTTCGCCTTGGCGCGCTGACCTTCGAGGCCCCGGACGAGAAGCGCTTTCCCGCCCTCGGGCTCGCGCGGCGCACCATAGAGCTCGGCGGCACCGCCGGCGCCGTGCTCAATGCTGCCAACGAGGTGGCGGTCGATGCCTTCATGGAGCGGCAGATCCCGTTCCCGGCCATCGCTGCCCTGGCCAGCGACGCCCTCGAAGCCGCCACGCGACAGGGGCAGGTATGGGAGCCGGCGGGGCTCGACGACGTGATCGCGGCGGACGAGGAAGGCCGCGCGCTGGCACGCCGCTTGCTGCGGCGGTATAGTTAGCCGACGGTTAACCCTGGCAGGATGCCTCAGTTCCCTGCCGGCCGCCTCTGCTCAGCCCATAAGGGCTTGATCTGAAAAAGAACATCAGGAGTACCGCCCCTTGGACCTGATCTGGAGTTTCCTGTCCGTACTGCTGCCCTTTCTCTTTGTGCTGACCGTTGTCGTCTTCATCCACGAACTCGGGCACTTCATCGTGGCGCGCTGGTGCGGCGTGAAAGTGCAAGCGTTTTCAATAGGCTTTGGCCGCGAGATCTGGGGCTTCAACGATCGCCACGGCACGCGCTGGCGGCTCGCGTGGATCCCGCTCGGCGGCTACGTGAAGTTCGTGGACGACGAGAACGGGGCGAGCGTGCCGTCCCGGGACAGCCTGGCGCGTATGAGCCAGGAGGAGCGCCAGGGCGCGTTCCAAACCAAGTCGCTCGGCCGGCGGGCGGCTATCGTCGCCGCGGGGCCGATTGCCAACTTCCTGCTAGCAATCGCGATTTTCGCGGGGATCTTCGCCACCGTCGGCGTGCAGATCACGAGCGCCAAGATCGACGAGGTGATCGCGGACGGCCCGGCGGCGCGGGCCGGCTTCCAGGCCGGCGACGTGATCGTCGCCATCGACGGCTCGCCGATCAAGAGCTTCCAGGAGATGCAGCGGGTCGTGTCCACAAGCGCCGACCAGCCGCTGAATTTCGAGATCAATCGTGGCGGGCTCCGGATGAACCTGACCGCGACGCCCGATCGGCGCGAGCACGAGGATCGGTTCGGCAACAAGATCCGCGTTGGCGTGATCGGCATCCGCCGCACCATGCAGCCGCAGGATCTCGAATATCAACGTCATGGTGTGCTCGACTCGCTTGTGCTCGGGGTGCGCGAAACCCAGTTCGTGATCAGCCGCACGCTCGGCTATTTGAGGGACGTGGTTCTGGGACGCGAAGCCGCCGATCAGCTCGGAGGCCCGATCCGGATCGCGGAGGTCTCGGGACAGGTGGCCAGCAGCGGCTTCGTCCCCCTGCTGAACCTGACCGCGATCCTGTCGGTCAGCATCGGCCTGCTGAACCTCTTCCCGATCCCGTTGCTCGATGGCGGCCACCTCATGTTCTATCTCATGGAGGCCATACGCCGTAAGCCGCTCAGCGAGCGCACGCAGGAGATTGGTTTCAGGATCGGATTGAGCTTGGTGCTTATGCTGATGATTTATGCGACATTCAACGATCTTCCGATCGTCAGAAAATGGATCGGCCTGGGGTGAATTAGGGCCGGTGCGTTATTCTTGCCACTTCCATCATGGAGGGTGAATCGTTAATTAAGTTCAGTCGGGTGTCGGCGTTTCCTGGGGGAGAACCATGGGCGCCGAGAGTGCCGGTGGGGACCGGCCGACGTGGGTACCCGATAGGGAGACCACGCACACGAAAGGCGCAGCACGACTAAAGCCGGGCGCTGCGCCGCTTTTGGGGGAACGGCAAGAAAAGGCAGACGACAAGGATGCCGATGTTGCGGAAGTTGGGGATTGGGGGATCTTCGATCGCGCTTGTGCTGGCGCTTTTGGCCCCCCTCGCGATGACAGTTGCGGGGGGCTTTGGGCTGATTGCCGTCGAAGCGCAGGCGCAGGATCTGCGCGTACGCGAGATCCAGGTCGCGGGCAACCGCCGCGTAGAACCCGAGACAGTGCGGTCGTACCTGCGCTTCTCTGTTGGTGACGTGTATAGTGAAGCACGCGCCAACCAGTCGATCACGGCGCTCTTCGCCACCGGGCTGTTCTCGGATGTGCGAATCGATCGGAGCGGTGGCACGGTGACCGTCACCGTGGTCGAGAACCCGGTGATCAACCAGATCGCCTTCGAGGGTAACAAGCAGGTCGATAAGGCGACGCTCGAGACCGAGGTGCAGCTCAAGCCGCGCTCCGTTTACACGCGCGCCAAGGTGCAGGCCGACGTCCAGCGCATTCTCGACGTCTATCGCCGCCAGGGCCGCTTCGCCGCGACCGTCGAGCCCAAGATCATCGAGCTCGATCATGGTCGCGTGAACCTCGTCTTCGAGATCAACGAGGGCGGTGCGACCAAGGTCAAGAGCATCCAGTTCGTTGGGAACCGGTACTTCTCCGACTCGCAGTTGCGCGACATCGTGACGACCACGCAGGAGAGCTGGTTCGACTTCCTCAAGGGGACGGCGTTCTACGATCCCGACCGCCTGAACCTCGATCGCGAGCTGCTGCGCCAGTACTACCTGAAGAACGGCCACGCCGACGTGCGCGTGGTTGCTGCGGACGTCCATCTCGATCGCGACGGTTCGGGCTTCTTCGTCACCTTTGTGATCGAGGAGGGTGAACCCTACACATTCGGCGACGTGCGCATCGAGAGCAAGATTCCCGGTCTCGATACCGGCGATCTCTCAAGCTACATCGTCACGCACCCTGGCGAGACATTCAACGCCGCCGAGATCGACAAATCCGTCGAGAAGCTGACGCTCGTGCTGACGGAGCGCGGCGTGACGTTCGCGCGCGTTCGCCCGCGCGCCGATCGCGATGCGGTCGGTCGCGTGATCGCGCTGACGTATGTGATCGACGAGGGCCCGCGCATCTACGTGGAGCGCATCAACGTCATCGGCAATCTGCGCACGCGCGACTACGTGATCCGGCGTGAGTTCCGGCTCGCTGAGGGCGATGCCTACAACCCGCTGCTGGTCGATTCTGCGAAGAAGCGCCTGCAGAACCTGGGCCTGTTCAAGGGCGTCGACATCAAACGGCGGCCGGGCTCGGCTGAGGATCGCGTCATACTCGACGTGACCGTGGTCGAACAGCCGACGGGCGAGATCTCGTTCGGGGCGGGCTACTCCACGCAGGAAGGCATCATCGGCGACATCGGCTTCACCGAGCGCAACTTCATGGGCAAGGGCCAGTTCCTGCGCTTGAAGCTCGGCGGCTCGCTGGAGCGCATGCAGGTCGATCTGAGCTTCACCGAGCCGCGGTTCCTGGATCGCGATCTCTCGGCTGGCTTCGATCTGTTCTATCGCATCACGCAGAAGTATGACTTCCAGCCCTTCGAGCACACGCGGGCCGGCGGCACCGTTCGCCTTGGCGCACCGCTCTCCGAGTACCTCTGGCTGAACACGAGCTACACGCTCAGCTACGACCAAATGAGTGACATCGATAGGGGCGCCTCGCGTGCCATTATCGAAGCGGCGGGAGGATTCGATCCCGTTACGGGCAGGCCTAGGGACTTCGACTACTGGACATCGGCTATCGGCACCTCGCTGACGTACGATAGACGCAACCACACCAAGACGCCGACCTCCGGCTACTATCTGAATGGTGGCGTCGATTTTGCGGGCGCTGGCGGCGATGTGCAGTACGTCCGCTTCCAGGGTGAGGCGCGCTACTACTATCCGATCACCGAGCGGATCACGTTCGTCGGACGTGTCGCGGGCGGCCATATCATGGGCTGGGGCGGTGATGAGGTCCGGCTGCTCGACCAGTTCTACAAGGGCGGCGAGACCATCCGCGGCTTCGATCGCATCGGTATCGGCGCGCGCGACCTGACCACGGACGACAGCCTTGGCGGCCACACGTATTATGTTGGCACGGCCGAGGTGCGGTTCCCGATCCCGTTCGTGCCGGATGAGCTCGGCATTTCGGGCGCCGTCTTCGTGGATGCGGGTTCGCTGTTCGGCATCTCGAATAGCGTGAAGAAACTTAACGGCCAGCCCGAAGATCCCATCAATGATCCGACAGGTCCGGTAGTCAATATCAAGGACGGCGCTGGAATCCGCGTGTCGGCCGGCTTCGGCATCATGTGGAATTCGCCGCTCGGCCCGCTGCGCGGTGACTTTGGCTGGGCCTTGGTCAAGGAAGACTACGACAAGGAGCAGGTCTTCCGCTTTGGTGCCAGCACCCGCTTCTGATCCGAGCACTCTGAACATTTGACACATAGCAGCGCGTGCCTTCGGGGCACGCGTTTGCTATATGGGGCCAGCGCTTCGGCCCTCGGGCCGCAGCCCTTTGACACAAGCTGCCAATTGGCCGCCATTTGGAAGGTGCCCCGGCGCATGGAGCATCCAGGTTTCTTCGAGCGAGCCGGACCCTTTACCGCGGCCGAGATCGCGGGACGGATCGGCGCGACACTCCGGTCCGGCGACGACGCCGGCCGGCCCCTCAGCGACCTGCGCCCGTTGGGCGAGGCCGGCGGCGCGCACCTCACGTTCGTCGATAACCGCAAGTATCTCGAGCAGCTCGCCTCGACCCGTGCGGCCGCCTGCATCATCGCGCCGGCCTTTGCCGAGCGGTTGCCGGCCGGCGTCGTGGCACTGCTAATGCCGGCGCCCTACCGCGGCTTCGCGCTCGCCCTGCAGGCTTTCTATCCGAGCTCCCTGAAGCCCAAGACGGCCGACAGCGATGCGCGCGAGGCCGGCGCCGCCCCCATCCATCCGACGGCCCGCATTGAACCGGGCGCGATCATCGAGCCCGGGGCCGTGGTCGGCCGCGAGGCCTGGATCGGCCAAGGGACGACCGTCGCTGCCGGCGCACTCGTCGGCTACCGGGTAACCGTCGGGCGTGATTGCTACATCGGGCCTGGAACCACGCTGACCCACGCGCTCGTCGGCGACCGGGTGATCCTCCACGCCGGGGTGCGCATCGGCCAGGACGGCTTCGGATTCGCCATGGGGGCCGGGGGGCACCTCAAGGTGCCGCAGATCGGTCGCGTGATCATTCAGGATGACGTTGAAATCGGGGCCAATTCCTGCGTCGATCGGGGGGCTCTTAAGGATACCGTCATCGGCGAGGGCACGAAAATTGATAATCTGGTGCAGATCGGGCACAACGTCGTCATCGGACGGCGGTGCGTGATCGTCGCCCAGACCGGCCTCGCTGGCTCTTCCATGCTGGAGGACTTCGTGGTCATGGGCGGGCAGTCTGGCGTTGCCGGCCACCTGAAGGTTGGCGCCGGCGCCCAGATCGCGGGATCCTCGCACGTCACCGAGAATGTGCCGCCGCGATCGCGGATGATCGGCACGCCCGCCGTACCGATCCGCGAATGGACGCGCGAGCGGGTCACGCTGCGCCGCCTCGCCAAAGAGCGGGCGGCGAGCGCGGACTCGGAGGGCGGCGAGGAGGTCTGAGCGGCCGGGCGTTGGGCAGGATTTTGATTTCGAGGATGTGGTGAGTGGTCATGCAAGAGACGATCGAGACCGGGAAGAAGCTCGGCAGTGCTGACATCGCGCGGGTGATGAAGCTGCTGCCGCACCGCTATCCGTTTCTCCTCATCGACCGCCTTCAGGACATGGACGGCGACGAGAGCTGCGTCGGCATCAAGAACGTCACGATCAACGAGCCGTTCTTCCAAGGGCACTTTCCGCAGTTCCCGGTGATGCCGGGAGTGCTGATCATCGAGGGACTGGCGCAGACCGCCGGCGCCCTTTGCGTCGCGAGCCTCGGCGAGGACTACAATCCGCAGGTCGTCTATTTCATGGGGATCGACAAGGCGAAGTTCCGCCGGCCGGTAGTGCCCGGCGATCAACTCCACTATCATGTCCGCAAGCTCCGCAGCCGTGGACGCGTGTGGCGGTTCTACGGTGAGGCGCGGGTCAATGGTCACGTCGTGGCGGAGGCGGAGGTCAGCGCAATGATCGCGGACTCGGCTGAAGCACGCGCCTTCGCGGCTCAAAAGAATGCCTGACGCGGGAATTCACCCGACTGCCATCGTCTCGAGCGAAGCCGAGCTGGGACCGGGCGTCCGGATTGGACCTTTCACGATCGTCGAGGCGGGTGCGCGGCTCTCGGCGGGCGTGCGCATCGGGCCGCACTGCGCGATCGGCGGCAACGCCAGCCTCGGCGAGGGCTGTGAGCTGGTGAGCCATGTGGCCGTGGCCGGGCGCACGACGATCGGCGCCCGCACGCGCGTGTTTCCCTTCGCCTCGCTCGGTCATCAGCCGCAGGATCTCAAGTATGCCGGCGAACCCTCGACGCTGACGATCGGCACCGACTGCCTGATCCGCGAAGGCGTGACCATGAACCCCGGCACCAGCGGGGGCGGCATGGCGACGACGGTCGGCAACAAGTGCGCCTTCCTCGCCAACTCGCACGTCGGCCATGACAGCCACGTCGGTAACAACGTCATCTTCTCCAACAACGTCATGCTGGCCGGCCACTGCCGGGTCGACGACTACGTCATTCTCGGCGGCGGCGCGGCGGTCATCCAGTACACGCACGTCGGCGCACACGCCTTCGTCGGCGGCATGTCCGGCCTCGAGAACGATCTCATCCCGTACGGCATGGCGGTCGGCAACCGCGCGCGGCTCAGCGGCCTCAACATCGTCGGCCTGCAGCGGCGCGGTTTCACGCGCGAGCAGATCCATGCGTTGCGGCGCGCCTATCGCCTGCTCTTCGCCGATGAAGGCACGCTCAAGGAGCGCGTCGACGACGTCGCGGCCAGTTTCGAGGACAATCCGATCGTGCAGGAGATCGTCGCCTACATCCGCGCTGACCGGAAGAAGTCGCTCTGCACACCCCGTGACGACGCCGAATAAGCGCGAGCGGGGACCGGGATGGATCAAGGTCCCTTGGGCATTCTGGCGTGCGCGGGAAGCCTGCCGGTCGAGATCGCGGAAGCGGCGCTGAAGGCTGGTCGTCAGGTTCATATCGTCGGCATCGAGGGATTCGCGGAGCCCGGCATCGCGGCGTACTCGCATACGATCCAGAACATCGGGCAGGTCGGCGGGATGCTGACGAGCCTCAGGCGCGCGGGGTGCCGCCAACTCGTGATCGCCGGCGCATTGCGCCGCCCAAACCTGCTCAAGATACGCGTCGATCACGGCTTCTTCCGCGCGATCAAGACGGCCCTCAGCCTGACGCGTGGCGGCGACGACAGCGTGCTGCGCCGGGTCGTGCGCTTCTTTGAAAAGGAGGGTTTCGAGGTCATCGGCGTAGATCAAGTCGCGCCGCACCTTCTGGCGCCTGTCGGTGCGCTCGGCCGGCTGCAGCCGAGCCCGGCGAACGTCCGCGCGGTGGCACGCGCGGCGTCCCTTCTGAGAGCCCTCGGCGCATTCGATGTCGGGCAGGGCGTGGTCGCGACAGAGGATGGTATCATTGCCGTCGAGGGCGTGCGCGGGACGGACGAGATGCTTGCCCAGGTCGAAGCGGCGCAGGTTGTTGGTAGCGGAGCGCCGGAATTAGCCGCCGACGGTGCCGTCCTCGTCAAGATGCCCAAGCCGGGGCAGGAGCTGCGCGTCGATCTTCCCGCGATCGGCCCGCGCACGGTGGAGCGCACGCAGGCGTGCGGGCTCTCCGGCATCGTCATTGCCGCTGGGCGTTCGCTCGTCATCGAGCGCGCCCGTACGATTGCGCTGGCCGATGAGCTTGGCCTCTTCATTGTCGGCATCGAGGACGGAAGCGCCGCGGAGAGCACGGCTTCGGATTGCGCCTCGCTCGCGCCCACCGCATTCCGCGTGATCGGCGGGAGGCGTGCCGCCGCGTCGGAACGCCGTGACGCCGAGATCGGCGCGCGTGCCCTCGCTGTGCTGACGGCGCACCGTGCCGGGCGCGCTGTGCTGGTGATTGGTGAGCATGTCCAGCGCGTCGATGGCGCGCTCGGCATTCACCGCATGTTGAGCGGGCGGCGGCCGAGCCACTGGGGACTGCGTACGTTCAAGCGGCGCATGGGCGTTCTGGTCGTCGCCGCGATCGAGGATATCGGCACGAGTGCGGAGAGTATCGATCCCGTGCTGGCGCTTGCCGCGCGGGCGGCTCTTGCCGGCGTGGTGATTGTCGGGCGTGTGGATGCGGAGGCGCCGCTCGCGCACGCGCTGGTGCGTGCCGCTGACCGGCACCGCCTGTTCGTCATGGTGCCGGACGCCGCCAACGGCAGAGGGGCGACATGAGCCGGGTGCCGAGCCGTCCGCCGCGCCTTTTTCTCGTGGCTGGAGAGCACTCGGGAGATGCGCTCGGGGCGCGGCTCATGATGGCACTCACGGCGCTGAGGCCGGGTGTCACGTTCTTCGGGGTCGGTGGTCCGCGGATGACGGCGGCGGGCTTGAGTTCGCTTTTCCCCATGAGCGACATCGCCGTCATAGGCCCGGCAGCCATCATCGAGCACCTGCCGCAGCTCCTCCGCCGCATTCGCGAGACAGCGAGCGCGGCCATCGCGTGCGCGCCCGACGCGGTCGTCATCATCGATGCACCCGAGTTCACTCATCGTGTCGCCCGTCGCATCCGCAAAGCTCAGCCTGACCTGCCGATTATCGACTACGTCTCGCCGAGCGTGTGGGCCTGGCGCTCCTGGCGCGCGCCGCGCATGCGCGCCTATATCGACGAGGTGTTGGCGCTCCTTCCTTTCGAGCCCGGCGTGCACGCGCGTCTCGGCGGTCCGCCCTGCACGTACGTCGGCCACCCGCTCATCGAGCGCCGTCACTGGATCGATGCGCTCGATCCGCGGGGACTTCGCGAGCGCTTCGACCTCAAGGAGGGCAGGCCGGTGCTGCTCGTGCTGCCGGGCAGCCGCCGCAGTGAGATCATGCGGCTCTGGGGGCCATTCTCCGCAACCTTGCGGGCGCTGCGTTCGACAGGCCATCGCCTCGATGTGATCGTCCCGACCGTGGAGAACGTACGCGATCTCGTCATCGAGCGGGTCAAGCAATGGCCGTTTCCGACGCACGTGATCGAGGACGAAGCCGACAAGTTCCGCGCCTTCAAGCTCGCGAACGCCGCGCTCGCGGCCTCGGGCACGGTGACGCTCGAGCTTGCGCTGGCCGGCTGTCCGATGGTCGTCGCCTATCGCGTGGATCGCCTGGCGCTCGTGTTCCGCAGGCTCGTGAAGCCGCCGCACTTCGCACTCGCCAATCTCGTGCTCGGCGAGCGCGCCTTTCCCGAGCTCATGCAGGAGTCCTGCGTGCCGGAGCAACTGGCGCCGGCGCTCGCCTCCCTCCTCTCCGACACGCCGGAACGTGCCCGCCAGCTCGAGGCGCTGGCGCGCATTCCGGCGGCCCTGTCGACCGGGACGCCGCCCGCCATTGCGGCCGCCATGCGCATTCTCGCGCACGCCGAGCGCTGACTATCGCAAAAGCGAAGGACCACCGACCTCGCGGCCGATGGTCCTGGATGCAGTGCCGGTAGAGCGGCGCGCTCAGCGCTTGTCGATCGCCACGTAGTCGCGCTCCGTCGGGCCGACGTAGAGCTGGCGCGGACGGCCGATCTTCTGCTCCGGATCCTCGATCATTTCCTTCCACTGTGCGATCCAGCCGACCGTGCGAGAGACGGCGAACAGCGGCGTGAACATCGAGACCGGGAACCCGATCGCGCGGAGCACGATGCCCGAATAGAAGTCCACGTTCGGATAGAGCTTCTTCTCGATGAAGTAGTCGTCGTGAAGCGCGATGCGCTCGAGCTCCATGGCGACGTCTAGGAGATCATCATTGATGCCGAGCTTGTCGAGCACCTCGTGGCAGGTCTCCTGCATGACCTTCGCGCGCGGGTCGTAATTCTTGTACACGCGATGGCCGAAGCCCATCAGGCGCACGCCTTCGTTCTTATCCTTCACGCGCTTGATGAATTCCGGGATGTTTTTGACGTGCCCGATCTCCTCGAGCATCTTGAGCGCGGCCTCGTTGGCGCCGCCGTGCGCGGGGCCCCAGAGACAGGCGATGCCCGCCGCGATGCACGCGAAGGGATTGGCGCCGGAAGAGCCCGCGAGCCGCACTGTCGATGTCGACGCGTTCTGTTCGTGGTCGGCGTGCAGGATCATGATGCGGTCGAGCGCCTTGGCGACGACCGGATCGACCGCATAGGGCTCGCACGGAACAGCAAAGCACATCTGCAGGAAGTTCGACGCGAAATCGAGATCGTTGCGCGGATAGATGAACGGCTGCCCGACCGAATACTTGTAGGCCATCGCGGCAATGGTCGGCATCTTCGCGATCATGCGATGGCTCGCGATGATGCGATGCTGCGGATCGTGGATGTCCGTGCTGTCGTGATAGAAGGCCGAGAGAGCGCCGACGACGCCGCACATGATCGCCATGGGATGCGCGTCACGGCGGAAGCCCGTGTAGAAACGGGTCATCTGCTCGTGCACCATCGTGTGGCGCGTGATGTGCTTGTCGAATTCCTTGAACTGCGCGGGGGAGGGCAACTCACCGTGGAGCAGGAGGTAGCAGACCTCGATGAAGTTCGATGACTTGGCGAGCTGCTCGATCGGATAGCCGCGATAGAGCAGGATGCCTTCCTCGCCGTCGATGTACGTGATCTTCGACGAGCAGTTGGCGGTCGAGGTGAAACCCGGATCGTACGTGAAGCATCCCGATTCGCGATAGAGCCGTCCGACATCGATCACGTCAGGCCCGATCGAACCCGATCGCACCGGCATCTCGACCTTTTTGTTCTTGATAAGAAGCGATGCCGTCCGGTCGCCATCGGGTGCCTTGGACCCATCATGTGCGTTCATGTCGATGTCCTTTGAACAGCGAGCCAATCCACGGGCGCTGCAGCGCCGTTGCCGCAATGCACCATAGCAGCCTGCCGCTGTTTAATAAAGCAGCAGCGGCTGCCCTACGAGGCATCAAATAGTCGAGAATGGTCAACGCGTCTGGTCCCCCAGCCGGGCAATTGTCTCTTCTCTGCCAAGGGCGTGCATGACGTCGAATACCGGTGGAGAAACGCTCCGGCCCGTGAGGGCGGCGCGGAGGGGCTGGGCCACCTTGCCGAGCTTGGCCCCAGTGGCTTCGGCGAACGAACGGACCTCGGCCTCGAGGGCCGCCGCGGTCCATTCCGGGGCGGCCTCCAGTCGGGGAACGAGGGCGGCAAGGGTCGCCTTCGCCTCGGTATCCATGAGCTTGGCGGCCTTCTCGTCGAGGGGCAGGGGGCGCTCGGCAAAGAGGAAGGCTGCACCATCGATGAGCTCCAAGAGCGTCTTGGCACGCTCCTTGAGGCCAGGAAGGGCAATTCTGAGCCGGTTCCAACCGCCGTCGCGGTCCAGCTTGGCAAGTTTCTCGGGGCCGCCGTCGATGACCGCCAGCAACTCCTTGAGGCGCCGAACGAGTTCGTCATCGCTCGCCTTGCGGATGTAGTGGCCGTTGAGGTCCGCGAGCTTGGCGAAGTCGAAGCGGGCCGGTGAGCGGCCGACCGCATCGAGGTCGAACCACTCGATGAGCTGCTCGGTGGAGATGATCTCGTCGTCGCCGTGGCTCCAGCCGAGGCGCACGAGGTAGTTGCGCATGGCTTCGGGCAGGTAGCCCATGGCGCGGTAGGCGTCGGTCGCTTCGGCGCCGTGGCGCTTCGAGAGCTTGGCGCCGTCGGGGCCGTGGATGAGCGGCACGTGCGCGAACACCGGCACGTCCCAGCCGAGCGCAACATAGACCTGCGTCTGGCGCGCGGCATTCGTGAGATGATCGACGCCGCGGATGACGTGCGTGATGCCCATGTCGTGATCGTCGACGACGACGGCGAAATTGTACGTCGGCGTGCCGTCCGAGCGCAGGATGATCATGTCGTCGAGATCCTTGTTCGGGATCACGACGCGGCCCTGCACCTTGTCGTCGACGACGGTCTCGCCATCGCGCCGTGTCCTAAGGCGCACGGACGGCTTGACGCCTGCCGGCGCCTCCTTGGGATCGCGGTCGCGCCACGGACTCTCGATCACCTGCGGACGGCCCTCGGCTTTCGCCTTCTCGCGCATGGCCGTCAGCTCTTCGGCCGTCAGGTAGCAGTTATAGGCGCCGCCTGACGCGAGAAGACCGAGCGCGACGTCGCGATGGCGCTGGACACGCGCGAACTGGAAGAGCGGATCGCCATCCCAATCGAGCTCCAGCCATTTGAGGCCGTTCGTGATCGCGTCGACATGCTCGGGCTTGGAGCGCTCGCGATCGGTATCCTCGATGCGCAGCAGGAACGTGCCGCCCGTATGCTTGGCATAGAGCCAGTTGAAGAGGGCCGTACGGGCGCCGCCGATGTGCAGCAGGCCCGTCGGTGAAGGCGCGAAACGCGTGACGACCTTGCGGTTAGATGGCACGGGAGTTGTCATGGTTCGGTAGATCGCGCGAAGAGTGAAAGACAAGTCGGCGGCTTTTCAGGATGCGCTTCGCGCGGCCGCGAGCGCACCAATCCCCCTCCCCCTTGTGGGGAGGGGTTAGGGGTGGGGGGAACCCCTACCGCTGATGTTCTGCAATCCCCCCCTCCTAGCCTCCCCCACAAGGGGGGAGGAACAAGGGAGGTGCGTGGTGCGAAGCGTGTCCACATGGCTGGGCACGCACTAGCACAGGTTCGCCCGAGGGGTAAGCGCGTTGCCCGATCTCGCTGCACTCAAGTCTCTGCGCCGCCGTTCACCTGCAGGAGCTGACCGTTGATGAAGGCGCCGGCATCGGAGGCGAGCAGGGCGGCCATGGCCGCGACCTCGTCCGGTGTGCCGAGGCGGCCGACCGGCACCCGCGCGACCATCGGCTTGATATGGGCCGCCATGTGCGGATCCTGGTCTTCGCCCATGATCGGCCCCGGCGAGATGATGTTGGTCGTGATGCCCTTGGGGCCGAATTCCTTGGCGAGGGCCTTGGTGAGGCCCCAGGCGGCGTGCTTGGCGACGGACACGGCGGCGCGCCCGTTGTAGCCGTGGATCGCGTTCATGCCGGCGAAGTTGATGACGCGGCCCCAGCCCTTTTCCAGCATGCCGGGTATCGTGGCGCGCGCGAGCCAGTAGGCGGCCTTGTAGTCCGTATCGACGACGCGGTCGAAGTCCGCCTCGCTCATCTCCAGGAACTTGCCGTCGGGGCGCATGGCCGCATTGTTGAGCAGCGCATCGACGGTGCCGAAACGCGCGAGTGCCTCCTTGGCAATGCGCGCGCAGTCCTCGCGCTTGCCGACATCACCCATGGCGACGAGCGCTTCGACGCCGAGCGCCTCGACCTTCCGCGCGACGGCTTCGGCGGCTGCCCGGTCCTTCGCGCCATTGACGACGACGTTGAAGCCGCCTTTGGCAAGCGCCAGCGCGCAGGCGCGGCCGATGTTCTTGTTCGATCCGGTGATCAGTGCAGTGCGCGCGGCGCGGGGCATTTGGGTCTCCTATTTGAGCGCCGCTTTGGCGGCGGCGACGACCTTTGCGGGCGAGATGCGTACCTCGTCCTCGAGTGGTGGTGCGAACGGCACGGGAATGCGCGGTGCGCCGAGGCGCTTAGCGACCTTGATTGCACTGGGGCCGAGCCGGTCGATCATCGTCGCGATGATCTCGGCACCGAAGCCGCCGACCTCGACGGCCTGGTGCACGACGAGCAGGCGCCCGGTGCGCTTGAGCGAAGCCGCAACGGCGTCCTGATCCCAGGGCCAGATCGTGCGCAGATCGAAGACGTCGGCCTTGATGCCCTCGCTCGCGAGCTGATCGGCGGCCGTGAGCACGTTCGGCACGATGGCCGACCACGTGACGATGGTCAGTGCATCACCTTGCCGTGCGTGCCGCGCCTTGCCGAACGGAATAGGCGCGATCTCGCCGTCGGCGATTTGGCCCGGTGCGGTCCACAGATCCTTCGGATCGAAGAAGAGCACCGGATCGTCGGAGCGGATGGCGGAGACGAGCAGACCGGCTTCGTCCTCCGCATTCGAGGGGGCCACTACGACGACACCCGGCAGGTGCGCGAACCAGGCTTCGAGCATCTGGCTATGCTGGGCCGCGGAATTGCGCCACATGCCATGCGGCATGCGTACGACCACGGCGGGCTTGGCCTGCCCGCCGAACATGTAGCGTACCTTGGCGATCTGATTGACGAGCTCGTCCATCGCGCACATGACGAAATCGAACATGCGCATCTCGATGATCGGCCGCGTGCCGACGAGGGCCGCGCCGAGCCCGGCGCCCATGATCGTCGACTCGGCAATCGGCGTCGAGACGATGCGCGTCGCGCCGAACTCCTCGAGCATGCCGCGGTATTGACCCCAGAGGCCGCCGCGGCCGACGTCCTCACCGAGCACCCATACGGTCGGATCGCGGCGCATTTCCTGAAGGACCGCGAGGCGTCCCGCTTCGACGAGTGTCGTTTCAGCCATGGACCGCTCCCGCATCTTGCACGTCGTCGAAGGCCGAGGCGAGGCTCGGCCACGGCGCCGCGTTGGCAGCCGCCCGTCCGGCCAGCATCTCGGTGCGCGCTGCGTTGGCTATCTCGTCCAACATCGCGGGGGCCAAGCCGCGCTCGATGAGCACCGCCTTGAGACGCGCGATCGGGCAGCGCGTCTTCGCCGCTTCGACCTGCTTCGGATCGCGCCACGCGGCGGCGTCCGTCGCCGTGTGACCGCTCCAGCGGTAGGTGCGCGCGTGGATCATGCGCGGACCGCCGCCGCCGCGCACTTCGCCGATGAGGCGCGCGGCCGTTTCCTCGACCGTGAGCGGGTCATTGCCGTCGATCGAGACGGCGGGTACGCCGATCGCATTGGCGCGCGCCGCGGGGCCGTCGCCAGCGGTAACGGTGCGCGTCTCGGTGTGGGCGGCAACACCATTGTCCTCGCAGACGAAGAGCACGGGCAGCGAATAGATGGCCGCCCAATTGAGGGCTTCGAGGAAAGGACCTCGGTTCGTCGCGCCGTCGCCGAACATGCAGACGACGATCGCGTCCGATTTGAGCAGCTTCAGACCCTGCGCGGCGCCGACAGCGATCGGCAGGCCGCCGGCAACCACGCCATTGGCGCCGAGCATCCCGACCGAGAAATCGGCAATGTGCATGGAGCCGCCCTTGCCGTTGCAGTACCCACCTTCTCGGCCGTACAACTCGAGATACATCGTGGCTGCATCGGCGCCCTTGGCGAGGGCGTGGCCATGCCCCCGGTGGTTGGACGTGAGGCGGTCGTCATGGCGCAGGCTCGCGCAGACGCCGGCGGGAATTGCTTCCTGCCCGAACGAGACGTGCAAGGGACCAGGGATTTCGCCGGCTTTGTAGGCTTCGAGCGCGGTTTCCTCGAACGTGCGGATCCGCACCATCGTGCGGTAGAGGTCGGTCAAGCGTTTCAGATTATCGCCGGCCGCCGCCGGCGTCCCTCCTGGTGTGGCCACGTTCGGGCTCCATTCTTGCGGTGCGTTTCCCTTGAGGGAGGAACATCCGGCAGGGGGCGCAAAAAAGCAAGGTAATGGGCCGATCAGGACCTATGCTGGCCACGCGCGGCGCGAGCGACTATATATATCCGGCCATGACCCTGACACCCGAGGAGATCGCCCGCTACAAGCGCCACCTCGTTCTGCGAGACGTCGGCGGGCAGGGCCAGCAGAAGCTCAAGGCGGCGCGCGTGCTGGTCATCGGTGCGGGCGGACTTGGTTCGCCGGTTGCCATGTATCTCGCGGCTGCCGGCGTGGGCACGCTTGGGATTATCGACGACGATACGGTCTCGCTCGACAACCTGCAGCGCCAGATCGTGCACGAGACCGCGCGCGTCGGCGCGCTCAAGGTCGAGAGCGCGCGCGAGACGCTCGGGCGGATCAATCCGCACGTGACGGTCGAAACGCACGCGACGCGCATCACGTCCGAGAACGCCCTCGACCTGATCGGTAAGTACGACCTCGTGATCGACGGCTCGGACAATTTCGCGACGCGCTATCTCGTGTCCGATGCCTGCTACTTCGCCAAGCGCACGCTCGTGTTCGGCGCACTCGGCGCCTTCGACGGCTACATCACGACCTTCAAGCCGCACGAGACGAAGGCGGATGGTACGCCATGGCCGACGTACCGCTGCATTTTTCCCGAGGCGCCGCCGCCAGGCACGGTCGCCAACTGCGCCGAGGTCGGTATTCTAGGCGCGGTCGCGGGAGTCGTCGGCACGCTGCTCGCGACCGAGGCGTTGAAAGAAATTCTCGGCATCGGCGAGACGCTCGCCGGCCGCCTCATGATCTACGACGCACTCGCGAGTCGCTTCGAGCAGGTGAAAGTCGCGTGGGATCCGGAGAATGCGCTCAGCGGCAAGCACGCCACCATCAAGGACCTCTCGATCCATGCCGGCGCAGGCGAGAGCGCGGTCTGCGTGGCATAGACTTTTCCCTCTCCCCGCAAGGGCGGGGAGAAGGAGATCACTTAATTCTCCCGCACCAGCTTGAACTCGTGCTGCAGGGACCAGAAGGGGCTGCTCAGGCCCGCTTCGGCCGCAGCCTTCGGATCATCGCGCTGCGTGATCTCGCACACGAGGCTGTCCTTCACGCCGAAGACCACATCTGATTCGAGATAGGGATCGCCCTTGTCGAAGAGGTGGGTGACGATCGTCTGGTAGCCCGGTGCCGAGACGATGAAGTGGATGTGCGCCGGTCGATAAGGATGACGGCCGAGGGCGCGGAGCAGATCGCCGACCGGTCCATCAGCGGGGATCGGGTAGAAGAGCGGCTTCGACGAGCGGAACCAGTAGCGGCCGTCGGCGCCGGTGACGAAGCGGCCGCGCAGGTTCATATCGGGCTGAATGTCCTTCTGCTGGACATCGTAGAAGCCCTCGCTGTTCGCCTGCCAGACATCGAGCGTCGCGCCTTCGATCGGCTTGCCGCTCTCGTCCACCACCGTGCCCGTGACGATCAGCGGCTCGCCCTTGTCCTCGAGGTTGATCGTGTCGCCCATCTGCCGGAGTGGCGCGGATGCAACGTGGAAGGGACCGAGAACGGTCGTCTCGGTCGCGCCCGACGGCTTGCGATGATTGATGGCGTCGACGAGCATGGAGACGCCGAACGTATCCGAGAAGAGGATGAACTCCTGCCGCCAGTCAGTGCACCAGTGTCCGGTCTCGGTGAGGAACTTTATGGCCGCCAGCCACTCCTCCTCGGTCGGCTCCACTTCCTTCACGACCGCGTGCATATGACGGATCACGCTCTCCATGACCTGGCGCAGGCGCTCGTTCTTGGCACCGGCCATGGCGGCGACGACGAGGTCGGCGGAGCGTGCCTCGTCGAAGGCGAACTGCGTGGTTCCATCAGCGCTCATCGTTTCCTCCCTGGTGCTGGCCGTTTGTTCGGCTCATCGACCCACAATGAGCCGTCGCAGGCGGGGTAGTAAAGATTACAACTGCATGTCACGCGGTGGAGTTTCACCCCAGATGCGCGAATCGGCGCTGAGGCTTAGAATTGCCCAACTTGAAGGTACCGGTTGCGCGAGCGTGGCCTGCGGTGCCGCACCTGAGGAAATGAGAGCGCCATGCGCCATTGCGCATTTGTAAGGACCTGGGCGGCCGCGCTGCCCGCGCTGGTGCTGCTCACAGCACTGGCGGTCCCGCCACTTGCGGCGCAGGGGGCAGGCGGCGACGTGCGCCCCTATGACGCCAAACTCATGCGCCTCGCGGAGATCCTCGGCGCTGTGCACTACCTGCGCGAGCTCTGTGGCGCCAATGAGGGACAGACGTGGCGCAAGCGCATGGAAGAGCTCATCGAGGGAGAGGGCAATGCCTCGCTCCGCCGCGCGCAGCTCACGAGCCGCTTCAACAACGGCTATCGCAGCTATAGCCGCACGTATCAGTCCTGCACGCCCTCCGCGCAGACGGCAGTGACGCGCTTCCTCGCCGAGGGCGCCGAAATCGCGACCGAGCTCGCCAAGGTCCAGCAGTAGCGGTCAGATTATCCGGCCCGAGATGAACTTCATCGCGACCTCGGAGAGCAGCAGGCCGCCGAAGCCGAGCAGAATGAGGCTCGCCAATCGATTGAGAAGCCGCAGCATCTCGACATCCATGTGATGGCGGAAGCGGCTGATGGTGTGCGAGAGCACGATCCACCACAACAAGCTGCCGCCCATGATCGCGGCGACCATCGTGAAGGCATCGATGTAGGTCTCGACCTGGACGTACGAGCTGACGCCGCCGAAGATCGCGAAGAGCCCGAGCACGGCGCCAGGGTTGGTGATCGTGAGGAAGAAGGTCTGCGGGATATCCCAGGCGAAAGCCGCCAGCGACGGGCGCCGGCCGTCGATGTGCTCGTCGTGATGAAGCTGCGGTCGCGTGAAATACAAGCGGATGCCGAACGCGACCAGGGCGAGGCCGCCGATCGTCTGCACGGTCATGCGATAGTGCCGGATCACGCCTGTCACGGCACCGACGCCGAGCGCTGCAAAGAGCGCGATGAGGCCATCCCCGATGACGACGCCGAGCCCCGCGGCAACGCCGCCCCAGAAGCCGCGCTCGAGGGAGCGCTGAAGACAAAGCAGATTGACCGGGCCGACCGGCATGGCGATCAGCACGCCGATCATGATGCCAGCCGGTATGATCAGCGGATTGGGCAGGAACGTCATCGGGCGTATCGCCCAGCGTGCGAGTGGTTGCAACGATCCCGGCGGGGAATGGCGGAGCGGTCCTGACGCGGTCGCGGCGCGGCGATGGCCACGCGGGGCGCGGCATGTCGGCATCGCAAGGTGCTTCGCGGCGGTCTGCGCACGCCGGGCTCGTCTCCATTCGTGTGCAGCACGCGTGCTGCAATATGTCGGCTGGATGTACTCCTTAGTGGCGGCTTATGGCCTTGTCCACGGGCGAGGGAGCGTCCGCCGCAAACTTGTGCGCGGAGCGCTGCTGTACGGACGATCCAAATTGGCCGAGGGCAGCCCGCTCAAACCGAGCCGGAGCCGCCCGACGAAGTGAGCAGACGTTCGATCCGCCGCTGCTGCTCGTTGCTGCGCCAGACATTCTCGATCAAGAACGGCTCCGCGCCGGCAATGGCCGGCTTGAAGACGACATCGCCGGTGCCGAGCCCGAGAAAGCCGAGACCCAACAGCTTGTGGCGGAAGAGATCGTCGGGAGCGCGCCGCATGAGCATGCCGCGCGTGTCGTAGACGAGGCCCGTCGCATTGCCGAGCCGGTGGCGCTCGACCACCTGCCCGCCGGCAAAGCGCCAGTACGTGAGCTGGTCGATGAAGAAAACCACGACGATCCAGATGAGCAGGAGGCCGGTCGACATCATCATGTAGAATGCGAGGTTCATGTGCAGGCGAAGCTCAGGCACGAAACGGAAAACCGAGCTCAGGCCCCACTGCCATTGGATTCCGACGAGCGCCAGGGCTACCACCGCGGCGATGATGAACGTGTGCAGCACGCGCGCGCGCACGTTCGTGAAGACAATGACGAACAGGACGACGGCGACGTAGGAGATGCCGAGCCAGCTTTCGGGGAAGAACTTGATCTGCTTGCCGGCGAACGGCACTTCGACGTTGTTCAGGTACGTCGCGAGCGCGCACATGTAGCCGTAGAACCAGACGACCCACCAGTAGAGGATGTTGGAGTGGGCGACGAGGCGAACCTCGCGCGGTGCCGCGGCCCGCTGGGCCTGGACGTGCATTCTCGCAGCTCTCATGGCGGCGGCGTCGCCACCCGCGTCCCGTGCTTCGGCCATGTGCGTGACCTTTCCCCTGCAATGGTGAGGCGCCCCGTGTGCTGATCGAGAAATTCGCCACACCAGGCGGTGAGGTACGGAGCGAATATCTCGGTCTGAATCACACTGGCGAAGACTATGATCCTAGTGTCCCTTTGATGCCGAAGTTCGCTCGTGCGACCAGCACGGTGGTGTGGCGACCTTCGGCATCGGGACACTAGCCGAGCCCCGCGGTGCCGGACGCAGGCAGAGGCTACGGCAGAGCAGGCCACGGCGACAAGAGCCGCGAGATGGGACGTACGTCTGTCTCGATACCTGGCCGGCTCTTGCCGCGACTCGAGCTTGCGCTCTGATCGCATTATGACATATCAGCCTTTCGGGCGGGTTCGATGGGGAGCAGGGCAATGAAGACGTACAGCGGCGCGCGCGAGTTCGACGGGCTCGTCGTTCAGGTCGACGGGGTGCCGCTCCCGGAGCACTACGAGATCAAGCAGTTCACGACCTGGGGCTTCGAGTGGACGTACGAAGGGGAGAGCCCGCAGCAGCTAGCGCTCGCAATCCTCTATGATCATCTGCGCGATGGGCCGCGGGCGATCGCGCTCTCAGGGCCGTTCATGCGGGAGGTCGTGGCCGATCTGGACAACGACTGGACGCTGACGAGCGATCAGGTCCAGGCCGCGATCGATCGGATCGAGGGGAAGAAGTAGCGCCATTTCTTCCCTCTCCCTGCTCTTGCGGGGAGAAGGAGAAAGGTCAGCCCTTAGCCGGCTTGAGCTCATCGACCCAGGTGACGAAGCTCTCGAGCGGCTCGCGTTCGGTGGTGAAGGTGTTCACCTTGGCGCTGGTGTCGGGATAGCCGATGCCCATGCCGCAGATGATGATCTCGTCATCCGGAATGCCGAGGCGGGCGCGCAGAACCTCATGAAAGTTCGCGAGCGCGGCCTGCGGAATGGTCTCGAGCCCGAACTGGCGCGCCGCGATCATGATCGATTGAATGAACATGCCCGTATCGAGCCATGATCCCTTTTCGAGCTGGCGGTCGATCGAGAAGATGAAGGCGGTCGGCGCGCCGAAGAACTCGTAGTTCTGCCGGCGCTGGGAGTTCATGCCGGCCTTGTCCTCGCGCGTGATCCCCATGGTGCTGTAGAGCCCCCAGCCGCACGCACGGCGGCGCGCGAGATAAGGCTCGTACCACTTCGTCGGATAGTACTCGTACTCGCGGGTGCCTTCGCCGACGGTGTCGTAGCGATGGCAAAGATCGGCCACGATCTGATTGCGGGCTGCGCCGTCGATCACGTGCACTTTCCACGGCTGGATGTTCGAGCCCGAAGGCGCGCGTCCTGCCGTCGTGAGGATGCGGGCGATCAGCTCGCGCGGGACCGGCGTCTTCAGGAAGGCGCGCGTCGACTTGCGGCCGCGGATCGCCTCCTCGACGGTTATGGCGCGCTCCGTGGGCGTGCGGCTGGCGTCGTTCATCGTGCTGTCGTCCCTGCGCTCGGTTTTTGGCTGAGGGGACGAGATAGCAGGCGAGGCGGGCAGGCTCCAGCCGCAATCGCCGCTGCGATACCCCTATGCGGAACCGGCAGCCCTCGGATCAGCCGCCGAGCAAGCCGGCCTCTCCGAAAAGTGTGCGGAGGCGCGGTGCGCCGGCAGGAGGGGAAGTCGCGAGCGCCGCCACCGCATCGAAATGCTCGAGATCAATAGAGGAAAGGCCGACGGGCTGGATCGGGTCGCCAACGAGCCTGCGCGCGCGTTCTGCGACAGCATCGCTACCGGGGCCGCGAGCGACGATGCCGAGCTGCTCGAGGAGTGCGCCGATGCCCGTCCCGCGCAACTTTCCGATGGCCTCGAGCCGCGTCCAGGCCGCGAGGAAGCGCAAACCGGGATCGTCCTCCGGCAGTGTGACATCCGGCAGCATGGCGCCACCGGCGATCTCAATCAGGCCGCGACGCTCGGCGCTGATGTGGACAGGCCGGCGCACCTCGGCGTCGACCCCGAGCCGCCCCTCATCGCGGACGGCGATGAGCACGAGTTCGCCCGTGTGCGTGAGGCTGAAATCCCCATTCCAGCCTGCAACGCGGGGCTTGGCCGTTGCGCCCGGCACGTCGAAGCGGATGGCGCGGCCGACACGGTCCGCGAGCACGAGATGCAGGGCAGTATGCGCCGCGATCCAGCGCTCGCGCAGCCGCGCGTCCACGATGCGCTCCGCGCGCACGCGCTCCGCCTCCGTGAGCAGCGGTCGCGCCTCGTGAGCTGCAAGCAGTGCCGCCGCCTCGGCACCGAGATCGACAATCCATACGTCGGTGGCGCCCGGCAGTGCCTGTGCTGGACGGGCGCTCCCGGTCACGGCCTACCGCCGGCTGCTCGCGCCACTGGCTGCCAGCGGCGCCTTGGTGCGCAGTGTCTCGCCGGCGAGCAGCGCGCGACAGGCGCTGAGCTCCGAGATCGCCGCCTCGACCACATCCCGGTCGGCATGGAGCGCGTCAGGGCGCGCGCGTCGCGATTTGCGGGCTGCAGCCGGACGACGGCCCTTCGATGCCGTTGATGGGCTCGCCTCTGTGGCCGGCGGCACCGCCGCAAGCAACGCTGTCGTGTCGCCTGTCGCAAGGCGCTTGACGATCTCGGTGCCCTGCTCCTTGAGGATCCGCTGTACGCCCCGGATCGTGTAGGCATCGCGGTTGAGGAGCGTCTTGATGCCCTTGATCAGCTCGACATCCTCGGGTCGGTAGAAGCGCCGGCCGCCACCCCGCTTCAGCGGCTTCAGCTGCTTGAAACGCTGCTCCCAGAATCGCAGTACGTGCTTCGGCACGTCCAGCTCGGTGGATACCTCGCTGATCGTGCGGAATGCATCCGCCGACTTCGCCATGATATTGCCCCGCCGTGTTCATGGCTTCATGCCGTCGCCCAACGGCACAAAACCATTCCTAGTGTCCCATTTCCGATGTTCGCGATGCGTTGATCCCACTGTCCAGTTCGATCACCGGAATCACGCCGACAATAGGATCATAATCCTGCTTGTGTGATTTGGGTCGGAAATTAACGTATGCCCTGCCGGCTCACGAAATTCACGACCGGCACACAATCCCCCACCTACTCTGCGGCCTTCCGCCGGTTGAGGCGCGTATTGATGCGCTCCTTCATGATGTTGCTCGGCCGGAAGACCAGCACCCGGCGTGGCGTGATCGGCACCTCTTCGCCGGTCTTGGGATTGCGGCCCATGCGCTGCGCCTTCGCGCGCACGCCGAACGACCCGAACGACGAGAGCTTGACGCCCTCGCCCTGCGAAAGGGTTTCGGAAATCTCACTGAGCACGCGCTCGACGAGTTCCTGCGACTCGTTCCGCGGCAGACCGACTTTGCGGACCAAAGCGTCCGCCAGATCCGCACGGGTCAATGTCTTGCTGCCCATTGGTAAACGCCTCCCCGATGCTTGATTGTAGAGAAGCTACCGGCAGCGCGCGGGTCGGTCAATGCCTGTGAACAACAACCGGCTGATATCGCAATAAAAATTGTTCCGCAGCAACAGACGGGGCTGGGGGATGTGACAGCGCACGGCGCATTGTTCACCAGCGCGCGAGCACCGCACCCCAGGTAAATCCGCCTCCCATGGCCTCCATGAGGACGAGATTGCCCTCCTTCAGGCGATGCTCCTCGAAGGCCTGATTCAGCGCCAGCGGGATCGAGGCGGCCGACGTATTGCCGTGTTTTGCCAGCGTTGTCATGATCTTACTGGGACTGACGCCGAGCCGCTTGGCAATGCCGTCGAGAATGCGCTGGTTGGCCTGGTGGGGGACGAAAAGGTCGATCTCCTCGGCGGCGTAGCCCGTCTTGACGAGCGTCTCCTCGATGACACCGGAGATCTTCTGGATGGCATGGCGGAAGACCTCACGTCCGTTCATGCGCAGGTGGCCGGTCGTCTTGGTCGATCCGGGGCCGCCGTCGACGTACAGGAGATCCTCGTAGCGTCCGTCGGAGCGGATGCGGGCGGCGAGGATGCCGCGGTCCTCGCGCGTGCCTTTCTGCGGCTGCGCTTCGAGCACGACGGCGCCGGCGCCGTCGCCGAAGAGCACGCACGTGCCGCGGTCCGACCAGTCGAGAATGCGCGAGAAGGTCTCGGCGCCGACGACGATCGCGCGCTTGAAGAGGCCGGTCTTGAGGAAGTTGTCGGCGGTCGTCATGGCATAGACGAAGCCCGAGCAGACAGCCTGCACGTCGAAGGCGGCGCCGTTCGTGATGCCGAGCCCTGCCTGGATGCGCACCGCTGTCGCCGGGAATGTGCGGTCGGGCGTCGCGGTGGCGCAGATGATCAGATCGATGTCGCCCGGGGCAATGCCAGAGCGCACCAGCGCCTGCTTCGCGGCGGCGATGCCGAGGTCGGAGGTCAGCTCGTCCTCGGCGGCGATGTGACGCTGCTTGATGCCCGTGCGCTCGGTGATCCAGGCGTCCGAAGTGTCGACGATGCGCGAGAAGTCGTCGTTGGTCATGATGCGCTTGGGAAGATAAGCGCCCACGCCACGGATAACCGATCTGATGACGGCCACTTTGCTTTACCTCGCGAGACTTTCTTGTCCGGTCCGTGCCGGCATATCCGTTTCCTGCCTCAGTTCTCTGGGATCGCGGCCAGCTTGCCGTTGAAGGCGTCGAGGTCGGACGCGATCCGTCCTTTGAGGTCGCCCGCGGCCATCTCGTAGCCGACATTGATCGCGCTCGCAAAGCCGAAAGCGTCCGTGCCGCCGTGGCTTTTGACCGCGATTCCCTCGAGGCCGAGAAACACGCCGCCGTTGACTCGGCGCGGGTCCATCCGGTGACGGAGGGTCAGGAACCCCGGTTTGGCAAGCATGGCACCGATCTTGGTTACCAGCGATTGTGTCATCGCTTCACGGAGATAGACGCCGATCTGGCGCGCGGTGCCCTCGGCCGTCTTGAGCGCGATATTGCCGGCAAAGCCTTCGACGACGACCACGTCGACGTCGCCCTGGCCGATCTGGTCACCCTCGACGAAGCCGCGGTAGTCGATGGGCAGGCCGAGCTCCGGAAGCTTCAGCCAGGCGTGTGCCTGCTTGACCTCGTCGGCGCCTTTGATCTCCTCGACGCCGACATTGAGGAGGCCGACGCTCGGGCGCTCGATCTTGAGGTAGGCGCGTGCCATGGCGGCGCCCATGAGCGCATACTCGGCAAGCTGACGTGCAGAGGCGCCGATGTTGGCGCCGACGTCGAGCACGATCGACACGCCTCTGACGGTCGGCCAGAAGGCTGCGATCGCGGGCCGCTCGATGCCGGCCATCGGGCGCAGTACGAGCTTCGACATCGCCATGAGCGCGCCGGTGTTGCCGGCCGAAACAGCCGCGTGCGCCGCGCCCTCGCGCACCTGCTCGAGCGCGAGCCACATGCTCGTGCCCTTGCCGCGCCGGACGGCCTGGCTCGGCTTGTCCTGCATGGAGATCGCGGTGTCGGTATGCAGGATCCGGGAGACGCCAGCGAGGGCCGGGAAGGCCTTCAGCTCCGTCTCGATGCGACTTTGATCGCCGCACAGGATGAAGCCGATCTCCGGATGGGATGCGAGGGCCATGGCTGCTCCCGGCACGGTTACCGGAACACCACGGTCGCCCCCCATCGCATCGATGGCGATAATGCGAGGCTCTGCCATATGATTCTTGTCTGTTCTTTCGGAGGGCGGCGTAGCTGATACGCGGCGACGTGTCCTTGCTTCCCCCAAGGCCGCTTACGCTGTCAAACCGCCCGAACATACCGCGTTGCAGGAGCGGCACAACAGATTTTAGCCTCCATCGACGATCTGCCGCGATTGCGGCAACAGGGCGGGAAAACACAGCGCGCGATCCTCGATCGACGCTCGCGCCGACGCGGCAAATCATGATATGAGCCGCAAGAACGAATGTGAAACGTAGGGCGCACGGCCGAGGCTACTTCGCGGCTCGGGACGAGGATTGCGCCGGGCTTCGAACGGGGTGGGGTTCGATGAGCGACGCCGACCGAGACCGGCTGGTTTCGAGCGTCAGGAGAGAGGTCGATGCTTTCGAGGCGTCGATTCGCCCGCAGTCGCTCGACGAGTTCGTCGGCCAGGAGGCCGCGCGCAGCAATCTCCGCGTTTTCATCCAGGCGGCCAGGGGCCGCGGTGACGCCCTCGATCATGTGCTGTTCGCGGGGCCTCCGGGCCTCGGCAAGACGACGCTCGCGCAGATCATGGCCAAGGAGATGGGCGTCGGTTTTCGCGCAACGTCAGGTCCGGTGATCGCCAAGGCGGGCGATCTTGCCGCGCTGCTGACGAACCTCGAGGAGCGCGACGTCCTCTTCATCGACGAGATCCATCGGCTGAGCCCCGCCGTCGAGGAGATCCTCTATCCGGCGATGGAAGACTATCAGCTCGACCTGATCATCGGCGAAGGCCCGGCGGCGCGCTCGGTGAAGATCGATCTCGCGAAATTCACGCTCGTCGGGGCGACGACGCGCGCGGGCCTGCTCACCAACCCGCTGCGCGACCGCTTCGGCATTCCCATCAGGCTCAACTTCTACACGATCGACGAGCTCGAAAAGGTCGTGAGCCGTGGTGCTCGCGTTCTTGGCACGCGCATGTCGCCGGATGGCGCGCGTGAGATCGCGCGCCGCTCGCGCGGCACGCCGCGCATTGCCGGCAGGCTCTTGAGACGCGTGCGTGACTTCGCGGCCGTCGACGGCGTCGCTATCGTCGATGCGGCCGCCGCCGATCGCGCTCTCAATTTGCTGGAGGTCGATAACGAGGGCCTCGACGCCCTCGATCATCGCTACCTTAACTGTATTGCCAAAAACTATGATGGTGGTCCCGTTGGAATAGAGACAATCGCCGCGGCGCTCTCGGAAGCGCGCGATGCCTTGGAAGAGGTCGTCGAGCCCTTTCTTCTTCAGCAGGGGTTCATCGGAAGGACACCGCGCGGCCGTGTTCTCACGCTACGGGCCTATCGTCATCTCGGGCTTACCGGTCCGGCGCGCGCATCCGCCGCACAGATCGGCCTTTTCGAGGTCACCGGCGACGAGGACGATGAGGCCGCCGCGTCAGGGAGCGGCTGAAGGCAGGCGGTCCGGGCTCGATCCACACGTGATCACGCGCTGATTTAGGGTTTGTCACGGGGCGACTGGTGAATGTTTACGCGTCGCGCATTCCTCAAGACCATTGCGGGTTTCGGAATTACGACCTTCGGCTTCACCGGCTATGCGCTCGGTGTCGAGCCGTGGCGTCACCATATCGTCCGTTACCGTCCGCGTCCCGCCGCCTGGCCACGTGACCTCCATCTGAGGATTGCGCTCGTCGCGGACATCCATGCCTGCGAGCCGTGGATGGACCTCGAGCGCGTCGAGCAGATCGTCGCCGATACAAACGCGCTCAAGCCTGATCTGGTTCTGCTGCTCGGTGACTACATGGCGCATCATCGCTTCGTGCAGCGCCAGATACCTGCGGCCGAATGGGCCCGTGTTCTCGCGCACTTCAAGGCCCCGCTCGGCACGCACGCCATTCTCGGAAATCATGACTGGTGGGATGATCCCGACGCCTTCGAGAGGCGGCGCGGACCGCCTCGCGCGCGTCGCGCGCTTGAGGCGGCCGGCATCCCGGTATACGAGAACGATGCGCGGCGGCTCATGAAGGGTGGTCGGCACTTCTGGCTTGCCGGTCTCGGTGATCAGCTTGCATTCCGCGATGTGCGGCCGGGCCGTCTGCGTCGCCGGATACAGTTCGAGGGTGTCGACGACCTGCCGGGCACGCTCGAAAAGATCAGCGACGATGCGCCGGTGCTGCTCATGGCACACGAGCCGGATATCTTTCCGTCCGTGCCGGAGCGCGTTGCATTGACGATGGCCGGTCACACGCACGGCGGGCAGGTGGCGCTCGCGGGATATGCGCCGATCGTTCCCTCCAAATATGGTCGGCGCTTCGTCCGCGGTCACGTCGTCGAGGAAAAGCGAGACCTCATCATCTCGGCGGGCCTCGGGTGCAGCGGCTTGCCCGTGCGCTTCGGGGTGCCGCCCGAGATCGTGCTCGTCGAGCTCGGAGACCGACATGCCTGAACCGAAGGCATGGCCCGATCTGGCCGGGCGCATGGTGAGCGATGATGAGGGACGGCGGCACCACGTGCTGCCCGTGCGGGTCTATTTCGAGGACACCGATTTTTCCGGGCTCGTCTATCACGCGAGCTACCTGCGCTGGTGCGAGCGCGGCCGTTCCGACTATCTCCGCCTCGTCGGCAACGAGCACCGTTCGCTGATCGAGGGCGGCGATGGCGCAGAGCCCTCCGCTTTCGTGGTGCGGCGGATGCACCTCGAGTATCTTAAGCCCGCGCGCATCGACGACGTGCTCGAGGTCGAGACCCGCGTCGTCGAGGTCAAGGGTGCGGCACTGCGGCTCGCGCAACGTGTGATGCGCGGCGAGACGGTGCTCTTCGAGGCGGACGTGCTCGTCGTGCTCGTCTCGGTCTCGGGAAAGCCGCAACGTCTGAGCCAGCGTCTGCGCACCGGACTTTCGGGTGGCTGAGCCGGGTGCGTCGGATTGCCGTGGATGGCGGCAAATACGTCTTTCTTTCCAGTACATGAGGCTTGGCGGCACATGGACACATGTGGCCGAATCCAGGCAGTTGTTCCTAGTTTAGTCACAATGGAGCGTAAGAAGCGGCCTTGAGGGACAGGCAGGTCCATTGAATTGAGGTGAGCCCGACCGGTTTGCAGCGCGAATGCAGGCCCGAGGGCTAATACCGCATGGGCGCTGTCGTTTGTCCGCGCCCAGCCCGATCCAAGATACCCCGCGCCAGCGAGCACAGCATGAACCCGACGGAAATCCTCAAGGACAAGATCGGCGCGGCCCCGAGCATCACGGGGACGTCGTTCCTCGAACTTTTCCTGTCGGCCCATATCGTCGTTCAGATCGTCATGGTCGGGCTGCTGCTGGCATCCGTCTGGTCCTGGGCGATCATCATCGAGAAGGTCTTCACGTTCCGCCGCGCGCGCCGCGAGGCCGATCGCTTCGAGCAGCTCTTCTGGTCGGGCCAGAGCCTCGAGGAGCTCTATGCAGGTCTTGCCCGTGACCGAACGCAATCCATGGCGGCGCTCTTCGTTGCCGCCATGCGCGAGTGGAAGCGCTCCGTCGAGGGCAACATCCGCGCATTGGGTGGCATACAACTGCGCGTCGAGAAGGTGATGGACGTCACCATCAGCCGCGAGATGGAGCGGCTCGACCGGCGCCTGCTCTTTCTCGCGACGGTCGGCTCGACGGCGCCCTTCATCGGTCTTTTCGGCACCGTCTGGGGCATCATGTCGAGCTTCCAGGCGATTGCCGCCTCGAAGAACACGAGCCTCGCCGTTGTCGCGCCCGGTATCGCCGAGGCGCTCTTTGCGACAGCACTCGGCCTGCTGGCCGCAATTCCGGCGGTGATGGCGTATAATAAGTTCTCGGCGGATTCGGCACGGCTCGCGCAGCGCCTCGAGGCCTTTGCCGACGAGTTTGCGGCGATCGTCTCGCGTCAGATCGACACCCGGACCTGAGACGCCGGCGAGCGGGGAGTAGACCAGCATGGGCGCCAGCCTGAATACCGGCAGCTCCGGCAAGGCCGGACGGCGCGGACGGGCGCGACGCCATGCGCCCATGAGCGAGATCAACGTCACGCCGTTCGTCGACGTCATGCTGGTGCTGCTCATCATCTTCATGGTCGCGGCGCCGCTGCTGACCGTCGGCGTGCCGCTGGAGCTGCCGCAGGCCAAGGGCAAGCAGCTCGAGGCCAATAAGGAGCCGATCGTGGTGTCCGTGAACTCCCGTGGCGAGGTCTTTCTCGGCCAGGAGGAGAAGACGACCATGCGGCTCGACGAGATCGGGACGCGGCTCAAGTCCATTGCCGAGAACAGGGGTGGCACCGACGAGCCGGTCTTCGTGCGTGGCGACAAGGCGGTCAGCTACGGTGACATCGCCCGCGTTATGGGGCGCATCCGCGATGCCGGCTTTCGGAAGATCTCCCTCGTAACGGAGGTGGAGGGCGGGGGCTGAGGGCGTGTACTTTGGACTTCTCGTCTCGGTGGTGCTGCATGCGACGCTGCTCGGCTGGACGATTGTGTCCATCCAGGGGACGCCGGAGCTGAAGGCGCCGGAGGTCGAGCCGATCGCCGTCGAGATGATCTCGCCGTCGGACCTCACGCGCCTCACGAGAGGGAGCCGCCGGGCGACGCTCAAAGAAGCGCGCGCGAAAGACAGTCCCGAGGTCGAGGCGACACCCAAGGAGTCGACGCGTCCGCGCCCGCCCGTTGCGCAGCCACCACCACCGCCCCCGCCGCCAGCCCCGGAGCCTCCAGCTCCCGAGCCGCCGGCTCAGCAGAAGCCGGCCGAGGCTCCGCCGCCGCCCCCGCCAGCGCCAGCTCCCACACCGGAGCCCGATCGCGCGGCTCTCGAGCAAAAGCTCGCCGATCTTGCGCTCCAGCAGGCCGAGGAGGCCAAGCGTCAGGCACAGGCCAAGGCCGAAGCAGAGGCTAAGGCCCGGGCTGAAGCCGAGGCCAAGGCGCGTGCCGAGGCCGAGGCGAAAGCAAAGGCAAAAGCGGAGGCCGAAGCAAAGGCCAAGGCAGAGGCCGAGGCCAAGCGGAAGGCCGAGGAAAAGCGCAGGGCCGATCTCAAGCGCAAGCAGGAAGAAAAGCGCCGCGAGGCGGCACGCCTGAAGAAGATCGCGGAGGAGAAGGCCAAGGCCAAATTCGATGCGGATCGTCTTGCCGCTCTACTCGACAAGTCGCCCGATCCGCGCTCGGCCGCACCTGCCGCGCCGCAGCCGAGCACGGATACAAAGGCTAAAGGGCCTGTGCTGGGCGCGCGGGAAGGGCAGGATTCGACGCTCTCGGCGAGCCAGAGGGGTTGGCTCGCGAAGCTGCTGGGCGACGCCGTCGGCCGGTGCTGGAACGTCATGGCCGGCGTTTCCGGTGTCGAGCGGCTCGTGATCAAGGTCCAGGTGCGGCTCAATCGCGACGGCACGATCATCGGCGCGCCGAAGGTCACGAATTCGGATGGCTCGCCGCTCTTCGCGCTGGCGGCCGACAGCACGGTGCGCGCAATGATCGAGTGCGCCCCCTACAACCTGCCGCAGGACATGTACACCGACGGCTGGGAGTATATCGAGTTCGCCTTCCGGCCCCCGCAATAGTCGGGTGGGGAGAGGACGCCAGCGGCGTTTGCCGCCGTCCGTACTTTGTGCTCAATCACCGGAAAATCAGGCTGGCCACGAGGTGATTCGCGTCGCAGCCTGCTGATGGACATCCTCGGCTTCAGGCATGGAGGAGAGTGCGATGGCGGCAAGCGACGCCCGCGAGACGGCCATATCGCGCGACGAGATCTCCGAGTTCCACTTGCGCGATGAGGCGCGGCTCGTGGGCGGCCTCGTCGAGCGCGCCGTCTACACGAGTGACGAGCGCAAGCGCATTGCCGCGCTCGCCGAGCGCCTGGTGACTGCCGCGCGCGCCGGTCGCGCAAAACACGGCGGCCTCGATGCCTTCATGCACGAGTACGGCCTCACCTCCGAGGAGGGCGTCACGCTGCTTTGTCTCGCGGAGGCGCTGCTGCGTATCCCCGATGCCGACACCGCGGACGCGCTCATCGACGAGCGCATCGGCAGCGGCGACTGGGAGCGCCATATCGGCCATTCGGAGTCGCTGCTCGTCAACGCTTCGACATTCGGTCTCATGCTGACCGGGCGGATCGTCCGTCTCGGCCGCGCGCCGGGCTCAGGTCCCGGTGCGGTGCTCAAGCGTCTTGTCGCGCGTTCGGGTGAGCCGGTCATCCGGCAGGCCATGCGGCAGGCCGTGCGCATTCTCGGTGACCAGTTCGTGCTCGGCCGCACGATCGAAAGCGCACTCTCGAATGCCTGGGACTACGAGAAGCAGGGCTATGTCCTTTCCTATGACATGCTCGGCGAGGCCGCGCGCACGGCGAAGGATGCGGCCCGCTATCTCGAGCGCTATGCGAGCGCCATCGACGCCGTCGGCAAGGCGGCCGGTGCGCCAGGTGCCGAGAACATCGAGACGCTCATGCGGCGTCCGAGCATTTCGATCAAGCTCTCGGCGCTGCATCCGCGTTTCGAGCCGGGCAAGGAAGCGCGTCTCGAAGCCGAGCTGCTACCGGATCTTCTGGAGCTCGCCCGCCTTGCCCGTGCGCGCGGGCTCGGTATCACCATCGACGCCGAGGAGCAGGATCGGCTCGATCCGACGCTCATGCTCTTCGAGCGTTTGATGCACGCGCCGGAACTCGCCGGCTGGCCTGGTCTCGGTATGGTGGTGCAGGCCTACGGCAAGCGCGCGATCCCGATGCTGCGCTGGTTGAAGCAACTCGGCGATGCGACGCGACACACGATCCCGGTGCGGCTGGTCAAGGGCGCGTACTGGGACAGCGAGATCAAGCTTGCGCAGGAGCGCGGACTACCGGGTTATCCGGTCTTCACGGCGAAGATGCACACCGATGTCTCCTATCTCGCGTGCCTGCGCTTCCTGCTGAGTGAGACGCGGACCTTCTATCCGCAGTTTGCGACCCACAATGCGCACACGATCGCGGCCGCGCACGTTGCCGGCGGCGCGCTGCCCTTCGAGATGCAGCGTCTGCATGGTATGGGCGAGGCGCTCTATGAGGACGTCGTAAGTAAATCCGGCCTCGCGCGCCGCTGCCGCATCTACGCGCCGGTGGGCGCACACGAGGATCTGCTGGCCTACCTCGTGCGGCGTCTTCTCGAGAACGGCGCCAATACGTCGTTTGTCAACCGCCTCGCCGACGACGACATGCCGGCCGCCGAGATCGTGCGCGATCCCGTCGAGGCGACGGAAAAGCTCTGGCAGGCCGGCAAGCTCGACGAGAACCTGCGCATTCCGCCGCCGGCCGCAATCCTCGGCCCAGGCCGGCGCAACAGCGCGGGGCTGGCACTGGCGGAGCCGACAACGCGCGAGGGGCTGCTCGGCGAGATCAATGCCGCGATTGCGGTCGACTTCACCGCCAGCCCTATCATCGATGGCGAGATCATCCGCGGCGGCGACGCGGCGCGCCTCGTCCTCTGTCCGCATGATCGCCGCCGGCGCATCGGTACCGTGCTCGATGCCACGCCCGATCAGGTCGCGCGCGCCATTGCGAGTGCGAGCACGGCCATGCACGCCTGGGATCGCCGCGGTGGCCCCGCGCGCGCCGCGCTGCTCGAGAAGGCGGCCGACCTCATGGAGCGCGACCGGGCGCGCCTCATGGGTGTGATCGTGCGTGAGGCCGGAAAGACGCTCGATGCCGCGCTTTCGGAAGTGCGCGAAGCTGTCGATTTCCTGCGCTACTACGCGGGCGAGGCGCGTCGGCAGTTCGCCGGACCGACCGTGCTCCCGGGCCCGACCGGTGAGCGCAACACGATCGAGCTTTGCGGGCGCGGCGTGTTCGCCTGCATCTCGCCGTGGAATTTCCCGCTCGCGATATTCACGGGGCAGGTGGCCGCAGCGCTGGCGGCGGGGAACGCGGTTGTCGCGAAACCGGCCGAGCAGACGCCGGTGACGGCTTTCCTCGCCGTCGAGCTGATGCACGCGGCGGGCATTCCGGGCAACGTGCTCCATCTGCTTCCGGGCGATGGCTCGGTGGGCGCGGCGCTCTCCAAGGATGCGCGCATTGCGGGCATTGCCTTCACCGGTTCGAACGAGACGGCCTGGGCCATCCAGAAGACGCTGACCGATCGTCGCGGTGCGATTGTGCCGTTCATCGCCGAGACTGGCGGCATCAATGGCATGATCGCCGACAGCAGCGCACTCGCTGAGCAGGTGGTGCGCGATGCCGTGCGCTCGGCTTTCGATTCAGCGGGGCAGCGCTGCTCGGCGGCGCGCGTGCTTTTCCTGCAGGAAGAGATCGCGGATGACGTTACGGAGATGCTAGCGGGCGCCATTGCCGAGCTGAAAGTTGGCGATCCGCTCGACTACGCGACCGACGTCGGCCCGGTGATCGACGATGACGCGCAGACCATGCTCGAGGCTCACAAGCTCGCCATGCGCCGATCGCAGCGCGAGCTGATCGATCCGCCAATACCGGCGGATTGCAGAGCAGGGACGTACGTCACACCGGCCGCCTACGCGATCGAGCGGCTTGACGTTCTCGAACGCGAGATATTCGGCCCCATCCTGCATGTCGTGCGCTTCGAGGGCGGCCATCTCGATCGCGTGATCAAGGCGATCAACGCGACGGGCTATGGCCTGACGCTCGGCCTGCACAGCCGCATTGGCGGCGTCGCGGACTACGTGGCGGAGCACGCGCGCGTCGGCAATCTCTATGTCAACCGCAATCAGATCGGTGCGGTGGTCGGCGTGCAGCCGTTCGGCGGCGAGGGTCTTTCGGGAACAGGCCCGAAGGCCGGCGGGCCGCACTATCTCGCGCGCTTTGCGACCGAGCGCGTGCGCTCGACCGACATAACCGCGACAGGCGGCAACATCGAGCTACTGGGGCTGCAGAAGGGCTGAGGCGGTCAGCTCGCGTTGGTGATCTGCACGAGCTTGTCGAGAGCGGCACGGGCAGCGCCCGATTCGATCGCATGTACGGCGAGCGCCACGCCGTCCGTCAGGCTCGTGGCCTTGCCGCCGACGATCAATGCCGCCGCCGTATTCAGCAGCACGATGTCACGGAACGGCCCCTTGCCGCCGGCCAGTAGGTCGCGGATGGCGCGAGCGTTGGTCGCCGCGTCGCCGCCCTTGAGATCTGCGAGCTTGGCGGGCGCAATGCCGGCATCGGCGGGCGTTACCTCGAACACGGTGACCTTGCCGTTCTTCAGCTCGGCGACGGTCGTCGCGCCGGTCGTCGTGATCTCATCGAGGCCGTCATGGCCGTGCACGACCCACACGTGCTCGGCCCCGAGGTTCGCGAGCACATGCGCGATCGGCTCGACCCATTCGAGCGAGAACACGCCGAGCACCTGCCGCGTCACGCCGGCCGGGTTCGAGATTGGCCCGAGCAGGTTGAAGATCGTGCGGATGCCAAGCTCGGCGCGGATCGGCGCCCAGTGCTTCATGGACGGATGGTACATCGGCGCCCACAGGAAGCCGACACCGGCTTCGCTGATAACCTTTGCGACGGTGTCCGGGCTCGCATCCACCTTGACGCCAAGCTCGGTCAGCACGTCCGAAGCGCCCGAGAGGGATGAGACGCGACGATTGCCGTGCTTGGCAATCTTCAGCCCCGCTCCGGCCGCGACGATGGACGCGGCCGTCGATACGTTGAACGTGCCGTGACTGTCGCCACCGGTGCCGACGATGTCGACGGCGCCCGGTGGCGCCGATACCCGGTTCATCTTGGCGCGCATCATCTGAGCGGCGCCGGTGATCTCCTCTACGGTCTCGCCACGCACGCGCAGCGCCATGAGGAACGCGCCCATCTGCGCGGGCGAGGCATGACCGTCGGTCATGATCTCGAGGGCGCTGCGGATTTCGTCGGTCGCGAGCCGCGCCCCGGTCGAGACCTTCTGAATGAGGCGGGTGAGTTCGGCGGCGGGCATGAGGGAGGGTCTTCCGGATATCGAGGTCGGATCGTTCGAGTTATGCCGCGACGCGCGGCGTCTTGGTGTTGCGGGTGCGCGGCGCCAAGCCGGCAAGGCGGAGGAAGTTCGCGAGGATATCGTGGCCGTGCTCGGAGGCGATGCTCTCCGGGTGGAACTGCACGCCGTGGACCGGATGCGTGCGGTGCTGCACACCCATGATGATGCCGTCTGCCGTCTCGGCGGTGATCTCGAGGTCGACCGGCAGGCTCCCACGGTCGACGATCAGCGAGTGATAGCGCGTCACCTCGAAACGCTTCGGTATGCCCGCGAAGAGGCCCTTGCCCGTCGTCTCGATGGTCGAGAGCTTGCCGTGCATGACGGTCGGCGCGCGCACGACCTTGCCGCCGTACACTTGCCCGATCGCCTGATGGCCGAGGCATACGCCGAGCAGCGGGATCTTGGGGCCGGCTTCCTTGATCAGCTCGAGGCAGATGCCGGCTTCGTTGGGCGTGCAGGGGCCGGGCGAAAGCACGATCGCCTGCGGTGCCATGCGGACGGCCTCGGCGACAGTGATCTTGTCGTTGCGGACGACCTCGCATTCAGCACCAAGCTCGCCCAGGAAGTGGACGAGATTGTAGGTGAAGCTGTCGTAGTTATCGATGAGCAGAAGCATGGATTTGGCTTACGCGGACAGCGCTTAGGCGTCAAGGCGGCTCGGAGGCGCCTACGTGCCGAGGAACACGGTCTTCACGAATTCGCGGTAGAGGAGCATCTGGCGCGCGAGCGCCGGCGGATCGTGGAGCGCCTTCGAGAGAACAATGCCGCCATCGGCGACGACGGAGAGCATGTCGGCGAGATCGTCCAGATCGACCTGGATGCGCGGCGGGTAGCGCGCCGCGATGGCATCGAGGCGCGTGCGGAAGCGCTTTCGCCACAGGATGACGGCCTCGGTATTCAGGTCACGGACCCGCTGGTCGAACAGGCGATCCTGATAGCAGCAGGCAGCGATCAGGCAGCCGGGATGGCCGTTCGGCAGGTCGGCGAGCATCTCGGCCAGCATCTTGAGGCCGACGAGGAAGCCGTGCAGCGGGTCCTCGTTCAGTTCGTCGGCGCGCGCGAACAGCTCGTCGAACATGGCCGTTTCGCGGGCGATATAGCGCTCGAGCAGCACGCGGGCGAGCTCGGTCTTGTCGCGGAAGTGGTAGAAGAACCCGCTTTTGGTGATGCCGACCGCGGCGATCAGCTCGTCGATCGACGTCGCATCGAAGCCTTTCGCGAGCACTGAGCTCTCGGCGACATCGAGAATGCGCTCGCGCGCGTCACCCTTCTTCCTCGTCTGAGCGGCGGGCGTCGGCATGGCGAACTGTACCTATGGTCAAGTTACGCAAGTAACTGTGCCGGCAATGGCAGTCGATTAATCATTGAATCGCGCTTAAGCGTTTGTCTTTTAACACGAATTCTAAAGACGGTGCAACTGCACCACGCGCCTTCTAGAGGCATGTGGCGATGCCACGTACAAGTCCGGCGCCGAGATCGGGAGGTTCCGTTCGGCAGGATAAAGCCAAACATAACTTGGAGATGATCATGAGCAAATATCGCAATGCATTGCCGCAGCTCGGTTCGCGACTGTTTCTCACGGACGGCGGGCTCGAAACCACGCTGATCTTCCAGAACGGCATCGACCTCCCCTACTTCGCCTCCTGCGAGCTGCTGCGCAGCCAGGCAGGACGCGACGTGCTCACGGAATACTTTGCGCCGTACATCGAGACGGCGCGTCGAGCAAAGCTCGGTTTCGTTCTCGAGGCGCCGACGTGGCGCGCCAATCCGGACTGGGGTGCCAAGCTCGGCTACGCGCGCGAGATACTGGCTGACGTCAATCGCATGGGCATCGCGCTCATGGAGGAGCTGCGTTTCGCCCATGAGACGCGCGATACGCCGATGGTGATCAGCGGCAACATCGGCCCGCGCGGCGACGGTTACGTGGCGGGCGCGGAGATGACGGTCGAAGCCGCTGCGGACTACCACGGCGAGCAGATTGCCGTCTTCGCGGACACCGCCGCCGATATGGTGGCCGCCTTCACGATGACCAATGTCAGCGAGGCGCTCGGTATCGCGATCGCAGCCCAGCGGCACAACATGCCGGTCGTGATCTCATTCACGCTCGAGACCGACGGCCGCCTGCCGAGCGGCGCAACGCTCAAGGAGGCCATCGAGACGGTCGATGCTGTGACCCGCGACGGCCCGGCATACTACATGATCAACTGTGCGCACCCGACGCACTTCGAGACGACGCTCAGCGGCGGCGGCCGCTGGATCGAGCGCATCCGCGGCGTTCGTGCGAATGCCTCGCGCCGGAGCCATGCCGAGCTCGATTCAGCGCCTGATCTCGATGCCGGCGATCCGGTCGAGCTTGGCGGGCAGTACCGTGACCTGCTGCGTGCCTTTCCGCAGATCCGCGTAATCGGCGGCTGTTGCGGTACCGATCACCGTCATGTGGGCGAGATGTGCTCGGCCTGCTCGGGAGATGGCTCGTCGAAGGCGGCTTGAGATAGCTGAAAGCGTAACGCGGCGGTCCGGCCTCTCAGGCCGCGGCCGTCGCGAGCATCTTCGGCGTCGCGAAGTGCACGAGATGGCCCTTGCGCGGACCGACGTCCTTCCAGCTCTTGCCCTCGAACTTCAGCACGACGACGCCGGCCGTCGGCAGCTTCTCCGAGAGGATGGCGATCTGGGTCGGATCACCGGTGCCGATCAGCTCGATGGCAAGGATCTGCAGGCCCGGATTGTGGCCGACGATCATGAGATGCTTGACCGTCCCCGGCGTCCGGCGCACGCGTTCGAGAAGGCCGATCGGTTCGGCGAGATAGAGCCCACCCTCGTATTTCGTCCGCGGTTCGGGCTCCCATCCGCCACTCGCAAGCTCGAAGGTCTGGCGCGTGCGCACGGACGGCGAGCAGAGCACGAGATCGGGCTTGAGGCCGTGCTGTCTCAGAAAGGCGCCCATCATCGGCGCCGCAGCGAGACCCCGCGCGTTGAGCGGACGCTCGCGGTCATCGAGGCCGGAGATGTCCCAGCTCGACTTCGCATGTCGAAAGAGCGTCAAGGTCAGCATCGCGATCGGCCTCCTCCGATCAGCTCAGGGCTTCGTGGCCAGGTAGTCCTTGGTCCAGCGGTCATAGTCAGCCGCGCGTGTCACGCGCTTGACGAGGTCGGCCGAAGCGAGCCCCTTGAGGTCCTTGGGTGCGGTGCCATCACGCAACGCCTTGAGCGTATCATAAATGGCCTGGATGGCAGCCTGGATGGGCTGATGTCCCTGCAGGCACACGCGCACGCCGCGCGAGGCGAGATAGGCGAGGTCGGATAGCTCCGGCGTCGCCGTGCCGAGGATGAGTGGAATCTTTACGGCCGGCGCGATGGCGTCGAGTTCGGCGCGCGTCTTGACGCCGACGAGGAAGATCGCATCGACCCCGCATTTCTCGTACGCCTGTGCGCGTTTGATCGTGTCCTCTAGCCCGGTGATGATCGGCGCGCTCGTGCGTCCGGCAATGCAGAGGTCGGAATCGCGGCGCGCGGCGAGAGCCGCCTTCATCTTGCCGATCCCTTCCTCGATGCTCAGAATCTGCGGCTTCTCCGTCGTGCCGAAGGGCTGCGGCAGGGCCGTATCCTCGATCGACATGCCGCTGACGCCGGCAATCTCCAGCTCCTCCACCGTGCGCATGACCGAGAGCGCATTGCCATAGCCGTGGTCGGCGTCGACCATCAGCGGCAGCTCCATGGCACGGTTGATGCGCAGCGCCTGGTCGGCGAACTCGGTGAGCGTGAGGATGATGAGATCGGGCGCCGAGAGCACGCCGAGCGAGCCCGTCGAGCCCGCGAACATGCCGATCTCGAAGCCGATCTCGGAGGCAATGCGCGCCGATATGGGATCGTGCACCGAGCCCGGGTGATAGCAGTTCTTGCCTGCAAGATAGCTGCGGAACTTCTGGCGGCGATCGGTCCAGCGCGAGGGCATGTTGCGTTATCTCTCCGGAACTCAGATGTGGGCAACGGCTTCGGGGCTCGGAGCGATCTCGCCGCGCTCGACGCGCCGTACGACCTCGACGATGCGGCTGTTGGCGGGCGTTGCGATCTTCAGCTCCGCGCCCTTCGAAGCGACGAGGCCGTTGATGTAGTCGATCTCCGTGCGCCGGCCCTTCATGATGTCCTGGCCCATGGAGGGGCGCTGCTCGTCGTTCCGGTGCTTGACCTGCTCGAGCAGGATGCCCTCGCATTCCTCGCGCGCCGCCTTGTCGCCCTCGCCCGCGGCGAGCAGCTTCTCCGGCGGGATGTGATAGACCGGTTCGAGCGCATAGCCGTGCGCAAGGCCGACCTTGATGGCCTCGGCCGCAATCCGGATGGCGAGCCAGCGCGTCATGGGATCGCGGTCATTGCCGTTGCCGCCGCGTCCCGTCGCCGCCGAGACCGGATTGCGCATGGCGTTCACGATCAGCTTGGACCAGCGCTCGCCCCAGAGATTGGTTGTCGTCTTCGCGCTGTCGACGATGCTCACCATCTCCGCGATTTCCTTCACGCGGGGCGAGATGCGCCCGTGTGGCTCGCCGACGCGGAAGACGGTGTGGCGCGATCCGCCGAGCGCAACATTGCGCTGAACTTTCGCCGGCCCGACCAGCTCGACCGAGATTGTCGAGGCAATGCAGCCGACCGTCTTGCCCCAGCCGACGACGGAGGCAATGCGCTCCTCGTTGATCGAGTTCTGCAGCGAGACGACATAGCCGTCGGCGGCGAGATACTGGGCGATCATCTGCGTCGCCCAGACCGTGTCGTAGGACTTCATCGACACGAAAGCGATGTCGAAGGGACGCTGGCTGCCGGTCTTCTGCAACTCGGTGATGTGGATCGCGTTGACGGGGACCGTGAAATTCTCCGGCGCCGTCTGGCCGCGCAGCGTCAGGCCGTCACGGCGCATGGCCTCGACGTGCTCGGGCCAGGGATCAATCAGCGTCACGTCCTGTCCGGCTTTGGCGAGGTAGCCGCCCACGTGGCCGCCGAGCGCACCCGCGCCCACGATCGCGATCTTGCGTTTCATCCCCGTTCTCCTCGACCGGGCCCGCCCTTGTTCATTCTTCTGCGGGGCCTGATGGGCAGCAGGATGGGCGGCTGGTGAGGGGAGGTCAAGCACCTGAAAAGGGAGGGGGCTCATGGGCTGGTGCAGAGGGGAAACGGTGGCTTTGAACCTTTTTCCGTCGCGTCGCGACCGAAGCGCCAGGAGCCGCAGGGATCTACCTCGGCCGCTGGATTACGACGGAGAGAAACCATGTACTCTAAGCTCATTAGGTGTTCGATGATGAAATCGGGCATCGCTGCCGTGTCCCTGGCTGCACTCGCCGGGGGCGCCTCCGCGGCGAACGTGACCAGCTTGCAAATGGGTTTCACGGATTCGGGCAGCCATCTCTGCCCCCGCATTGCCACCATGAAGGTCTGGGCACACGTCGATGGGCCGGGCGTGGTCAATTTCGTCATCCGCAACAGCAACGGCATCAAGACGGGTGCCCTACCAGTGAATGCGGTGAAGGGTCCGGCCGGCAACTGGATGGCGACGCTGACGCGCGAGATCAAGATCACGACGAGCGTCGATACGCGGTACATGGCGGAAGTGAAGGGATCGTCCAAAGTCTCGAACTGGGTGCCGCTGAAGGAAGCCTGCCTCGGCAAGGCGCCACAGACGACCGGATACAAGAAGGTCGGCCGCCACATCAGCGAGCTCAACAAGGACAAGGATGACGGCAAGCCGATTCCGCAGGGCGGTGGAAAGCCTCTGCCGCAAGGCGGCGGCAAGCCGTTGCCCTCCGGGCATGGCAAGCCGTCCGGCGGTGGCAAGCCGGTGTCGCAATGCTCGAACCAGAGGATTACGGCCGACCGCCATCTGGCTGCGACGCGGGCGGGCGGTATCACGACAGCCTGGCTTGCCTGGGAGGCGTCGGTAAGGAAGCTCATGGGCAAGAAGTACTCGAACTACCATAATTCCAAGGACCGGAAGGTCGACTGCAAGTGGCAGGGCATGTTCAAGTGCTCGGTCTCGGCCCGGCCCTGCGCCGCGTAAACCGGAATTGGCATCAAGCAAGGAGGCCCGGCATTTTGCCGGGCCTTTTCTGTTTGAGGAATTTTTCGTGCCCAATGTCGGGCGCGCGGTCACATCATCGTCCTCGGGACATGGCACCTGCTGACCAACGGGCAGATGTCCCATGCCAAACCAGACGAGGACAGCGATGAGAATTACCGTCGAGAACACGATCAATGCGCCGATCGCCGAGGTCTGGAAGGCCTACACGAGCCCCGACGACATCAAGCGGTGGAACGCGGCGTCCGACGACTGGCACACGCCGTCGGCCACGGTGGATCTGCGCGAAGGCGGCGCGTTCTCGTCGCGCATGGAGGCCAAGGACGGCAGCATGGGGTTCGACTTCGCCGGCACCTATACGAAGATCGTCGATCACAAGCTCATTGCCTATGAGTTCGGCGACCGCACGGCCGAAATCGAATTCGCGCCGGAGGGCAAGGGCGTGCACGTGCGCGTTTCTTTCGATCCAGAGCAGGAAAACCCCGCCGATATGCAGCGCGAGGGCTGGCAATCCATCCTCGACAGCTTCAAGCGCTATGTGGAGGCCAAGGCGCGCGCGTGAATTTCCCGCTCCTGCCGCATGACAGGCGGGCCGTGCGGCCGAGCTTCACCCTCGGCCGGCACGTGGCCTCGCACTGGAGCTTCTCATCGAGGCAGATGTCGGCAGGCGAGCAGCTCGGGTAGCGGTTTTCGAATTCCTTGCACGCCCCTTCGAGTTCATCGCACTTGGCGAGGCACCACGACGAGCCTTGCGGGCGGGTGTCGGCCGGCGGTCGGCTCTGAGGCGCCGGCACGTCGGCACTGACCGCCGTGCCGCTCCAACCGAGGGCCGCCAGTAGAGCCAGGAGCGGGGCGGCGCGTCCGTTTGCTCTGATGATGTTCACCATGGCCAAGGACCGCGTGGCATGAGGCTGCGCGATCATTCCCTGAAGGCGAGGCAGGGGTCCATGAAAATCTGCTTGTCGCCCCTGCGGAAGAAGCCGCCGCCGAACGAGACCTCTTCGCCCGCGCGCATGTCGTTCGTCTCGTACGTCACGCAAACGACCTGCATGACGTCCGGATCGCACATGACGAGGTAGGCGATCGCGCCCGTCCAGTGCACCTCCGTGAGCTTGCCTTTGATGGAGAGGCTGATCCGCGCATCCGTCTTCGGCGCGCGATCGGCCCAGTGGGCGATGTCCTCGCAGGTGGCAGGCTTGTCTGCCCAGCCCTCGCCCTCCCGGAACGGGCTTTCGGGGTCGCAGCAGTCCGAGGCGATGGAGAGGGTGGACGAGAAGAGGAGAGCGCTCAGGAGCAGGAGGCTGCCGGAGGCGCGGAGGGCGATCCTGCGATGCATTGTGGGGCTCCGTTTGCCGGCTCTGCTCGGTTCGATGGCGCGTCAATATTGGCATTCGCCAACATGGATCGTGTAGTTGTCACAAAAGCTTTCAATAGCTGTCATTCAGGCTTGCTAGTGGGGCCTCAAGGGAAACCGCGAGGAGCCACACGTGCAAGCAGCATCCATCGAGGTCCGGGACGTCAGCAAATCCTTTCAGACCGGCAAAAAAGTGCTGAAGGACATATCGCTAAGCCTTCGGCGCGGAGAGATGGTCGCGCTTATCGGCGCATCTGGTTCCGGCAAGTCGACACTGATCCGTACCATAGGCGGCCTCGTTGCGGTCGATGGGGGCAAGAGACGCGGCTCGGACGGCTCCGGTGGCGAGATTCTCATCCTCGGCACGCCGATGCAACGGCAGGGCCGCGTCACCGAGCACGCTAGCGGGCTGCGATCGCGCGTCGGGATCATATTCCAGCAATTCAACCTGGTGCCGCGGTTGTCCGTTCTCACGAACGTCTGTCTGGGCTTCCTCGGGCAGGTGCCACGCTGGCGCGGCACGTTCGGCTGGTTCTCTCAGACGGAAAAAAAGCGGGCGATGCAGGCGCTCGCTCGCGTCGGGATCGCCGAGCAGGCGTTGAAGCGCGGTTCCCAGCTCTCGGGCGGCCAGCAGCAGCGGGCGGCCATTGCCCGCTCCCTGGTGCAAGGCTCCGAGATCCTGATCGCGGACGAGCCTATCGCATCGCTCGATCCGAGCTCCGCGCGCCGCGTGATGGACATTCTCGCCGAGCTCAATCGCGTCGATGGCATCACCATCCTGGTCTCGCTGCATCAGGTCGAGTACGCGCTCAACTACTGCCCGCGGACCATCGCGCTCCGCAATGGCGAGGTCGTCTATGACGGCCCCTCGAGCGCACTGACGCCTGCGTTCCTCAGCGAGCTCTACGGCGCCGAGAGCGAGGAACTATTCCTGCCGCGCGTCGGCGAACAGGCGAGCGATACGACGCCGGAACGAGAGGACTGGCTTGCCGGGTCGCAGGCCGGCTACGCGCGCGATCTCGCCCTGGCTGGCGGCACGGCCTGACCGTCATCGGAACATGAACACCCCGCCAGGGCCGCCGCAGCGAGCGGGGGGGGGGACAGCATATGCGGCAATCAAACGTTTCAACGAGCCTGAAGCTTGGACGGAGATCTCAATGCTCAAACGATCAATCAAGACGCTAGCCGTAGCCGGCGCCCTCGCTCTTACAGCGACGGGGGCGTTCGCGCAGGAACTCAACTTCGGCATCATCTCGACCGAGTCGTCTGCGAACCTGAAGCAGGTTTGGGATCCCTTCCTCGCCGACATGGAGAAGAAGACGGGTCTCAAGGTGAAGGGTTTCTTCGCCTCGGACTATGCCGGCGTCATCGAGGGTATGCGGTTCAAGAAGGTCGATATCGCCTGGTTCGGCAACAAGTCGGCCATGGAAGCCGTCGATCGCGCCAATGGCGAAGTCTTTGCGCAGACCGTCGACAAGGACGGCAACCCCGGCTACTGGTCGCACATCATCGTGCACAAGGATTCGCCCTTCAAAACGCTCGATGACGTCCTCAAGTGCGACCGCACGCTCGACTTCGGCATTGGCGATCCGAACTCGACCTCGGGCTTCCTCGTGCCGACTACCTTCATTTTCTCGGCACGAAGCATCGATCCCAAGACCTGCTTCAAGACGGTGCGCAACGCCAATCACGAGGCCAATGGACTGGCGGTCGCCAACAAGCTCGTGAACGTGGCGACCAACAACAGCGAAAGCCTCGCCCGCCTGAAGCAGACGGCTCCGGCCAAAGCCGCAGAAATTCGCGTCATCTGGACATCGCCGCTGATCCCGTCCGATCCGCTCGTCTGGCGCAAGGATCTCGACGACGCAGCGAAAAAGAAGATTGCCGAGTTCATCCTGAGCTACGGCACCAAGTCCGAGCAAGAGCGGAAAGTCATTGCCGCACTTGGCTGGGCGCCGTTCCGCAAGTCGGACGACAACCAGCTCCTTCCCATTCGCCAGATGGAAGTGAACAAGGCCATCGCCAAGATCAAGTCGGATGCTTCGCTCTCCGATGCCGACAAGAAGGCGAAGATCGCGCCCCTGCAGGCGCAGTTCGACGAGCTCGGCAAGAAGATCGCGGCACTGCCGCGGGGCTGATTGATCGGATCGCTTCAGTGTTGATCCCGCGCAGGCATTTGGATGCCTGCGCGGGCCTTGTTGCGGCGGTGCCGCCGCATCTCTGATGGGGATGAGATATGGCCGTCGACACGTCGAGACCTGACGCCGCACGCGACCTCGCGAGCATCGTCATCCCTCGGCACACGCTGGTCGAGCGCTGGCGCGTACCGACAGCCATGCTGGTCATTGCCGGCCTGCTGGCGTGGAGCTGGGGGCCCGTGGAGATGAGCAAATCGACGTCGCTCATCACCGACTGGCGGAACATGGTGGATCTGCTCTCGGGCTTCATGCAGCCGAACTTCCGTGACTGGAGAGTTTACGCCGCTGCGATGGTCGAGACGGTGCAGATCGCTGTCTGGGGAACCGCGCTCGCCGTCGTCATCGGATCGCCGTTCGCCATTCTCGCGTCATCCAACGTCTGCCCGGTCTGGGTCGTTCAGCCGGTACGCCGGCTCATGGATGCTTCACGCGCCATCAACGAGATCGTCTTCGCGCTGGTGTTCGTCGTTGCGGTGGGCCTCGGTCCGCTCGCTGGCGTACTCGCTCTCGCCGTGCACAACATCGGCATCATCGCCAAGCTGTTCTCGGAGGCGGTCGAAGCGACCGATCCTCGACCCGTCGAGGGGATCCGTGCGACGGGGGCTTCGCGACTGCAGGAAGTGGTCCATGGCATCCTGCCCCAGGTTATGCCGCTCTGGAGCTCATTCACGCTCTATCGATTTGAAACCAATGTGCGCTCGGCGACCGTGCTCGGCATCGTAGGCGCCGGCGGCATCGGCCAGCCGCTCTATGAGAACATCCGCAGCTTCCAGTACGCCGAAACAGCGTCGATCATCATCATCGTCGTCGTCACGGTTTCCTTGATCGACCTGTTGAGCTCCCGCATCCGCAAGTTTCTCATCTGACGGCGCAGCCGTGCGCCGAAGGCGTGCGTTGGCGGCAATAAGCCAGGCTCGCCTGCGAAACTGACCTAAGGGCCGCTGGCATTGCACGACGGCCTCTCATCCCCCGCCACTCTCGCCTCGCTCCGCATCCCGGCGAGACAGTCCGGTCGCGCGCCGCTATAAGGCCAAAAGGGGCCTGAGCACTCCGGACACGCTATGAGCAGCACTGGTGCGTCGACGCTACCTCCTGCCGGCGGCTTGCGCGCGGTCGTCTTCCGCGCGGCAGAGAACCTGTTTCCGGGGTATTTCGCGCTGGTGATGGCGACAGGCGTCATATCCATCGCGTGCTATCTGCTGGCCATGCCGGTCGTTGCGTACGCGCTGGTTGGCGTCAACTGGGTCGCCTACATTGTTTTGTGGGCGCTGACGCTGCTACGGGTATGCCGCTTTCCCGGCAATGTCGTGGCCGACCTTTCCAGTCACCAGCGTGCGCCGGGCTTCTTCACGATCGTCGCCGGAACCTGCGTTCTCGGTACGCAGAACGCCGTCGTCATCAACGCCCAGAGTATTGCCAACGCACTCTTGTTCCTCGGACTGGGGCTGTGGTGCGTCGTGATGTACACGTTCTTCACCGCCGTCACGATCCGTGAGAACAAGCCTTCGTTCGCCACCGGCATCAACGGCGCTTGGCTGATTGCTGCCGTAGCCACGCAATCGATCGTCGTGCTCAAGGGAACGATCAAGGCCGCAACCATCCCGTCGCCTGAATTCCAGTTCCTCTGCTTGGCGATGTTCATGATCGGCTGCATGCTCTATCTCGCGATCATCCCGCTGATTTTCTACCGGCTCACCTTCGTGCGGCTCTCCACGTATGACTTCACGCCTCCCTATTGGATCAACATGGGTGCGGTGGCCATCTCGACGTTGGCCGGCTCGGTCCTCTTGTTTCACACGAAGGACTGGCCAGTCCTGCAGGAGTTTCGGCCGTTTCTGAAGGGCTTCACCGTCTTCTTCTGGGCAGCAGCCACTTGGTGGATCCCGTTCCTGGTTGCGCTGATGGGCTGGCGATACCTTTTCCGGCGCGACAGGCTCCGCTACGAGCCGCAGTTGTGGGGCATGGTGTTTCCCCTGGGCATGTACACGACCGGGACCTTCCAGCTCTCGCGGGCGCTTGATCTGCCCTTCCTGGAAGCGATCCCTCGATTGACGGTGTACGTGGCGCTTGCGGCCTGGATCGCAACGTTTTTCCGCCTGCTGTTGCTTCTCGCGCGCGCTGTTCTGGAGTCGTGGCAGCGGCCCACCTCGTGAGACGGGCCCTTCTCCCCAATCCGCTTCGCCTCACCCCGCATCCCTGGCGAGACAGCCTCGGCGTGGGCGGTTATAAGGCCCCGGAAGGCCCCGAAAGGCCCCGAAAGGCCTGAGCAACCCGGACCCGCCCATGAGCCGAACCGAGAGCCGAACCGACGACATGCCGCGCTACCCCCAGATCACGCCCGAAGTGATCGCCAGCCACGGCTTCAAGGGTGACGAATACGACCGCCTGCTCGGCATCCTCGGCCGTCAGCCGACGTTCCTGGAACTCGGCATCTTCTCGGTCATGTGGTCCGAGCACTGCTCGTACAAGTCGAGCCGCTACTGGCTCAAGCAGCTCCCGACATCGGGGCCGAAGGTCATCCAGGGGCCGGGTGAGAACGCGGGTGTCGTCGATCTCGGCGACGGCGACTGCGCCGTGTTCAAGATGGAGAGCCACAACCACCCGAGCTATATCGAGCCCTACCAGGGCGCGGCGACGGGCGTCGGCGGCATCATGCGCGACGTGTTCACCATGGGGGCGCGGCCGATCGCGAATCTGAATGCGCTGCGCTTCGGCGATCCCACGCACCCGAAGACGCGCCATCTCGTGTCGGGTGTCGTCGCAGGGATAGGCGGCTACGGTAACTGCGTCGGCGTGCCGACGGTCGGCGGCGAGACGAACTTCGATCCCGGCTACAACGGCAATATCCTCGTCAACGCGATGTGCATCGGCCTCGCGCGCTCGGACAAGATCTTCTACTCAGCGGCGAAAGGCGTTGGGCTGTCGGTGGTTTACGTCGGCTCGAAGACGGGCCGCGACGGCATCCACGGTGCGACCATGGCGTCGGCCGAATTCGACGACAAGAGCGCGGAGAAGCGGCCGACCGTGCAGGTCGGGGATCCCTTCACCGAGAAGCTGCTGATCGAGGCGTGTCTCGAGCTGATGGCGTCGGACGCGATCATTGCCATCCAGGACATGGGCGCGGCGGGGCTCACGTCATCGACATCGGAGATGGCCGACAAGGGCGGCGTCGGCATTGAGCTTGATCTCGACCATGTGCCGCAGCGCGAGCCGGGCATGACGGCCTACGAGATGATGCTCTCGGAGAGCCAGGAGCGGATGCTCATGATCCTCAAGCCCGGCTCGGAGGCCGAGGGCGAGCGTATTTTCCGCAAATGGGGCCTGGATTTCGCGATCATCGGCAAGACGACCGACACGGGACGTATGATCGTCAAGCACAAGGGCAAGGTCGAGGCGGACCTGCCCGTCGACAAGCTCGCGAACTCCGCGCCGCTCTATCAGCGGCCCTGGGAGCCGACGGTGCCGCCGAAGACCATTCTCGCCGAGTGGGTGCCGGCGCCGGCGAGCCTCACGGAAACGCTCGAAGCCATGATGAGTGGCCCGCATCTCGCCTCGCGCCGCTGGATCTGGGAGCAGTACGATCATCTCGTCATGGGCCAGACCCTCGGGCGGCCGGGCGGCGACGCGGCTGTCGTGCGGCTCCCCGGCACGAAGAAGGCGATCGCGGCGAGCTGTGATGTGACACCGCGCTACTGTCTCGCCGATCCGGTCATGGGCACCAAGCAAGCGGTTGTCGAGACGTGGCGCAATCTGACGGCGGTCGGTGCCGACCCGATCGCGATCACGGACAACATGAACTTCGGCAATCCCGAGCGCCCCGAGATCATGGGCCAGTTCGTCGGCTCGGTCGAAGGCATGGGCGAAGCGTGCCGCGCGCTCGGGTATCCGGTCGTCTCGGGCAACGTCTCGCTCTACAACGAGACGAACGGTAAGGGCATTCCGCCGACGCCGGCCATCGGCGGCGTGGGCCTGATTCCGGACTGGTCGAAGACGGCCGATATCAAGCTCAAGCACGACGGCCATCTGCTGATCCTGATCGGGCACGAGGAAGGTCATCTTGGGCAGTCGCTTTACCAGCTTCATGTCACGGGCAAGAGCGAGGGTGCGCCGCCGCCGGTCGATCTCGAAGACGAGATCAAGGCTGGCAATCTCGTGCGCGCGCTCATCCGCGAGGAGAAGGTCTCTGCGGTTCATGACGTGAGCGACGGCGGCCTGCTGGTCGCGGTCGCGGAGATGGCGCTCGCGGGCAATCGTGGCGTCGAGCTGTTCCCCTACGAGGGCAAGTTGCCGCCGCACGCTGTCTGGTTCGGTGAGGACCAGGGCCGCTATGTGCTTGCCGCCGCGCCCTCGATTGCCGAGGAAATTGCCGAGCGGGCGCGGCTTCTCGGGCTCGCCGTGCGCATCATTGGTCGCACGGGCGGCGATGCCATACAACTCAAGGGGGAGGCCGCCCTGCCTTTGGCCCAGCTCCGCAAGGGGCACGCGTCCTGGCTTCCCGAGTATATGTCCGGAAAGCGTAATTCCTGACGCCGCTTAGGGCTCGGGGGCGGGCGTGTTAAGATGCCCGTCCTGAAATTCGGAGCCTCGTGTGGATGATCGAGAAATTCGCCGGTGTTTGCGGTGATCTTCGTAGCGAATTTCTCGATCTGAATCACACGAGCAAATTTAAGCCTCTAGTGTCCCTTTTGATTCCGAAGTTCGCTCGGGACGCTAGCAGCGAGGTTTGGCGAACTTCGGAATCGGGACACTAGGGACGTGCGCGAGCGACGCCTGCTTCTCATCATCGGCGGTGGCATTGCCGCCTACAAGTGCCTGGAGCTGATCCGGCGCGCGCGCGAGCGCGGCTTTGCCGTGCGCACGGTGATGACCAAGGCGGCCGAGGCCTTCGTGACGCCGCTCTCGGTGAGCGCGATCTCGAATGAGCGCGTGCTGACGGCGCTTTTCGACGTCGACGAGGAGCGTGAGATCGGGCACATCCGCCTCTCGCGCGAGGCTGATCTGATCGTTGTCGCGCCGGCGACGGCCGACCTCATGGCGAAGATGGCCGGCGGTCATGCGGACGACCTAGCGACGGCCGTCCTGCTCGCGACCGACAAGCCCGTGCTCGTCGCGCCGGCCATGAACCCGCGCATGTGGCAGCACGCGGCGACGCAACGCAACGTCGCGATGCTCCAAGCGGACGGTATTCACTTCGTCGGTCCCAATGCGGGCGAGATGGCTGAGCGCAATGAAGCCGGTCTCGGCCGCATGGCGGAGCCGCACGAAATCCTCGCCGCCATCGAGAAGCTCTGGGGTAACGAGACGGCGAACATCGGCGCGAAAGGGCCGCTCGCCGGCCGTCACGTGCTGATCACGGCGGGCCCGACGCACGAGCCAATCGATCCCGTGCGCTACATCGCCAATCGCTCGTCGGGCAAGCAGGGCTATGCGCTCGCAGCAGCGGCGCGAGCGCTCGGCGCCCGCGTGACGCTCGTCTCGGGGCCGACGGACCTGCCTATTCCGCACGGTGTATTTGTCGTCCGTGTCGAATCCGCACGCGAAATGCTGAAGACGGTGGAAGCGGCTTTGCCGGCGGACGTCGGTATCTTCGCGGCAGCCGTCGCCGACTGGCGCGTCGCCGATGCGAGCGATCAGAAAATCAAGAAGGACGCCAAGCAATCGTCGCCGACGCTCACGCTCGTCGAGAACCCGGACATCCTGAAGACGGTCGGTCACTTGAAGGCCGGCAAGCGTCCGCCGCTGGTGATCGGCTTTGCGGCCGAGACCGAGAACGTCATTGAGAACGCCAAGAAGAAGCGCAAGAGCAAGGCCGCGGACTGGATCGTCGCCAATGACGTGTCGCCGGCGACGGGAATCATGGGCGGGGATCGCAATGCCGTGCACATTGTGGGTGCCGGAGGCGTCGAGAGCTGGCCGGACCTCGACAAGAGTGATGTCGCGCGTCGCTTGATGGATCGCGTGGTGGAATGGCTCGAAGAAAACACGAGCCAAGCCTGACAACGCGTGGGCGCGGCGTGTGGAAAGACCTGACCCTCGCCGCGGGCCCCACAGATTCCTCCCCACAAGGGGGAGGGGGATTTCGGCTGACGGGAACTAGCGGGGGCGCATATGGGGAAAGTCACGATCGGGGTCATGCGCCTGCCGCACGGGCAGGGACTGGAGTTGCCTGCTTACCAGTCAGCTGGTGCGGCCGGCATGGATCTCGTCGCTGCCGTGCCCGACGGCGCGCCGATGGAATTGCCTCCCGGCGCCCGCAAGCTCGTGCCGACCGGTCTCGTACTCCAAATTCCCGAAGGATATGAAGTGCAGGTCCGCCCGCGTTCGGGGCTTGCGATTCGCCACGGCATTACGCTGCTCAATTCACCCGGCACGATCGACAGCGACTATCGCGGCGAGGTCATGGTCATGCTGATCAACCTCGGCGCGGAGCCGGTGACCATCGAGCGCGGCGAGCGCATTGCGCAGATCATCGTCGCGCCGGTTGTCCAGGCGATGCTGGTCGAGGTCAAGGTGGTCTCAGAAACGGAACGCGGCGCGGGCGGCTTCGGCTCCACGGGTACTAAACAGAAGTCGCGGGGCAAGAAGCCGGCCGCCTGAAATCAGTGCTTCGAGAGTGACGAACACGACGGCTGGTTGGGGCCGCCGCAGTTGCCGGCGCGTGTTTCATTGTCGTTGTCCGATGTCGCCGGTTCGCGCAGGTCGTATTTTTCCGCGAGCTTGCGCAAAGCCTCCCGCATGGGGAACGGAAGATCTTCCAACGGCACAATTTCATTGCGTAGCTGACGCCCCAGTCTCTTCAGTGTGAGTTTCTCCATGGCTCATGCTCCTCAGTACAATGAACCGAGCCGAGCCAAAGACGTTCCCCGTCGAGTATGTAATTTTGGCGATGTTAGGGATCCGCTAACACTCAACGCACGCTTGCGGATTCCTTAAGGCTGCTTAATCCGGTCGAGCCCGCCCATGTAGGGGCGCAGCGGCTCAGGGATGAGCACCGAGCCATCGGCCTGCTGGTAGTTTTCCAGGATCGCGATGAGCGTGCGGCCTACGGCGAGGCCGGAGCCGTTCAGTGTATGGACGAACTCGGTGCCCTTGCCGCCGGCCGGACGGAAGCGCGCGCCCATGCGCCGGGCCTGGAAGTCGCCGCACACTGAACACGACGAAATCTCGCGATACGCATTCTGACCCGGCAGCCAGACCTCGATGTCGTAGGTCTTTTGAGCGGAGAAGCCCATATCGCCCGTGCACAGCACAATCGTGCGATGGGGCAGGCCAAGGCGCTGGAGGATCGTCTCGGCGCAGTTGGTCATGCGCACGTGCTCGGCGAGGGACTGTTCCGGCGTCGTGATGGAGACGAGCTCGACCTTATAGAACTGATGCTGGCGGATCATGCCGCGCGTGTCGCGTCCGGCCGCGCCCGCTTCCGAGCGGAAGCACGGCGACCACGCCGTATAGCGGAGCGGCAGCTTGGCCTCGTCGATGATCTGCTCGCGCGCGAGGTTGGTCAGGGAGACTTCGGCGGTGGGGATGAGCCAGAGGCGGTTCTCTCCGGTCGTCTGAAACAGATCCTCCTCGAACTTCGGCAACTGCGCCGTCCCATAGACGGCTTGATCGCGCACGAGCAGCGGCACCTGGCATTCCGCGTAGCCGAATTCGCCAGTGTGGATGTCGAGCATGAACATGGCGAGCGCGCGCTCGAGACGCGCGAGCGCACCCTTGAGCACGACGAAGCGGGCGCCCGACATGCGCGCGGCGGCTTCGAAATCCATGAGGCCGAGCGCTTCGCCGATCTCGAAGTGCTGCTTCGGCTTGTTCAGGCTGGCCGCGGGCACGCCCTTCGGATCGCCCCAGCGGCGCACCTCGACGTTGGCGGTCTCGTCGACGCCGTCCGGCACGTCGGCGAGCGGGATATTCGGCAGCACGGCCAGCTCGCGCTCGAGCGCGGCTTCCAGCTCGCGCTGCTTGTCCTCATCCGCCTGAAGCTGGTCTTTCAGGGCGCCGACCTCTGCCATGAGCTTGCTCGCCAGCGCCTCGTCCTTGGCGCCCTTGGCCTTGCCGATCTCCTTCGAGGCCGCATTGCGCCGCGCCTGGACTTCCTGGAGCCGCGTCTTGATCGCGCGCAGCTCCTCGTCCTTCGCGATGATGGCGGACGAGAGAGGCTCCAGCCCGCGGCGCTTGAGGCCCGCGTCGAAGGCAGCGGGGTTGTCGCGAATGGCTCGGATGTCAAACATGATGGGTGCCCTGACGGGTGTGGTGGAACCGCGTTGCGGGCTGTCTTAGGGGGCCGGGGCGGGCACGTCCAGTAGGCTGACGCGGGTGGTCCTAAGCCCGATCGCCGCGCGCACCTTGCCAGTAGGCCGTGATGGTCTCGAGGAGGGCCTCGTGCCCCATTTTCAGGCCCTGCGAAGCAATGCAGAGCCCGTCCGCGCCGACAGCCGCATTGAGCGGGCGTGTCAGCCGGGCGAGCGTCGTCAGCTTCAGCGCGCGCTCGTAGGCCGGATCGACGCCGAGCACGATCGCCGGCTGATTGTAGGCGGACCAGGTCGACACGCTTCGGATAGCGGACCACGGCACGACCCTGCCGGTCAGCCGCACATCGCGGATACCGCTCGGCGAGACCGTGACGATGGGGCCGCGCAGCGCGAACAGTCGCCACACCGCAACGAGCGCGATAAAGCCGAAGAAGGTGACGCCGAAGCCGCCGACGACTTGCCCGGTGAAGCCGTGTGCCGGTGTGATGAAGAGCGAGAGCAGGACGAAGCCGAGGCCGACGGCGATCACCCCGATCATCCGCCAGGGCGAAAGCCTGATCTCGAGCGTGCGTGTCGTGTCGATGGCCATGAGAGCCACCCCGTGCGCGTCCCCCAACCAGTACGCGGCTAGCGCCGATACTGGCCACCCCCGTCCATGTCGATGACCGTGCCCGAGAGATACGCGACTTGCGGCGCCGCGAGCATGACCGTCAGCGCTGCTACTTCTTGCGGTTCTTTGAGGCGGCCGAAAGGCAGGCCGCTGAGCAGCTCCTCCCATCGGCTTTCATCGCCGAAGGTCGTCTTCGCGCGCGCCTTGGAGAGGGTCATGATGCGGTCCGTGCGCGTTGCCGCCGGGTTGATGCCGAACACGCGCACGCCGAAGTCGGCGGCGCCGGCGCCGACTCCTTTCGTGAAGGCATTGAGGCCGGCATTGCCCATGGATCCGCAGATGTAGTCCCACCGCGGGGCCGGACCGGCCATGCCGATGATGTTGATGATGGTACCCGCCTTGCGCGGCTGCATCTGCTTCAGTGCGAGTTGCGTCATGTGCACATAGCCCATGACCTTGAGCGACCAGGCCTCGGTCCACTTGGCCATGCTCATGTCGAGGATGCTGCCGCCGGGGATCGCACCCGCATTGTTCACGAGAATGTCGATGTCGGGGAAGCGCGCTATCGTGGCTTCGCGCGCGGCCTCCTGCGAGAGATCGGCGGCGTGCGTGGTGACATTGGCCTGATGGCGCGAGCGGATGCCATCGGCGGCGGCATTGAGGGTGTCGGCGCTGCGCGAGACGAGGATGACGTCGGCGCCCTCGGCGGCAAAGGCTTCGCCTATGGCGAGGCCGATGCCCTTCGATCCGCCGGTGACGAGAACCTTCTTACCGGCAAGCTGCAGGTCCATGTCATTCCTCCCGGTGATTTTCTTGCGGCGTTAGCGGCCGATGGTTTCGATCGAGACGGGAAAGAGCGGCGCGAGGTCGTCGACCTGCATGATGTGATAGACGCTGAAGCGGTAAGCATCGCCGGCCGTCATCTCCGGCGGGGTGAACGGGAAACCGAGATTGCCGGCGGTCGAGATGCGGCCCGGGAAGGGCGCGTGCAAGAGATACTGCTTCGCTGTGGCCGCGACGGCGCGGGCTTCTTCTTCGGTCTCACCGATGCATTCGACGAGTACGCCCACCTCTTCCGGAACGGTCGTCACCGGCTGGCCGCCAACGACGCCGAGACCGTAGAAGCGGAAGAACAGCTCGTACGGCCGCTTCGGATTGGGCGGCACGAGCTCGCGCACCATGGCTTCGACGCTGGCGGCAATCTCCTGCGCCTTGGCGATGAACACCGGGTCCGTAGAGCCGGCAACGAGTACGGCACGCGCGCCGAGCCGCGTCGCGCCCTCGATCTTCACCGAGAACTGCGTGGCCGGCTCCCAGCGGCCGCCGGAAACGCGCACGCGGCGCTCGTCGACGGCCTCGTATTTGGCATCCGCAAGATAGAGCACGCCCTCGGGTTCGGCGACCGACAGCGGATCGGCCTGCTCGTAGAGACTGTGCGCAGCGACCGACATGGGTGTCGCGCGGCGGTTGGGGTTCATGCTTTCGAGCACGAAGCTCTCGCCTTCGAGCGTGCCGAGCATGGCGTCGCGTCCGCCGCCCTCGCAGCAGAGCGAGGCGCATTCGATGATCTTGGCCATCTGCAGGGCAGGACCGACCGGGAAGCCGAGCCGCTGTGGCAGTGTCGCGTAGATGGCCGTATCGCAGGCGCGGCCGGCGATGATGATGTCGGGCTCGAGATCGATGGCGCGCTGGAAAGCCTCCATGCCCATCTGGCCGACAATGCGTGCGGCGCTGTCGACGTCGGCTTCCGTGAGCGCACCGATCGGACCGATCGGCGTGACCTTGCCGGCGCGCACGGCGGCCTTCACCACGTCGCGCGGCATCTCGGCGCCGATGTTCGCGACGCGGAAGTTGAGGTCGTTCTCGCGCGCGATCTCGCGAATGATCTCCATGGTTTCGGCGAGGTGGGGATCGCCGCCGCCGGTGCCGGCCGTGCCGAGGATGAAGGGAATACGGTTCCTCACGGCGCCAACAATGGCCAGGCCGAGATCTCGCTTCGAGGAGCGCCGCGCCGTCGCGAGCTTGCCCGCGCCAAGGTAGTACGGCCCGGGATCGACCGAGCCCATATCGGCGCCGATGAGATGCGGCTTTCGCGCGAGCCCCGCGCGGAATGCGGGCTCCGGAATGCCATAGCCGAGCTGGCCGGAAGCCGAAAGGATGCGCAGCGGCCCTTTCTCGCGCTTCCAGGCGTCGATGGTCGAGGCGAAGGCGCTCATATCTCGAGATCCAGAATGGGGCGATGCTGCTGCGCGCCGTAGACGTCGGTGTCGCCAGGTGTGCCGGCGATGATGCGGCGGGGAAGCACGATCTTGATCGCGTTCGCTGCCGGATAGGGGATGATCTCGGCCTCGGCGACATTGAAGCGCTGGGCGATCACGGCAGCCTTGAGGCTCGGCGCGGCCAGCGCCCGCTCGTACATCTCGCGGCTGTCGAACATGAGGTCGAGCGTGACCTGGGTCGGCCCGGCGTTCTTGGATCGGATGACCCGCGCCGCATCGATCAGTTTCATGGGCGTATCCTGCGGCGCTCCCTGCGATCGTTCTTGCTTAAGTCCATACATATTGCGGCACGTCCGCGGCGTCGCGCAATGCCCTAGATGTTCAGTCCACGAGAGGTGGGATCAGCGTAAGCGATTCCGCACCATTGCAGGATTGAGCATCCTAGCTGCCGATCGAGACGGGAACGAACAGCGCGGACCGTTCAATCTAGCGCGCAATATAGGAGCTAGTTCGGAACGTCCCGCCTGCGATAGAGGTGGACCGTCCCGAAAGCGATTTCGAAGGCATAGTGCTTTGCAAGGAAGTCCTTGAACTCGGGAAATTTCGCAAGGGAGGTCTCTTTGCGCCCCCCTTCCCAGGAGAGGCCTATGACGATGTATCGAGGTGGTGCACTTTTGAGGTCTGCCATGACCTCCGCGCGGTAGGCCGCGAGATACGGGCCGTCGAGAACCAGGGGGAGATTGAACCCAAAGCGAGTAGGCGAGGGCCGGTCTGCGAGAAATCGAATGATCGCCTCGTTGCCCCAGATGTACAAGCCGTCGTCCGGCGCAGAATTTTTTCTAATGTGATCCGCGGCCTCAACCTGATGCGCCGGCGTGAACCACCAAGCTTCCGTATAAAATTTTTCGTACTTGCGATAATAGTCCGCGGTCGATCCATTCACGACGAGAATCGTCCATCGACGAATATCTCGGGCGAGTTCGACGCCCAATTGCAAGACAACGAGCGCGAAACCGATCGCGGCGAGCTTGCGGACAGCCGAAGAAGCGGGAGGCCCCTGAACCACTTGGTGCGCGCCCAAGGCTGCGCAGGCAACGAGTGCGGGAAAGAGAGCGGCCCAATGCGATTGATAGTACTTCGCTTGGACGACAACTGCCACCAACCCGGCCACGAGCCAGGCGAGAAGCTGGGCGATGAGCACTTTCTCATGCGGTCGTGCCCAAAAGACGAGCGACGCGAACAGTAGGAGAATTGTGACATGGCCTTGAGTAAAGAACGATAAGACCCTGAAGAATGCGATGGTTGGGCTGACGCGGTCTGCCTTAGCATACGTGCCGATATTGTAATAAAACTGGGACTCGATCGCATCCCCAAGCGCGCCACCAGCGGCCAGATACAGCAAACAGATGGCGGCAGCGGTTGCGGTTCCTGCCCCCAGAAGAGACGCATCGCGCAGCGCCGTTCGCCATCTGGAACTGAAGTCAGAGGGTGCGAACGCTGCCGAAATGAGGGGCGCCAAGCCCATGCCAAGATAAACGGGCTTGATGAGGGCCGCCATTCCGATCAATAGGCCCGAACAGTAGTAGATAAGCGGCCTCGGGCGCGTGTTATCGGCTCTCGGGAACGTCATGCATACGGCAACCGCTGCCAGCATCGAAGCCCAAGGATCAGGTTGGGCCGTGAAGAACCAGCCCTGATGCGCGAACCAGAGAAAGACGAGGAGCGCCGCAAGCGCAGCGATCGTGAAATCTGACTGCTGCCGCAACTCGCGCATATAGAGCAAGAGAAGCGGGACCAGGATGAGCAAATCGACAATTCGGACGCCCCACATGGTGTTGCCGAACAGGAGCCACGCCACCGAATACGGAAAAAAGGCGAGCGGGGCCTTGAGCTCCCAACTGTCCTTGTAGGGCATTTTGCCTTGGGCAAGATCGACGCCGACCGTCGCCATCATGCCGTGGTCCCACCCGAGCGGCATCCATAGCGAAGTGACGGCGTATAGCGTGGCGAAGGCGCCGGTTGCGATCAGCAGTGCAAGCGCTGGGCCGGGTAAATGTGATGAGGTGGACTGCCGGAATTGATCAGATTGAGCGTCGATCATCCCCACAATCAGTCCATGCGCTCAAGAGCAAAAACAAAACAGCCGGGGGCAGCCGATTATTTCACAACTGCTCGCCGCCCGCGTGAAATAGTCCCAGATTCGACCGTCGCACGCTACGCGGTCGAATGGAGTATATTAGAACTCAGCATATAAGGAATACTTAGCGAGGCCCTGATCAGCTCACCTCGGCCAGCAGCGAGAGCTGGTAACCGTTCGATCCGTCGCGGTCGACGAGGCGCGTCGGATAGCTGCCGGTGAAGCAGTGATCGGTGAACTGTGGGTTCTTCGCGTCGCGGCGGTCGAAGCCCATGGCGCGGTAGGTACCGTCGATCGAGAGGAAGGCGAGGCTGTCAGCACCCATAAACTCGCGCATCTGCTCGACGGTCATGTTCGCGGCGAGAAGCTCATCGGTGCGCGGCGTGTCGATGCCGTAGAAGTCCGGGTACTTGATCGGCGGGCTCGAGATCCGCATGTGGACCTCCTTGGCACCGGCGTCGCGGATCATGGTCACGATTTTCTGCGAGGTCGTTCCGCGCACCACGCTGTCGTCGATGAGGACGACGCGCGCGCCGCGGATGACGCCGACGTTAGCAGAATGCTTGAGCTTCACGCCGAGCTGGCGGATGCGCTGCTCGGGCTCGATGAACGTGCGACCGACGTAGTGATTGCGCACGATGCCCATCTCGTAGGGGATGCTCGAGAACTGCGCGTAGCCGATGGCCGCCGGCACGCCCGAATCGGGGATCGGCACGATCACATCGGCAGGCACGAGCGACTCGCGCGCCAGCTCGACGCCGAAGTTCTTGCGCACCTCATAAACGCTGCGCCCGCCGGAGACCGAGTCTGGGCGGGCGAAGTAGATGTATTCGAAGATGCACGGGCGGGCCGGGCGTTTGGGGAAGGGGCGATGGCTCTCGACCCCCTCGGCCGTGATGACCACGACCTCGCCGTTGTCGATCTCGCGCACGAATTGCGCGCCGACGATATCGAGGGCGCAGGTCTCGGACGCGAGCACGTAAGCCTCGCCGAGCTTGCCGAGCACCAGCGGTCGGATGCCGACCGGATCGCGCGCGCCGATCATCATGTCGTTGGTGAGGCCGACGAGCGCGTAGGCGCCTTCGATCTGCAGGAGCGCGTCGATGAAGCGCTCGACGATGCGGCGCTTCTTCGAGCGGGAAATGAGGTGGAGGATGACCTCGGTGTCGGACGTCGACTGACAGATGGCGCCCGAGGAGACGAGCTCCTGACGCAGCGTGAGCGCATTCGTGAGATTGCCGTTGTGGCCGACGGCGAAGCCGCCGGTGTCGAGGTCGGCGAAGAGCGGCTGCACGTTGCGCAGGACGACGTCGCCGGTCGTCGAGTAGCGGTTGTGGCCGATGGCCATGCGGCCCCTGAGCCGCTCGATCACGCTTGCCTTGGAGAAGTTGTCGCCGACAAGACCCAGCCGCCGCTCCTGATTGAAGCGCGTGCCGTCGTAGGTGACGATGCCGCAGCCTTCCTGACCGCGATGCTGGAGCGCGTGCATCCCAAGAGCGGTGATGGCGGCGGCGTCATCGTGACCGAATACGCCGAAAACCCCGCACTCCTCGCGGAGCGTGTCGCCGTCCCAGTTCGGATCGTCGGTCTGCAGCGTCGTGGCGTCCTGGGTCTCGGGCAAGGACATCATCGCTGCGGCTCCATCGCTGCCGGTTGAGCGCCGGATATGTTACGCTGCGCCCTCGAGTTCAAGTCAACGGGCGGCGTCAATAGGCGGTCCTATATGTCAAAACGGTGTCAATATCCACCCCCAACACGCAGCTCTTCCACGTGTTATTGGCAAAGCTCCTTCGGCGCCTGCACATGATGTCGCGGGGCGTCGATCAGACGCCGCCGGCGCTGCCGCGGATGACCGAACGGCCGGCATAGGCGGCAACGTCGCCGAGCTGCTCCTCGATGCGGATGAGCTGGTTGTATTTGGCGAGGCGATCCGAGCGCGAAAGCGAGCCGGTCTTGATCTGACCGGCATTGGTGGCGACCGCGAGATCGGCGATGGTCGAGTCCTCGGTCTCACCCGAGCGGTGGGAGATCACGGCTGTGTAGCGCGCGCGCTGGGCCATATCGACGGCGTCGAGGGTTTCCGTCAGCGAACCGATCTGATTCACCTTCACCAGGATGGAATTCGCGATGCCCCTCGCGATGCCCTCGGCGAGGCGCTTCGTGTTGGTTACGAAAAGGTCATCTCCGACGAGCTGGCAGCGGTTGCCGATGGCCTGCGTCAACGCCTTCCAGCCGTCCCAGTCGTCCTCGGACATGCCGTCCTCGATGGAGACGATCGGATAGCGGGAGACGAGATCGGCGAGGTACTTCGCCATGCCGGCGCCGTCGAGGGACTTTCCTTCGCCCTCGAGGGCGTACTTCCCGCCCTTGTAGAACTCCGTCGCCGCGCAATCGAGCGCGAGGACGACGTCGTCGCCCGGCTTGTAGCCGGCCTGCTCGATGGATTTCATGATGAAGCCGAGAGCCTCGTCGGCACTTTTCAGATTGGGCGCGAAACCGCCCTCGTCGCCGACATTTGTCGAATGACCGGCATCGTGCAGGCCCTTCCGGAGCGTATGGAAGACCTCGGCGCCCATGCGGATGGCGTCCGCGCAGGTCTCGGCGCCGACCGGCATGATCATGAATTCCTGGATGTCGATCGGATTGTCGGCGTGCGCGCCGCCATTGATGATGTTCATCATCGGCACGGGCAGGATGCGGGCATTGGTGCCGCCGATGTAACGGTAGAGCGGAAGGTTGCTCGCGAGAGCGGCCGCTTTGGCCGTCGCCAGCGAGACGCCGAGGATCGCGTTGGCGCCAAGGCGGGACTTGTTCGGCGTGCCGTCGAGGCTGATGAGGGCGGCATCGATCCGGCGCTGGTCCTCGGCATCCATGCCGGAAAGCGCATCGAAGATCTCGCCGTTCACGGCATCGACGG
>DATMRT010000055.1:0-40779 GCA_035565975.1 Hyphomicrobiaceae bacterium
AAGCCGCCCGCTCGTTCGCGCTCTACCAGCACCAGCACGATCACAGTCACGATCTGACGGGGGCGGCGTTGCCGACGAAGGACGAGGACGGCGAACGCTAGACCGCGCGTTCGGCGCGACGGGGCTTTCGCCCCGCGCACCGGCGCAGACACAAGCCCATTAACGTCAACCTAACCTTGGCCTGCGAAATTGTCGGCTCTGCGTGGGAGCCGTTGCATGTCACAACCACGGGATCTGGACACTTACCATCAGGAACGCCGCGCGAGCGTCGAGGCGTTCAATCGCGCGCAGCTTGGCCTGGACGGCGAGACGCAGGCACTTACCCTCAAACGCAGGTTCAGCAAGATAGCGCGCCGCTATGAGCGGCGAATGGGGGCGCACCGTGTCGTCATGGTGCTTCTTCGCTGGATGCGCTTCGCGCTCATAGGCGCATTGGTCGGCAGCGGCATCTATTTTGTGATCTGGCTTCTTTCACCTTGGCCCGCAGGCGTTACGATCCGGCATGTTGTTGCAGGAATGAACTGCGCCTCCGCACGCGCCGTCGGCCTTGCACCCGCATTGAGAGGCGCGCCGGGCTATTGGCCCAAGAACGACGCTGACAACGATGGCATTGCCTGCGAGCCCTGGCCGCGACGGCGTTAGCAAGATCACTCCATGGCCTTCTGCGACTTCTCGTCGATGAGCCGTCGGCAGAGCCAGGCACCGAGGAAGGCGAACACACTCGCGCCGGCAAGATTGGCTGCAATCGCTCCGCTCGGTCCCCACAGCATCCCGCCGATCGTCACAACCGGAACCGTGCCGAATGTCGCGCGGCCCCAGTTCAGCACGGTCGGCCAGTGCGGATGGCCGAGCGCATTCAACGCCGCATTCGAGACGAAGAGAATGCCGAGGAAAGCGAACATCGGCGAGATATAGATGCAGTACGTGCGCAGGATGGCCGCCGTCTCACCGGTCGCATGAAAGACCGCGATCAGCGGATCCACGGCGAGGGCGAGCGCAATCCAGGCCACGAACGTAAAGCCGAGCGCCGTCATGAGGGAGACGTCGAAGCCCTCGCGCACGCGCGACCACTGGCGTGCTCCGAGGTTCTGGCCGAGCACCGGGCCGACCGCCCCGGAGAGCGCGAAGATCGAACCGAAGGCGACCGGCGATATGCGTCCGATCAGCGCCCAGGCAGCGACGGCAGCGGTCCCATGCGTGGCGATGGCGTACGTCACATAGGTATTGGCGATGGGCGTCGCGAGATTGGTCACCGTTGCCGGTACGGCGAAGAGCAGGATCTGGCGCGCATCGGCGATCACATCGCGGAGGCTTGGGCGCGCGAGAAGGTCATGTTCGCGAACGAGCCAGTAGACGCCACAGCCGGCAACGGCAATCCGCGAAATGTTCGTGGCCCAGGCAGCGCCGTTGATGCCGAACCCGAGCACGAAGATGAAGAGCGGATCGAGCGCGACATTGACCGCGGCGCCGACGAGCATGACATTCATCGAGCGGCGCGCATCGCCCTGCGAGCGCAGCACGGCCGAGGCGCACATGCCGAGCGACATCAGCGTCATAAACGGGATGAGTATGCGCAGATAGCCGGTCGCGAGCGCAAGTGTGCGGCCTTCGGCGCCGATCAGTCGGATGAGATCCGGCACGAAGATCCAAACGACGGCGCCGAATACCGCAGCAAAAATCACCGAGAAGACATGTGTGCTGGCGCTGAGGCGCTTGGCGCGCGCGAGGTCACCGGCGCCGATGGCCGGCGCGATAAGCGCACTCGCCGCAATCGCCGTACCGATACCGACGGAAAGAAGCAGGAAAAGAATCGTCGAGGCATAACCGACGGCGGCAACGATCTCGACGTCGCCGAGCATGCTGAGAAAAAAGATGTTGGCGAGCTCGCCCAAGAAAATCGCCATGAGCCCGAACGCCGCGGCGCCGGTCATGCGCAGAACGTGTGCGGGAATGGAGCCCGTTACGAACCGGGCCCCGCGATCGTTCGCCATTTCGGCGTAACCCCCTACAGAGTCCGGCGCGCGCGGATCGCGGCGGCGAGCGTGCCTTCGTCGAGATAGTCGAGCTCTCCGCCGACAGGCACACCGTGCTGGAGGCCGGACACTTTCACGTCCGCCTTGGCAAGCTGCTCGCGCACGTAGTGCGCCGTCGACTGGCCTTCAACCGTGGCGTTGAGCGCGAGCAGGACCTCGCGCACCTCGCCCGCGTGTGCGCGCTCCACGAGACGCGTGATGTTGAGCTGGTCCGGCCCGATCCCGTCGAGCGGCGACAGGTGCCCGCCGAGGACATGATAAAGCCCGTTGACGACGCCCGCGCGCTCGAGCGCCCAGAGATCGCCGATCTCCTCGACGACCACGATGAGCGAGCGATCGCGCCGCGTGTCGCTGCAAATCGTGCACGGGCTGACCGTGTCGAGATTGGCGCAAACCTCGCAAGCCACGAGATTGCGCGCTGCCTCCTGCATGGCTGCGGCCAGGGGCTCGAGCAGCTCGTGGCGACGCTTCAGGAGCGCGAGCGCCGCCTTGCGAGCCGAGCGCGAGCCGAGCCCCGGCAGGCGCGCCAGGAGCTGAATCAGGCGCTCGATCTCAGGCCCTGCGATCCTGCCTTTCATGGTCCCTGTGCTTTCTCACGCTCGGGCGATGCTCAGCGTCTGCCGCGCCCGCTCGCCTCGCGCGCCGGTGCCATGCCGTGCACGGCCTTGGCGATGTCGGCGGCGAAGCGGTCGACCGTATCGGGCGACGTATCCCACGCGCACATGAAGCGGCAGCCGCCGGCGCCGATGAATGTGTAGAAGCGCCACCCCTTGTCGCGCAGCTTGGCTTGTGCCGGCGGCGGGATCTCGGCGAACACCGCGTTCGACTCGACCGGGAACATCAGGCTCACGCCGTCGAGCGCACTGATCTGATCGGCCAGGCGCTTGGCCATGGCATTGGCGTGGCGCGCGTTGCGCAGCCACACGTCGTTCTCGAGCAGGCCGAGCCATGGCGCCGAGACAAAGCGCATCTTGGAGGCGAGCTGGCCCGCCTGCTTGACGCGCCACGCGAAGTCCTCGGCGAGCTCCTTCTTGAAGAAGACCACGGCCTCGCCGACCGGCAGGCCGTTCTTGGTGCCGCCGAAGCAGAGGACATCGATCCCGGCGCGCCACGTGATCTCGGAAGGGTGACAGCCGAGCGTCGCGACGGCATTGGCGAAGCGTGCGCCGTCCATGTGGATATTGAGCCCGTGGCGCTTGGCGATGGCCGCGATCGCGCGCAGCTCCTCGACGGTGTAGACCGTGCCCACCTCGGTCGACTGCGTGAGCGAGACGGCCTTCGGCTTCGGGAAATGGATGTCGGTGCGCTTTTTGGCCGTGAGCTCGATGACATCGGGCGTGAGCTTGCCGAGCGGACCTTCCACGGCAAGAAGCTTCGAGCCGGCGGAGAAGAACTCCGGCGCGCCGCACTCGTCGGTCTCGATGTGGCTCAGCTCATGGCAGATCATGGCGTGGAAGGGCTGGCACATGGCGGAGAGCGCGATCGAGTTCGCCGCCGTGCCATTGAAGACGAAGTAGACCTCGCAGTCCGTTTGAAAAAGCGCCCTCAGCCCGTCGCACACCGCCGCCGTCCAGCGGTCCTCGCCGTAGGACAGCTCATGACCGGTCGCGTTGGCCCGCTTGAGCGCCGCCATGGCCTCGGGACAGATGCCGGCATTGTTGTCGGAGGCAAAGTGCTGCGTCATGATAGGTCGTCCTCACGGGCGTGCCGAGCAGGCTGAACAGCCGCCCACGCTCAGGGCCGCGACCATAGCGGCCTCGGCCGCCGTGGTCATCCCAATCATATGTGCGACAGCGGGATACGGCGTCAGATGCGCCGCAACGGACGGGACGCGCCTCCGGGGCTTCAGCCGGCGTGCTCGCCCTCGCGTGCGGACATTTTGAGCACAAACCAGCCGATCAACAATACCGCCATGGCTCCCGTTACCTGCAGCACCAGCTCGATGGCTTCGGCGGCCACGCCATAGGGCGCACCGAGGGCCACCAGGAACGGATGGCTGACGGGATCCTCCATGATCAGGTCGCCCGCAATCCAACCGAGCAGCGCGGCGCCAGCCCAGACCAGGGCTGGAAAGCGCGTCAGCAGCGCCATGATGAAGGTCGCGCCAGCCACGATAAGCGGGATCGAAATCACGAGGCCGAAGACAATGAGCCACGGCTGTCCTTTGGCCGCGCCGGCAATCGCGAGAACATTGTCGAGGCTCATCACCATGTCGGCGATCGCAACAGTCTTCACCGCACCCCAGACATTGTCGGAGCCCTTGATCGTGTCTTCGCTCGCTTCCTCGTTCTGCGTCAGCAGTTTTACGGCGATGTAGACGAGCAGGAAGCCGCCGATGAGGCGCAGCCACGGCACTTCGAGAACGTATTGCAGGATCACCGTGAAGAATATGCGCAGCAGTACGGCCGCACCGGCGCCGAGCGTTATGCCGATCATGCGTTGTCGCGGCATCAGCGAACGACAAGCCATCGCGATAACCACGGCGTTATCGCCTGAGAGCAGGATATTAATCCAGACGATGGTCAGGACCTGGACCCCCAAGGGACCCCACTCGCCCATCATCGCCATCGCCGCACTAAGCCATTGATCCATGGATTGCTCGATCCTGCAGGGCTAGATCGCCGTTTTGGGCATTCGTTTCCGGGACGCGCTTCTTGCAGCCGTCTCAGATTGATTGGGTCTGGCAGGAAGACACTATCGCCTGCCACGAGCCAATCAGCTAAGCCCGTTGAGGACGTCCCCCCGTGTGGCGTTTCTGCATGACAATTGGCGCAAAAGCAACGCTCGCGAGTTCGCGCCCTGCTATTCAGAGATTGCGGGACCTGACAAGTAGCGCACCGGAAGAATGCCTTCCAGCCTGAACGTAACCTACTCTAGTTGATGGGTTTTGCGGGCGGCGCGGGCGGCTTCTCCTTATGGAAGAGGCCGGTGGCTATGGCGCGAGCCAGATACTCGGCGCTGCACTCGTAGGCCGCTTCGGCCATACGCGAGCGGCCAGCCTGCCCCCCCTGCTCGCCACGCAGGCGCGCCAGCGTCTCCATGGCCTCATAGCGCCCGACCCTCATGACGCCTTGCTCCGTCGCCACTTTCTTGAGCGCCCGTCGGATCGCCTGATAGTGCGTGTCCTTCGCGAGCGACTTCAGGTAATGAAGCCCGATGAGGGCCACGTCGACATTGTGCTCCTTCAGCCAGACCAGGGTCGTCCGGACGCTATCCTCGAAGTCGTCGATCGGGAGCCGTGCCAGTGCATCGGCGGTCCCAAGCTGCCAGAGCACGAGATCGGGCTCGACAAGGGCGACCTCCATTTTGATGCGTGCGCCGGCGTCGCGGGCAAGCTCACCCGAAACGCCACGATGAACCACTTCGACCTCGAGCCCCTTGAAGGTCTGTTCGAGAAGCTGCTCGACGAGATCGTAGTAGTCGCCGGCGCTCGAGTCGCGGCGAACGACCGGCGAGGCGCCGATGGCGAGAATCTTGAGCTTCTGACGCTCGCGCACCGCCTTCAGAACATTGGGGAGCGGCGACTGGGTGACCACGTCCATGGCGCCGATCTGACACTCGCGCGTCACCGGTGGCAGTTGTCCTTCCTGCTTCGGCTCGGTCGCTGGAGCACTGCCGGCGCTCGGCGCGGCTTGCTGCGCGGCGGCACTGCCAGCGAACATCGCCGCCAGCGCGAGCACGTACGCCAGCCTTTTCAGGCTACCGCCACAACCCGGGTGCGCCACTCGGCCAGCCATGCCACCATTCCCATAAGAGCCACGCCACCGATAAGGAGCAGAGTGTCGAGCAAGATGCCGTCGGGCAACGCAAATCGCAGAATCTGGCAAATCAGACTAAGGATCGACCCTGCGCAGAACACTTCCAGCGAGTTTCGGCCAAGCATCGAAAGATATCCAACAGCACTCGGCACGGCCCGCGCAATATAGGGATAGACGATCGACATCACGGCGACTAGTGCCAGGAACTGGATGACCCGAATAGGCGTCGCAAACGTCTTGCCATTGATGAACAGCAATTTGGGATCGGGCACTGACGTCGGATCGATCCACTTCCCACCCGTCAGAACGAAGATCATCCCAATCAGGACGATCGGCAGCGAAACCCAGCGAATGGGAACAATGTGCCGCCGCACCCACCCTCCCACTCCGCTAGTCCGCCCCATAACCAGCCCGAGTACGAACACGAATTGCCACGTGAGGGGATTGAAGAACCACTGTCCCTCGATGGGCCATGCCGGAATGGTGAGCGGCACCACGAGCGACGTGATGTAGAGCACGAAGGATGCGGGCAGCAGAAGCGCCGGCGCTATTCGATCGAGAATGGCCAGGAACGGCGCAAAGAGCATGAGCGCGACGTAGAGCGGCAGGATATCGAAGTAGCCGAGCTGATGCGTGAGCAAGGCAAGGCCAACGTGTGTTTCGACCGGGCGGTAGAAGACCGCTGCCGCATTGTGCCATTCGAGCAGCAGCGGATTGTCCAGGAGCCGCGCGGTTGCGGCCAGGATGGCGATCGCCAGCATGACGATCATCATGTGGGCCGCGTAGAGGGTCACAGCCCGTCCGCCGACCCGGAAGACGACTTCATGCATGGGTCGCGGGCGCCCGGCATCACCGATCACATAGCGCAACGACCACCCGGCGAGGAAGACGAAGAGCTCTGCCGAGTCCGAGATCGATACGGCGCGATGGGTGAACTTGTCGAAGAAGATGCCGGGGATGTGATTGATGAAAATCGAGACGAGGGCAAAACCACGCCAGAAGTCGACGGCATTGGGGGCTCGTGGCATCGGTTGAGTCCGACGTTGATCATTTCAGAGGGCGCACGAGGATCTGCTTTAGCTCAACCATACCAGCCGCGCGGGCCTTTGGTCACGCAAGTGCGGCCGGAGTACGTCGGGGAAAGTACCGGCGGTAAAGCGCAACGGTTGCCGGCAGGATGACGAGCTGACCGATCAATGAGGCAAAAAGGCAGATACCGGCCAATCGCCCGAACAGCCTGAGTGACGGCAGATGCGAGAGTATGGTGACGCCGAGTCCCAGCGCGAGCACGATCGTGGTCAGCACGATCACCGGCCCGATATGATGCATCGTGCGCACCAGGGCGTCATTCACATTCGTCGTGCCGGGCCGGTTTTCCTCGAGCTGGAACCGGTTCAGAAAGTGGATGGTGCTGTCGATCGCCAGCGCAAAGGCCACCGTAATGGCAATGATCGAGGCGAACTGCAGCCCTTCACCACCGAGCCAGAGCACGGTCCCGGTGGCGAAGATTGGGAAGAGCGACGGCAGAATGCTGGTCACGCCGGAAAGGACCGAACGCAGCGCGATCCCGAGGAAGATGAAAATGACGAACATGTCGCCGAGCAGACCCCAGTTGAGCTCGCCGATCAGCCGCGCCGAGTTGCGCGCCGCGATCGCAGGCAGGCCCGTGACCGAGATCTCATAGCCCGGATGGGCAGCGCGCACAGGATCGAGGGCGCGATCGATCTTCTCGATGATCGGCAGGATCTGACTGGCGTCGATATCCGGCAGGCGCCCCGTCACCAGGACTGCATCCTGTTCCTTGTTGATGAAGCGCTGGACCAGATGCTCGGGCAGGATGCCAACGTACTTTTTGATCGTATCGGGACTGCTGTCGCCGGCCTCGGCCAGCCAGCGCCTTAGGCTCTCTACCGACCAGACATTGCCGAGGCCCGCCACCTTCTCGAGAACCGTGTGGGCGGCCGCGATCGCAGCCAACGACTTTTCGTCATAGAGCGACTGCCCACCCGTCCAGCGGATCATCACGTGCACCGGGTTGGCGCCCGTGAGCTTCATATCCAGGCGCTCCGTCGCAGCGAGCGCGTGCTCCTTATCCGGCACCTGGTCGGCGAGACGGTACTGCGGCACGAGTTGCCTATAAGCGAGGCCGGTCAGCACGACAGCGATGAGACCCGCGAGGCTGAACAAGAATGGCGCCGCGATGACACGACGGACAATGAATTCCGTGACCGCACTCAGCACGCCGATGCCGCCGTCCTGGTTGGGCTCGACGTCCTTGCGCGGGTTCTTCTCGCGCGGAATGAGGAGGGCGGCGAGCGTCGGGACGACCACAGCCACGGCGAGATACGAGATGCCGACCGCCATCAGTGCCGCAAGGCCGAAGGTGCGGATCAGGGCCGACTCGGCGAACGAGAACGAAAGCAGCGCCAAAGCCGCATTCATGGCGGTCAGAAGACAGGCCGGCGCCACGTCGAGCACGGCCTCACGCGCCGCGGTCAGTCGATCGACGCCCGCCATGATGTCCCGCCTGATGGCGAAGACCAGATGCATGCTGTCCGAGAAGCCCGAGACCAGGATCAGCGGCGTGATGACGTTGATGAAAAGGTTCAATCGGAAGTCGAGGCCGCCGATCACGCCGAGCGTCCACAGGATGGCGATCGTCGGCCCGATAACGGCGAGCAGCGTCAGCGAAATGCGACGGAAGAACAGGTAAGCGATGAGCGTCCCGAGCACGAAGCCGAGACCGTTGTAGACGAGGCGGTCGCGCTCGACGGCATTGCGGATTTCGAGCTGCATGACCGGCGCGCCCGTGAGCTGCACCTTGAGCCCTGTGCCCTGAAGCCCGCGTTCGGCTTCCTGCAGAATGCCGCCGATGACGGCCTTGGCACCCCGCTCCTCGACCAGCTTCCGGTCGAGTGCGATGACCGCGAGCGCGAGCGTACCGTCATCGGACAGGAACTTGCCCTTGACGATCTCGTTGTTCTTGAGCCGCTCGATCATGGCGTCGTAGGCCGCGCCTTCCGGCAGATCATCGGGCACGACGGGCGCGGCATACCCTGTCGCATCGAGATTCTCACGCGCGGAAAGCATCGAGACGAGCCCGTTGACGCCGTCGGTGAGCTGAAGATCGACGATCGTGTCGCGGACGGCCGTGAGCTTGTCGCGTCCGAGGAGGCCCGGGCCTTCGATGACCACGAGCACGTCGTGCTCGCTCGAAGGAAAGCGGCGATCGATTTCCTCGTACTGATGGAACTCCGGCGTATTCGTGCGGAAGAGCTCCGAGAGACTGTCGTCCACCTTGAGCCGCATCACGCCGAGGACCGCGAGCGCCGTCAGGACAACGATGAGGCAGAATGTGACCCATGGTGCGCGCAGCGCCACCAGTCCCAGTCGCTCCAACCCGAACGTGAAGGCGAACGTACGCCTCGGCTCGCCAGTGCCCGCCATCGCGGTCCTTCTCCCGTGTCCCCCACGCAGCAAATGCCACGGCATCGGCTGCGCTGCGCTGGCGCTTGCGGCCGGGGCTCGGCCCCGACGTCCTTTCGAATCCTTCGTGCGGGCCGGATGCTGCAACGGCGCCGGGCCAACTTCAAGGCGATTGGGCCACACTGTTTTGCTCAAGACGCCGCACGCTCGTCTCCGGGGTCGGGGCGTTGACACATGCCGCGGCAGACGTCGAATCGACTGGGTGCCCGCCCCATAGGCCGCATCTGATATTCCAGCGGGAGGGCGACCGCGCGATCGCGTCGCAAGTCTGCGCGCTGACCGGGGTTTGGGACCATCACACTGGAATCGGGCGTGCGCGCTGGCGCCGTTCCTGCGCCCACCTTGACAAGCCTCACCGTGCGTGCGCTGTTCCGGCCCGATTTGGAACCTATGAGGCGCCGCGTCCGGATGCGCGCGCCTGGAGGGTCACGCCCGCGGGCGTGAGGGAGTTTCGGCCATGGCAGACGCCAGCACACACCGCTACCGCTCGCATACGTGCGGGGCGCTGAGAGAGAGCGATATCGGCGCGGAAGCGCGCCTTTCGGGCTGGGTGCACCGGGTGCGTGACCACGGCGGCCTGCTGTTCATCGACCTGCGCGATCACTACGGCCTCACCCAGATCGTCGTCGATCCGGATACGTCCGCCTTCAAGACCGCCGAGCGCCTGCGCTCGGAGTGGGTGGTGCGGATCGACGGGCGCGTGCGGGCTCGCCCCGAGGGCACGCTGAATGCCGAGCTCGCGACCGGCGCCGTCGAGGTCTACGCGACGGAGATCGAGGTCCTCTCTGAGGCCAAAGAGCTGCCCGTCCCCGTATTCGGCGAGCCGGACTACCCGGAGGACCTGCGCCTCACCTACCGCTTCCTGGACCTGCGCCGCGAGACGCTGCACGGCATCATCATGAAGCGGCTCGCCATCACGCGCTCCATCCGCCAACGCATGCATGACGCGGGCTTCAACGAGTTCCCGACGCCGATCCTGACCGCTTCGAGCCCCGAGGGTGCACGCGACTTCCTGGTGCCCTCGCGCGTGCATCCGGGCAAGTTCTACGCGCTCCCGCAGGCACCGCAGCAGTACAAGCAGCTTCTCATGATGTCGGGCTTCGATCGCTACTTCCAGATCGCGCCCTGCTTCCGCGACGAGGACCCGCGCGCCGACCGGCTGCCCGGCGAATTCTATCAGCTCGATGTCGAGATGAGTTTCGTCGAGCAGGACGATGTGCTCGGCACCATGGAGCCGATCATCCGCGGCGTGTTCGAGGAGTTCGCCGAGGGCAGGCCGGTGACGCCGTCCTTCTCGCGCATCCCCTACGACACGGCGATCGCGAAATACGGCACCGACAAACCGGACCTGCGTAACCCGATCGAGATGGGCGACGTGACCGAGCACTTCCGCGGCTCGGGCTTCAAGGTCTTCGCCGGCATGATCGAGAAGGACCCCAAGGTCCGCGTCTGGGCGATCCCGGCCAAGGGCGGCGGCAGTCGCGCCTTCTGCGACCGCATGAACGCCTGGGCGCAGAAGGAAGGCCAGCCGGGTCTCGGCTATATCTTCTGGCGCGAGGAAGAAGGCGCGGCCGGCGCCGGCCCGATCGCCAAGAATATCGGCGCCGAGCGCGCCGGCGCCATTCAGAGCCAGCTCGGTCTCGGGACGGGCGACGCCGCGTTCTTCACCGCTGGCGATCCCTCCCGATTCTACAAGTTCGCCGGTCTTGCCCGCGACCAGATCGGTCGTGAGCTGAAACTCGTCGACGAGAACCGCTTCGCTTTCTGCTGGATCGTCGACTTCCCGTTCTACGAGTGGAACGAGGACGACAAGCAGATCGATTTCTCGCACAACCCCTTCTCGATGCCGCAGGGCGGCTCGGCGGCGCTCGACGCGGCGAAGTCCACCGAAGACTATCTCGCGATCAAGGCCTATCAGTACGATCTCGTGTGCAACGGCTACGAGCTCGCCTCGGGCGGCATCCGCAATCATCGTCCCGATACGATGGTGAAGGCCTTCGGCGTGGCGGGGCTTGGGCCCGAGGTCGTGGAGGCGCGGTTCGGCGCGCTTTACCGCGCCTTCCAGTACGGCGCGCCGCCGCACGGCGGCATGGCGGCGGGCATCGAGCGCATCGTCATGCTGCTGACCGGTTGCAACACGGTGCGCGACGTCGCCCTCTTCCCCATGAACCAGCAGGCAAGCGACCTGCTCATGGGCGCCCCGTCGGAAGCCTCAAACAAGCAGCTCAACGAGTTGCACATTCGGTTGAACCTGCCTCAGAAGAAAGCCTGAGGCAGGCCGGTCCGGCTAGTTGATGTCGCTGCCGCCGTTCTCGCGCTGTGTCTCCCAGAAATCGACGGTCTCGCGGCGCAACGTATCCTGGCAGCTTTGCTTGCAGGAAACCCAAGTGCCGCCGGGCAGGCGGAACTCGTAGTCGTTGCCTGCGCGACGGACCGGCGCGCTCGTGCAACCGTTGCCGTAGATACTGCAGGCGCTCACAGTGCCCTCGCCGCCGCCTCTCCTGCGTGATTGCGCATCGGCGGAGCTCATCGCGCCGAGGATCGTCGCGGCGACGAGTGTCGTGCCCAGGATTGTTCTCAGTGGCATCGTTGCCTCCTTCTCTTCCCCAGACCTCGATATCAGTGGCGGGAGCTGCCCGCGCGCTCGTTGAGCGTCTCCCAGTAGTCGATGACATCTTCGCGCAAGGCATCCTTGCAGCTCTGCTTGCACGGCATCCACGTGCCGTTCGCCAGCCTGAACTCCGCATCGAAGCGGCCCGGCCGGACAGGCACCGTCATGCAGCCATTGCCGTAACGACTGCACGCCGTCACGACGTCTCCGCCGCGGCTGTGCCTGCGCGACTGCGCGTCGGCCGTACCGCTGACGCTTGCAGCGATTGCAGCAACCAGCACCGTGCTCAGGACTGTCCTCAATGCCATGTTCTGCCTCTCAGGTTCTCGCCTGTTCGAGCATAATCGCTTAGCGGCGCGGGCTCCGCTGGTTCTCGCGCTGTGTCTCCCAGAAGTCGAGCATATCCTCACGGATCGCATTCCTGCAGTCCGCCCGGCAGCTCACCCAGGTGCCGCCCGGCATGCGGAACTCGTATCCAAAGCGCGAGCGGCGAATGGGTGCGCTCGTGCAGCCGTTGCCATAATTGCTGCAGGCTCGCACCACCCCTTCAGTGCGCCGGCGCTGCGCATCGGCCGGCGTCGCCAACGAAGTCAGCGTCAGCCCGGCCGCTGCTGCGAGAATGAATTTGGACACCATGCGCAATTCCCCTTGGCACGCTGTCGTGGACGCCTGAAAAGCCTTCATCGGGCGCATAGACTACGCACCCCTTTGCTGCCACAACGCGCAAGAACGCGTGATCCGGCGCGCGTATGGCCTATATAGCGATCACAACGTCTTGAAGCTGTCCCGCACCCGCTGGAATGATGCGGGCATCGTTAACTCAGGATGAACATTAGCGCGGCCCGCAGCCGCCCATCATGCGGAGGACACTCATGGCCCGGACACTCGATCCCGGCGAGCGCCAAGCCGCCCGCGCCGACCTGCCCCACTGGCAGATGGTCGACGGACGCGACGCCATCAAACGTGCCTTCAAGTTTGCGGACTTCAGCGCGGCCTTCGGCTTCATGAGCCGGGTCGCGCTTGCCGCGGAGAAGCTCGATCATCATCCCGAATGGCAGAACGTGTGGAACCGCGTCGAGATCACGCTCTCGAGCCATGATGCGGGCGGCCTGACCGAGCGCGACATCAAGCTCGCGAAGATCATCGACAAGCTGGCCGGCGAGAGCGGCGCTTGAACGGGAAGCGCCCGGCCGCGTGTGCCGGGCGCTCGCCTTACGCATCCGTTCGGGCGTGATCAGCCCCGCTTCGTCCCGGCTCCGCGCGGCGGACCCGCGAACATGTCGGCGGTGATGCCCGAATACCAGCCGATCGACTCCTGGTAGTTCTGTGCGCGCGTCGCGGCCTCCTCGCCGGGCTTCGACACGAACGAACCCGATGGCTCGAGCTTGCCGCCCTTGGCCGTGTAGCTCGCCCCAACCTTGACGTTGTCGTCGGGCGCCAGCAGCGACCAGCAGGTATTGCGGAAGCGGGCCGGGAAGCGCTCACCCTTGGCCAGCTCCGCCATGATATCGTTGGCCACCACCTTGGCTTGGCTGTTGGCGGAGAATGCCGACTTCGGCATTTCAACGGCGATGGACGCATCGCCGAGGACGTAGACATCCTTGACGAGCGCCGACGTGAAATTCTCCGGATTGACCGGGCACCAGTCGCCCTTGGCGAGCCCGGTCCGGAGCGCGATCCGTCCAGCGCTCTGCTGCGGGATGACGTTGGCGACGTCGAACTTGACCTTCTTGCCAGCCTTCGTGGTGATCTCGCGCGCCCGCGCATCGAAGGCCGTCACGCTGAAATCGTCGATCTCGTTCGAGAGATTGAGCTCGATGACGTCCTTGTAGTGGCGGTTGAACGCCTCGACGAAGACCGGCTGCTTGGAGAAGGCCTTCTTCGGATCGAGGATGACGAGCCGGGACTTCGGTTTGCTGGTCTTGAGGAAGTGCGCGATCATGCACGCGCGCTCGTAGGGTCCGGGCGGGCAGCGATAGGGATTGTTCGGCATGACCATGGCGACCGTGCCGCCGTTATCCATCCGCTCGAGAAGCCGCTTCAGATGCAGCTTGCCGGCCCCGTCCGTGGTGTAGGCATGCGGCGCGCGGCCGTTCGCTGCCGCCGCCGAGTACCCGGGGATGGACTCGTATTTGATCTCGATGCCGGGCGATACGACGAGCTTGTCGTAGGAGAACGTCCGCCCGCCGTTCGTGCGCACCGTCTTGCGGTTCGTGTTCACCGCCGTGGCGCGCTGATGGACGACCTGGATGCCGAGACGACGCAGGCCGTCGTAGTTGTGATTGAGAGAATTGTACGAGCGGAACCCACCAAGGTAGAGGTTCGAGAAGAAGGACGAGGAGTAAACCCGGTTCGGCTCGATGAGCGTCACGCGCAGCGCCGGCGCACCAAGCTTCAGCGCACGCGCGACACTGGCGCCGCCGGCGCCGCCGCCAATCACGACCACGCGGGCAGCTCCCGCGCCCTGCGCGATCGCAAACGTACCGAAGCTCGTCGCCGCAACGGCGCCGGCTCCCGCACCGACAATCAGGTTTCGCCTGGAAATTTCCGTCATTTGCACCTCCCAAGGATCGGCCGGATGTCGGATCTGCCGCACTTCTCCTGCAGCCGCTCGAAACACCGCCTTTATATTTTCTTTCGACAAGCTTCCTGCGCTCGGCGAGCGCGTCCCGTGGCCGCCGTCCCTCACCCCCTTTCTGCGTGGCTGACCGCATAGTTCGGCGCGGCCGCGCCGCTCCGTCTTAACGCCACGCGGACATCTTCCATGAGTGCGGCGAGCTGCATCCAGAAGAGGTCGGCGCCGCCGTAGCCGACGATCCGGCCGACCTCGCGCCCGTGGACCAGCATGACGAAGGTCGGCGAGAACACCACACGTTCGATGAAGGCGATATCCCGATCATGACGGTCGCGCCGGACGAGCGGCGCGAGCTGGCCGTCTTCGCTCGCCACGTATCCGGGGGCGACCTCGCGCTCCCAACGCGCGCAATAAGGACAGCCCGGATCACCGATCATGACGAGGACCGCCGGCGCCGTTGCGATGTCGATTTTGGATGGCGGTTGTGCCTGTTGAGCGTGCGCGAGCCCAGCGAGCGCAAACAGCGCCAGGGCATACGCGATCAGGCTCCGGAGGGGACGCGCGGCATGCTGCATCACGATAGAACCCACCCGATTCTCAGCGTCCCTGCGGTTGCATACAAACATTCTAATATGCTAGTAAGAATGTGCAAGCATCGAGCTCATGGCCTGCCCTCGGAAGGCGCGATGTGCCTCGTCGAGGGCGGGGATGAAGCCTGAATGCATCGCCAAATGGAGGAGGGCCCGGCCAGAAATGCCGGGTGAGCGAAACGCGATGACGCAAAGGATGGAAATCGAAGTTCTTGGCCGTCGGACCTTCCTGATCGGCGCCGGCGCCAGCCTCGCGCTCGCAGCGTTCCTTGCCGATCTGCCGGCGCTCGCCCAGGAGCCTGTCCGTAGTATCGACGAGGCCATGAAGAAGGTGCTCGGCGACGCCACGCCGGCCGAGAGCGGTATTACACTCGAAATTCCCGAGATCGCCGAGAACGGCAACACGGTGCCCTTCACGCTTTCGGTCGAAAGCCCGATGACCGATGCGAGCCACGTCAAGACGCTCCACATCTTCGCCTCGGGCAATCCGCAGGTCGGGGTCGCGACCTTTACGTTCACGCCGGCCTCGGGCAAGGCCGCCGTCTCGAGCCGGATGCGCCTCGCGCGTACGCAGGACGTTATCGCGGTCGCCGCGCTCAGTGATGGCAAGTTCCTGATCGGCAAACGGAACGTAAAAGTAACGATCGGCGGCTGCGGCGGCTGAGACGGGCAAAGGAGCACGAACGATGTCAGCAGCAAAACCCCGCATCCGCGTTCCGGACAAGGCCAAGGTCGGCGACGTGATCGAGATCAAGACGCTCGTTCAGCACGTCATGGAAACCGGAAACCGCAAGACCGCGGACGGCAAGGTCGTCCCGCGCAACATCATCAACACATTCACGGCGAGCTTCAACGGCAAGGAATTCTTCAAGGCCGATATCCTGCCAGGCATCTCCGCCAACCCTTATCTCGCCTTCTTCATGAAGGTCCCGGGAGCTGGAGAGTTCGAGTTCACGTGGCTCGACGATGCCGGCGTGAAGATCTCGCAGAAAGCGCCGCTCGCAGTCGGCTGAGCCGAGGCCGCGCCCAGTGAAAAGCCCCTCTCCCGGTCCGGGAGAGGGGCTTTTGTCGTTCAGAAGAAGAAGTCGAAGGTGAAATAGTTCGGCCCGCCGTCCGGTGGATTGCGGCCCTGTGTCTCCCAGAAGTCGACCGTGGCCAGGCGCAGGGTCTCGGAGCAGCTCCGCTTGCATTCGAGCCACGTCCCCCTCGGCATGCGCACCTCCCAGCCATTGCGGCCTCGGCGCACGGGACCGGAGACAGAGCCATGGCCCCAGCGGCTCTCGGCCACCACATAGGCCGGCCCCCGGCCGTCGCGCACGCGCTGGGCTGCGGCATCGCCGAACATCGCCGCATCGGCCGTAAGCGCGATGCCGCTCGCAAATGCCAGAGCCGCAAGCGGCGCTGAAATCCTTTTCATGCTCCCTTCTCCCTGATCATCGTCCCCGCTCCATCGGCACGGCCGCTCACGGCAGAGCCGCCGGCGGCCGGTCAAACCCCCTGAGCGGACGAACCCCCTAACCCCGACGCAACAACCTAGCCGCGCGACAGACTGATGTTCACGGCCCTGAGACCGATACCGTTCGTCTCGATCGATACCGAGTGGCGCTCGCCCATAATCGCCACGTTCATGGAGCCGGAGAACGTGCCGCCGGAAATCGTCAGATGGATCCGGCCTGCCGTCACTCTTCCGCGCACGGTGCCGGCGGCGTTGAACGTCCGCTCTTCCCAGTTACCGTCTACCTGGCTGCCGCTCTGGCTGAGATTAGCGCGCAATTCGATCTTGTTGCTGGCCGAGGCGCAACGGATCGCGAGACCGAGTGAATCGCTCTCTTTCTGCGTGTAGTAGGCGCGGCACTTCAGGGCTTCGGACTTGCCGTTCTCGAGCTTGATTTGCCCGCCGCCGCTCCAGTTGCCCGCCAATGTCTGGAAGGGCCCCTGCGCATGGGCGCGCGACGAGATACCGCCTACCCCCAGCAGCACGGTGAGGGCAATCAGCAGCCCCCCGATGCGTGCCATCGACCCGCTCATAGCACATCTCCCTGGAATCATTCGTGGCTCGGCCCGGCGCTTACGGCTTTCGCGCCGCACCCGGGCACAGGTGCCGGCGTACATGGTGATGCGGCCACATTATCTCAAGAAGTTACCATCTTATGACGCCTGCGCCAGTCCAATGACGCTCCGGCCGCAGCCTCGGTTCCACCATTTGGCACAAGTGCAACACTAGACTTCGCACCCGTGTCCCGAGTGTTGACTGGAAATGCGGCACGCTGGCGCCCATCTTCCGGACAGGATAAACGGGGCAAGCATCAGTCGCCTCGCGGCCCGGTCGCGCCTGCCAGAGACCATAAACAGAATGAACCATTCCTTTGGCACGGCTGCCGACGTCGATTCGGCCTACGCGTGGTTGCGGCTCGTCGTGGCTGCGCTCATCGGCACGATCGGCAACGTCGGTATGTGGTCGGTTGTCGTCGTACTCCCGGCCGTGCAGGCCGAGTTCGGCATCGACCGCGCCGCCGCCTCGTTCCCCTACACGATGACGCTGATCGGCTTCGGCTTCGGCGGCATCCTCGCGGGGCGCATTGCCGACCGCCACGGCGTCATGTTTCCCGTCATGTACGGCGCCATCGCACTCGGCCTCGGCTATGTCGCGACGGGTTATACCCAGAACCTCTGGCAGTTCGCCCTTGCCCACGGATTGCTGATCGGGTTTTTCGGCACGGCCACCATGTTCGCGCCGCTCCTCGCCGACATCACGCACTGGTTCAACAAGCGGCGCGGCATCGCGCTCGCGGTTTGCGCCAGCGGCAACTACCTTTCAGGCGCTATCTGGCCGCCGATCCTCCAGGCCTCGATTGATGCCTATGGCTGGCGCTTCACGCATCTCGTCCTCGGCATCTTCTGTACGGTGACGCTGTTGCTGTTGGCCCCGCTGCTTCAGCGCCGCGCGCCGCACCAGGCGCCTGCCGCCGCTACTCTCACTGCGCAGGAACCCTCGCCGGCGCTCCTTCGCCTCAGGCCACTGACGCTGCAGATCCTGCTGATTGCCGCGGGCCTCGCCTGCTGCGTCGCCATGTCGATGCCGCAGGTCCACATCGTCGCCTACTGCGCCGATCTCGGCTTCGGCGCCCAGCGCGGTGCCGAGATGCTATCGCTCATGCTCGCCTTCGGCGTCGTGAGCCGGATCATATCCGGTTTCATTTCCGACAAGATCGGCGGCCTCTACACGCTGCTACTCGGCTCGACGCTCCAAGGCATTGCGCTCCTCCTCTACCTTCCCTTCGACGGCCTCGCGTCGCTCTACGTGGTCTCGGCGCTGTTCGGCTTCTTTCAGGGCGGGATCGTGCCGAGCTACGCGCTCATCGTGCGCGAGTATTTCTCGCCCAAGGAGGCGGGTACCCGCGTCGGCATCGTGCTCATGGCCACACTCTTCGGCATGGCGCTCGGCGGCTGGCTTTCCGGCGTCATCTACGATCTCACGGACTCCTATCAGGCGGCCTTCCTCAACGGCATCGCCTGGAACCTGCTCAACATTTCGATCGTGCTCTTCCTGCTCTGGCGGCGGCGCATCGGCCGGCGTCGGCGTTTGCACAGCACCGTCATCCCGCGTGGCGGCAGGCTTGCACGCGTCTAGTCCACCACGGCGCCCTACCAGGCGATCTCCAGGATCTCCATCACGTCGGCGGGGCCGTTGATCTTCTTCGGATTGCGCCGCACGGGCGCATACGTCATGGCGCGCTCGGCGATTTCGGGGAGGTCCTCGCGCTTGATGCCAAGCGCCCGCAGGTTGCCCGGCTGGCCAATGCGCTGAACGAGCTCGGCGACGAGATCCCCTGCGGGCCGCTCCGGCGCACCCATGGCCGCGCTCAGCGCCTTCTGGCGCTCGCCGTTGAACGAGGCATTCCAGCGCAGCACCGCCGGCAGCATGACACAGCTCGTATGTCCATGCGGCACCCCGTACCCCGAGCCGAGCACATAGCCGATGCCGTGGCTTGCACCGCTCCCGGCGCCCGCAATCGAGGCCGCGATGGCCTGCCACATGCCGAACTGGGCATCGAGCCGGGCGGCGGGATCGTCGGGCCGCTCGACAATCGCGGGAAGCGCGCGATGGAGCAGGTGCAAACCTTGCAGCGAGAGCGGCTCTGTGGCGGGGTTGGCGGTCGGCGAGCAGTAGGACTCGACGGCATGATCCACCGAGCGGATGCCGGTCGACACGAGCAGCCACTCGGGCGTCGCCCGCGTCATCTCCGGATCGAGGATGACAGTCATCGGGACGAACAGGCGATGGCTGAACGACTGCTTGAAATGCGTCTCGCTGTTGGTGACGCCGGCATTCGGCGTGAACTCGGCAGCAGAAAGCGTCGTCGGGATCGCAATCATGCGTATCGGATCGGCCGGCGGCGCCATCGGCGTCGGAATGCGGCCATCATCACGCCCAGACCTGTAAGGCTCCATGGCTGCAGGCGAATCGAGATCATGCCAGAGACACATGAGCATGGCCTTGGTGGCATCGACGACGGAGCCGCCGCCCACCGCGACGATGATGTCGGCACCCGCTGCCCGTGCGGCCGCCGCACCGGCGATCACATCTTCGCGCGGGCTGTGCGAGGAAATCGCACTGAATGTGCCGGCATGCAGGTCCCCGAGCGCCGTCTCGATGACCTGCAAGGGACCGTCGGACAGCTTTGCGAGAGATCGCGTGGAAGTGACGAACACGCGGCGCGCACCGCGCTGCTTGATCTCCGTCGACAGAGCGTCGCCCGCCGGCTCACCGAAGACGATGCGCTCCTGAGCCTGCATGGTGAAAACGCCACGGGGCAACGAGCTCGAGGGGGCCATTGTTCGCGTCCTGTACCGGTTTCTTGCGCGGGCACTGTGCAGCAAGCTGCTGTGTCCTGCAAACAGGGTCCCCAAAACGGGTGAGATCATACCTCGCAGTTGTGCCATGCGCTCATGCCGCACGTGCGCACAAGTCCGCCGCCTTGCGCTAGTATACGTGCGCACCCGGCGTCGCGCTCGGCGCGGCCAAAGGCGAGCCTTCGGCTCCGCCGGATCTGCTGCGAACAGGAGACAAGTCACGTGCTGCCCAAAGAACTCTTCAATGCCGATGCCATGCTCGAGCGCCTCTTGCCTTGGGTGCGCGAGGAAAGTCCGACCTATCATGTCGCCGGTGTGAACCGGATGATGGATCTCGTCAGCGCCGATCTCGCCAAGCTCGGCGGCAAGATCGAGCGGGTGCCAGGCACCGGCGGTCTCGCCGATATCGTGATGGTGCGCTTCCCCGGCCGCGACGGCACGAACAGTCCCGGCATTCTCATCCTTTCCCATCTCGATACGATTCATCCGGTCGGCACGCTTGCCGGCCGCTTGCCTCTGCGGCGCGACGGCGACCGCTACTTCGGCCCCGGCATCTACGACATGAAGGGCGGCGTCGCGATCGCGATCGAAGCCTTGAAGATCGCGCGCGAGAACGGGGGCGTGCAGCTTCCCGTCACGTACATGCTCATTCCCGACGAGGAGATCGGCAGTCCCTCCTCGCGCGAGCGCATCGAGCAGGAAGCGCGCGCACACCGCTACGTGCTCGTCACCGAGCCGTGCAAGAACGGCGTCATCGTCACCGGGCGCTTCGCCTTCCAGCGCTTCTGGATCGATGTCGAGGGGCGCCCCGCGCACGCCGGCGCCACGAACCGCCAGGGGCGCAGCGCCATCCGCGCCATGGCCGGCCTCATCGAGCGCATCGAAGGCATGACGGACTTCGAGCGCGGCATGACCTTCTCCGTCGGCACGATAGAGGGCGGCACATTCGTCAACGTCATGCCGATCCGCTGCCGCGCGCAGGTGCTGACTGTTGCGCCGACACAGGCGATCTTCGACGAGGTTGCGGCGCGCATGGCGGCGCTCGAGTTCGAGAATGATGGCATATCGGTGAAGGTCGAGCGCGGCCCCGTACGGCCGCTCTGGCAGCCGCACCGTCAGACCATGGCGCTCTTCGAGAAGGCGCACGAAATCGCGGCCGACATCGGCTTCAAACTCGAGCACGGCTCGTTCGGCGGCGGCAGTGACGGCAACTTCACGGGCGCGCTCGGCGTTGCCACGCTCGACGGTCTCGGCGTCGATGGCGCGAGCGCACACACCTTCGAGGAGCATCTGCTCGTATCGTCGATGGTGCCGCGTTGCCGTCTCTTCGCGGAGTTGCTGCGAACACTGGATTAGAGATCCAGCGAGTGGAGGAGCGCGAGCCATGAAGCAGGTACGCATTCCGGCCGTGTTCATGCGCGGCGGCACGTCCAAGGCGATCATCTTTCATGCGCGCGACCTCCCTCGGGATCGCGAAGCCTGGGCGCCGATCTTCCGCTCCGCCATCGGCGCCAACGACCGCAACGGACGTCAGCTCGACGGCATGGGCGGCGGCGTCTCCTCGCTTTCCAAGATCTGCATCATCGGTCCGCCGAGCCGGCCTGATGCGGACGTGGACTATACATTCGCGCAGATCGGCGTGTTCGACGACACCGTGGACTACGGTGGCAACTGCGGGAACATGTCTTCGGCCATCGGCCCCTTCGCCATAGACGAAGGACTCGTGCCGCTGCCTCCAGATGGCCGCGCGGTCGTGCGCATTCACAATACGAACACGCGGAAGATCATCGTCTCGCGCTTTGCTGTCGAGGACGGTCAGGCGGCAGTCGATGGATCGATGGTGCTCGATGGCGTCGCCGGCACCGGCGCGCCCATTCGGCTCGAATTCATGGAGCCGGGCGGGGCGCGCACGGGGAAGCTTCTGCCCACCGGACATCCAATCGACGAGTTGGATGTGCCGGGGCTCGGTCGCATTGCGGCGAGCCTCGTCGACGCCGCCAACCCTTGCGTCTTTGTTGCTGCCGAGACGCTCGGCTGCTCGGGCACCGAGATGCCGGCGGCTATCGAGGCCGATGCAGCGTTGCTGGCCAGGTTCCAGGCCGTTCGCCAGGCGGCGTCGGTCGCCATGGGATTGGCGCAAGATCTGGAGGATGCCGCCCACATCAAGAGCGTACCCAAGGTGGCCATGGTCACGACGCCGCGCGCAGCGACCACCCTCGCCGGCGCCAAGCTCGCCCCGTCGGACATGGACATCACGGTACGAATGATATCCGTTGGGCAGCCGCACCGCGCCGTCGCACTGACCTGCGCGATGTGTCTTTCGGTCGCGACGCGCCTTCCCGGCACGATCCCCGCGCTCAGGGCCAAGGATCTTTCCGCGGACGCCTCTGCCATTCGGATCGCACATCCGTCGGGCATCACGCACGTGGATGCGAAAGTCACGCCGGCCGGTCCACGAGGACCGGCCCATGCCGAATACGCTGCCGTCTATCGTACCGCGCGCCGGCTCTTCGAGGGCCGCGTGCTCGTGCGCGGCGCAGCTCTCGCCTGACGAGACGGCGGACCTACTTCGCCCACTCGTCCTTCACCTCGTCGCACTTCGGCCCGATGAAGCCGTTGATGTCCTCGACCAAGGTCGACTGCAGGACATTGAAGGTATTGTCCGTGGCCGTCGCCGTCCACATGGCGCCCTTGACGAGCGTCGGCGCGTCGATCGCCCCCCAGTTGAGCGAGGCTTTCGTGGCCTTGCCGCCCGTGAAGGTCACCTTGGGCTTGAAGGCGAAGCTGATCTTCGCCGGCGGCTCCTTGTCGCGCTCGATCTCGCAGTTGACCTGATGCTGATCGATGTCGGCGACATAGCTCGGCTCGGTCATGGCCTTCACGAGGTCGGCGCGCTTCAAGTGGATGTCGGCAACGCACTTCACCCGGCCCCAGGGCCACGAGACCTTCGCGCGCTCGATCATCTTCTGTAGCTGCTCCTTGCGCCACGTCTTGAGCACGCTGCAGGAGACATCCTCCGGTCCCGCCTTGTTGTGGAAGGCGGCGCAGATCGCGACCTTGCACGCCTTGCGGCCCTCGCGCTCGGCGAGCTCCTCGGGGGTCAGCACTTCGTCCGCCTTCGTCGTGAGCTGAGCAAGCGCCGGCGCCGCGCCGGCAAACCCAAGTACGACCGCCAAACACACTGCCCCAAGCCGGATATTGCGCATATTGTCGTCCCCAAGAGATCCCCGGCTCGCTGGTCGCCGGTCCGGCGGACCTTCTGGCGCGCGGTAGCGACATTCTGATGGCAAACAGGCCGGCCCGATTGGCAAAAAAGCCACAGCCCCGTTGCTTGAAGTCAGCGCCGCCCATCCCATATCAATGAGGCGAACCCAGGTGCCCGGACTACGCGGGGCCTATGCGGAGTGCCGGACGCCCGACAGGGGCCGGCCAGTCGCAATCGGGTTGGCCAGGTCGCTTTGGAAAAGGGCTGACGCAATGTCACGGATTTCGCTGCTCTCGAGCCCGCTGTTGCTCGGCTTCGACGAGATCGAGCGCCTTGTCGATCGCGTCGCCAAGGGCGGAGCGGACGGCTATCCGCCCTATAACATCGAGAGAATTCCCAAGGACGGGACCTCGGCCGAGACGCTGAGGATCACACTGGCTGTCGCCGGGTTCACCCGCGAACAGCTCGACATCACGCTCGAGGACAACCAGCTCACCATCCGCGGAAAACAGGACGACGACAAAACGCGCGAGTATCTGCACCGCGGGATCGCGGCACGCCAGTTCCAGCGCACGTTCGTCCTCGCCGAGGGGATCGAGGTCCGCAATGCCGACCTCAGCAATGGCCTCCTCTCGATCGATCTGGTCCGCCACATGCCCGAGCGGCTGATTCGCCGCATCGAGATTGGACGGAAATCGTCCGGGTGAGTCGTTTCAGTTACAGATCATCCAGCCGAATCGTCGGAACATTCGGTTGCATGAGCGGACTGGCCCTGTCGGGGAGCCCCGCAGGCGCCGGTCATGGAGGCCAGCCTGCGCCTCTAGCCGTTAGGAGTACCGTCATGGAACGAAGCAGCAAGAGCGGTCCTCGGCGTCGGTCGTCGAAGAAGATGACCGCCCCCATCATGAGCGAAATTGATCTCGCCCGCCTCGGCGACGGCGTCGTTGCCTACATCCGCACGATGACGTCCGAGGAGGCGCAGGAGCGCTTTCCATCAATCGACAACCTGCCCCGCGGTCTGACGCTCTACGCGCTGCACGCGGCGGATGGCACGCCGATCGCGCTCACCGACACGCGGCAGGCCGCCATGAGCCACGCGCTCGGCGATGACCTGGAGATCGCGACGGTGCACTGAGCGTCACCCGCGTCCAAATCCATTGAACTCTTGAACGGCGGAGCGGTGACGCTCCGCCGTTCTGCATACGGCCATCCCTGTGACGCAGGGATTTCGAGACTTGTCGTCTCGCCCTTCGGGCCGCATTGTCTGCCCTGGAATGATTCCAGGGACGGAAGTGCCGCATGAAGCTCGATGAACACCAGAAGGCCATGTTGGCGGGCGCGGAAGGGCCGGCCCGCAAGTACGCCATGGAGCAGATCCTCAAGGTCGGCCGCTTTTTCGACGCCGAGGACTGTGTTCCTATCTCCCAGGTCCATCTGATGGCCGACCCGGAGGCGCTCGGGCCCTCGGGCGTCGATTTCCTCGAGAGCCTCGCCAAGATGCCGCTCGCCGAGCGCCGCGTGCGCGTCCCGGCGATCACCGACCCGCGCGGCGTCGATTTCAACGCCTACAAGCGCCTCGGCCAGACCGAGACCATGGCTAACCTCGAGCGCCGCGCCACGGCCGCTTTCGAGGCCCTCGGCTTCATGATGACCAACACCTGCATCAACTATCAGTCGGTGATCCCGCCGGTGCTCGGTGAGCACATCGCGTTCGGCGATACCGGCTCGTCGATCTACGCGAACAGCGTGCTCGGCGCGCGCACGAACTTCGAGGGCGGGCCGTCCGCGCTCGCGGCCGCGCTTACCGGCTACACGCCGCGTTACGGCTATCATCTCGACAGCTACCGCCGCGGCAAGACGCACTTCGAGGTGACAGCGCGCCCGCGCGATCTCGCGGAATGGGGCGCACTCGGCGGTCTCGTCGGCCGCGCCATGCGCTCGTACTGGGAAGTGCCCGTCCTGAGCGGCATCGAGGGGCCTGTCACCTCCGACGAGATCAAGCAGTTCGGCGCCGCGCTCGCGAGCTTCGGCTCGACCCCCCTCTTCCACATGATCGGCATCACGCCCGAAGCTCCCGATCTCAAGGCTGTGTTCGACGGTCCCATACCGGCGGCGACGACTCTCGGCCGCGCCGAGATCGATCGCCTGATGGATTCCTATCGCCCCAAGGACGACAAACTCGACGTCGTCGTCTTCGCCGCGCCGCAGCTTTCGCTTTTCGAGATGCAGACACTTGCGCAGCACCTCGACGGCCGGCGCATCCACAAGGATGTGGCGCTGCTCGCGACCACCTCACCCGACATCAAGGCCGCCGCCGATCGCATGGGTCTCACGGCGTCCATCGAGGGCGCCGGCGGCATGGTCCTCTCGGGCGTGTGCTTCTACCAGATGTATGCGCGCGATATCGGCGAAGCGAACGGCTGGAAGCGGCTGATGTCGAACTCAGCGAAACTCGTCAACATCCTCGGCGGCTACGGCTACGAGCCTATTCTCGACAGCATGTCCGCCTGTGTCGAAAGCGCCGTCGCCGGCCGCATTGTCGGAGCCTCCTCATGAGCACCCGCATCTACAAGGGCCATCCCGGCCCCGGCATCAAAGTCACCGGTGAGGCCCTCGTCGCGTCGGACAACTTCTCCGCGCGCTATGACCTCGATCTCGTGAAAGGCATTGTCTCGCGCCCTGCGCACAAGCTCGCCGGGCAGAGCTATGTCGGCAAGATCCTGATCCTCAACATCGCAAAGGGCGGCGTCGCTTCCGCGTGGATGCTGCGCGACATGGTGCAGAGCGGGCGCACGCCCAAGGCGCTGATCCTCAATTTCGCCAATCCGATCATGGCGCAAGGTGCGGCCTTCGCCGATCTGCCGCTGATCGACCGCTTCGAGGTGGACATCACCGAAGCCATCAAGAGCGGCGAGATGGTCACGGTCGATCCGGCAGCAGGGACGCTGACGGTCGGGGGGGTGATGAGCGCCAGCCATGGCCAAGCGTCCGACTGACCGCTTGCGAGAGATCTGCTTCGCGCTTCCCGAAGCGACGGAGAAGGAGGCCTGGGGCGACCCGACCTTCCGCGTCCGCGACAAGATCTTCGCGATGGAGAAGCGTGGTGATGGCCGCGTGTCCGTCTGGCTGAAAGCGCCTGAGGGCAGCCAGGCCATACTCGTCGGCGGCGACCCGGAGCGCTACTTCGTTCCACCTTACGTCGGTCACAAGGGCTGGGTCGGCGTACGTCTCGATAGCAGGCCGGACTGGGAGCAGGTGGCAGCCTTGGTCGAGCGCAGCTACCGGCTGGTCGCGCCGAAGCGGCTCGCAACCGCTCCGACTAAAAATACAACAGCGCGCACGACATTCCCGGGCACCGCTCGAAATCGCGGCTGAAACTCTATCGTCCTAATGATAGAAGCGATTCATCCAAACTCGATCGGCGCGGCCGTCGCATGTCCCATCCAATTGCATCGCGACTACTTGTCTGCCTCGCCCTCGTAGCCCCGTGGACCGACGCGGGTCACGCCGAAGGTCTCGTCCGCGAACTCCGGGGCGGCGTCCTCGCACACGATGTCCCCGATATGTGGAGCGGGTTCCGTACGGAGCATGATACGGTCTCGATCAACGTCGAGGCGATCCTCTCTCCCTCCTTTCTGCTCTTTGGCGGCACGATACGTCCTGCAATAGGCGCCTCCATGGCCACGGAGGGCGGCACCAGCAACGCCTATCTCGATGCGCGATGGGAGTTCGAAACGGCGACTGGCGTGTTCTTCTCGGCGGGTCTCGGAGGCACTGTTCACGATGGTGAGACGGATCTGCGCACGCCAAATCAATCCGCCAAGGCATTGGGCTCGCACCTGCTGTTTCACATCCCGCTAGAGATCGGCTACCGCTTCGATGCTCACAACAGCCTGTCGATCTATTTCGAGCACATGTCGAACGCGCACCTCGAGGATCCGAACGAAGGCCTGGATCGCTTGGGTGCCCGTTACGGCTATCGGTTCTGACAGTGAGCGGGACCGCCGCTCAGCCTTAGCCGCCAACATGATCATTGTACGGCGTTCGCCTCGATACGAGCGCGGAGTGCTGCATTCTCGGCCTCCAACTCCGCCAGCCGCTCACGCAGCGGACGGATCGCGACGCCGACTTCGCGCTCGCTGAAGCGCGGCGTGATGTGTTGCCGACAGTTCCAATCGAACGCCTCCAACCGCAGCCGGAAGATGCGTTCGATCTTGGCGCCGTACTCCGGCATTGCGACGAGAGCCGTGAGGTCCGGTGCGTCGTCGAGCGCGAGGATCTCGGCGCGCGCGTAAATCTTCAGCCGGGCGCGGTGTGGATAGTCCATGAGGAACAGGCACACACGATCGTTCGCCGCCAAGTTGCCGGTGCTTATGTATTGGCGATTGCCGCGGTAGTCGGCGAAAGCGAGCGTTCGATCATCGACCAGCTTGAGGAAGCCCGGCGGTCCACCCCGGTGCTGCACGTACGGCCATCCCGTCTCCGAGACTGTCGCCATATAGAAGCAGTCGCGCGTGGCGATGAACGCCGCTTCGTCCTCCCGAAAGCGATCGTATTTTCGGTCGCCCTTGAAATCCTGCCAGAGGTGTTCGGCCGCCATCTTGGCCTGGGCATCTCGCACGCTGGGTGTGATGGCAATATCGAGAAAGCCATAAGACATGAAGGCGCTCCTTCGCTCAGCCCGTAAACCGCGCTTCGGCTCAGGAGTAGTTAGTCCATTTCACGTATTTGTATAATCGACTACCATTGGAAGATATATTCCCGAAATTCGGAATAGCCATGGACCGCCTCGACGCGATGTCAGTCCTGCTCAGCGTGGCAGACCGCGGAAGTTTCTCCGCCGCGAGCCGCGCTCTCGGCATGCCGCTCGCCACGGTCAGCCGCAAAGTCAACGAGCTGGAGCGCCACCTCGGCACGCGGCTCCTCGTCCGCACGACCCGGAAGGTGGCGCTGACCGACATCGGCGCGCAGTATGTAGCGGCGGCTCGCCGCATTCTCGATGACATCGACGAGACGGAGCGCCTCGCCGCAGGCGAATTCCACGCGCCGCGCGGCGAACTGGTCATGACGGCGCCCGTCCTCTTCGGCCGCCTCCACATTCTCCCAATTGTCGCGGATTTCCTTGCCGACTACCCCGAGATCAACGTCCGCCTGATGCTCTCCGACAAGAACCTCCACCTCGTTGACGAGCACGTGGACATGGCGGTGCGCATCGGCCCGCTGCGGGACAGCTCCATGGTGGCGTCCCGCGTCGGCTCGATGAGAACGGTGGTGTGCGCAAGCCCGAAACTGCTCGCAGCACATGGAGAGCCGAAATCGCCGGAGGCTCTCGCGGACCTGCCGTGCGTGAGCTTCGAGCCTTTCTCGCCGGTTTCCGCTTGGTCCTTCCGAACCACCGACAAACACACGATCGACGTGCCGGTTCGCGCGCGCCTCGCGGTAACAACCGCTGAGGCGGCTGTGTCAGCCGCAATCCAAGCCGTCGGCGTCACGCGTCTCCTGCACTACCAATGCGCAGATCCGGCGCGCGAGGGTCTGCTGCGGATCATTCTCGCGAAGTACGAGATCGCGCCGCTGCCCGTTCACCTGCTTCATGCCAGCCAAGGCGCGCTGCCCAACAAGATGCGCGTTTTTCTGGACTTTGCGGCCGATCGCCTGCGGACGAGGCTGAAGTCGCTCTAAACCCGATCGTGATGCGGCACCTGATGGTGCGGGATATGCCGAAGCTTGTTGGCTTCTCCGGGGCGCAGTCGTAGGAGCGTTGCCGCGGCGATCAACAGCACGACCGAAATGCTCCAGAAGGCCGCAGGAAAATGCGCAAGCTCAGGCGGCGTGCTCGGCGCGCTGCTTTCGCCCGCCTGCAAAACGAGCGCCGCGACTGCGATCCCGCCCGTCAATCCCACTTGCTGGGATAGCGCCGACAGGCTTGTCGCGCGGCCCATCTCCTGCTCGGAGGCGTCCGCGAAAATGAGGCCGTTGAGGCCCGTGAAGACCAGGCCTTGGGCAAAACCCGCAAGAATGACCAGCGGCACGATAAGCGCGTAGTTGAGGCTCTGGATCAGCCCAAGCCCTGCAAATATGCCCGCGCTGGCCAACGTCCCTGCGATCAGCGTGTGACGAAAGCCGAAGCGGTCGAGAACGCTGGCGGCCAGCGCACGCATGGTCAGCCCGCCGAGCGCGAAAAGCCCGCTGAGCAGCCCCGAGAAGAGGACCGGCAGCCCCAGGCCGAGCTGAAAGAGCAAAGGCAGAAGGAATGCCGCGGCACCGCCGCTCATCCGGAAAATGGTACCGCTCAGGATACCCACCGAGAAGGTGTGGTGACGAAACAGATGCGGATCGACCAGCGCATCATCGCGATTCTGCGCGCGCCATAGATAGATGCTCACCAGTGCCGCGCCTGCAGCCATCGTCCCGATCGCCAGAGGCGTGGAAACCAGATGCTCGCCCAGGCACGACAGGCCGAAAAGAAACGAGCCCAGACCAACCGCCGATAGCAGGAACCCGGTCACATCCAGCGGCAAGGCGGGCTCCCGGGGCACGCGCGGTATCAACCAGATCGCCAGCACAATAGCCATCACGCCGACCGGCATGTTGATGACAAAAATCCACCGCCAACCCAGTGTCCCCGTCACGATCGCGCCGAGCAGTGGCCCCAGCGCGGGGCCTACGAGTGCAGGCACCGTAATCCACGCCAGCGCCTGCACCATGTCCGATTTGGCGACACCACGGAGCACGATCAGTCGCCCCACCGGCACCATCATGGCGCCCCCAGCACCTTGCACGGCGCGCGACAGCACGAGCCCGGTCAATGTCGATTGAACCGCGCAGAGTGCCGATCCCACTAGGAATACGACCATTGCCGCCACGAAAATGCGTCGCGCGCCGTAGCGGTCGGCCAGCCAGCCAGAGACGGGCACGATGGCCGCGAACGCAATCAAATAGGTGGACAGCGCAAGCTTTAACGAAAGCACCGGCACTGAGAGATCGGTCGACAGTACAGGCAGAGCCGTCGCGAGAACAGTGGCGTCGGTCGTCTCCATCAGCATGGCCAGCGCCACGATGAGTGGAACGATGACTCGGGCGCGCAGATCCTTATTCACGCGCACCGTGGCCAACGCTGTGGCTCCAGAAGTCTTGCTGGCGAAAAATGAACCCGCGGCGCAGACGCGGTACCAGCTTCGGAGAAAGACTGTCGCTGACGCACGATCAGACGAAGGGAAATCCCTCGACGCATTTGAAGGCCGAATACTTTGAAGACAAGCAGGGGAATATGGCCAGACGTGCAGTCAACATGCTGCAATTCGATTGCATGTCAAGCAACGCTCCCGTCACAGCAAGACAGGATGACCTCCCTCGCTCACCTTGATACAGTCGCCCCAACCACAACAAGCATAGCGCCGGGAGGCGCCTGATGGCCCGTGACCGCATCCACTTCCTCTTCCTGAATATCGGCCACTTCCTCGATCATCTCTTCACGCTGATCTTCGCGACGGTCGCAGCATTGGCGCTCACCCGGGAGTGGGGCCTGAGCTATGCCGAGCTCGTGCCGTACGCGACGCCGGGTTTTGTCGCCTTCGGCCTCTTCTCGCTCCCCGCCGGATGGCTCTCGGACCGCTGGAGCCGCTACGGCATGATGTCCGTCTTCTTCATCGGCATCGGTATTGCATCGATCTTCACGGCATTCGCCTCGACGCCCTTCCAGATCATGCTCCTGCTTTTCTTCGTCGGCGTGTTAGCGGCCATCTATCACCCCGTCGGCCTCGCCATGGTGGTCGAGAGCGCCAAAGCGTCGGGCACCGGTCAGGCCATCGCCATCAACGGCGTGTGGGGCAATCTCGGCGTCGGCAGCGCGGCGCTCATCACGGGTTTCCTGATCGACAATGGCGGCTGGCGCGCCGCCTTCATTCTGCCGGGCCTCGTCTCGATCGCGATCGGCATCGCCTACTTCATATTCTCACGCCCCGAAATGGCGGCGGAGCAAGCTGCCAAGGCCGCCAAACGCGCCACGGGCAACGCCGGCCCAGCCAAGCCCGCCGCCGGCTCCGACAGCGCCGGCGACCAGCACCTCCGCCAGATCCTTCTGCGGCTGTCGATCATCATCTTCTGCACGGCGGCACTTTCGAGCATCGTCTTCCAGTCGACCACCTTCGCCTTGCCGAAGGTCCTCGCGGAGCGCATGGGCGGCATTGCGGGGTCGGCGACCGTCGTCGGCTGGCTCGCGTTCGTCGTGTTCGCTGTCGCCTCCATGGCGCAGCTCGTCGTCGGCCGCCTGCTCGACACGCTGGGTCCGCGCACCGTGTTCATGGGTGTCGCGGCCATGCAGGTCGTGTTCTTCCTCCTGATGCCGGGATTGCACGACTGGACCGGACTGGCCGTTGCCCTCGGCTTCATGCTCGGCGCCTTCGGCCAGATCCCGATCAACGACTACATGATCGGCCGCATGGCGCGCTCGGAGTTTCGCGGTGCGGTCTACGGCGCGCGCTACGTCGTATCGTTCGTCGCACTCGCCGCCGCATTGCCGTTGATTGCCTGGGTCCACGGCAACTGGGGCTTCGACGCCCTGTTCCGCATCCTCGCAGCGACGGCGGCGGTCATCTTCCTGTTTGTCTCGATGATCCCGCAAAAACTGCCGGTACCTGACGAGGTGCCGGCGAAGGCTTGATTCTGTTTTTTTGCCGCGGGCTGCTGGGAAGAGGTGCTTCGCAACCAATCCGCACGGCTATGCCCGCGGCGGCCAGGTCGCAAGCGCCCGCGTGAGGCGCCCCACTTCCCCCCTCTCCGCATTCCCCCTCTCCGCATTGCCTTCCATGGGGAGAGGGCCGGGGTGAGAGGCGACGGCAAACGCAAACGTCGGCAAGCGGGCCGCCCCTCATCCTAACCTTCTCCCCGTAGAGGACGGGGAGAAGGGACATGGCGGCGCTCGCGGCGATCTCCAAGTGCATAAAAGACGGGGGTTCGGGGGTGTCCCCCGATCGGGTGCAGGGCGGAGGCCCTGCTCGCGCCAACGGCGCGATCGCTGCGCCCGCTACAGCGCCTTCAGAAACGCTGCCACCGCATCTGCCGCCGCTTCGAGATTCTCGCGCCGAGTCGTACCGGAGCCGCCGCGCGGACCAAAATCATGATCGCCGTCGCGCGCCCACTCGATGCGGATGGCGGGCGAAAGTTTGAGTGCCTCGACCTCTGCCCGCGTTCCGAACGGATCACGCTCGCCCTGAACAATGAGTGTCGGGCAGGAGAGTGTTTCGAGGTGCGCAACACGCAAGCGCTCGGGTGTGTTCGGTGGATGGAAGGGATAGCCGAGGCATACCAGGCCCGCGACCTCTCCTGATTGATGCAAATTGTCGGCGACGTGGCTCGCGACGCGCCCGCCCATGGACTTGCCGCCGATCGCCAGCCTCCCGGCCGCCGCCTTGGCGACCGCACGCGCCGCCGCGATCATCTCGCCATCGAGGGTTTCGGCCTTAGGAGGCGGTCTGCGCTTTCCGCCGGTTCTGCGCGCGGCCATGTAGGTAAACTCGAAGCGCGCGACCCGGACTTCGCGCGCAGCCAGCATCTCGCAGATCCGCGTCATGAACGGGCTGTCCATGGGAGCACCCGCGCCATGCGCCAACAGCAGCGTCGCGGCTGCGTCACTCGGCCCCGTCCAGAGCAGCTCGATCATCGACGCATCATCTCAAAAGCGCCGCAGGAATGGCGTTTGTGCCACGCACGCACAGCGTCGGTCACCATTTTGCCGGCGCCTCATTGACCCATGCGGATGAGAGCGTCAAGATCGCGCGTGGCATCAAGTTGGGCTGCGGGATGCGGGCGATCTCCAGAACTGGAATTGCTGGCTGGGTGCTGATCATCCTGGCCGGTCTCATGCTGTGTCTGCTACCGGCCAATGCCTCGCCGGAAGAGAAGCGCCGCCTCGTGCTCGGTACGGCGACGACCTATGGCACGTTCGATCCGCACACGATCGACGATCCGGGTCAGAACCTCATCCGCCTCAACTTCTACGACAGCCTGACGCGGTGGAAGGGCTCCCCGCCCCGCCTCCAGCTCTGGCTCGCCGCCAGCCATGAGATGTCACCCGATGGACAGGTCCACACCTTCCATCTGCGCCAGGATGCGCGTTTCCACGACGGCAGCCCGGTCCGCGCCGTCGACGTCGTCTATTCGATCGAACGGCTGCTCGCCCTGAAGCAGGGCCCTTATCCGCTCTTTGCCGGGGTGATCGCTCCCGGCGGAACGCGCGCGGTCGGCGAAACGACGGTGGTTTTCAATCTCGCGCACCCCATGCAGGGCTTCGCGACGCTGCTTCCCGAACTGGCGATCGTCAATCGGGCTCTGGTCACCGCCAACGAGAAGAACAACGACTGGGGCCAGGAATGGCTGCAGCGCAATAGCGCGGGTTCGGGCTCGTACATTCCTTTCCGGCGTGATCGCGAAGGCGCCTTCATTGCCTCGCGCAACGTCGAGCATTTCATTACCGACTGGGGCCCGAACGCGATCGACGAGTTCGAGGTCTACCCGGTTGCCGATGCGGGCGAGCGGATCGCCGCGCTGCTCAAGGGCGATCTCGGCGGCATTCTCGGACATCTGGCCATCGACCAGCTCACGCAGCTCCGCAGTACACCCGGCTTCCAGGTCGTCGAGCAGCCGACCTTGCGGCTCGTGCGCGGCGTCCTGCACAACCGGCGGTCGCCGACCAGCAACATCGATTTCCGCCGGGCCCTCTCGCACGCCTTCGACTATGAAGGTCTGACACAGGGCCTGCTGGCGGGGACCATGGCCCGCAACGGCTCGCCCCTCCCTGACCTCATCTGGGGCGATAGCAACCCCGCACGCGGCTATCGCTTCGATCTCGTGCGCGCCCGCGAATATCTCGAGAAGGTGCCAGGTCCTATTCCCGAGATCACGATTGGCACCGTCGCCGGCCAGGTGCACGCCGAGATGGCCGCCGCGACCTTGAAGCAGGGCCTCGATCAGCTCGGGCTCAAATCCCGCATCGTCGCGGAGCCGGCCGAGACCATCTTCGCCCGCTCGCATGACGAGAAGCAGATGTTCGACGTGCTGTTCATGGCCGAGACGCGGCTGCCGCCCGATCCCGACCCTTGGATCGGCGCGCGCTTCGGCTGCAAGGCGGTCGGGCGGACGAACTACAGCTGGTACTGCAACGAGGCCGTCGATGCTCTGGTCGCCGAGGCGCGCCGGAGCACGGACCATGCCGCGCGCTGGCGCAACTACACCGCCGCGGCCACCCTGATCGAAGCCGACGCAGCGGAGCTTTGGATCGGCACGGCCGTGCGTTCCGGCGTTTTCCGGACGGGGATCTCAGGGCTGCTGTTCAGCCCGCTCAACGAGGGCCTGGACCTGCGCTGGACCTCCATCGACTACCGTCCGGGTCAGTAGGCCATGGGCTGCCCCGTCCCTCGGGCCCCGGACCGGCTTTCCGCCCTGGAAATGCTGCAGGGTCGAGGCAGTCCACGCTTGCCCCATTTGGCAGGCCGATTTTGACCACGTCAGCCGGATTCCGGTTCGCAAGCCGCCCTGGCACACTTGAAGGGCTTGCCAACCCGGGCCATATGCGTTTAACGCATAGCTGAAAGACGAGACGGAAACGTCCGGAAGGCAATCCCATGACACCTGCCCGCCACGCCAAAGTGATCATCCTTGGCTCCGGCCCCGCCGGCTACACAGCCGCGATCTATGCCGCCCGCGCGATGCTCAAGCCCCTGATCATCCAAGGCAATCAGCCGGGCGGCCAGCTCACGATCACGACCGATGTGGAGAATTATCCGGGCTTTGCCAAGGTCATCCAGGGCCCCTGGCTCATGGAAGAGATGCAGGCCCAGGCCGAGCATGTGGGCACCGAAGTGGTCATGGACCACGTCGTAAAAGTGACACTCAACACCCGCCCGTTCCTCCTCGAGTGCGATTCAGGGGACAGCTACACCTGCGACGCGCTCATCATCTGCACGGGTGCGCAGGCGCGCTGGATCGGCTTGCCGAGTGAGAGCGCCTTCCAGGGCCACGGCGTGTCGGCCTGCGCGACCTGCGACGGCTTCTTCTATCGCGACAAGGAAGTGGTCGTTGTCGGCGGCGGCAACACAGCCGTCGAGGAGGCCATCTTCCTCACGAATTTCGCGAAGAAGGTCACGGTCATCCATCGCCGCGACAGCTTCCGCGCCGAGAAGATCCTGCAGGACCGTCTGTTCAAGAACCCCAAGATCGAGGTCCTCTGGGATACGACGCTCGAAGAGATCACAGGCGACACCGATCCGGTGAAGAGCGTCACGGGCGTGCGCCTGCGCAATGTACGGACTGGCGCGCTCGCCGAGCGGCCCGTGGACGGCGTGTTCATCGCCATCGGGCACGCGCCGGCAACAGAGCTTTTTGTCGGTCAGCTTCCCATGACCAAGGGAGGCTACCTGATCACCAAGCCGGACTCGACCGCGACCGACATTGCGGGCGTCTTCGCTGCCGGTGACGTCAAGGACGAGGTCTATCGCCAGGCGGTAACGGCCGCCGGCATGGGCTGCATGGCGGCTCTCGAGGCGGAACGGTTTCTCGCCCACATGGGCGAGCGGCTCGAAGCCGCCCAGTAACAATCGACAGAGGAAACGGGCGTGCCGGGGCATATGGACTGGGACAAGTTACGGATTTTCCACTCGGCAGCCGAGGCGGGAAGCTTCACTCACGCAGGCGAGAGCCTCAGGATGAGCCAGTCGGCCGTCAGCCGGCAGGTCTCCGCCCTCGAGAAGGAGCTCGGGGTCTCGCTCTTTCATCGCCACGCGCGCGGGCTCGTGCTCACCGAGCAGGGGGAGATGCTGTTCCGCACCGCCAGCGAAGTGATGAACAAGCTGCAGACGGCGGAGTCACTCCTCTCCGATTCGACCACCAAGCCGGCGGGCGATCTCCGCGTCACGGCGACGGTCGGCCTCGGCTCGGTCTGGATCACCCAGCGGCTCCGCGAGTTTCTCGAACTCTACCCGGACATCCGCGTCGAGCTCATTTTGAATGACGAGCCGGTCGACCTCTCCATGCGCGTGGCCGACGTTGCCATCTGGGCGCGGGAGCCCTCGCAGGGCGACCTCATCCGGCGGCCGCTCTTCACCATGCAGACGCACTGCTACGCCTCGAGCCAGTACATCCGGAAATTCGGGACGCCGGCGAGCATCGCCGATCTGGACCGCCACCGGGTCGTCTCCTTCGTCGGCAATCCGGCGCCGCACCTCTCGCACATCAACCTGCTCGAATCGATCGGTCGCGAAGGCCGCGCCCCCCGGACCCCGGTCATGCGCGCGAGCACCATACTGGCCCTCAAGTACGCGATTCGCTCCGGAATCGGCATCGGCATGATCCCGGACTACCTCACCCAGGAGGAGAGCGACATTGTGCCCGTGCTGGCCGAGTTGGAGCTCCCGAAGCTGCCCGTCTACTTCGTCTATCCCGAGGAGCTGAAGACCGCGAAGAAAGTCCAGGTTTTCCGGGACTTCATGGTCGCCAAGGGGCGGCAGTGGAAATACTGAGACGACTGTCTGTCAGAGTACGCCGCGAGACATGCGCTATGCGCATAGGCTCCTGCTCAGGCGCCGGATTGAACTGAACGGCGATACCTCACATATAGCTCCTAGCTGTGACGGACAGCTATTGAAGGCAGTTCCCTCCCTTTGACGCCTTCAACCGTATTGCTTCGGCAATACGACCAAACTTCAGCCGGGCTTCGTGCCCGGCTTTTCTTTTTCTCCAATTTACTGCAATTGCTTGCCAGCGCCGCCCGTCATGCGACGCGATCATATCGTCAGCATAAGAATTCTACGCGGGATGCGTGTACTCGTCGGCCGATGGTCATCCTCAAGTCGCAAGGACGCTTTCGTTCCGCACTTCCAAGTTCAGAGCGGCCGCCAGCAGCGCCTGCGTATAGGCCTCGCGCGGGCGCTCGAAGATCGCGGCCGTCGGCCCCTCCTCGACGACCACGCCATTGCGCAGCACCACGACGTAGTTGCTGAGCGCACGGACGACACGGAGGTCGTGGCTGATGAACAGGTACGACAGGTCATGCTTGCGCTGCAGATCGCGCAGGAGGTCGACGATCTGGGCCTGGACACTCATGTCCAGGGCGCTCGTCGGCTCGTCCAGCATGACGAAGTGGGGCTCGAGGACCATGGCGCGCGCAATCGCGATACGCTGGCGCTGCCCGCCCGAGAACTCGTGCGGGTAGCGGTCCTGGGCCGAAGGGTCGATGCCGACCTCGGCGAGCGCCTGGCTCACGCGCGCACGTCGCTGCTCGAAGCTGAGGCCCGGGTCCTGGATGAGGAGCCCTTCCTCGACAATCTGGCTGACGGAAAGGCGTGGCGAGAGCGAGCCAAAGGGGTCCTGGAAGACGATCTGCATGTCGTGACGCAGCGGGCGCATTTGGCTCGCACCGAGCCCGTCGATGCGCTTGCCCATGTAGACGATCGGCCCCTTCGAGCCGATGAGGCGAAGAATGGCGAGACCGAGTGAGGTCTTTCCCGATCCCGATTCTCCGACGACGCCGATGGTCTCGCCGGCCCTGAGCTTCAGCGACACACCATCCACAGCACGCACATGGTCCACAGTCCGGCGCAAGAGCCCGCGCTTGATCGGAAACCAGACCTTGAGGTCCTGCGTCTCGACGACCACCGGCCCCTGGGGGTTGCCGGGCGGGGGCTCGCCCTTGGGCTCGGCCGCGAGCAGGTGGCACGTGTAGGCGTGCTGCGGCGCCTCGAAGATCTGACCGACCGGTCCGCGCTCGACGATCCTGCCGGCATTCATGACGTACACGCGGTCGGCCATCTTTCGCACGATGCCGAGATCGTGCGTGATCAGCAGCATGGCCATGCCGAGCTCGCGCTGAAGCTGCTTGAGCAGTTCCAGGATCTGCGCCTGGATGGTCACGTCGAGTGCGGTCGTCGGCTCGTCCGCGATCAGCAGATCGGGCTCGTTGGCAAGCGCCATGGCGATCATCACGCGCTGGCGCTGACCGCCCGAAAGCTGATGCGGGTAGGCGCCGAGACGCTTCTCGGCATCGCGAATGCCGACCTTGCGCAAAAGATCGAGCGTGCGTGCACGGGCGGTGGCATCGCTCAGCCCCATGTGCAGGCGCAGTATCTCGCCGACCTGCTGCTCGATGGTGTGCAGCGGATTGAGCGAGGTCATCGGCTCCTGGAAGATGATCGAGATGCGCCCGCCACGTATGTCACGCATCACGGCATCGGGCACTTTGAGAAGGTCCTTGCCTTCGAAGTAGATCTCCCCGGTCGGATGGTGCGCGGCCGGATAGGGCAGCAGGCGCATGATCGAGAGAGCGGAAACGCTCTTGCCCGAGCCCGACTCACCGACGAGCGCGACCGTCTCCCCCCTGGCGATCGAGAAGTCGATGCCGCGGACGGCACGATGCCTGTTCTCGCCGGACCGGAATTCGACCGAGAGATTGCGGACATTGATCAGCGACTGCGAGGGCGCACCTGACGCTTCTATCCTGGGCGCGCTCATCGGAAGGTCTTCCTTGGATCGAGCGCATCGCGGACCGCCTCGCCGATGAAGATCAGCAGCGACAGCGTGATGGCAACCGAAAAGAACCCGGCAAGACCGAGCCACGGCGCCTGCAGGTTGGCTTTGCCCTGCGAGAGAAGCTCACCGAGCGAAGGCGAGCCGGGCGGCATGCCGAGCCCGAGGAAATCGAGCGCCGTCAGCGCCGTGATCGAGCCCGAGAGCTTGAAGGGCAGGAAGGTGAGCGTCGCCACCATGGCGTTCGGCAGCAAATGCTTGAACATGATCTTGACGTTCGAGAGACCGAGCGCACGGGCCGCCGTGATGTACTCGAAATTGCGCCCGCGCAGGAACTCAGCGCGCACGACGCCGACCAGATACACCCAGTGGAAGAGCAGTAGGATGAAGAGCAGCGTCCAGAAACCCGGGACGAGCACGGCAGAAATGATGATCAGCACATAGAGCGAGGGGATCGAGGACCAGACCTCGAGAACGCGTTGGAAGACGAGATCGACGCGGCCGCCGAAATAGCCCTGCACCGCGCCCGCCGTGACGCCGATCGCCGCGGACAAGATCGTCAAGATCAAGCCGAACAGCACGGATATTCGAAAGCCGTAGATCACGCGCGCGACCACGTCGCGGCCCTGGTCGTCGGTGCCGAGCCAGTTGCGGTTGCCGATGGCCATGAAGCGCGCCATCTGCGCGGGATCGGCCTCGCAAAGCTCGGCGCTCGTCGCCCACGGCGGTGGCGCCGGATAACCGAGGCAGCGCCCCTCGGGGCCCTTCACGCGTGGGTAGTCCTTGTTGATCGAGTTGTAGGAGTAGCGGATCGGCGGCCAGAGAATCCAGCCATGGCTCTCGATCTCCTCGAGGATGACCGGATCCTTGTAGTCGGTCACGGCGAGGAAGCCGCCGAATTTCTCCTCCGGATAATCGACCAGAATGGGGAAGAGCGTCTCGCCCTTGTAGCGCACGAGGATCGGGCGATCGTTCGCGATCACTTCGGCGAACAGGCTCACGATGAAGAGCGTGAGGAAGATCCAGAGGCTCCAGTAGCCACGGCGGTTGGCCTTGAAATTGCGCCAGCGGCGCTCGTTGATCGGCGAGAGTCTCAACCAGCCGTGACGGTGGGGACGCGTGCCGACAGGATCGACCTCGGCGGGCGGTGCGAGCTCGTCTGCGGGCGGCACGATCGGCGGCGCAACGTCAGGCGCGACGGCCGGTACCTCAGGCTTGCGCTCAAGCGTATCGTCGCGTCTCGCGTCCAATGTCTAGTGTCCCGATTCCGAAGTTCGCTTGACCTCGATGCTGGTGTCCCGAGCGAACTTCGGAATCAGAAGGGACACGAGAATCATAGATTTGCCAGTGCGATCCAGATCGAGGAATTCGCTCGATCCCGGGCCGCAAGCTTTGGCGAATTTCTCGATCATCGCACTAGACCTCCCGCGACTCGAAGTCGATACGCGGATCGACGAGTGTATAGACGAAGTCCGATATCAGGTTCACGACGAGCCCGAGCAGCGAGAAGATGAAGAGCGTCGCGAAGACCACCGGATAATCGCGATTGATGATCGACTCGAAGCTCAAAAGGCCGAGCCCGTCGAGCGAGAATATGGTCTCGATGAGAAGCGCGCCGCTGAAGAACGCGCCGATGAACGCGCCCGGGAAGCCGGCGATGATCAGCAGCATGGCATTGCGGAACACGTGTCCATAGAGGACCTGGTTCTCGGCGAGCCCCTTCGCGCGGGCCGTCATGACATACTGCTTGCGGATCTCGTCGAGGAAGGCGTTCTTGGTCAGGAATGCCATGGTCGTGAAGGCACCGAGCGCGAGCGCAATGAGCGGCAGCGTCAGATGCCAGAAATAGTCGAGGACCTTGCCCCAGAGCGAGAGGTGCGCCCAATTGTCGGACGTGAGGCCGCGCGAGGGGAACCACTGCACGAATGAACCGCCGGCAAAGAGGATCAGCAGCAGCACCGCGATCAGGAATCCCGGAATCGCATAGCCGATGACGAGCAGGCCCGACGTCCATGTATCGAACCGCTCGCCATCGTGCACGGCCTTGCGAATGCCGAGCGGGATCGAGATGAGATAGGTCAGCAGCATCATCCAGACGCCGAGCGAGATCGAAACGGGGAGCTTCTCCTTGATCAGAGAGAGAACACTGAT
>DATMRT010000056.1:0-81134 GCA_035565975.1 Hyphomicrobiaceae bacterium
GCCCTTGAGGATGTTCGGCTGGCTGCGCTGCAACTCCTCGAGCAGCGCTTCCTTGGCGCCGTACTTGTCGGCCATGAGGATGGACGCGGATGCGAGCGCGGTCAGCCCCTTGCCGATCGCCGCATACGACATCTTGAGCGCCGAGGCTGCGCCGACCGGACCGTCGACGATCTTCACCTCGAGCCCGCCCTTGGCGAGCGGCGCGACGCGCTCGCCGGGAATGCCGGAGAAGAAGTATACCGTATTGCGCGTGTCGGGGCGGGGCGGCGGCCCGATGATGGCACCATCGGAAAACGTGCAGCCGGTCGGCGCAATGATCCCGCCGACCTCCTGCGATTTCTCCGAGCTCACCGCGTTCATGTCGGCGTAGAGCGGTTTGTTCGTCGATGCCTTGAGCACCGGCGCAAGCTGCTCGGCAAGGGCCATCGCATCGCTCGGCGGCACGATGGAGAGGATGATATCGGCGGCGGCAATGCCGGCGAGGTCGACACCGCGCATTCCAGCCTTCTCGGCGCGTGCCCGGCTGGCGCTGCTCCGCCCTTCGAGCCATGTCACGACATCGACGCCGTTCGAAGTCAGGCGCGCCGCCGTGCCGGCGCCCATGGCGCCCTGGGCAATGATGGCCACTGTGGTCTTCGTCATCGCTTCCACTCCCTCATCGCTGCGGGCGTGGCGCGAAATACGCCGACGCCGCTCTATTCGTTGGCCAAGCTGACGCCGCGGCGTCCTGCCAGGTCCTGGATGAACTGCCAAGCGACGCGGCCCGAGCGGCCACCCCGCGTCATTGCCCATTCGCGCGCCTCGGCGATCAGCTCTTCGTCGCTGATCTTGATGCCGTGATGCGCCGCATAGCTGCGCACCATGTCGAAATACTGATCCTGGCTCCCGTTGTGGAAGCCGAGCCACAGCCCGAAGCGGTCGGAGAGCGACACCTTCTCCTCCACGGCCTCGGACGGATTGATCGCCGTCGAGCGCTCGTTCTCCATCATGTCGCGCGGCATGAGGTGACGGCGGTTCGACGTCGCATAGAAGAGCACGTTCTGCGGGCGTCCTTCAATGCCGCCTTCGAGAACGGCCTTGAGCGACTTGTAGCTCGTATCGTCATGATCGAAGGAAAGATCGTCACAGAACACGATGAAGCGGTGCGGGCTGCTGCGCATGTAGCCGAGGCAGACCGGCAGCGAATCGATGTCCTCGCGATGGATCTCGACGAGCTTGAGGCCACCCTTGGCCTTCTCCTTCGCCATCTCCTTGGAGACCTCGGCGTGCGCCGCCTTGACCAGCGATGACTTGCCCATACCGCGGGCGCCCCACAAAAGGGCGTTGTTGGCGGGAAGGCCCTTGGCGAAGCGGCGCGTATTATCGAGGAGCTGGTCCGAGGCCATCTCGATGCCCTTCAGCAGCTTGAGCGGCTGGCGGTTCACGTGCGGCACGGGCAGGAACGCTACCGGCTCCGCCTGCCAGACGAAGGCCTCTGCCGCCTCGAAATCCACGGGCGGCGTGGCGGGGGGCGCCATGCGCTCGAGAGCGGCAACGAGACGTTCGAGCAGAGCGGTGTTCACAGCGACGGTATCGGACATGTCGGACAGGGGCTTTCGAGATGAAAATTGTAGTCTGCGCGGGGGTCTATAGCCCGCGAGGGGCTGCCCGTCATCCTGTACGGGCGCGCGCCAGCCCCGCCAATGCGCTATAGGCAAAAAAAAGGGGCCGTCCGGTTCCCGAACGGCCCAAGTCTAGGGAGGAAACGCCCAAAGGAGGGCTGCGAGATCGCTCTCGCAGGGATATACGTATATGTGCGCCGCACCATTTACAAGGGCGATTTTTGTGCGGCGCACCGCAAAATTGCATGGATAGCAGGCGCCGGCCTCAGATCTGTACCATGTCAGCCTACTCTTATCTTTAAGTTTCAATAGCTTGCCAAAAATCAGGCGCCGATATATCGCGCGGAGCATGTCGAGACCAGTGGTCAACTCGATCGCGATAGGCCAACATAAAGCCGACCAACCGAACGGGGGGCGCCACGCGCGCGACGGCATAGGTGCGCTCAGGCCTGCCCCAGACGGGCGAATGACCAGCCAGCAAGAGGAAATGCCGCCATGATCTACGAGCTCAGGGTCTATTACTGCGTGCCCGGCCGCCTGCCCAACCTGCTCAAGCGCTTCGAGACCATCACGCTCAAGATCTGGGAAAAGCACGGCATCAAGCAGGCCGGCTTCTGGACGGTGCTCGTCGGTGAATCGAACCAGGCGCTCTACTATCTTCTCGCTTTCGACAGCCTCGCCGATCGCGAGAAGAGGTGGAATGCTTTCGCCTCCGATCCCGAGTGGCTTGCCGCACGCGCCGAGACCGAGAAGGACGGCCCGATCGTCGCGAAGGTGGTGAACCAGTTCCTCCAGCCGACGGCATTCTCGAGCGTGAAGTAGGCTCGTTCGCGAGGTCAACGCGAGCGCGACGGGTCCCTTCTCCCCGTGCTTACGGGGAGAAGGTTAGGATGAGGGGCGGCGGCAAACGCCAACGTCGAACAAGCTCCCGCCCCTCACCCTAACCCTCTCCCCGCAAAGCGGGGAGAGGGGATTCGGATGTGCTCGCGGCAAGCTCCAAATCCATAAAAGGAGGGGGTCCGGGGTCTCCCCGGGCGGAGCGCGAGGCCGCGGCCTCGTTCGCGCCGAAGGCGCGACTACGCCGCAGCCAGCAAACTCTCGAAGAGCTTGCGGCCATCGACCGAGCCGAGCATGGCCTCGGCGGCATTCTCCGGATGAGGCATCATGCCGAGGATGCGGCCAGTAGGATCGGCGATACCCGCGATGTTCCGCTGCGCGCCATTGGCATTCGCTTCCGGCGTCACGTTCCCGGCCGGATCGCAGTAGCGGAACACAACCTGCCCCTCGCCCTCGAGGCGATCGAGCGTTGCTGGATCCGCGAAATAATTCCCGTCACCATGGGCGCAGATCATCTGCGCGACCTCGCCCTGGTTGTAGCAACCGGTGAAGCGCGTGCGCGTGTTCTCGACCTTCAGCCACACGTCCTTGCAGATGAACTTGAGCGAGGCATTGCGCTGGAGCACGCCCGGCAGCAAGCCCGTTTCACAGAGGATCTGGAAGCCGTTGCAGATGCCGAGCACGGGGACGCCCGCCTTCGCCTTGGCGACGACGTCCCGCATGATGGGCGAGTGCGCGGCCATGGCGCCGCAGCGCAGGTAGTCGCCGAACGAGAAACCACCCGGCAGCACGATCAGGTCGGACGGTGGAACCTCGCTGTCGCCGTGCCAGACGATCCGGGCCGGCGTGCCGGTGACGGCGGCGAGCACGTCGGCGACGTCCCGCTCGCGGTTCGTGCCGGGAAAGACGATCACAGAGCTCTTCATCTGCCTCATCCTGCTCTCAGGCTGCCACCAGCTCGAATGCGTAGTCCTCGATGACCAGATTGGCGAGCAGCTCGCGGCACATGCGCTCCACTTCCGCGCGGGCTGCGGCTTCGTCCGTCGCGGCCAGATCGACCTCGATGTACTTGCCCTGGCGCACTTCCTCGATGCCCGTGAAGCCAAGCCCGGCGAGCGCGTTCTGGATGGCCTTGCCCTGAGGGTCGAGGACACCGTTCTTGAGCGTGATGCGGATACGGGCTTTCATGCGTCTCTCGCGTGAGGATGGGCGTACAAATTCCGCCTATGCGAGACACATGCCCGGACACGCCCCGAGATACAAGGGGCGCGGCGCCGCATCGGGAGCAATGAACATGAATCATGCCATGATCATCGGGGCGACCGGCATCACCGGCGGCTATATCCTGCGCGATCTCGCCGCGCGGGAGGGCTGGAAGGTCACCGGCCTCTGCCGGCGCCCGCCCACCGGATCGGCCCCAAATGTCCGCTGGATCGGCGTCGATCTGCTCGACAAGGCGGACGCTCAGACCAAGCTCAGCGGATTAAGCGACGTCACGCACATCTTCTATTGCGGGTTCCTGCCGCTCGGAGCGGACGAGCAGCACCTTCCTGCGAATGGCAACGTCGCGGCGAACCTCGCGCTCCTCGTGAATGCCGTCGAGCCGGTGGCTGCCGTGGCCTCCGACCTCCGGCACATCCAGGTCATGCAGGGCACGAAGTACTACGGCTCGCACATCGGCGCCTTCAAGACGCCCGCGAAAGAGGAAGATCCGCGCCATATGGCACCGAACTTCTACTTCGATCAGCAGGACTACGTGACCGATCTTCAGATCGGCAAGAGCTGGTCTTGGTCGTGCCTGCGCCCGCACACGGTCATGGGCTTCAACGTCGGCAACCCCTTGAACCTGCTCTGCGTGCTCGGCGTCTATGCGGCCATCTCGAAGGAACTCGGCCTGCCGCTCAAGTTCCCCGGCCTCGAAGGGCACTACCGCTCGGTCTATCAGGTGACGGATGCCGGCCTCCTCGCGCGCGCCGCGCATTGGGCGGCAACGACGCCCGCGTGCGCCAATCAGGCCTTCAACATCACAAACGGCGACTACTTCCGCTGGGAGAGCCTGTGGCCGCGCATCGCGGACCTCTTCGGCATGAAGGCCGGGCCGGTGCAGACCATCGACCTCGTGAGCTTCATGGCCGACAAGGCACCGCTCTGGGAGCGCATGACCGAGCAGCACGCCCTCATGCGCGTTCCCTTCGACAAGGCCGCCAACTGGGGCTTCGGCAACTACGTGTTCAAAGCGACGTGGGACCAGATGTCCGATACGACCCGCGCCCGCAAAGCGGGCTTCGCGGCGTGCTTCGATAGCGAGGAGCGCATCCTCGAGCAGCTCACGGAGCTTCGCCGGGCGCGCTTCCTGCCGTGAATCGGGCCGTGAATTGGGTTGCAGCGGCCACATCCAGACCAAGAATGCCCGTGTAAATCAGGCGGGTAGCGTTTCGCCATGTGGGCGAAGCGCATAGACAAGACGGTTATGAGCAACGCGGCTTCAGCGACGATGGCCGAACTGGCCCCCGCCGATGTACCGGCCGATGCACCGAGTGACGGCCCCCCCAAGGCGGACTTGGGTGGCCTCAGCCCCGGCGCACGGGGCGAGCAGGCAAAGCAGGGCGACCGGCGTTTCCATGTCGGCCTCGCAATGGCCGTCGTCCTGCATAGCCTCCTGTTCGCCGGCTTCTACGGCTCGCCGCCGCGCCATATCGGCAAGCCGGACGGCGACGCGAATGCCGTCGACGTGTCCTTCGTCAGCGAGGACGAGCTGCGGAGCATCGCTGCGGCGCGCGCCGCACCGAAGGCCGCACCCACGCCACCGGCGCCGCCTCCGCAGCCGCCCGCAGAGGCCGCACCCGAACCGCCTGCCGAGAGGACGCCACCTGCACCCCAGCCGCCGCCGAGCGCACAACAACAGCCCCAGCCTGAGCCAACGCCCGAAGTGCCCCCTGTCGATGAGTCGCTGACGCTCAAGCCGATGGAAGACCTGATCGCCTCCACGGAGCGGAAATCACAACCGCGACCGGCAGAGCCGCCGAAACCGCAGCCGCCCGCGAAGCAGGCTCAGCCCGAGCGCAGGCGCCAAGCGGCGCTGGACCTCTCGCCGCCGGCCAACTTCACTTTCGGTGGTGGGGGCGCCGCCGTCGCGCGCCCTGCCGGCATCACACGTTCCGGCGAGAACGACGCTTTCGCGCGCGGCGTGATCAGCGCGCTGCGACGGACCATGCCACAATTGATCGACACGCGAGGCCGCGTCACCGTGCGCATCACGCTCGGCAAGGACGGCGAACTGGTGAGCACGCAGATCATCAACCCGTCGAACGTCGCCGGCCTCGACCGCAGCGTCGTCTTCGCGACGCGCCAGACGAGCTATCCCTTCCCGCCCCGCAATGCCCGTCCGGTCGATCTCGTCTTCCTGATCACCTATATCTATCAGTAGCGGGCGCGCGATCGCGGCGCCCTTGGCCATACGGACACCACATCTGATGATCGATCGGCTGCTCAATCTGCTCCAGGGGACCGGGAGAGGTTCGGCTCCCCTCATCGAGGAGCCTCATCTGTCGGTTGCGGTCCTGCTCGTCGAAGCGGGCCTCATGCACGGCGAGTTCAGTGCGGAAGAGCGGGCGATGACGGCGCAGCTTCTGTCGCGGCGCTTTGCGCTCTCCATGGACGAGGCCGACGAGCTGATCACGCGGGCGGAGGCGCGGGCGCGCAGCACCGCCCAATACTTTCCGTTCACGAACAGCCTCAACGCCAGCATGAGCATCGACGACAAGATCGAGGTCATCGAGATGCTATGGCGCATTGCCTACGCCGACGGCAACCTCGATGCCTTCGAGGATCAGCTCATCCGGCAGGTGGCGGGCCTCATGCACGTGCCCGATCGCGATCGCATGAACGCGAGGAAGCGCGTGCTCGGGATCGATTGAGGCGCGCTCGGCTCAGGCGTGCTTGCCGTGACAGTGTTTGTACTTCTTGCCTGAACCACAGGGGCAGGGCGCATTACGCGCAACGCGGCCCCAGGTCGACTCGTCGTTGGGATCGATCGCGCCGTTCTTGCTGCGCGACTTGACAGGCTCCGGTCGGGCGCGCATCGGCTCCGGCGCGCGGTGCTGCGATGAGAGCGCGGCCTCGGCAAGCTCGAACTCGTCCTCGCCCGTCATCGGGTTCACGTGATGCGCCTGCATGGGCGGCAGCTCGAATTCCTCGACGTCCTCGGGCACGGCGCCGTTCGAGAAGTGCACGTGCATGAGCTGGCTGGTGACGGCCTCGCGCAGGTGCGAGAGCATGTTCTCGAAGAGCGTGAAGCTCTCCGACTTGAACTCGTTCACGGGATCGCGTTGGCCGTAGGCGCGGAAGTTGATCACCGTGCGCAGATGTTCGAGCACGACGAGGTGCTCGCGCCAGAGATTGTCGAGCGTCTGCAGCAGGACGGACTTCTCGATGTCGCGGAGCCGCATGCGTCCGACGGCTTCCGCCGACTTGTCGGGCGCGCTCTCGATGGCCTCCACGAGCCCCTTGGCCTCGATATACTCGCGCATGAACGAGTAGCCGATGCCGGGAAGCTGCGTCTCGGCCTCCTGGCGGCTCGGTCCCTCGATGCGGATCTCTTCCCGCTGCGAATCGAGAAGCGCGCGGCCGAGCCGTTCGAAGGTCGCCTCGTTCGGCACGCCATCAGCGAGCGCGGCGAGATCGGGTTCGCTGCGCACGAAGGCAACCATGCCGCGAGCCTGCTCGTAGCCCGCAAGCACGCCCTTGCCCACTTCCTCGGCAAGCTGCTTGAACTTTCCATCGACGGCCGCGGTCAGGCGCTCCAGGATTTCCTGGTCGGCAATGCCTTCCTCGTCGGCCCACGCCGTAATCGGGACGTCGATCCCAAAAATCTCCTCGACGCGCTTCTTCAGTCCCTCAGTGTCCCACTGCTCGGCGTAGGCGTTCTCGGGAATATGCGTCGACACCAGATCCTGCAGCACCTCGTGGCGCATGGCGTCGATCGTCTCGCTGACGTCCTCCGAGGCCATGATGTCGATGCGCTGCTCGAAGACGACCTTGCGCTGGTCGTTCATTGTGTCGTCGTACTTGAGCACGTACTTTCGGGAATCGAAGTTGCGCGCCTCGACCTTCTTCTGCGCGTTCTCGAGCGCCTTGTTGATCCACCGGTGGGTGATCGCCTCGCCTTCCTCGAGGCCGAGCTTCTGCAGCATGCCGTCGATCCGGTCGGCGGCGAAGATGCGCATGAGGTCGTCTTCGAGGGAGAGATAGAACTTCGTGCGGCCGGGATCGCCCTGACGGCCCGAACGCCCGCGGAGCTGGTTGTCGATGCGCCGGCTTTCGTGACGCTCGGTGCCGATCACGTAGAGACCGCCGGGATAGGTCACTGTCTTGGCCGGGCGATTGCCCTTGGCGGGCTCGATCTCGACCGTCTCGCTCGCCTCGAGGACGATGCGACGGTTCATTTCGATCTCGTCGGCGATCTTGCGGATCTGGCGCTCGCGCTCCGGCCCTTCGGGCACGTCGGCCAGCTCCTGCTGAACCCGCATCTGGAGATTGCCGCCGAGCTGGATATCGGTGCCACGACCGGCCATGTTCGTGGCGATCGTCACAGCGCCCGGCACGCCGGCCTGCGCGATGATCACCGCTTCCTGCTCATGGTGGCGGGCGTTGAGAACCTGGTGCGCGACGCCGCGCTTCCTCAGGAGCTCGGAGATCATTTCGCTCTTCTCGATCGAGACCGTGCCGACCAGCACCGGCTGCTTGCGCTTCTGCGCATTCTCGATCTCGCGAATGATCGCCTCGTACTTCTCCTTGCCGGTGCGATAGACCTCGTCGTCGAGGTCGGCGCGGGCCACAGGAACATTGGTCGGGATCTCGATCACATCGAGCTTGTAGATGTCGATGAACTCGTCGACCTCGGTCGCCGCCGTGCCCGTCATGCCGGCGAGCTTGTCGTAGAGGCGGAAGTAGTTCTGGAAGGTGATCGAGGCGAGCGTCTGGTTCTCGGGCTGGATCTGGACGTGCTCCTTGGCCTCGAGCGCCTGATGCAGGCCTTCCGAATATCGCCGCCCCGGCATCATGCGGCCGGTGAACTCGTCGATGATGACGACCTCGCCGTCCTTCACGATGTAATCGCGGTCGCGATGGAACATCTTGTGGGCCTTGAGGGCCTGGTTGATGTGATGGACGACCGTGACGTTCTCGATGTCGTAGAGACCGTCGCCCTTCAGCAGTCCCGCCTCAGTCAACAGGCGCTCGATGGTCTCCTGGCCGGCTTCGGTGAAAGCCACCTGCTTCTGCTTCTCGTCGAGCTCGAAGTCCGATTTCTCGATCTTGTGCATCAGCGCATCGATCGCGTTGTAGAGCTCGGAGCGATCCTCGACGGGGCCCGAGATGATGAGCGGCGTGCGCGCCTCGTCGATCAGGATCGAGTCCACCTCGTCGACGATCGCAAAGGCGTGGCCCGAAAGCTCCTGCGGACGGCCGCCGAACTGCACCATGTCGACAACGCGCATCTTCATGTTGTCGCGCAGGTAGTCGAAGCCGAACTCGTTGTTCGTGCCGTACGTCACATCGCAGGCATAAGCCACACGGCGTTGCTCGTCGTCGAGGTCGTGAACGATGCAGCCAACGGTGAGCCCGAGAAATCTGTAGACTTGGCCCATCCACTCGGAGTCGCGCTTGGCGAGATAGTCATTGACGGTCACGACGTGGACGCCGCGGCCGGCGAGCGCGTTGAGGTAGACGGGCAGGGTCGCGACCAGCGTCTTGCCTTCGCCGGTCTTCATCTCGGCGATGTTGCCGGAGTGCAGCACCATGCCGCCGAGGAGCTGGACATCGAAATGGCGCTGCTTGAGCGTGCGCTTGGCCGCTTCGCGGACAGTGGCAAACGCCGGAACGAGCAGATCGTCGAGCGTCGCCCCTTCGGCGAGCTGTTTGCGGAACATGTCCGTCCGCGCCCGGAGATCGGCATCGGAGAGCTTTTCGATCTCGGCTTCGAGGGCATTGATCTCGGCGACCTTGGGCCGGAACGTCTTCAGCATCCGATCATTCGACGTGCCGAAGATCTTGGATGCGATCGAAGCAAGCGACAGCATGTACCGTTCCTCAAAATCCAGTCGCCGGGGGCGGGCCTTGCCGGGCCCCAAGCTTGCGAAGTCGATGTACGTCTCGACGCACCGACTTCCGTCGGGCCGCCGCTGCGATCAGGTTGTGCTTCGAAGAGGAAGAGGCCGACGATCGAGCCGCCAAATGGCCCTGCCAACCCAACCGGGCACGCGTCCAGCCGGCACGGGAGAGATAAGGACGGCGCGGGGGGTTGTCAACGAAAGCGCGCCGGATCAGGCGTGGACTGTTGCGAACTTCGCGTCAATCGCTGTGACGGACTGGCGCACCCCCCGACCTGCAACGAGAGCCTATGGAAAATACCGCTCCCTGCCGAGGAACCGGTTACCGTAGAGAGCCTCTGGAATCCACTGGCGGCCATCGTACTCGCGCTTGCGGCTGTTCATCTGCTGCTGCCGGAGACGGCGCTGCAGGTGCAAAAGCCGCGCCCGGCGCGTGCGCGACGCGCTCGTGCGCGACGCTTCCTCGAGCTCCGTTGGATCCGGCCGGCGCAGCGGCAGCGCTAGCGTCTCGAGCGGGATCTCGATCGGCGGGCCAAGTTCCTCCAAATGCTCGCTCTCCCGTCCGACGCGGGCGACCACGCTCGGCGCGTGACGCTCAGCCGGGGCCTCCGCGACTGGCGCGGCGACTGGGGCCGATGTACTTCCCGTGCTCGGCGGATCGCCGTCGGCGACACGGCGCCGCGGCTCAGGTGCGTCGTATCGCGGCGGAGATGCCGCCACTGGACGTGTAACAGGCTCGGGTGGAACTGGCGGAAGTGCTCTGCTGAAGCGCTGCGGTAAGAGACGTCGCTTGGCAGGTGCCGGGGGCGACTGCGATTGTGACGGCTGGCTCGCCGCCTCGGTACCTGGACGCCAGGCACCCACGATGATCTCGTTCGGGCGGCGCGTGAGGTCGTAGGTGATCGTGCTCGAATTCGGCTGCGGTCCAGGTTCTGCCTTGGGATCGCGTTGCGGCGTGCCGCGGTCGGAGAGTTGCTCGAGACGGCCTTTTCCACTTCCCGGCCCACCGTCATTGCGGACCACGTCGGCATTGCGCACGAAAAGAACACTCGCCGCCAGACCGACAACAACAACGACGCCAAGCAAGGTCAGCGCAGCGGGTAGCAGCCGACGCGGCGGCAACTCGGACGTGCGCGCCATCGGCAGCGGATCCAACGGCTCGGGATCGTAGAGCGTTGCCCGCTCGACAAGAAAGGGCGCGCCCTGGCGGAAATTCGCAGCCCGGTCAGCGACCGTCTGGCGGCTCGCCCGGGCTGTCGCACCGCGGCCGTCGTACCGTGCCCCCGCATCACGCCCGAGGCCATGCACCGCCGCCGTGCGCCGGGTATCGGTTGGGCGTTCGCTCATCCGCGTATCGTGCCACCTGCATCACCTGGCCCGTGGCAGCCGTGATCTCGTCCGCCACTGCAAACCGGAACCTACGCAGCACGCTAAGGCAACGGACTTGAAATTCGCCTCAACTCGAGGCTGGGTGGGGAGTGAATTTCAAGTCCAAAGTTGCTTTAGAACACTATGTCTCTAAAGCGTCCTTAGGCCTTAAAATGCGACTTTGAGATCGGCCCAGGCGTGGGCCGCATTCAAGGTCCGACGCTTTAAGACGCACCGAATCGCGAAATGTTACCGCATCCGGTCCGTCATGTCCGGCGTGCATCCGGAGGCTGTGGGCAGCCGCTCGGCGCCGTTACTTTGCAGCACCAGGAGCCCCCCTCTCGGCCACAACGATTGGAGCACGCCACCCGTCATCGGCCTTGACGCCCACACCTCGATTGCTGAAGACGGAGCCACAACAACGGAGAGCGACGATGATCGGCCGGCTGAACCACGTGGCAATCGCAGTCAGTGATATGGCAGCCGCTGTCGCGGTTTATCGCGATACGCTCGGCGGCGAGGTTTCGGAAAAGGTCGCGCAGCCCGAACACGGGGTGTCGACAGTCTTCGTCATCCTCCCGAACACGAAGATCGAGCTGCTCGAGCCACTCGGCGCCAACTCGCCGATCGCCAAGTTTCTCGAACGCAATGCCGAGGGCGGCATTCATCACCTCTGCTATGAAGTCGACGATATCATTGCCGCGCGTGACCGGCTGAAGGCCAAGGGTGCGCGCATCCTTGGCGATGGCGAGCCAAAGATCGGCGCGCACGGCAAGCCCGTGCTGTTCCTGCATCCAAAAGATTTCTGCGGCACGCTCGTCGAGCTCGAGCAGGCATGAAATGCCACTGACCGCGCACGGATGATCACCGCGCGATCTTATCCGCCGAGCGAGCTCAAGCCTTGACCATAAGAGCGCGCCGCGCCAGAACGAGCGGGCGCACCCGCGCGCTTCGCCGGGCCTTCGCAAGGCTCCCTCCGGATACCTTGTTGCGAGATAGTGCAGGCGAAGGCGGTACGGGTGTGCTCTTGATCATCGGGCAGGCAGGAGGGGAACTCCTGCATACCCCAACTGGAGAAGGTTCCGTTCGCCCCGCGCGTGCGACAGCGATCATCCTCTGCTCGCATGACAGGAGAATAAGGAGCCGCCGTCACAGAATGATGAGCAGTCTTGCTGATCTCGTGCGCCGTCACGCGCCGGCCTTCGTCTTGACGCTGCTGGCGTTTCAACAGCTCGCCACTGCAGCGCCGGCACAGGCGGAGGCCAAGCCAACGACGCTCGAGCGCATTCTCGAACGCGGCCACGTCGTCTGCGGTTTCACGCGCACGTCGCCCGGTTTCTCGACTGTGGACGCGCGCGGCCAATGGTCCGGATTCGATGTCGACTTCTGCCGCGCGCTTGCTGCCGGCATTCTGGGCAAGGCCGCCGCCGTCAAGCCGCTCATGATCGCGCCGTCAGCGGCCGCGACGGCACTCCTTTCCGGCGAGGTCGACATCCTGGCGACGGGAACGGCGATCAGCCTGACGCGCGAGACCGGCCTCGGCATCCGCTTTCCGGGCGTCATCTATCATGACGCGACCCGCCTGCTCGTGAAACGGTCACAGGGCATTACGAGCGCGCGCGAGCTCTCCGGCGCCAGCATCTGCGTCGGCAACAATCCGGAGACGATCGAGGCGATTGCGGGCTTTTTCAAATCGTACGGCCTTAAGCACGAGGCCGTCGTCGTCGAGAAGTGGGAGGAGATGGTGCAGGCCTATGTGAGCGGGCGCTGCCAGGCGCTCGCTGCCGATGCCGCCATGCTCGCCGATCTCCGCGGAAAGCTCGCCGGCTCGGGTGAGCATCACATCCTGCCCGAGGCCATGGCCATTACCATGCTCGGTCCCGCCGTCCGCCGCGGCGATCCGGCCTGGTACGACGTCGTGCGCTGGACCATCCACGCCCTCGTCGCCGCCGAGCAGCTCGGCATTACTTCGACGCGCGTCGAAAGCCTCAAGGCCTCAACTCAGCTCGACGTGAGACGCCTGCTCGGCGTCGAAGGTGACATCGGCAAGCCGCTCGGCTTGCCACGTAGCTGGGTCTATCAGATCGTGAAATCGATTGGGAACTACGGCGAGATCTACGAGCGCAATCTCGGCCAGCGGTCTCCTTTCAAGCTCGAGCGGCGCTCGAACGACCTGTGGACCAGAGGCGGCCTGATGGTGGCGCCGCATCTACGCTGAGCTTCGAGCCGTCGTGCGGCCACGGCTTTCGGGCCATTCCTCTCAGCCGGCGAGACGCGCGCCGCCACAGAGGGCACCGTGCACGCGCACGTCGGCCTCGCCAACGTGCACGCCGAGAGCCTCCAGCAGCGAGGCCACGATGGCATCGAGGGGCTGCGTCACGCCGCCGAGCGTGCTCGATACGAGGTTCGAGATGGTCGGGCCGAGCCCGACGCCGAGACCAAGCACCTGAACCCGAAGATCGAGATCACGAACGAGGCTACTGACCAGGCTGTCGGTGAAGTTGCTCGTACTGACGGACTTGATGGTGCGGTCGGCAATGTCGTCCTTGCTGAAGGAGAGCGGCGTCCACGAAGTATCGCCGATCTCGATGTGGGCCCGACCCTGCACACGCACAATGGGCGTGCTCACGATATCCGCCATCTGGACATCGGACGCCCCGGCCTCGCGCTCGCCAACCCAGGCAGCGGCGATGCTCGGCCGGGCCGATACGGTCACGGCCTCGGCGCCATCGGCAGCGCAGACGACCTCGTCCAGGCGCGCCTCGGCAGAGGCAACCTCGATGTCGACCGGCAGCTTGATCTCGGCGCCGGCGAGCAGCCCCGTGCCGCCGACGGTCGCGCGGATGCTGATGCGCGTCTGTGCCGTCCGCACCAATGTCCCCGGGCCTCCGACCGCGACCCAGCCCGAGTTCTGCATGGGTTCGCCGATCCTGACCGTGACTGTCAGTCCGAGAAGTCCAGGGACGCTCGTACCGAAATCAACCGCGACCTGGTCCTCGCCATTGGCCATCGCTGCCGCTGCCGTAATCAGCCCCAGCGCGCTGTACGTCGCATCAAGTCCGGGGGCGGGACTGCCCAAGGCGAGATCGCCGAGCGGTCCGAGATTGATCACCTGCTCGAGCGGCACACGTACAGGCGACGATCCGAGCTGGGATTGGAGTGTCGAAAGCGCGATGGCGAGTTCGTTGCCGCTGCCTTCAGCGTTTGTGACACCGGCCACGGCCTTGACGATATCGCCGATACTCGCCGACGTGCCGAGCACGTCGTTGTACGTGCCCGCGGTAAGATTCAGCTCACCCGCGAGCACATCGAGGAAGTTGAGCAGCTTCACGTCTGCGCTCGCGAGCGCTTCATAGTCCATGACCGACAGGTCGATGTTACTGCCTGTCAGGGCCCCGAGAAGCCGGTTGATCGCGCCATCGCGCAGGGCGAGCAGCCTGCTCCCGATAGAAAAATTGGCGAGCTCGGTATTGATCGCCAGGCCCTGCACCGACATCCGCGGTGTCCCGAGGGAAAGCGCGTGGGCGAAATAGGTGGCGCCCGGCTTTTCGAGGAAGACGCGTGCGGCATTCCTGGGCTCAGCGCCGGCAACGAAGCGCTCCTGCGGCGGCAGGCTCGGATCCGGTCGATACCTGCCGGTTTCGACGATTATGCGGTGGGTGTCCGATATCTTGTTCGCGCGCAGTGTCGCAACGGCAGCCGCGTGGGCCCGGTCCAAATCCGCCGCAGCGGCGATGGCCGCCAGATCGACGGCGCCCTGCGCATGACGCCGCTCAGTATACAAGGCCCCGACGTCGACGGCGATCGCAGCGATGCCGATGATCGTCGCCATGGAGATGGCCGACATGATGGCGATGGTGCCGCGCGTGTCGCAACGAAACTCGCGAGAAAGCCCGACTGCGAAGCGCTGAAACGTTGCCATCTCAGTACCCCCCGCGCTGAATGGTTGCCGTGCGCTCGATTATCCGCTCAGGCAGGGGAAGAAAGGGCGTGAAGTTCCAGATCGGCAGCAATGATGCGTCGTAGCGCACCGATACGCGGAACTGGCGGGCATCCGCCTCGAGAGGCTCCGCCGTCACTTCGATGCGCTCGGGATTCAGAAGGACATAGGCCGGCACGTTATTGCGGACGTGAGCCGTGGCGATCGCGGTGCGTTCGGCATCGGATAGTCCGGCGACGGAAGCTCGCGCGGCATCGGCAGCGAGCTGGGATGTGCTGTGCACCGCCCCAAAGTAGATGCCGTAGGCAATGATGCCGAACAGCATCGTTAAGAAGACCGGCACGACGATCGCGAACTCGACAGCCGACGCGCCGGACACGTCCCCCCCGAAAGATGAGCGACCCATCGCACCCTCCGGATAATAAGACTTTCTGCCCTGCGCGGATCATCACCGCACGATCGTTGCTGAATCATTGCCGGGATATTTTAGCAAAGCCGACTCTTCTCAGTAAGCAAATGATCTGCTCAAACAGTCACAACATCTCGCGCAAAATTTTGAGCAAAAGCACGGAGTTGCTGCGATGCACACAGTGCGCCGCACACTGAGTCGTCGTGTTGAGATTTAGCAGTCAGCGCGCCTTGGAGCCGGCATCGCACTTGCCGGGGTCGAGAAAGAAGATTTCCTTGAGCACGCCGCGTACGGCAAAGGAGCCGTAATCGATCAGCAGGCGGCGGGACACCCCGTTGGCATAATAGAGAAAGGACAGCTCGTACGTCGGCAGCGCGTCCTGGCGACTGGTCTCGGGCTCGTAGTAGCTGATCGAGATCGGCCAGGACGGCACCTTCAGCAGCGGCGCTGCGGACGGCACCTCCTCCAATCCCTCGACATTGCCGGGCGCACGCCTGTCGCCGAGAAAGGACACGGTCGTATAGACCTTGTCGCCCTTTTCCGAGCCGTCATAGAGATCGGCCGTGAAGAGCCGCTCGCCGCGCCGCGCCCTCACGACGAGCTCGCGCGAATGCTGGATGGGAAACATGGCATGCGGCGCGAGGTCGAGCTGTTTGCGCGTCGGCCGCGTGAGTGCCACCTTGAGCCGCTCCGAGCCGTTCGAACGCGAGGCATCGCCGACCGTCGTCTCGGTCAGCTTGCGGTCCTTGTACTGAGTGGAGTTGAATTTGAAGGCGCGCGAAGCGGCATCTTCCCAGCTCGTCGTGCGCAGATCCGTGAGGCTTGTGACGCCTTCCTGGTTCACTACGTTGGTGACGAAGCGCATGCTCTGCGAATAGCCAACGCACGGATTGCCCGTGATCTCGTAAACCATCCTGCCCGACATGTCGGCGATGCCCGACCCGCCCTGCGCGCGCAGGAGCGTAATGTCATAGACGGCGCGGTGAGGCGCCAGCAGGACCTCCTCCTCGGTTGCCGTAGCGCCACCGGCCGATCCGCCGGCAAGGAGGGTCGCTACGACCGCGAGCGGCACCCAGCGCAGCAGGCACCTCATCAGGGCCTCAAGCATTCTTCCGGCCTCCAGTGTTCGCTGCCGGCATTGTCGCCCGCCCTCGTAGATTAACGATGTGTACCGCTCATCCGTTGCACGAATCCGGCACGTGCACCTGCAAATCGTCGTGAGGATCGAGCTAAGTCCGATGAATCTGCGCCGTCAATCGGGATTGAGACGACCCGCTCGCGGCAGGATCATGGCACGAGCGTGCACCGCCGTCACACCCCGACGGCAAAATAGCGCTCGATGAACCGCTCGTAGATCGTGGCCAGGGCCTGCAGGTCCGCCACGGCGACGCGCTCGTCCACATGATGGGCGAGCGCATTCGTCAGCCCGAACTCGACCACCGGGCAATAGGCCTGGATGAAGCGGGCGTCGGACGTGCCACCATTGGTCGTCAGCGCGGGCGTGCGTCCCGTCGCCTCGGCGACGGCGCCACGGAGTGTCTCGACGAGCGGTCCTGGCTTGGTCAGGAAGACGTCGCCTGTCCCCGAGAAGCTCACCTCCCAGCGCGCGGAGATCTCGGCGGCAGCGACCGCGCACTGCTCGCGCACCCAGGCCTCGGCCTTGGGCCGCGTCCAGAGATTGTTGTAGCGGATGTTGAACTTCGCGCGCGCCTCGTTCGGAATGACGTTCGTCGCCGTATTCGGTACCGTGAGCACCGTCACCTGAAGACTCGAGGGTTCGAAGTCGGCATTGCCCTGGTCGAGCGGTGTCGATGAGAGGCGGTCGATCAGCCGCGCGAGCTTCGGCACGGGATTTTCGGCAAGCGCGGGATAGGCGGCGTGGCCCTGCTTGCCCGCGACGACCAGTTCGGCATTGAGCGAGCCGCGCCGGCCGATCTTGATCTCCTCGCCGAGCATGTTCGGGTTCGATGGCTCGCCGACAATGCAGGCATCCATGACCTCGCCGTGCTCGCGCATCCAGTCGAGCACCTTCATGGTGCCGTTGATGGACGGCCCCTCCTCGTCACCCGTGATCAGAAAGCTGATGGCGCCCGGCAGCTCGCCGCCGTGACGCTCGACGAGCCTGAGTGTCGCCGCCACGAACGCCGCGATGGCACCCTTCATGTCGACGGCGCCGCGGCCGTAGATAAGACCGTCGTGGATCTCGGCACCGAAGGGCGGATGCGTCCACTTCGCCGCATCACCGACCGGCACCACATCGGTATGCCCGGCAAAGCAGAGGTTCGGTTGCTTGCGCCCGAGCCGCGCGTAGAGATTGTCGACGTCGGGCGTGCCCGCCTCGCGCATGATCAGCCGCCTGCAGTCGAAGCCCGCCGGCTTCAGTGCCGCCTCCAGAAGCGTCAAAGCGCCGCCCTCCTCGGGCGTCACCGAAGGGCAGCGGATGAGCGCCTGAGCGAGCGCCACGGGGTCCTTGAAGTCGATGGTCATGGATCGAGAGCCGGTCGCCGAGGATGCAGGCCGCCCATGCGGCGGCGCTCGCGAGGCTCTAGCATCCGGATGGATCGGAGAGAAGTGCGCTCAGCGCAGGCGGCTCAGGCCGGCTCGATCACGTAACCGGCGCCGCGGACGGTGCGGATGACCTCAGCTTCCTTGCCGCGGATGAGCGCCTTGCGCAGGCGTCCGATGTGCACATCGACCGTACGCTCGTCGAGCTCAGCCTGGCGCCCCCAGACACCGTCGAGGATCTGCTCGCGGCTCAAGACGCGGCCCGCCCGCTCCATCATGAACTCGAGCAGGCGGTATTCGGTCGGCCCGAGACGCACCTCGCGCTGGGCACGGCGCACGCGATGGGCGAGACGGTCGAGCGAGACATCTCCGACCGTGATCACGTCCGAGACGCGCTCCGGAGCGGCCCGCCGCAGCATGGCCTTGACGCGCGCGATCAGCTCGGCGACCGAGAACGGCTTGACGATGTAGTCGTCGGCGCCGGTGGCGAGCCCACGCACCCGGTCGCCCTCCTCCCCGCGCGCCGTAAGCATGATGATCGGAACGGCGGTCGTCTCCTGGCGCTGGCGCAGCCGTCGGCAGAGCTCGATGCCCGACACGCCCGGCAGCATCCAGTCGAGGAGGATGAGGTCGTAGTTCTCTTCGTTGACGAGGAGCTGCGCCTCTTCGCCGGTCTCCGCGACGATCACCTCGAAGCCCTCGCCTTCGAGATTGTAGGTGATGAGCTCGACGATCGCCGGATCGTCCTCGACCACCAGGATCCTGATGCTCATGCGAGCCCGACCCTCCCTGGAGTCAGCCGGCGTCCCATCGCTGCGGACCGCCAGTCCTCGTGCCGTCCTCAACATCGCAACGCGCACGTCATCACTCTCCGAACTCACAGCGTGGGGTCTCCGCCTTCGGCCTCGATAGCGAGATCATCGGCTCGCACCACGCTTTTCCTGTCACCGATCAGGGCTCCTCGGCCGTGATCAGCGTCGAACTTGTCTCGTCACCCTTCGGGCGCGCATCGGTGACCGGCTGCCCGTGGACGAGGAAATGGACATTCTCGGCGATGTTCGTCGTGTGATCGCCGATGCGCTCGATATTCTTGGCACCGAACAGCAGATGCGTGCAGAGCCCGATATTGCGCGGGTCCTCCATCATGTAGGTCAGCAGCTCGCGGAAGAGAGAGTTGTACATCGCGTCGATCTGCTCGTCGGCGCGCCATACGGCGAGCGCCTTGTCGGCCTGGCGCTCGCTGTAGGCATCGAGCACATCCTTGAGCTGACGCAGCGCGAGCTCGGTCATGTTCTTGAGCCCGGTCATCAGCGGCTTCGGATGGTTCTCCCCCGAGATCGCGAGCGCGCGCTTCGCAATGTTCTTCGCGAGGTCACCGATCCGCTCGAGATCGCCGGCGATCTTGAGTACCGTCATGATGTGACGCAGGTCATCGGCCAGCGGCTGGCGCTTGGCGATCATGACGATGGACTGATCCTGCAGCTCGCGCTCGAGCTGATCGATGAGTGCATCGCCTGCAACGATCTCGGCCGCGAGCTTCGGATCACGCCGCTCGAGAGCCTCGAAGGCGCGGCCGAGCTGCTGCTCGGCAAGACCGCCCATTTGCGTGACGCGCTTGTCGAGCAGGTGCAGCTCCTGCTCGAAGGCCTTGACCGTGTGCTCGCGCATCTTGTGCTCCGATTGTCCGAGGCGCTCCAGCAGGCCCGAGAGGGTCGGCCGCCTCTGATTTGCGCTGCAATCTAGCGCCACCAGCCTACAACTTTGTGACAATATAACTATTTATAATGCAACGAGAAATATGGTCAGTGGATCGCGCTCGGTCGCCGCGCCTGCTCGTCAATGAGGAAGGTGAACGTCGAGCCCTTGCCGAGCTCCGATTCGATGCGGAGCTCGCCGCGATGGCGGTTGATGATGTGCTTGACGATCGCGAGACCGAGGCCCGTGCCACCCTTTTCGCGGCTCGACTTCGCATTGACGCGATAGAAGCGCTCGGTGAGGCGCGGCAGGTGTTCGGGCGCGATGCCGGGCCCATCGTCGCGCACGGCAACGGCAATGCGGCTCGTCGGCCCCCGCGCCTCGCGGCGGATGCTCACGCTAACCGGGCGGCCGGGCGCGCCGTACTTCAGGGCGTTTTGAACCAAATTCTGCAGGACCTGCACGATCTCGTCGGTCTCACCGAGCACGACCGCTGGTCCGTCGCACGGTGTGAATTTGAGAGCTGCCCCGGACGCCTTGGCCACCGGCTCGAGAGCCTGTACGGCCGCCGCGATCGTCTCGTTGAGGTCGATGGCCGTGCGCGGCGGCACGTGCTCGCGCATCTCCACGCGGCTCAAGGACAAGAGATCGTCGACGAGCCGCGACATGCGCGCAGTCTGCTGCCCCATGATGCCGAGGAAACGCGTACGTGCGGCTGGATCCTCGCTCGCGCGGCCTTGCAACGTCTCGATGAACCCGACAAGCGAGGCGAGCGGCGTGCGCAGCTCATGGCTGGCATTGGCGACGAAGTCCGCGCGCATGCGACCGAGCCGGTCCTGCTCGGTCAGGTCGCGAAGCGCGATCACGACGCGTGGCACGTCAGGCCCGGCAGCACCATCGGCCATGGCCGTGAGCGTGACCCGCACACGCCGATCGATGGGTACGCGCTCCTGAACCTCGACCGTGCGCTGGCGGCCATCATCGAGCACCTCGTCGATCGCCTGCAAAAATATCGGGTCGCGGCTCAGGAGCGACGGCTGCCCGCCGGGCCGCAGAAGCGCGTAGATCTCGCGCGCTGCCGGGTTGATGTGAACGATCATGCCGGCTTGATCGAGCGCGATGACCGGGTCCGGCACCGCATCGAGCGCGGCACGCCAACGCCCGGCGATCTCGGCCATGGCATGGCGCTGCGCGATCGCGCGTCCCTGCAGCGCGTCGTCGTCGCCTTCAAGCGAGACGAGCACCGCGAGGACAAGCGCCAGTCCCGCACCGAGCACGACGAGCCACGGCGAGAGGCCGCCGATCAGCCCGACGGCGCCGCCGCCGATCACAACCGCGAGCAGCAAAGGCAAGCGCTGGCGTATGCGGCGGGCAGCCGTATCGAGCCCACGCCGCAGCACATCGCTCAAGGAATGCCATTCGTCACTGCCGAGCAGACGCACGCGCTGCTCCTATATCCGGTAGCTTTTCATGGGGCCTTGTAGACCTTCGCCGCACTCTCCGACAGTCCTAGCCATAGAGCAGCGCGGCGAAGGACAGGGCGGCCCCCATTCCGGCGAAGACGAGGAGCCCCGCCCGGCCATCGACGAAGCTGTCGGGAAAGAGCTGCAGGATCAGCGGCGCGATGAGCAGCGCCGCCCCGCCGATGATCACGGCCCACGCCCACGGCAGGGCCGACCAGGCGACCAGAAGCCCGACAAGCGTCGTGCCGAGCGCAACAGCCATCGTTCCCCAGAGAATGGTCGCGCCGCCGACCGACTTCAGCGCCTCCGCGCGGTGCTCGCTCGGAAACTGTCCACTTGCCGTGAGCCCATAAAGGGCGGCGCTCATTACGAGGAGCGCGAAAACGACAAGCGCTCCCCAGTCCAACAATCCCATTGCGCATCTCCCGATCGCGCGCGTTCGTAGCGGCGCGCTTGCCCTCGACAGGCCCGCTCCTTAGCATACGAAAGATATATCAGTATGGAGGGGACGCAACCGTGGCCAACGCATCGACCGGCGAAGCACCAAAGAAGCGTGAAAAGCGGACCATCACCGAAATACGTGACAGCAAGAAGACTGGTGAAAAGATGGTCTATATGTCCGTGCCGGACTATACGGCCGCGCAATGGGCAGAGATGGCCGGCGTCGACGTCGCGGTGGTCGGCGACAGCCTCGCCATGATCGCGCACGGCCACAAGAGCACGATCCCAGCAACCATGGACATGATGGTCATGCATGCGCAGGCCATCCGGCGCGGCGCGCCCAATACGTTCGTGCTCGGGTGTATGCCCTACCAGAGCTACAACACGGTCGATCGCGCGCTCGTCAACGCGACGCGCTTCATGCAGGACGCGCTGACCGACGCCGTGAAGCCGCAGGGCGGGAAATCCCAGGCGCATATCCTGAAGGCGCTCGTCGATGCGGGCGTCCCGACGGCCTCGCACATCGGCCTCACCCCGCACACCATCGCCACCTTCGGCGGCTTCAAGATTCAGGGCCGCACCGCCGATGCCGCGATGAAGATCCTCGAGGATGCGCTCGCGATCGAAGATGCGGGCTGCTTCATGCTCGAGTTCGAGGCGGTGCCCGCAAAGATCGCGCGGCTCATCTCCGAGCAGCTCACGATCCCGACCATCGGCATCGGCGCCGGTGTCGGCACCGACGGCCAGATCCTGCTCTGTCACGACCTGCTCGGCGTCTTCACCGATTTCAAGCCGAAGTTCACGAAGCGCTTCGCGAACCTGACCGAAGTCGCCGTCAACGGCATCAGGCAGTACGTGAAGGAGGTGAAGGAAGGCACATTCCCCGACGACGATCACTCCTACACGGTGAAAGAGGAGGAGTACGAGAAGTTCGCCAAGATGGTGCAGAAGCGGAAGCAGATCTGATCCGGCTTGCGCGGGCTGCTGCCTCTGCGTTCTCGATTATCGCCACCGTTGCCGCAAGCGCGGCAGGTCCCTTCTCCCCGTCCTTTACGGGGAGAAGGTTAGGATGAGGGGCGGAAGCTTTCGCGACGTTGGCGTATGCCGCCGCCCCTCACCCTGACCCTCTCCCCGCAAGTGCGGGGAGAGGGGACATCGGCGCGCATCTCACTCCTGTGGAGACCTTACGGCAAGCCGTTGCGCACGTGGCGCATGTAGGCCGGCCGCGTGCTCAGTTGCTCGTAGTAGCGTGCGACGGCTGGATACTGCGGACGTTCGAAGTTCAGGCAGAACCACCGGTTGACCACCAGGCCAATCGGGATGTCGCCGATCGTGAAGGCCTCGCCCGTGATGTAGGGGCCGCCGGCCGTCAGATGCTCATCAAGCTGTCCGACCTCTTTCGTGATCTGGCGCCGCCCCTGCTCGATGAACCAGGGATTGTTCCACGGCGGCTCGTTGAGCATGCCCCCAAGGAACGCGCCGCGGAGCGAAATGGAGGTTTCGTAGTTCGCCCAATCCATCCACTGCTCGACGTTGGCGCGGCGAACCGGCTCGGCTGGATAGAGCGATCCATCGCCGTACTTCGTCGCCAGATACCTGACGATCGTGTTCGACTCGCGCAGCACAATGCCGTCGTCGATCACTGCCGGAACGAGGCCGATCGGATTGATCCGCTTGAACTCATCGTCGGTCGTCGGGCGATAGCCGCGGCCCCAGTCCTCCCGCGTGTACGGAACACCGAGTTCGTCGCAAACCCACAGAACCTTCCTGACGTTGAACGAGTTCGCTCTTCCGAGAATCCTCAACATGGGCCGGTGCCTCTTCCCGCATGTGTTTGGCCAGCCTAACCGCCGGCGCGCGCGACGCGAACCGGTGCGCGGGCATTTCTGTTGCGCATTTTCGCGGTGAGGCTCACATTGCCGCTCATCAATCCAGGCAGGGCGGAACAGATATCGTGAAAGTCATCGGCTTCGACCATCTGGTACTGACGGTCGCTTCGATCGAGCGCACGGTGGCGTTCTATACGCGCGCACTCGGCATGACGCACGAGGTCTTCGGTGCCGATCGCCGCTCGGCGCTGCGTTTCGGCCCGCACAAGATCAACCTGCATCAGGCCGACAACATGTTCGCGCCGCGCGCCGAGCATCCCATGCCCGGATCCGGCGACATCTGCCTGCTGGTCGATGATTTCGAAGGTGTCGAGGAGCAGCTTGTCGCCAACGGCGTGCCGATCCTCGTCCCGCCCTCCGAGCGCACGGGGGCGCGCGGCACGCTCAAGTCCATCTATATCCGCGATCCGGACGGCAACCTCGTCGAGCTCAGTACCTACGCCGATCCGAACCTGAAGGCAGCGGGGACCGCCGATGTATGACTATTACTGGTTCTTTCCCTACTCCTTTGGCTCCGGGCTCGTGCAGTGGGTCATTGCGGCCGGGCTTGGGGCACTGTTCGTGACAGCACTGGTGCACGACGCACAGGCGCGACGCTGGCTCTGGCTGTTCGGAGACATCGCGTTCCCGCCGATCGGCCTCGTGCGCGGCCTGCTCGTCTGGATCGAGAAGATCTAGTGCGATGATCGACGAGACGGCAATCGAGCTGCTGGCCACCACGGAGATGGCGGCCGCCGATCGCCTTGCCATTGCTTCGGGCGTGCCCTCCGTCGATCTCATGGCCCGCGCCGGCGAAGCGGTCACGGACGTCGCCGGCACCATGGTCGGTATCGGCGCGCGCATTCTTGTCCTGGCCGGCCCCGGCAACAACGGCGGCGACGCCTTCGTCGCCGCGCGACGGCTCGCCGAGCAAGGCTACCGCGTCCGTCTCGCGCTGCTCGGCGATCGGAGTGCGCTCAAGGGAGACGCCGCGCATTTTGCCGCGCGATGGCCAGGCCCCGTCGAGGTTGTCGACGCCGGATGCGTGCGCGATTGCGATCTCATCATCGACGGACTTTTCGGCGCTGGTCTCTCGCGTGCGATCGAAGGCTCTGCCGCCGCAGCGATCGCAGCAATCAACGCATCGGGCATTCCAGTGCTGGCCATCGATGTGCCGAGCGGCCTCGATGGCAGCACGGGAGCGCCGAGCGGTCCCGTTGTCAAGGCGACGCGAACCGTCACCTTCTTCCGGTGCAAACCCGGGCACGTCCTGCTGCCCGGACGCGCGCTCTGCGGTCCCGTGACACTTGCGGATATCGGCATCCCACCAAGCGTCCTCGGAGAGATCGCGTGTCGTACTTTCGCCAACGCGCCCGCGCTCTGGCGTGATGCATTTCCCGTCCCGAAACCAGAGGCGCATAAGTACACGCGCGGCCACGCCGTCGTCGTCTCAGGCCCGGCGGAGAGCACCGGCGCCGCGCGTCTCAGCGCTCGCGGGGCACTCAGGATGGGCGCCGGTCTCGTGACCGTCGCAAGCCCGCGCGCCGCTTTCCCGGTCAATGCCGCGCATCTGACCGCCATCATGCTGAAGCCCTTCGACGTGCCGGACGGCCTTGCGGGCGTGCTCGCGGACAAGCGCCGCAACGCCGTATTGATCGGACCCGGCTGCGGGCGCGGCCCGGCGACCTCCCGCATGGTCGAAATCACGCTTCGGTCCGGCGCCAGCGTCGTACTGGACGCCGACGCCATTACATCGTTCGAGGCAAAACAGCTTCAGGCCGACGCGGACGCAGGCGCGCCGTCCCCCATCGGCTTCCTGCCGGGCGCGGCCACCGCCACTTCCGCCGGCCCTGAACGCCTCTTCGCCGCCATCAAAGCCAATACCGGCCGCCCCGTCGTCCTCACCCCCCACGAGGGGGAGTTCCGACGGCTCTTCGGCGCGCTCCCGGGCTCGCACCTCGAGCGGGCGCGCCATGCGGCAGCCGCGAGCGGCGCCGTCATCATTCTCAAAGGCCCGGATACCTGCGTTGCAGCTCCCGATGGGAGGGCTGCCATCAACGAGAACGCGCCGCCGTGGCTGGCGACCGCCGGCTCAGGCGATGTGCTCGCAGGATTTGTTGCTGGGCTCCTCGCGCAGGGCATGCCCGCCTTCGAGGCGGCTGCGGCCGCCGTCTGGCTTCATGGCGCGTGCGCGGCCGCCGTAGGGGCGGGTCTCATTGCCGAGGATCTCCCGGAAGTGCTGCCGAAGGTGGTTATCCGCTACCTATACTTGCATTACTCCAAATCACAATCTTAGGCTGCAGAAAAGCCGCGAGGCCGATTTCTTTCCTAATTTGAGGGGCCTATTAACTCATCCCTTTCAGAGATCTTAACTTACGTCTCAAAATAGGACAAATTTCGCCAAGATTCCGATACTTAGCATCGTAAATATTCTGTAAACCCTCTTGCATCTGATAAGAATACCATCCTATAAGTAACCTTAAGGAAATGCTGCTTTCGAGGTAAACGGCGGCATTGTCCTTCTCATCTCGGATTGGGGGAATTTGTTATGCATACCTCCGCTAGGACGAACGTCGCGAGGCAGCGCGCCGTACCGACGCCGGCGATACTTCCACAACTGTTCAGTCAAAACTTCCTGGCCGATGTGCGCATCGACCACGGGCCGCGCCAGTTGCTTTCGCGCCTTTTCCTACGTGGCGACACGCTGCTCCGTGAGCGCGGCATCAACCTGCAGTTCGCGCCCATCGACGCGCTGCTCGAGGTGAATCGCCAAAACCAGGACAGCTGGCGCTCTCTTTTCCCCGTCTTCAACCCGGAGCTCGGGGCGGTCGATGCTTCGAACAGCTTCGCCCTGATCGGCCGCGAAGCCTCGGGACGCGTGATCGCAGCGCAGGGCGCCCGCCTCTACCGCCTCGGCGATCGGACGTTCAAGCAGGAAACCGATAGCATGCGGCTCTACTACCCGGACCCGGAGCGCCAGTGCATGCCGGGCGAGAGCTGCGTGATCACCGCGCCTTCGGCCGAGGTCTTCACCGGCGACCTGATCTTCTCGGGCGCCGTCTGGTATCACCCGGATTACCGCCGCCAGGGGCTCACCTCGATCCTTCCGCGGATCACGAAGGGCCTGTCACTCACGCGCTGGGGCTGCGACATCACGCTGAGCTTCATGGTCGACAAGGTCGTGGAGGGCGGCACCGCGCCGCGCGCTGGATACCAGCACGTGGAGTGGGACGTTCTGATGAAGAATACGATGTTCGGCGATGCGCGCTTGGCGCTCATCTGGTCGAACGCCAACGAGCTGGTCAGCTACTTCTCAGGTCTTCTCACGCCGCCGGAAGCGAAGGTCGATGCGGTCGTCGACCAGCGATCCACCCACAACAATACGGCTTCCGTCGCTCAGGGCTAGCGGCAGGATCAGACGCTGGTACCGCATTCTGGTTCGTCCGGAATGCGGCCAGTGGACGATGGCATCCACCTTCTCGATCTTGGGCTCCATGTCCTTGAGCGCATCGAGATAGCAGTTCGTCGCCCAGCGCCCATAGGTCCGGTCCGGCATCTCCTCCATGGGGGCGCCGACCGCGCACGTGCGCCACGTGTCGTAATCCGCAAAAAGGCCCTCGCCGAGCTCCTTGTAGAACAGGCGCTGACCGCTGTTTTCCTCTTGGCAGATGATGTAGCGATTACCGAGGATCGAGTTGATGGCGGAGTGCACCTCCGACGCGCGCCGATCGAGCGTCACGCGATTCCAGCGCTGCAGCACCGAATACAACTTCGGATCACGGCGGATGTCGTCGCCCGCGATCGTCGTCGACAGGAAGTCCTCGGGCCGCTGGCGCTTAGCCTCCTCGATGAGATCATCGAGACGGATGAGCGCCGCCTGGTTGGAGCGCAACATCTCGTTGTGCCAACCGTTGTCGAGCCAGGTGAGAACAACGCGCTCGAAGCGGCGGTTCAGCAGCCAGCGGTAGAGGGCGTCGTAGGCGGCATCGGCCGTGAAACTCGGGCGCAGGCGGATCTGGGCGGACTGGCCGTAAACGTTGGTCGCGATGAAGCCGAGATTGACGACCGCATAGTCGGAGAACTCCCCCCCCGAATAGGGCGAGTCATAGGCGTGACGGAGCTGGCGCGAGCTCCCGTCCCACACTTGCCCCTGGTCATCTATCAGCTGCAGACTCAACGCACGGCTCCGGACGTCACAGACAGAGTGCGACAGTGAAATATCAGCACATGCCTGTTGCTAAATCGTTGCACTCAACGAAAGTTTTGTATGTGGTCTATCCACAATGTAGTTGTATCCACGCCACAAGCGGACCTCAACGCTCCCTGAGATACTAGCTGCATACGCGACCCGTTCCCCGGCGCCCATGGCGCGCAAGGTCGAGGTGGAAGTGATCGCGGTGGAAGCGGTTGGCATTGGGACCCAGGACCGTTGTAAACGTCCGGCACGCCCCACTATGAACCGCGCGAAGAAACGCACGCTCGGCAACGTCGCCATTCCAACCCGAGAGCACGGATACCTCTCGTCCATCCGCCAGCTTAAAGGCCGCGATGTCAAGGGCATTGGCCAAGCCATGCTCAGAAAGAATACCCCCCGCGATGCCATTGCGGGGCCGGCAGGAGTAGGAGGCGATCACTTTCAGCTCGACGAGGTCGGTGCCGAAGTAGCGGCGCGCGGCCGGCATGACCGACGTGACGACCCAGTGATCGGTCGCCGGCACCATGGGACACTGCAGGGTCGCCGCCGGAGCCAGGCTCACGGCGCCGTGCGCCGTCGCGCTCACGAAGAGCGGCTGGACAGCGCCGCAGGGCGCAGGCCCGCCGAGCGCACTGCGCTTGGTAATGTAGGGATTGTTGCGAACGTAGCCCGAGGCGAGACAGCGGCGCTCCTCGTCAGCGCGCCACGGCTCTTCCTTGGCGATGAAGTACGCCGGATTGCCGCAGCCCTGTATCTGGAGCAGCGCCGCAATCGTCAGCCCGAATTTTACCCACCTACGCAACATGAGGGAAAGTATACGACCGGACGGCCTAAGAACTGGTCAACGCTAACGAGCCCCGATCATCAGAATAGTCCGGCACTTTGTTGTGAGGATGTCCGCGAGCTGTCGAGACGTTCATCATCCGTCAAGAGTTGCTGCTGCGTCCGATGCTCGGTATCGGATATCGGGGCGGCGCTCATGTCCTCATTGCCCCTGGACCATGGAGCGTCTACCCTCACGCGCTTCGAGATCAAACAGCTGCCGGGGGATCGGCCCGGCCGTGAGGGGATGCAATGATCGATCTTTACACGTGGTCCACACCCAATGGGCGCAAGGTCTCCATCATGCTCGAGGAGGTGGGGCTTCCCTATACGGTCCACGCGGTCAACATCTCCAAAGACGAGCAGTTCAAGTCGGAATTCCTGGCCATCAGCCCCAACAACCGCATTCCCGCGATCGTCGACCGCGACAATGGCCTCGCCCTGTTCGAGTCCGGGGCCATTTTGATGTATCTTGCCGAGAAGACAGGCAAGTTCTGGCCGACGGACGAGAAGGGACGCTGGAACATGATGCAGTGGCTCATGTGGCAGATGGGCGGGATCGGTCCCATGCTCGGCCAGGTCCACCATTTCGTGCGCTTCAACAAGGGCAAGGCCCCCTATGCGGAGGAGCGCTATCTTAAAGAGGCCGCGCGTCTCTACGGCGTGCTCGACCGCCAGCTCGCCAAGACCGAATACATTGCCGGCGACTACACGATCGCGGACATGGCCACGTGGCCCTGGATCTCGCGCTTCGAGTGGCAGGGCATCAATCTTGGCCAGTACGAGAATGTCACGCGCTGGTACAAGGCCATTGCCGCGCGTCCGGCCGTGCAGAGGGGTTATCACGTGCCGGTGCCGCAGGACGGCATACCCATGCCCGCCTGAGCCATACGCCGGCGGCCCGCGTGGCCGCCAACCAGAACCAGCAGCCCGCGCGCGCCAACAAGGAACGCCGCCATGAAGACGAACCCGATTTTCTCCGGCGTGATCGCCCCGGTCCTCACCCCCTTCGGCGAGGACGGCGCGCCGGACCTCGACCGCTTCGTCGAGCACTGCGAATGGTTGCTCGAGGATGGCTGCACGGGGCTTGCACCCTTCGGCACGACGAGCGAGGCGAACTCGCTCGGCATCGACGAGCGCATGGAGATGCTCGAGGAGATCGTCGAGGCTGGCGTTCCGCCGTCGAAGCTCATGCCGGGCACCGGCATGTGCTCGCTTGCCGACGCGATCCTGCTCACCGATCACGCCGTAGAGCTCGGCTGTGGCGGCGTGCTCATGCTGCCGCCCTTTTACTACAAGAACCCGAGCGAGGAGGGCCTCTTCCGCTTCTTCGCCGAGGTGATCGAGGAGGTCGCCGACGATGATCTCAAGGTCTACCTCTATCATATCCCGCCGATCGCCCAGGTCGGCTTCTCGCTGCCGCTGATCGAGCGCCTGCGCAAGGAGTTCCCCCAGACCGTTGTCGGTCTCAAGGATTCCTCGGGCGACTGGACCAATACCAAGGCCATCATCAAGGCCTTCCCCGGCTTCGAGGTCTTCCCGGGCTCGGAATCCTTCCTGCTCGACGCGCTCCGTCTCGGGGGCGCCGGCTGCATCTCGGCAACCGCGAACGTGAGTGCGCGCGCCATCCGCGAGGTCTTCGATAACTGGCAGGGCCCCAACGCGGACAAGATCCAGGCGAACGTCACGGCGCTCCGCCAGGCCATCCAGCAATACCCCATGATCCCGGTGCTCAAGGCGCTGCTGGCGCACTACCGCAACGACCCGCTGTGGGCCGAGCTCCGCCCGCCCTTCACGGAGCTCCCCGAAGCCGAGGCCGAAAAGGCCATTCAGACGCTCGCCGAGGTGCACGGCTTCCGGCTGAGCTTTGCCGAGGCCGCGTGAGGCCATCATGGCGCCGACACCGGCCGTGCGGGAGAAGCACGCGGGCGACGGCGCCATCCGGCCGGACGACATGGCGCGCGATGTCCGCGCCACCGTTGCGCGTGAGGCGGCCGCGGCAGGCTTCAGCGCGGTGCGTATTGCGCGCATCGCCGATCTCGGCATGGAGCCGGGTCAATACTTCCTGAAGTTCATCGCGAACGGCCGTCACGGCGACATGGACTGGCTCGAGGCCAAGGCCGAACGGCGCCGGCATCCCACCGCCATGTGGGCCGAGGCGAGGAGCGCCATCGTTCTCGGCCTCAGCTACGCGCCGGATGAGGATCCACTTCGTTTTCTGAAGGAGAGAGATCGTGCCAGCATCTCCGTGTATGCGGCCCGGCGCGACTACCACGACGTCGTCAAGCCGCGCCTGAAGCGCGTCGCGCGCGCCGTGCAGATCGCGACGGGCGCCGACGTGAAAGTGTTCGTCGACACCGCGCCGCTCATGGAGAAGCCGCTTGCGGCGCTCGCCGGCCTCGGCTGGCAAGGCAAGCACACGAACCTCGTCTCGCGCGAGCACGGCTCGTGGCTCTATCTCGGCATCATTCTTTCTGCAGCAGATATCGAACCGGATGAAGCGGAAGGCACACGCTGCGGGAGCTGCCGACGTTGCCTCGATGCGTGCCCGACAGCGGCCTTCCCCGCGCCTTACCAGCTCGATGCGCGGCGCTGCATCTCCTACCTCACCATCGAGCACAAGGGACCGATCCCGCTCGAGTTCCGCAAAGCTATCGGTAACCGCATCTTCGGCTGCGACGACTGTCTCGCCGTCTGCCCGTGGAACAAGTTCGCTCAGGCCGCGCATGATCAGCAGATGGCAATCCGGCCGGAGACGCAAGGACCGCGGATCGCGGATCTTCTTGCGCTCGATGACGAGGCTTTCCGTCAGCGCTTTGCCGGCACGCCGATCAAGCGGTCCGGCCTCGCCCGGTTCCTGCGCAACGTATTGATTGCGGCGGGCAACAGTGCGGATACCTCGCTCGTCTCGTCCATCGAGTCCTTGCTCGCACACGAGGCCGCCATCGTGCGCGGCGCGGCAGTCTGGGCTCTCGCGCAACTCGCCTCCCGCGATCATGTGCGGGCGCTCGCCGAGGCTCATGCGCGCGAGAGTGATGAAGACGTCCGCGAGGAATGGGCTGCGGCGCTCGCCTCATGAGCACGCTCGTCTGCATCGGGCTCGGCTACACGGCGCAGGTCTTTGCTGCACGCCTCGCTGCACGAGGCTGGCGCGTCATCGGCACGGCGAAGACACCGACCGGCACCGAACGCGTTGCGTCCCTCGGCTACGAGGCCATTCTTTTCGACGGCGCGGCACCGAGCGATGCGCTGCGGCATGCTCTCGCCACGGCGACGCACGTGCTCGTGTCCGCACCGCCCGACGCCATCGGCGATCCCCTGCTCCGGCATCATGCCGATGACCTCCCGCGGTCCCTTGCATGGATCGGTTATCTCTCGACGGTCGGCGTGTACGGCGATCATGGTGGCGCGTGGGTTGATGAAACAACCGCCCCGAAGCCGACAAGCACGCGCAGCATCTGGCGTTTAGCTACCGAACGGGCATGGCTCGATCTTGCGGCACGCACCGGCATCCGCGTCGAGGTCTTTCGCCTCGCCGGCATCTATGGTCCCGGCCGCGGCCCGCTCGAATCCGTGCGCAATGGCACAGCGCGCGCGATCGTGAAACCCGGGCAGGTCTTCAACCGCATTCATGTCGAGGATATCGCCAACGTGCTCGCGGCCACCATCAAGCAGGAGGCCACGCACGCGATATTCAATGTCACGGACGACGAACCGGCGCCGCCGCAGGACGTGCTCCGCTATGCCGCCACATTGCTCGAGTTGCCGCCGCCACCCTCGATCGCGTTCGCCACGGCCGATCTCACAGCCATGGCACGCAGCTTCTATTCGGAATGCAAACGCGTCTCCAACGCGCGCATGAAACGAGCATTGGGTGTCGCTCTTTCTTTTCCGACCTATCGCGACGGATTGGCTCACGACGCCGCGTTTCTGCGCACGTGAAGCAGCCCACACGCTCTAAGGAACGGCGTGAGCAAATTCACCGAGCGTTCATCCTAAGTCCGCGCGGCCGCCAAAATCGAAGCGTACCGTCATTCCGTACTGCGTATTCCACTTGATGACGGCGCCCCGGTCCGCGCTGCCGATTGTGATCGTGTCTCCGTGAGGGAGGAGCGGCGAATGGCCCATTCGAAGCGTCACGCATTTCAAGCTCATTTCAAACTTCATCGAATGGCAGGCGTCGCCGGCGCCGTAGCCGCCGCCCTGTTCGTCGCCGACCTCCCGGCCATGGCTCAGCCCGCAAGTGATCCCGCACACGCAATTGCCAATCGCTTTGCCGAGGATGCGACACGCGCGGAAGCGCAGCGCAAGGAAGCAGCACGCAAAAAGGCGCGCGAAGAAGCTGCAAAGGCTGCTCGCGCCAAGGCTCAGAAGGCTTACGAAGCCGAGATGCTGCGCCGCGCCCGCGCCGAAGCCGAAGAGCGCCGCAAGCTGGAGGAAGAGGCCGCCCGCCTCGACGCCATCCGGGTAGAGCGCGAAGCCCGCGAGGCAAAAGCTGCCGAGGAACGTGCCGAGAAGGATCGCCAGATCGAAGCTGCAAAGGCCGCCGAAAAGGCCCGCCTTGCCGAGGAAGCACATAAGGCCGAAGAGGCCAAGCGCGCCGCCGAGGCCTTGCGCATCGCCGCCGAGCAAGCTGCCGCCGAAGAAGCGCGCAAGGCTGAGGCAGCCAAGCGGGCCGAGATCGCGCGTCAGGCCGAGGAAGAGGCACGACGTGCCGAGACCCGGCGCCTCGCAGAGGAGGCCCGCCGCGCCGAGCAGGCAGCGTGGGCCGCCGAAGAAACCCGGCGCGCCGAAGCCGCGCGCAAGGCCGAGGAAATTCGCAAGGCTGAAGAGGTGCGCAAAGCCGACGAAGTCCGCCGCGTTGCTGCCGAGCAAGCCGCACGCGCGGAAGCCGAGAAGCATGCTGCCGAAGCACAGCGCACGATCGCGCGCGCAACGGCGGAGGAGACACGCCGCGTTGCCGACATCGAGGCCGAGGCGGAGATCGCGCGTGTCGCCGAACGCCTGCACCGTATTCGCGAGGAGCATCTGGCGCAGCGCACCGGCATTGCCACCGACCAGACCCCGGGATCAGCAGCCGACGCCATCCCTGCCGCCGACAGTCTTCAGGTTGCAGGCCCCGTCGTCGACGCGCGCGAACAGCGCCTGCTCGAGCCGTCATCCGGCCGCGCGCGCATTGGTGGATATGACGAGCGCCGCGATGTCCCGCTGCAGCCACCCCGCACGCGCCAGGGCTCGGCCCCGCCGGCCTATCAGGACCCTGAGCCGAAGCGCGCGTTCGACGGGCATGTCGCGGTGCTCCTGCAGATGGAGCCACGCTACCGCCGTGGACGCCGTTACGAGAGCATGGACCCCGTTCTCTGCACGAGCGAGGGCTGCTACGTGAGCAACGGCCCCGAAGAGTCGGCAAGCTTCCTCTATGGCCATGGCGCGACGCGCTTCGGCAATGCCATCAGCCGCCGCGCCGGCGCGTGCAATCACGCCTATACCTGCGTCTTCCGCAATGTCGATGTCGGTAAGCTGCCGGTAGAACTGCAGCCTGTCGACATCCGCATCATTCGCCACGACCGGCGTGCGCCCGAGTGGGTCGAGGCGCTCTCGCGCTGCCGCGTAACGGCAGGTGGTCGCCTTGCCTGCACGGGCGCCATCGAGGGCGACGGCTACACCATGTGGGTGATCTCCGAGGCGGAGGCCGAAGACCTCCCACCCCACGCCCTCGACAATGCCCTTGGCGCCGGCCTCGTGGACGGCGAGCGCGCGGCGGCGGACCCCAAGCTCATGGGCCCTCGCGAGCGCTGGTAAGTCACTCCGCGTACGACACGCCAGCGAGGCCTTCGAGCGCGCGGATCATCAGATCGAGGTCCTCGGGGCGCGAGAGACGGTGCTCACCGTCCGGCACTGCTGACACCTGCACGTGATCGCCGGAGAGATGCGCGACAAGATCGAGCGTGTGCTCCCACGGCACATCCGGGTCGAGCAGGCCGTGCAGCACGTGGATCGGCCGACCGGGATCGAAGGGTGCGTCGCCGATGAGGTGATTGCGACCCTCCTCGATCAGGCGCCGCGAGATCGCGTAATCGCCATCGCCGTACTTCGAGGGCCTGAGGTATACGCCCTTCTCCAGAATCTCGCGCCGCACGTTCTCCGGAAAGCGCGGCCACATCAGCCGCTCGGTCATGTCCCAGGCAGGCGCGATGAGCAGGAGCCCTTTGATGCGCGCGGCTTCTGCGGGCGCATCACGCATGAGCGCCCGCAGGACCAGTAGTGCGATGTAGCCGCCCATGCTGGAGCCGACGAGGATCTGCGGGCCTCGCGTCACTTGGCCGAAGACCGCCGCGGCCTCCTCGAGCCATGCGCCGATCGTGCCATCCTCGAAGCGGCCCGGCGACTGCCCATGCCCTGAATAATCGAAACGCGTACACGGATGGCCGTGCGCGCGCGCCCAATCCGCGAGGACGGAAGCCTTCGTGCTGGTCATCTCGGACTTGAGCCCCGAGAGCCACATGACGCCCGGCTCCTTGCCGGGCGCGCCGGGCTCGGCGAGATAGGTGATGCGGCGCTCGGAAGCACCACCGCCAACGCGCAGAAATTGTGGTTCCGCCTCCGCCATCCTATAAAACCTCGACTTCGTGAGCCGCGCGGGCTCTTCCTGCGCCACAACCCAGCCGGACGCATGGCCGATCAGGCACCCACCATACTGCAGATCGTGCCACGGCTCGACACCGGCGGCGCCGAGCTCTCCACGATCGAGATCGTCGAGGCGCTCGTGCGGACGGGGGCGCGGGCGCTGGTCGCCACCGAAGGCGGGCGCATGGTCGAACGCATCACGGCACTCGGCGGCGAGATTATCGTCATGCCGCTCGAGAGCAAGAACCCGGCGACGATCCTCGCCAACGGCCGTCGCCTCGCCCGCCTCGTCCGCGCGCGCTCGGTCTCGCTGCTTCATGCGCGCAGCCGCGCCCCGGCATGGAGCGCCCTCATGGCAGCGCGGCGCACGCACATACCATTCGTCACGACCTATCACGGCGCCTACGGCGAGCGGGGGCGCCTCAAGCGGCTCTACAACAGCGTCATGGCACGCGGCGATGTCGTGATCGCAAACTCGCGCTATACCGCCGATCTGATCGTTGGACGCTATGGCGCGCTCGCGGGAACACCGTGGGTCATCCCGCGCGGTGTCGACATCGCTCGTTTTTCACCTGCCGCCATCGATCCCGAGCGTCGTGCCCGCCTGCGGACAGCTTGGGGCGTGCGGCCGGATCAGCCCGTCATCCTTCACGCCGCGCGTCTGACGACCTGGAAGGGCCAGCAGAGCGTCATCGATGCCGTCGCGCGCCTCAATACCGAAGGACGACTTGGTGATGCCGTGCTGATCCTGGCGGGTGATGCGCAAGGCCGTGAAGAGTATGCCAACAACCTGCGAAGGCGCGCCGCCGAACAGGGTATTGCCGATTGCGTACGGCTCGTCGGACACGTCGAGGATATTGCCGCAGCCTTCGCCATTGCGCATGTCGCAGTGGTTGCCTCGATCGAGCCCGAAGCCTTCGGGCGCGCTGCGGCGGAAGCGCTCGCCGTCGGCTGCCCGACCATCACGACGAACATCGGCGCTCCGCCCGAGATCGTGCTCGCACCACCCGAGGTCACTTCCGACGAGGCCACGGGCTGGCACGTGCCACCCAATGACGCCCCGGCCCTGGCCGCCGCCATCGCCGAAGCCCTCGCCATGCCGGAAGCCGCGCGCCAGGCTATGAGCGCCCGTGCCATCGCTTCCATCGCCGCGCGCTTCACCGTCGGGGCCATGCAGCGCCAGACGCTCGCCGCCTACGACAGCCTGATCGGGACGGATCTTGCCGCGCGTTTTGCGACGCTCCAGGCTTGATCGAAACTCGGCGCCGCGGGTTTGACAGCCGCAGCGGCAGGTGAAAATCTCAGGCGCGTATTCACGCCAAATGAGAATATCGAATTAGGGAGCTCGCCGCCCATGGTCGCCACCACGCCCTTTCTCAAGGATTCCGACAAGCTCGGCCCTCTCGCCTCGCGCTATCTGGATGTCGCGGAGCTGCCCTGGCAGGAGACGCGCTTTCCCGGCGTCGACATGAAAGTGCTGGTCGAGGACAAGGAGAGCGGGCTCGTCACGGCGCTCTTCCGTTTCGCACCGGGCACGCAGCTCCCCTATCACGAGCACGTCGAGATCGAGCAGACCTGGGTGCTCGAAGGCACGCTCGAGGATGAGGAAGGCATAGCGTCCGCAGGCAATTTTGTCTGGCGTCCCGCCGGTAACCGCCACAATGCCCATTCGCCGAACGGCTGCCTCGTGCTCTCGATCTTCCTCAAGCCCAACAAGTTCCTCGACAAGGATACGGTCGGCTGGAACACCAAGAGCGGGACCTGAACGTGGTTGGCGGCAGGAGGCTTCTGAAGGAAGCGCGTGCGCGATGGCGAGGGCAGCCCCGGCTTGATTTCGAGGGGCCGAGGCCGGACGTTGCGGCGTGGTTCGAGGGTAAGAGCTTCACGACCGACTGGCTGGGCTCGAAGCTCGACCCCTGGCTCGCGGCACTCGCGCCGTTCCGCGACAAGCCCATACAGGTGCTGGAGCTCGGCGCCTTCGAAGGCCGATCCGCCATTGCATTTCTCGAATATCTGCCACTATCCCACGTCTCGAGCGTCGATCGCTTCGTATTCGTGACCAAGCACGCAATTGGCAGTGATGGCTTGACCGTCGAGGAGCGTTTTGACGCGAACTTGAAGCCCTACGGAGCACGCATCACCAAGATCAAGGGCTCGGTCCTCAGCGTGCTCGACGACCTCGCGCGCAATCGCTCCAGATTTGATGTGATCTATATTGACGCCGGCAAGCAGCGGGACAGCGTCTTTGCGAACACGGCTGCTGCATGGCCACTGTTGAAAGTCGATGGGATCATTATGTGGGACGATCTCGACTGGGGCTCCAAGCTTCCGAGTGCCGACCGGCCAGGCGATGCGATACGCCTGTTCGCAAGATCATTCGCGCCTTGCCTCGACATTCTTCATCAACGATCACAGCTCATCGCTCGAAAAACCAGCGACTGGCCGAGTGTCTAACCCTTAGCCCGACTAGAAAGAGGAAAGTCCACTCATGACCGCACGCCCGCCGCGCATGCCGCCGATCCCTGATGCCGAGATGACGGACGCGCAGAAAGCTGCCGTCAAGGACATCATCTCCGGCCCGCGCGGCCATCTCGTCGGCCCGTTCATCCCGCTGCTGCGCAGCCCGGATTTCATGAACCGCCTGCAGAAGACGGGCGAATATCTGCGCTTCAACAGTGCACTCGAGCCGCGCCGCTCGGAAATGGTCATCCTGATGACGGCGCGCGTGTGGTCGCAAACCTTCGAGTGGCATCACCACCGCACCATCGCCGAGAAGGCGGGGCTCGCTGCCGAGATTATCGACGCGATCGCAGAAGGCCGCCGCCCGGCGAAGATGGCGGCCGATGAAGCCGCGATCTACGACTTCATCGACGAGCTCTCGCGCAACCGCTCGGTCAGCGACGCAACGTACGCGCGCACGAAGGAGCAGTTCGGCGAGCGCGGCATCGTCGATATGATCGGCATCCACGGCTACTACAGCCTGCTCGCCATGATCCTGAACGTCTCGCGCGCGCCCCTCCCAGAGGGCGTGGATGCGGGCCTCGAGCCCTTTCCAAGATAGTGAGATGCGGCGGGCCACGGTCTAAACCGTCGGTCCGCCCTCGAAGCCGAAACGGCGCTTGATGCGCTCGAAGAGTTGGTCGCGCACGCGCCGGTAGACATCGAGCGTCTGCTCGCGATTGCCCTGCCCGACCATCAGCGAAGCGTCGAACGTCGGCCAATACTCGACGTCGACGGCCATGGTGCGCGTGAGTTCCAGCGCCGAGTGGTGCGCCTCGGGCGACAGCGACACGATGAGATCGAACGAGGTGTCGTCGAGATCGGCGAGTGCGAGCGGCGCGTGCTCGGAAACGTCGATGCCGATCTCGTCCATCACGGCCGTCACGAATGGGTCGCGCTCGGCACCGGCTCTCACGCCAGCCGAGGCGACATACACGCGCCGGCCGGCGAGATAGCGCAGGATCGCCGCCGCAATCGGCGAACGCACGACGTTCATCGTGCAGGCGAACAGCACGGCGCCGGGCAGCTCACGCACGCCATCCCCATCGCTGCCCCCCGGGCTCGCCCCCTCGCTCGCCACGTTGCTGCCCGCACCGCCCGGCATGGTGCGTCAGCCTTTCCAGTGGAGCGCGCAGATCAGCGTGAAGAGACGCCGCGCGGTGTCGTGATCGACCTCGATCTTGCCCTTGAGGCGCTCGCTCAGCAGGCGGCTCCCCTCGTCATGGAGGCCACGCCGGCCCATGTCGATGGCCTGGATGCGCGAAGGCGGCGCGGTGCGAATGGCCTTGTAGTAGCTGTCGCAGACGATGAAGTAGTCCTTCATGACGCGCTTCAGCGGCGACAGCGAGAGCATGAGCGTATACTCGCCCGTCGCGGGCTCGGTATCGACGATGAAGTGAAGGCGATCCTCGATCACCGCGAGTTTGAGCGTGAAAGGTCCCTCGCGCCCCTCGACCTCGAACGTGTTCGAGTCGAGGATGTCGTAGATCGCGACCTCGCGCTCGTGCTCGATGTTTGCGTTGCCGCGCGTGATCGAGGCTTCGTCGAGCGTGATGCCGACGAGCCGGGAACTGGGCGCACCGGGAGTCTCGCTCACGTATCCTCCCTTGCCCCTCCAGGGCTTTGCGCATTCGGGCCGAGGCGCACGGCGATCGAACGGCGGTGCGCCTCGAGCCCTTCGGCCGAGGCGAGGCGCATAGCTGGGGGACCGAGCGCAGCAAGGGCGCTTTCGTCGAGACGCAGGATCGACGTACGTTTCATGAAGTCCAGAACGCCGAGGCCCGATGAGAAACGGGCGCTGCGTGCCGTCGGCAGGACGTGATTGGAGCCTGCGACGTAATCGCCGATCACTTCGGGCGTGTGGGCGCCGAGGAAGATTGCGCCGGCATTGCGGATGGCATCAGAGAGATGGTCGGCATCGCGGACGGCGATCTGGAGATGCTCAGCGGCAATGCGGTCGGCAAGCGCAGGCGCCTCGCCGAGTTCGCTCAAAATGATGACGGCACCGAAGTCCCGCCAGCTCTCGCCCGCGATCGCCCCGCGCGGAAGCACGGCGAGCTGCCGTTCGACGGCGGCGCTCACTGCATCCGCGAAGGCCGCATCGTCCGTCATGAGGATCGACTGCGCCGCCGTATCGTGCTCGGCCTGGGCGAGGAGGTCGGCGGCGATCCATTCGGGATCATTGTCGCGATCCGCGATGACCAGAACCTCGGACGGGCCTGCGATGGAGTCGATGCCGACGGTCCCGAAAACCTGCCGCTTGGCCGCTGCCACGTAGGCATTGCCCGGCCCGACGATTTTAGCGACAGGCGCAATCGTCTCGGTGCCGTAGGCGAGCGCGGCAACGGCCTGCGCGCCGCCGATGCGATAGATTTCCTCGACGCCGGCGAGATGGGCCGCGACGAGCACGAGCGGATTGAGCTGCCCGTCCGGCGCCGGCACGGCCATGACGATGCGCGGCACACCGGCAACGCGCGCCGGGATGGCGTTCATGAGGACGGAGCTTGGATACGAGGCCGTACCGCCCGGCACGTAGAGACCGACCGCCTCGACAGCCGTCCAGCGCCCCCCGAGCTCGACGCCCAGCGCATCGCGATAGCGGTCGTCCTGCGGCATCTGGCGCTGGTGATAGGCGGCAATGCGATCCCGCGCGAGCGTGAGCGCAGCGACGGTCTCCGCATCCGCCAAGGCGACGGCAGAAGCGATCTCCTCCGGCGCAATGCGCAGGCCCTTGGTGGCCACATCGAAGCGGTCGAAGCGCTGCGTGAATGCGATGAGCGCCGCATCGCCGCGCGCGCGCACGTCCGCGAGAATGGTACGCACCTGCGCGTCCACGTCTTCCGAAACTTCACGCTTCTGCGCGAGGAACGTGCGGAAGGCCGCCTCGAAGCCGGCATCGGATGTCACAAGGCGCATTGGCATGTGTCGTACTTTCTGGCCGATCTCTCCCCCTCTCCCCGTTCTTACGGGGCGAGGGCCGGGGTGGGGCGGTGGCACAACGCCAACGTCCGCGTCTGTGGCCGCCCCTCACCCTAACCCTCTCCCTGCAAAAGCGGGGAGAGGGGATTTTGTGCATTCCCTGGCTAGCTGAGCGGCCTACTGTGCAACGTCATCCGGATGCTTCGGCACCGCGCGCGCCTGCCAAGCCGGACCCAGATCCTTCATCTCGCACTCGATGCACTCGACGTGAAGCCGCACCGCGCCGCCACCGGCAAACACGAGCGTCAGATACCCCTGGGGATCCTCCGTCCCCAACGGCTCGAATTGCAGTGCCAGCAGCGCCAACACCTCGTGGCCGGCCTTGAGGTCGATGCCGCTCACCTGAGCCCCGATCACGCGTTCGAGGCGGAGCGCCGTCTGCCGGCGCGTCGGGGCCTTGCGCTTGGCGCCGGGCAGCGCCGTCGTCCAGTCGAAGCGGTTCAGGATCGCTGCAAAACGCCGCTCGCGCGGCACGAAGGCCATGTCGCCGACTTTCAGCACGGCATCCTGCAGATGCGCGGAGATGACATTGAGATCCTCGGCGTCGAGGGCAATGAGTTTCAAATTGTCCATGCTCGGTCCGGCACTGGTTGCACTGCCAGCCGCCGTCCCCTTCCCCAGCGTGCTGCCGCGGCTGACTGATAGCCGCAGGCGCGGGGGCGCGCAATAAAGAGGTGCGCCCAAATTCAAGCGCTGGTTGTGGAACCTGCCTTCGGCTAACCTTTCGGGCGGAGCAGGGCCACAGGGCCTACAAAAATGTCCCAGGGGAGAAAACAGACATGGCCGCAGCGACAGGCATTGCCGTCATCACGGGCGGATCGAGCGGCATCGGCGAGGCGACCGCACGCCGGCTCGCCGCGGATGGCTACCGCATTGCCATCCTCGACGTGAACATGGAAGCGGCCGACGCGGTCGCGCGCGATATCGGCAATGGTGCCCGGGCGTGGCGGTGCGACGTCGCCGATGCCGAGGCCGTGGAGACAGCCGCCGACAGCGTCGCGCGCGAAATGGGGGCGCCGAGGATCCTGGTCACGTCCGCCGGCCTCATCCCGAACACCGAATCCATTCTCGACATGGACATGGCCGCCCACGACCGCATGTGGCAGGTGAACTACAACGGCACACTCCATGCCTGCCGCTCGTTCGCGCGCCGCATGATTCCGGAGCAGCGCGGCGCGATCGTCACCATCGGCTCGATCAACTCCGCCCAGCCATTGCCGATCCCTGCGTACAACATGGGCAAGGCCGCGATCGCACGCCTCACACAGCTTCTCGCGGTCGAGCTCGGCCGCCACAACATCCGCGTGAACAGCGTCGGGCCGACCTACGTGATGACACCGCCGCTGCGCGCGAAGGTCGCCGCCGGGCAGCGCGACATGAACAAGATCATGAGCGTGCACGCCCTGAAGACGTTGCCGGAGCCTTCGGATATCGCCAACGCGATCGCGTTCCTCACCTCGGACCAGGCACGCACGATCACGGGCATCCTGCTACCGGTGGACTCGGGCTGGCTTGCGGGCGTGCCCTATCTCACCTACGCGGGCGGCGTGCCCTGGGAGACCTGAGCACGCCCGATCGACACGAAGAGAAAGGAAAGCACCGTTGGCCGACCTCAAAAGCCTCATCCGCACGATCCCCGACTACCCGAAGTCCGGCATCATGTTCCGCGATGTCACGACGCTCTTTGGCGACGCGCAGGGCTTCAAGGCAACGCTCGTGCGCATGGCGGAGCCGTGGCGCGGCGAGCCGATCGATGCGGTGGCAGGTATCGAGGCGCGGGGCTTCATCCTCGGCGGCGCGGTGGCGGACCGGCTCGGCACCGCCTTCGTGCCGATCCGCAAGAAGGGTAAGCTGCCCTGGAAGACGATCGGCCAGGAGTACACGCTCGAGTATGGCATCGACACCATGGAGATTCACGAGGATGCGATCCGCCCCGGTGCGCGCATCCTCATTGTCGATGACCTCATTGCGACGGGCGGCACGTGCGAGGCCGCAGCGAAGCTCGTGCAGCGCTCAGGCGGCACGATCGTCGGGGCCGCCTTCATCATCGATCTTCCCGATCTCGGCGGACGCCAGCGGCTTGAGGCCATGGGCATCCGCTGCGAGACGCTGATGGCTTTCGAGGGACACTGAGGACGAAGAAGGTGAGCGAGCGGCAGACCATCGACGTGCTGGTCGTCGGCCTCGGGCCGGCCGGCGCGAGCGCGGCGGCTGCAGCCGCGACACGCGGTGCCCGCGTGATCGCGATCGACCGCAAGCGCGTCGCCGGCGTGCCCGTGCAGTGCGCCGAGTTCGTGCCGGCGTTGATCGGCCAGCAGATCCCGGACCTCGACCAGCACCGCCAGCAGCGCATCCGCGCCATGACGACCTTCGTCGAGGACGAGCCTCCGCATCTCAAGGAGCAATTCTCCGGCGTGATGATCGACCGGCGTGCTTTCGATGCCGCCCTCGTCGCGCGCGCGGAGCAGGCGGGCGCTCAGACGTGGTTCGGGCTCTCGCTCCGCGGGATCGATGCCGACGGCAGCGCGCGCCTCTCGGACGGGAGCCGGCTCTCGGCACGCGTGATCATCGGTGCGGACGGGCCGCGATCGGCAGTCGGCGCCGCCGCCGGCATCGAGAACACAGCGCTGGCCGAGACGCGGCAGATGACAGTGCCGCTTCTTATGCCATTCGAGGAAACCGACATTTTCCTCTCGCACAAGCTGCCAGGTGGCTATGCGTGGCTGTTTCCCAAGGGCGAGGTCGCCAACCTCGGCCTTGGCGGCGATCCACGCTGGCGGGCGCACTTCAAGCCGCTGCTCGACGATTTGCACGCGCAGCTTGCCGCCCAGGGGCGCGTCGGCCGCGAGGTGCTCGGCCATACGGGCGGCGCCATCCCGAGCGGCGGAATGCTCGAGCCGGTCGCGAAAATCGGGCCTGCGCGCCTGCTTCTCGCAGGCGATGCCGCCGGCCTCACGAACCCGATCACGGGCGCCGGGATTCTCGCGGCCGTCATCTCCGGCGAAATGGCCGGTGAGGCCGCGGCTGCGCTGGCCAGCGGTAACGCCTCTGCGGCTGCCGCCTACCGCGACGATCTCGCGGACATGTTCCAGGCCTCGCTCGCTCGCGCGGTAGCCCGCCGCGAAGCTCTGATGCGGATCCACGCAGCACACAAACCGGCACCAAGCGACCTGCGCCGCGCCTGGATTGCCTTCCCGGAGTACTGGGCCGCCTGAAGCGGGCGCTCTTTTTCCCTAAGGCGCGCAGTCCATCCTTGCGCGAACGTCCCCCGTTCGCTAAGAGAGCCACCTCGCCCGGCCGCACCGCGCGGCAGCGGGCACCTCACGGGATGGGCAGTTAGCTCAGCGGTAGAGCACTACCTTGACATGGTAGGGGTCACAGGTTCGATCCCTGTACTGCCCACCATCCCAGTCCACATCATATTTTGCGGCTTAATGACGCGTGATGTCGGATCGCGCGCCTGCCCGCGGCATCACTCCGTCTACGAACAAAGTTCGTCAGCCCACAATCCTAAGTTTTGTTGAATATTCAGCTTTCGCGATATCCCAGGGCCAACCCCTCGCGCGAGGATCGTGGTATTTGCATAACGGGAATACTCTCTGCGCGCTTCTAGCAAGCGGACGTTTATATTCGCTCGTCATGAATTCATTGACAGGCTGACGCTTCTATAACACTTCTGCCACCCGCCATCGGCGATGAATAACTTCGCGCACGTGCGCTGATGGAGGGACAAACACGTATTCATGAGTATAAACGATGGAACATTCAGGCGGAGACTACATTGAGTGCCGGCGTGAGGAGGATCGAACACAGGCGTTTGACACGGCAGAAGGGCAGAATAACACGTTTGATATTTGTCAAATGAGTGATCGTTTCTATCAATTGATCAACTTGTTCGAGAGCACATCTTGCTCGATTGACCAGCCGTCCAGGCCCATTGACGAAGCAGAAATTCAGCGGTCTTTGGACAATCTAACCGAGCGTCTCTATGAAATCTGCGGACAGCTCAGCACCCTGCACGCTCGCAGCGTAGACCACCTAAGGTTGAAGGCATCTGCGCTGAAGTTCCTCCTCCCGCAGGATGCCTGCCTCGAAATCGCGCTGGCGAATTCGCTCATCGGCGATTTCGATGCCGTGCGGTTTGGCGGACACCCGGCTTGACCCGCGCGACAGTGTGAGCATGCCCGACCGGGAATCCGGTCGAGCATCCTTCCAGCGCCGTCGCTGCCGGGGCGCTGACTTATGATGGCCTAACGCCCCGCCGCGTACCCCTGCATACCGCGCGGATTAGCGGCAGCCCGACGGCGCGGGCCAACCTGCGAAGCTGCCGTCAGGCGCCCTTCCGACCAATCGGGGCCAACCTCGACTTTGTGGCCGCGGCGCTCGAGCTCCTTGATCGTCGCGGCCGGCAGGCGGTTCTCGACCACCACAACACCTGGGCGCGCCGCCCGCGGCCAGAACGATGCCGGGAAATGCTCGATGTGCCAGGCCGGCGCGTCGATCGCCTGCTGCATGTTCATGCCGGCATGGACATGACGCAGGAAGAATTGGGCGCTCCACTGGTCCTGCTGGTCGCCGCCGGGCGTGCCCCAGACCATGTATGGCTTGCCTTCCTTCAAGGCCATGCCGACCGAGAGCGTCGAGCGCGGGCGCTTGCCCGGCGCCAGCGATCCCGGCAGGCCTTCCTCAAGCCAGAACATCTGCGCGCGGCTGCCGAGTGGCCAGCCGAGCTCCGGGATCACGGGCGAGGACGGGAGCCAGCCGCCCGATGGCGTCGCCGAGAACATATTGCCGGCTTGGTCGATGACGTCGATGTGGACGGTATCGCCCTTCGCGTTCCCCATGGCGCCGACTGTCGGCTCTCCGGCCCCTGCGGCACTCATGCCGGGACGCTCGCTCGACGTCGACTTGAGGATGACCTTGCCGTCGTAGCCCTCGATAACGCCCGGGCGCTGCTCCATCGAAGCGTACTGGCCGATCAGGCGGCGACGATCCGAGTTGTAACGCTCGGAGAGCAGGGTCTCCATGGGCACGTCGGCGAACTTGGGATCGCCGTAGAAGGCTTCGCGATCCGCGTAAGCCAGTTTCGCCGCCTCGATCCAGATATGGACGAAGTCGGCGCTCGTCGGATCGAGCTTGTCGAGGTCATAGCCCTTGAGGATGGCAAGTTGCTGAAGCATGACCGGACCTTGTGTCCACGGCCCGGGCTTGAGCAGCGTATAGCCGTGATAATCGAGTGACACCGGCGCCTCGATCGTCGGGAGCCATCCGGCCATGTCGGCGCCGGTCAGCACGCCCTTGTGGCGCCGGCCACTGACGTCCATGACCTCGTTCGTGCGGCAGAATTTGTCGATCGCCTCTGCGACGAAGCCGTGGCTCCAGGCTTTGCGGGCGCGCTCGATCTCCGCCTCGCGTCCGCCACCGCCGGCCTCGGCCTCCCTCAGAATGCGCTGGTACGTCTCGGCGTGCGCGGGATTGCGGAACAGCGTGCCGGGCTTCGGCACGTCACCTCCCGGCAGATACACCGTCGCCGACGTCGGCCAGTGCTCCAAGAACAGCTGCTTCACGGTTGCGATGGTCGCGCAGCACCGCTCGACGATGGGATGGCCGCCTTTGGCATAACCGAGCGACGGTTCGAGCACGTCCCGCAGCCGCATGGTGCCATAGTCGCGCAGGATCATCATGTAGGTCTCGAACGTGCCCGGGATGCACGTGGCGAGCAGTCCCGTACCCGGCACGATGTCGAGGCCGAGATGATCGCGGTAGTGGGCGATCGTGGCGCCCGCCGGCGCGGGGCCTTGGCCGCAGATGACCTCCGGCACACCCTTCTTGGTATCGTAAACGATCACTGGCACATCGCCGCCCGGTCCACAAAGGTGTGGCTCCACGACCTGCAGCGTAAAGGCCGCCGCTACGCCGGCATCGAAGGCGTTGCCGCCCTTCTCCAGGATCGACATGGCGACCGCTGTCGCGATCCAGTGGGTAGTCGCACAGACACCGAACGTGCCCTCGATCTCGGGACGCGTCGTGAAGGGGCCGGCGTTGATGTTAGCCATGAAAACTCGCTCCCGCGAAAATCAGTAGTTCTCCGTAGAGACAATCTACCCGTGAATCAGGCCCGATGTCGTCAGCCCTTCTGTGCACCGACGCCATGCAGTCAGACGGTGGAGTCAAGTTCACGTGAGGCCAGTGCATTTGGGGTTCGGCCCACCTCATTTGCGTGCTACACAATTCGTGTGCGTTCGGAGCCGCAAGCTACGGGTAAATAAGGAGTAAAGATACGATGTTTCGTGCCGCGTTGGCGCTCGCGATGGCGTGCGCCCTGGCCCCGCCCGCCTTTGCACAGGAATGGTGGATGCCCTGGAGCCGGCCGGGTTACCGTGCCCCTTCCTACGAGAGCCCCCGCTACGATGAGAATCGCTACGGCCCTCGCCCGCGTCCGATGGGCCAGCAACTCATGAGTGGCGGTCCGCGCCCGAGCGTTACGCCGGTGCGACCCAACCGCATCTCGTTCGTCAGCAGCTACGCACCCGGCACGATCGTCATCGATACGTCCGGCCGCAAGCTCTATCTCGTGCAGTCGTCGCGCGATGCGCTCGTCTATCCGATCTCGGTCGGCCGCGAAGGCTTCACCTGGACCGGCACGGAGCGCATCAGCCGCATCGCCGACTGGCCCGACTGGCATCCACCGGCGGAAATGCGCCAGCGCCAGCCCTACCTGCCAGTGAAGATGACGGGCGGCGTGTACAATCCGCTCGGCGCAAAGGCGCTCTATCTCGGCAACTCGCTCTACCGCATCCATGGCACCGACGACGCCCGCACGATCGGGCGCGCGACGTCCTCCGGTTGCTTCCGCATGACGAACGGTCACGTGACCGACCTCGCGCGGCGCGTCGGCGTCGGCACGACGGTCGTCGTCGTCAATCGGTTGAATGGGCGAATGGCCCGCGTCGGCGATTGATCGCCGCGCTCGCCTTCACATTCGGGCGTGATGCACACCCCGCCGCGTATAGGCGGGGTGTTGCGCATCTGGCCGATGCATTCACAAAGCGCGCTGACTCGGCTATCGCAATAACCTGTATCTTGCGACCGAGGAGGCGCCCATGGGCACCCGTGAGCTCACGGCGGAGGCCACCGGCACGTTTGCGCTTGTGTTCGCGCTCTGCGGCACGCTGCTGCTGGCGCCGCCAAGCATTGCGCCGCTGGCCGCCGCACTCGCGACCGGCTGTGTCGTCGTCGCCATGATGTCTGCGTTCAGTCCCATCTCCGGCGCGCATCTCAATCCGGCCATCACATTGGGCCTCATCGCGGCCGGCCGCCTCGAGTCGAGCCGGGCGCCACTGATGATCCTCGCGCAGTGCGTTGGCGGTCTTGCCGCCGTCGGTCTCCTCGCGCTCGTTATTGCCGGCGCGGCCGCGCCGCCGAAGGGCGGCCTTTCGTCCGTTGCGAATGCCTACGGCCATGCCTACGGGCTTGCCGCCGTGTTCGCGATGGAGATGGCCGCGACAGCCGTTCTGGTGCTCGTCGTGGTCGGCATGGGCGGCCGGCGCGCGCCGGCGACGCTGGCGCCGCTCGCCGTCGGCTTTGCGACGGTTGCCCTCTATCTGCTGGCGATCCCCGTGTCAGGCGGCGGGCTCAATCCGGCGCGCAGTCTCGCGTCAGCCGTCTTCGCGGGCACAGACGCCTTACTCCAGCTCTGGATGTTCTGGGTTGCGCCAATCCTCGGCGCTGTGCTCGGCGGCGTCGTCGGCCGCCTCATCACGGATGACTGAACGCAGCCGGGCTTCCGGGCGGACACATGCCGGCCTTGAAGTGCCTGCCTGCCACGATCATCTGCTAGCTTTGGCTCAATAGCTTTGGCCGCGTGCTGGCCGCAGGAGTGCTCCAATGTCCATCCGATCCCGTCTGCTGGCGCCGGCCGTGCTTGTCGTCCTCGCCGTGCTCCCCGCGTCCGCACAGACCCGCGACGTCCCTGGCCGCTTCACCATGCAGCCGATCGAGGGTGGCTTTCTCCGCCTCGACACCCAGACGGGCGCCGTTTCCACTTGCCGCACCGGCGCCCAGAACCTCGTGCTCTGCCAGCCGGCGCAGGAGGAGCAGCAGAGCCTCGCCAAGGAAATCGCGCGCCTGCGCGCGGAGAACGATGGTCTCAGAGCCGAGGTCAAGCGGCTCCAGGAAGCGACGGGAGCCCAGCCGGTGCCGCCACCCGTCGCGGGTCCTCCGGCTGAGAAATTCCAGCTCCCAACCGAAGAAGAGGTCGACAGTGCGCTCGACTATGTAGAGCGCATGTTCAAGAAGTTCCGTGACCGTCTGCGCAACCTGGAGCAGGAGGAGAAGAAGCCGGGAACACCCCTCTGAGAGGACCTGGCCTCGTCCGTTTTCGCTCTCTCTCTACCCTGGCAGAAGCGTTTTCCCATCAGCGGAACGGGCATGTCGCGCCGCCGCCAGCGCCTCTGCTCAGTCCACAGGTTCTTCTTATATGTGACAGATTCGTTACGGTCCTGTGTCATCCCCTGGGCTAGGCTCTGCATCCAGATATGCACCGGACGAGGCTCGTCCAATCTGGATCACGAGCGCCCTGATGAGCATGACAAGCCACCGCGGGGAACTGGACGTGCCGATGCCGACGATCGGAGGATCGTCGAGCGTCAGAGCACCGGGCTGGCTTCGCCGACCACGTCTCACGCGGCTTGATCGCATTATCCTGGCCGCGATCCTGGGCTATGCAGCGCTGCTCATCGGCCTCGCCATGCGGCTCTCGCCCGAGCGCTTCTCGTACACGTTCTCCGAGGCGGGCCCGTTCGAGGAGATGTCGATCGTGCTTTGGGTCGGCGCGAGCCTGGCGGTTCTCGCTTTTGCGCGGCCGCTCACGTCGCGAAGTGCCATCTTTGCGTTGCTGTTCGCCGCCTTCGCCGCGCGCGAGGCGAGCTGGCACAAGGCCTTTACCACCGACAGCCTGCTCAAGATCAGCTACTACTTGAAGTCTCCGGCGCCGCTGACCGAGAAGATCCTGGCCGGCATCGTCGCCGCAACCTTCATCGCCATGATGATCTATGTGGCGATCGTGGTGATCCGTTTCCTGCTCGTGAACGAAGGTCTGGCGAGCCGGGCGGGCTACTGGCTCGTTCTTGCCGGCGTGCTCTTCGTCCTCGTGAAGGTCGCTGACCGCACGCCCTCGCTGGTCCACGACTTCACGGGCCAGCACATCCAAGTCGATATCTGGCGGCTCATGAAGGCCTTCGAGGAAGGCTTCGAAATGCTGACGCCCGCGCTATTCGCGCTCGCGGTCTGGGTCAGTCGCACGGATCGGCCGTTCCTGTCCTGATGGTGGCAGGCCGGCCGGCTTAGATGACCTCTTCCGTCTTGTCGTCCGTCTCGCCGAAACGGCGCAGCGTCGCGGGTTTGGTGCCGCGGTAGAGCTTCTCTAGGCCCGGCGAGATCTTCTCGTTCTCGCGCTCGAAGAGCGAATTGCCTTTGAGATCGCTCTCGACGAGGAAAGGCCCGAAGCGCTCCACGTCGAGCACCCAGATGGCCTGCGCGAGCCCGAGCTCCTCGAGCCAGTGCGCGTCCACCACCTTCTTGATGCCGCGACCGAGCAGCGCGCCCGTGCCGTAGCCCACGGTCGTCAGGTAGATCGCATTGTGCGGCACGAAGCTCTTCTTGTAGATCTCGCTCGACATGCCGCCCTTGCCGATGATGACGTTGCAGCCCGACATGTCGAGCCAGCCATCGATCCATTTGGCGAAGCGGAACGACGCCGTCGCCGTCACCGCGCCGACCGTCAGCTCGCGATTGGGGCCGACGCTCGCGGCTGGCGAGCAGTGGAAGCTCGCCGTGCCGATACCCGAGGGCACATTGCTGCGCTCCTCGACCGCGCGCTTGTAGACGCCCTCGCGCGCCGTATGGACGCGCCCCGTCAGGTACACCACGTTGCCAAGCTCGAGCTTCGCCAGCTCCTCGGTGGCAGCCGGCAGAACGAGGTCGACAGTCTTGAGCTTTGCCATTCTTCGTCTTCTCAGTTGAACTCGATGACGCCGCGGGCGACCTGACCCTTGGCCATGAGTTGGAAGCCTTCATTGATCTCGTCGAACTTGTACGTCCGGCTGATCAGCGAGTCGAGGTCGAGCTTGCCCTCCATGGAAAGGTCCGCCAGGATGCCGAAGTCGATGGTCGGGCGGATCGAGCCGTAGTACGTGCCCGAGACCTTCTTCTCCGTGTAAACCATCTGGAACGGCGAGACCTGCGCCCTGGCATCGACATGCGGAATGCCGACGATGGTGGCATGACCGGCAGGCGCCAGCACGTCGATGATCTGCTCGGTGGTCTTGGCGGTGCCGATCGCATCAAACGAATAGTCGGCGCCGAGACCGCCCGTGATCTCGCGGACACGCTTCACAACGTCCTCGCGCGCGCCGTTGATGATGTGCGTCGCGCCGAACTTGGTGGCCATCTGCAGCTTGTTGTCGAGCAGGTCGACGGCAATGATCGTCTTGGCGCCCGCGAGCCGCGCGCCCTGCACCGCATTGAGCCCGACACCGCCGACGCCGACGACGACGACGCTCGAACCGGCGTCGACTTTGGCGTGACGCGTGACGGCGCCGACGCCCGTCGCCACCGAGCAGCCGATAATCGCGGCGTGCGTCCACGGCAGGTCCCTGCGCACGGAAACGAGCTGCTCGGCCGGGCACACGACCATCTCGGCGAACGTGCCGATGCGCGCCATTTGATAGACGGCCTCACCGTTGAGCTTATTGCGCGTCGTGCCGTCGTGCATCATGTGGCGCGGCTTGTCGTTGTGGCCGATGCAAAGCACCGAGCTGCCACTGGCGCAGTAGCGGCAGTAGCCGCAGTTGGGACGGAACGAGAAGATGACGTGATCGCCCTTCTTCACGTTCTTCACGCCTGGGCCGACCTCGACCACCTCGCCGGCCGCCTCGTGCCCGAGGATCATCGGCAGCGGCGCCGGCCAATCGCCGATCATGATGTGCCAGTCGGACATGCACACGCCCGCGGCCTTCACCTTGACGCGTGCCTCACCTTCCCTGGGGCCTTCCTGTTCGAAATCAAGCAACTCGAGGGGTTTGTTGACCTCGGTGAGTACGGCAGCGCGCATGGGACGTTTCCTCGGGTTTGTTTTGTACGGCCCTTCACTTCTCCTTCTCCCCGTTCTTACGGGGAGAAGGTCGGGATGAGGGGCGGCAGCGATAGTATCAGCTCACTCTACGCCTCCGCATCGCGGCCGCCGGCATGGCACCACGACGGCGAGGGACACCTCTTTCCAGCAGCCGGCGGCGAGCTGACATACCGCCCCTCACCCTAACCCTCTCCCCGTAAGAACGGGGAGAGGGAAAATGACTAGCCGCCCTTCACACCCTGGGCATTCACGTACACGGCATAAAGCGACTGGCTCGATGCCATGAACAGGCGATTGCGCTTCAAGCCGCCGAAGCAGAGGTTGGCGCAGCGCTCCGGCAGTCCGATGTGGCCGATCGGCGTGCCGTCGGGTGCGAAAACCCGCACACCGTCGAGTTCCTCCGTGCCCATGCCCCAGCCGCACCAGAGATTGCCGTCGGTGTCGCAGCGGAAGCCGTCGGGTGTGCCGCCCGCTGCATCGATGACGACGCGCCGGTTGGCAAGGCGCGTTCCGCCCGCTGTCACATCATAGGCAATAATCTGGCGGTTCGGCTCCGCACGGGACGCAACGACGTAGAGAACGCTCTCGTCCGGCGAGAAGGCGAGGCCGTTCGGCCCCGCGATGTCATCCGCGAGCAGGTCAAGGCGCCCGCTCGCGCCGTCGATGCGATAGAGGCCGTGCGGCAGCTCCGGCTCGGCCCGGTGTCCTTCGTAGTCGCTCAAGAGACCGAACGGCGGATCGGTGAACCAGACGCTGTTGTCGGATTTCACGACGATATCGTTCGGCGAGTTGAGCCGCTTGCCGTCGAAACGGTCGGCGAGCACGGTGATCGTGCCGTCGTACTCCGTGCGCGTAACGCGCCGCCCGCCGTGCTCGCAGGTGACGAGCCGTCCCTGGCGGTCCCGCGTATTGCCGTTCGCGAAATCCGAGGGCTTGCGGAAGACGGACGTTACGCCTGTCTCCTCATCCCAGCGCATGATGCGATTGTTCGGGATGTCGCTCCAGAGCAGGTAGCGCCCATCGCCGAACCAGACCGGCCCCTCCGCCCAGCGAAATCCTGTCGCCAGCCGTTCCACAGCGCCGAGGGCAATGACATATTTGCGGAAGCTCGGGTGCAGAACGCGGATGGCCGGATCGGGATAGTAGCTGGCTGGCGTCCAGGGACGCCGCGGCGCGGGGGTGCTCGGTTCCGTCATGGTCCTTGGTTCCTCCCATTCGATTTTTTAGCGGCGGTCCGCGTACGCCGTTCAGCTATGATTGTATAATTCATCCTTGTGGCCAAATCACTTGAGCCCAGCCATGCGCGGTTCGCGCGGCTTGCGCGGGCGGCAATCGTCGTGTCACAACCGGGTGCAGGGGAAGCCGATTCGTTCGGCTACGTATGATCCTGGGACTATGCGTATCCGGGACGGGGGGTATAGTCATGGCATCCGCCGCTCAGCGCCAACGATCTATGTCGGCCAAGTCTCAACCAGCCACCGAACGTACGACGTCGCTCGCCATCGCGAGTGCGCTTCGCACGCTCGATGCCGAAAGCTCCGGGCTCACGGCCCTGGCCGCGTCGCTGCAGAACGGCCTCGGCGAGGCCTTCCAGGAGGCCGTCCGCGTGCTCTCCGGTGCCGAGGGCCGCGTCATCGTCAGCGGCATCGGCAAGTCCGGTCACATCGGCCGCAAGATCGCCGCCACGCTCGCTTCGACCGGCACGCCGGCTTTTTTCATCCATCCATCCGAAGCCGCGCACGGCGATCTCGGCATGGTCACGTCGAAGGATGTGCTGCTCGCCATTTCCTGGTCGGGCGAGACGATCGAACTGAAGACGCTCGTCACGTACTCGCGCCGTTTCGGCGTGCCGCTGATCTCGATCACGTCGCGCGCAACCTCGGCTCTCGGTCAGGCCTCCGACATCGTCATCGAGCTACCCCGCGCAAGCGAGGCTTGTCCGCACGGCCTCGCACCGACGACTTCGACCACCATGCAGCTCGTGATCGGCGACTGCCTTGCCGTGGCGCTGCTCGAGGCGCGAGGTTTCACGGCGACCGATTTCAAGGTTTTCCATCCCGGCGGATCCCTCGGCGCGCAGCTCAAGTTCGTCTCCGACCTCATGCACAAGGAGGACCGTCTGCCGCTCGTGCGCGTCGATGAGCCCATGACGAGCGCGCTCGTCACCATGACGCAGAAAGCGCTCGGCTGCCTCGGCATCATCGACGGCGACGGCAAACTCGTCGGGATCATCACCGACGGCGACCTTCGCCGCCATATGGGGCCGAGCCTGCTGGCGGTGACAGCGGGCCAGATCATGACGCCGAACCCCAAGACCATCAAACCGGCGGCGCTTGCCTCCTCGGCACTCGACATCCTCAACAAGTCGCGGATCACGGCGCTGTTCGTCGTTGAAGGTGGTCGCCCGGTCGGTCTCGTTCACGTCCACGATCTTTTGCGCGCGAGCGTCGCCTGAGGCGCTCGAGCCGGCAATCGTCGGCGCGTGCACGCCGACGCCGGGTCAGCCGCGTCGCGCGGCTTCGTGCGGCACCAACATCCTTTGCATCCCCCACGGACCCAATAAAGAGCCGTCCGACAACTCACGGTCACCCCGGCATCGAGGGAGGATACCCTGCATGTCAGACACCAGGTCGAGCGGCTGAGATCTGCAACATCGGGCAATGAAAAAGGCCGCGGACATCGGCGATGTCCGCGGCCCTTGATTTGATCCACACAGGGAACCGTGTAGTGCCCGGCTCCCGAACTACTCGCGGTGATCCTCGACCAGACGCACGACCACATCCACGTGGCTGATGCGCATGCCGCGCGGCGGCGTCGGCAAACCATCGACGCGGATCGAGCCTTCCGGAATATCCATCAAGCGACCGTCCTGCTCGACGTAGAAGTGACTGTGATTCGACGTGTTGGTGTCGAAGTAGGTCCGGGTACCGTCGATGGCGAGCTCGCGCACGAGGCCGGCCCGCTTGAACTGGTGCAGCGTGTTGTAGACCGTCGCGAGGGAGACGCGCTCGCCGCCCGCCACCGCCTCGGCGTGCAGGATCTCGGCCGTCACGTGGCGCCCATGATCGGTGAACAGCAGACTGCCGAGCGCGAGGCGCTGGCGTGTCGGGCGCAGCCTGGCGCGGCGCAGCAATTCGATCACCTCAGCTTCGGTGAGAGGCCTTCCGTGATCGTCGTGATCGTGTGAGTTGTGCATATTCCGTTCACCAAGCGCTTGCGCGTACAAATGGCACGCCCCGACGTCGTCGCTAATTCCGATTGGAATACTCGACTTTCGGGGTGAACATCCAGTCTTTTTCGCAACCCGGTTATCGCCTTATAGCGCGCAGTACGGTCGAGCCGCAACCGACGGGGCGCCGCAGGCCCCCTTGAGCCCAGCAGTTTAGATTCCTTCAAATATTTCCGCGCCCTCAGCGGTTTGTCAGCTTGAGCTCGATGCGGCGGTTGCGGCGGAGCACCTCCTCGCTGGAGCCCTCCTCGAGAGGCGCGAACTCGCCGTAGCCGGCCGCCACGAGCCGGTTCGGCGGCACACCACGGCTGATCAGGTACTTGACGACGCTGATCGCGCGCGCGCTCGAAAGCTCCCAGTTCGACGGAAACACACTGCTCGCGATCGGCCGCGCGTCCGTGTGGCCGTCCACCTGCAGAGCCCAGTTGATCTCCTTGGGAATCTGGCGCTCGAGCTCCACGATGGCCGACGCGAGCTGGTCAATCGCGGCAAGCCCTTCGGGCGTCATCGTCGCCTGACCGGAAGGAAACAGCACCTCGGACTGGAAGATGAAGCGGTCCCCGACAATGCGTATGTCCTTGCGATCCCGCAACAGCTCACGCAGGCGGCCGAAGAAGTCCGACCGGTAGCGCTGCAGCTCCTGCACCTGCCGCGCGAGCACGACATTGAGCCGGGCCCCGAGATCGGAGATGCGGGCCTGCGAATCCTTGTCCTTGGCCTCGGCCGCCGCCAGCGCCTCGTTGAGCGCCGCGATCTGGCGGCGCAGCGCCAGCAGTTGCTGATTGAGCAGATCGACCCGAGCCAGTGCCTCGCTCGAAAGCTGCTTCTGCCCCTCGAGCTCCTTCGTCAGCGCGCCGACCCGCGCCTCGGCCGTGCCCGCGCGCTCGGCATCCAGCCCGGCGATGCCGGAGAGACGTGTATTCTCGGCACGCGCCGACGCGAGCGTCGCCTGTATGGAAGCGAGCTCGTCTTCGAGCGAACGGCTCTTGCCCTTCTCGAGGGACAGCAGGCTCGTCAGCTCCGCGATCTGCAGGTTCAACTTCCCGAGCGCGGTGTCCTTGCGGCCCGATTCCTGGCTGACGAAATACTGGGCGAGCATGAACAGCGAGAGCAGGAAGATGAACGTCATGAGCAACGTCGACAGCACGTCGACGTAGCCCGGCCAGAACTCACCGTACTCGTTGGAGCGTCGCGCTCTCGAGCCCGCCATAACCTAGTGTCCCGCTTCCGAAGTTCGCCATTGCTCGATGCTCGTGTCCTCCGCGAACTTCGGAAGCACAAGGGACACTGGGGTCAGATTCTCACCTGTGTGATGCAGATCGAGAAATTCGCTCGATACCGTGCACCAACGCATGGCGAATTCCTCGATCATCACACTAGCTACCTCGCCGCGATGGCGCGCGCCCGGCGAGGTCGCGGAGCGCCGTCGCCATTTCAGCCTGCCGCGTCGCCTGCTCGTCGACCCACTCGCGCACGATCTTCTGCTCGGCCCGCATCTGGCCGACGACCTCCTGCAACCCGCGCCCGACATCGCGCAGGCTGTCCGCCCCCGCACCATTCGCCGATCCGATCATTTGAATGCGGTCGGAAAGATCGGCGATCGTGCGCTGGACCTCGAAGAGAACGCCGAAGAGTTGCTGGCCGACCTCGCCCTGATGCTCGCCGCCCGGCGTGAGCTCGGTGATGCCCGAGAGCCATTCCTCGAGCTCGTTGTAGAAGCGGTTGTGTGCGTGGCTCGCCTGCAGATCGAGGAAGCCGAGAATGAGCGATCCGCCAAGGCCCATGAGCGATGCCGAGAAGGCCGTGCCCATGCCGCGCAAAGGTCCGGAGAGCCCTGTCTTCAGCTCCTCGAACATCATCACGCTGTCGCTGCCTTTGGTATCCAGCGAATTGATCGTGTTGCCGACCGAATGGATCGTATCGAGCAGGCCCCAGAACGTGCCGAGCAGTCCGAGGAAGACCAGTAGGCCGACCAGATAGCGGCCCGTATCGCGCGCTTCGTCGAGGCGACCGCCGATCGAGTCCATGATCGAGCGCATGGACGACGTGGACAGCGAGAGCTGGCCCGTGCGGTCGCGCAGCATGGTGGCCATGGGCGCCAGCAGCACGGGCTTGTGCTCGATCGCGAGGCCGGGATCGGCAATGCGGAAGGCATTCACCCAGCGGATTTCGGGATAGAGGCGAATGACCTGTCCGAACGCGCGCAGGATGCCGATGGCCAGCACCGCCAGAATGAGCCCGTTCAGGAAGGGATTTTCCCAGAATGCCTGCTGGACCTTCTGATAGAGGACCGCGGCGCAAAGGCCCACGATCAGCAGAAAGACCAGCATTCCGCGCAGGAACGGCCCTGGCGTATTGAGCGTGCGATGGAGCCGTCTTGACGCCAGCTCAGTCGGCCGCGCTCTCGCCATTGATCAACTCCGCCTCACACTCGAGCCATATCTGAGAGCCGCCGTGGAACGCGGCATTCGGAACGCAGTGCAGCAAACACTACCCGATGATCGTGGCAAAACAACCAGGGACTGTGGCGAAAATCACAACTGTCCAGACACGTCACGGCGAAGCCGTCGTCACGGGCTCAAGCCGCCTTCTGAAGCGCCGCGAGCAGCAGCTTGTGGATTGTCGGGTTGGCCGCGACGATGCTGCCCTTGTCGAGCATGGCTTCGCCGCCGGTCTGGTCCGTGGCGATGCCCCCCGCCTCTCTCAGAATGACGATACCCGCCGCCATATCCCACGGCTGCAGGTCGTGCTCCCAATAGCCATCGAAGCGGCCGGCCGCCGTCCATGCGAGGTCGACGGATGCCGCGCCCGTGCGCCTGATGCCTGCCACCTCGCGCATGAGCGGCGCCGTCTCCCGCTCGAAACGCTCATAGCCGCCTCGGCCACGAAACGGAATGCCGGTGCTCAGCACGCTGTCCTGCAGCGACCGCCGCGCCGCAACGCGCAGCCGCTTGTCATTGAGAAACGCGCCTTTTCCCTTCTCGGCCGTGTAGAGCTCGTCGCTCACCGGGTTGTAGATGAGGCCGGCGACCAGTTCACCCTCGCGCTCGAGTGCGATCGAGATCGCGAAGAGCGGGATCGAGTGCAGGAAGTTCGTCGTGCCGTCGAGCGGATCGACAATCCAGCGGTGCGTCTTGTCATCGCCTTCGATCTCGCCGCCCTCCTCCATGAGGAAGCCATAGCCCTGGCGGGCGCGCGCCAGCTCGCGATAGACGATCTCCTCGGCCCGCTGGTCGGCCGCCGAGACGAAATTCGCCGGCCCCTTGACCGAGACCTGGAGCTGCGACACCTCGCCGAAGTCGCGCGCGAGGCTGCGCCCGGCCTTGCGGGCGGCCCCGATCATGACGTTCATAAGCGCGGATGCGGGCATGGCGCCTCGGTTTCTGGCCTGTGCTGCTGGAAGGCTGAACCCCTAGCGCCTGGGGGGCCGAGATACAAGGGGTGGGCTGGTCGCGGGGCATTTTGAGCTGATCCTTCGTGCCTCCGGCACGAGCGGGGCTTTCGCCCCACGCGCCAATCGGGGGGCACCCCCGAAACCCCCGTCTTTTATGGGCTTGGAGCGAACCGCGAGCGTTCCATATCCCTTCTCCCCGTCCTTCACGGGGAGAAGGTTAGGATGAGGGGCGGCGCCACTTACCAGCGCCAGCGTATGCCGCCGCCCCTCACCCCACCCTCTCCCCGCAAGCGCGGGGAGAGGGAGAAGTTGGCGCCAGCCCCACGAATACAATCAAAAAATAAAAGCGGGTGGGTCCGGGAGGGTGTCCCTCCCGGTGGGAGCGCGAGGGCTAGCCCTCGTCGCGCCGAAAGGCGCGAACTACTTTCGCGGATCAGCCGCGTCCTCGATCTGCAGCTCGATGCGCTGGCGACCGCCCCAGGTATCGCGGCGGAGGTTGCCGGCGACGTGGATCGGCATGCCGCCCGTATTGGTCAGCAGCTCTCCGAGCGGCTGGCCGACCGCGCGGAAGGCAATGCCTTCGAGACGGCTGCCGTCATCGGCTTCGAGCGTCACGCGCAGGTGGGCCTCGCCCATGACTTTGGCAAAGCGCACGCGGTGTGACGGAAAAACGAAGCGCGGCTGCGGATTGCCCTGGCCATAGGGTCCCGCGCGCTCGATCAGATCGATGAGCGTGTCGTTGGCGGCCGCAGGCGTCAGCGCGCCATCGATTTCCAACGCGCGCGTCGCACGCGCGGTCGTCGCTGGCGATGCGACCTGCTCGGCGAGGTATGTGCGCGCGGCTTCGAACTTGTCGCGCGCGACGGTGAGCCCCGCCGCCATGGCGTGGCCGCCACCCTTGATGAGCAGGCCCGCGGCCTGTGCCGCACGTACGGCCGAGCCGATGTCCACGCCGGCGATCGAGCGCAGCGAGCCCGTGCCTTGGTCGGGCCCTTCCCATGCGATCACGCACGCCGGGCGGCCGAAGCGCTCGACGAGCCGGCTCGCGACGAGGCCGACCACGCCCTTGTGCCAGCGCTCCGAAGCGACGACGAGCATGGGCAAATCGGGCATCTCGTCGATCAGGCGATCGGCTTCGGCCGTGGCCTCCTCGAGCATCTGCGTCTCGATGGTCTTGCGCTCGCGATTGAGCTTGTCGAGCTGGACAGCGATGCGCGCGGCCTCCGTCTCATCGTCGAGCGAGAGGAGCCGCGCACCCAGCGCCGCGTCGCCGATGCGCCCGCCGGCATTGATCCTCGGACCGAGCACAAAGCCCAGCAAATATGGCGTCGGCGGCTGGTTGAGACCCGCTGCATCGACGAGCGCGCGCAGGCCTATGTTCTGGCGCTGACGCATGACCTCGAGGCCGCGCGTGACATAGGCGCGATTGAGCGTCTGCAATGGCACGACATCGCACACGGTCGCGAGCGCGACGAGATCGAGCATCGAGAGCAGATCAGGCGGCGGGCCGGCCTTGCCATAGTAATTGCGCTGGCGCAGCTCGCGCGTCGTCGCCACGAGCAGCATGAACACGACGCCGGCCGCGCACAGATGCCCGAGGCCCGAGATATCATCCTGCCGGTTCGGATTGACGACGGCGGTCACGTCGGGAAGCTGCTCGTCCGCCTGATGATGATCGATGACGAGCACATCCGTCTTGCCGCGATGCTGAGGTGCAAGCGGCTCGAAGCTCGTCGTGCCGCAGTCGACGGTCACGATGAGCTGGGCGCCCTTCTCGACGAGCCCTTTGATGGCAGCGACGTTGGGCCCATAGCCCTCGAACATACGATCGGGAATGTAGATCTCGGCGTCGATGCCGTGAGCGTTGAGAAAGCGCCGCATGAGCGCCGACGAGCACGCGCCATCCACATCGTAGTCGCCGAACACCGCCACACGCTCGCGCTTCACGATCGCATCGGCGAGCCGGCGCGCGGCCTTGTCCATGTCGTTGAGCGTGCTCGGATCAGGCATGAGCGCGCGGATGGTCGGCTCGAGCACGGTCGGGACGTCGTCGATCGCGATTCCGCGCGCGGCGAGCACGCGGCCGAGCAATTCGGGAAGGCTATGCTGCTGGCTGATGGCGAGCGCCGTATTGGCGGCGCCCGGCGCGAGACGCTCGCGCCATGTGTAGCCGCGTGCGGAAGCAGTCACCCCGAGGAAGGCTTGCGTGTCGCTGTCAGCCCTCGCGCGCGGCCGAGCCCGCGCTGCCCCCGTCGCCATGCCCCACTCCCTCTACAACGATCAGCCGAGTTGTAGAGTGAGTCGCGATGCGTTCCCACAGCGGCAGAAACGCGTGGATAATCAGGCGGCTGCGCGTCGCTTGGCCACGGCGTCAAGCTCCATCAGCTCCCGCATGAGGCCCCCGAAGTCCTTGAGCGGGACCATGTTCGGGCCGTCGGAAGGCGCGTTGTCAGGGTCTTGATGCGTCTCGATAAAAAGGCCTGCGACCCCCACTGCCACTGCCGCACGCGCCAACACCGGGACGAACCGCCGGTCGCCGCCGGAGCTGGTACCCTGCCCGCCCGGCTGCTGGACGGCGTGGGTCGCGTCGAAGATCACCGGCGCACCCGTCTCCGCCATAATGGGCAGCCCGCGCATGTCGACGACAAGATTGTTGTAGCCGAAGGAGGCGCCCCGCTCGGTCACGAGCACGTTCGGGTTGCCGCTGCCGGTGATCTTGGCGACGACATTGGCCATGTCCCAGGGGGCGAGAAACTGCCCCTTCTTGACCTTGACGACGCGGCCCGTCTTCGCCGCCGCGACGAGCAAGTCGGTCTGCCGGCACATGAACGCGGGAATCTGCAGGACGTCGACGACCTCCGCGATCGTCGCGCACTGCGCAGGCTCGTGGATGTCTGTCACGACCGGAAGGCCGAGGCTCGATCGGATCTCAGCGAAGACGTCGAGTGCCGCCGAAAGGCCGATGCCGCGCTTGCCCGACAGCGACGTGCGGTTGGCCTTGTCGAAGCTCGTTTTGTAGACGAGGCCCAATCCGAGACGACCGGCGATCTCCTTGAGGGCCGTCGCCATCTCGAGCGCATGGGCGCGGCTCTCCATCTGGCAGGGTCCCGCGAAGACCGCAATCGGACGACGCGCGCTGAAAGTCACATCGCCGACGCGCACCTCGGCGTTGGGCTTAAGCGTGTCACTGCTGCTCATGCGCCCTCCTTCCACGATGGAGCGGATTACTGGTTGGCATCGAGATGCGCCTGCACGGACTTGCGCAGCATGTCGGTGATCCGCACCATCGAAGCGAAGTTGTCGCCTTCAGTATAGCGATACAGGTAGAGAAGACGCCCGCGCACAACAACGTGCGCATATACGCAGAGAATCAGCTTGTCGGTGCCCTGCTCCGTTCGCACGCGCTGCAGGAGACTCGCGTAGCAGGCTTCCGGGTCCTCGCGCACGACGCCGACAAACTGCACCTGATTGATCTTCACGGTGTCGCTGACCTGATTGAATCGGTCGCGCACCGCGTTCATGGGGCCGGTGACGGCCGCTTCACCCTGCTTGCGCAGCGTGCTGCAAATCTCGTTCGCCGTCTCCACTTCATGCCCGGCCAGTTCGCGGTTGCGCTGCGTGAGACCGACCTGCACCTGCGTGAAGTCATCGAGCGTCGGTCTCGTCCCGTTGCGCCAGGGCCCGATCTGATCGCAGTCGGCCGCGGCGAGAAGCAGCTCGTTCTGCCCCGCGAGCCCACGCTCGACCAGGTCGTAGACACGTTTATCGGAGGGATGATTGCGATCGAGCTCGCACTGGTCTGGATCGATGATGAGAACAATCTCCCGACCGCCGACCGAAACTTTCACCTCGCGTGCACTCCGGGCCTCCGCCGAGGCGGCCGCCAATTGCGCAATAAGGCCCAACAGCATGGCCAGGAGGAGATTTCGAACGCGCACTTGCCCCCACATGACGTCACTCTCCTCTGAGTTGTCCCTATCTTGGACCGATCCGTGCGGGCCGCGCGCCCTTGCCCGCAAGGGCTTCGTAGCGCGGCAGCTCGTCATGAACCTCGAACCACGTTACCTGCTCAACGACATGCGCGTGACCGGTCGGCGGCCACGCGGAAGGATCCTCGAGCGTGCCATGGTAGAAATGAATCTCGTCCGGCCAACGCGCCCCTGTGTAGGCGATCGGCGTCCCGCACGTCGCGCAGAAGTGACGGAAGGCACCGGGCGAACTTTCATGGCTCTTCGGCGTGTCGCCCGTATAACGGACCTGGGCCGCCGGCACGCCGACATAGGTGGCGACAGCCGAGCCCACCGCGCGCCGGCAGCTCGCGCAGTGGCAGTGCATGACCCAGCGCGGCTTGCCCTCGAATTCATAGCGCACGGCCTTGCAGAGGCAGTGTCCCCGCGTGAGCACCCCGTCCTCGATCGCCGGATCGGCACCGTTTCCCGCCATCGGACCGTTCCTCCCCACGCCAGCCGAGTCGCGCCGATGACATTAGGCGCCTTTGGGGCTTTTTTCGATCAGTTCGACGCGCCCCGAAGCATTCCCGCGGCGCCGCACGGCATCCTCCGGCCATGGGACAAGCCAAGGAGACCGGCCATGCTGACGTGCATCATCCGCTATCATATCGACCCGACTAAAAAGGACGAATTCACCACTTATGCGCGCAATTGGGGCCAGGCCATCCCGCGCTGTGGCGCCGACCTGATCGGCTACTACGCACCCCACGAAGGTTCGAGCACGCTCGCGTACGGCATTTATAACATCCAGAGCCTCGCCGACTACGAGACCTACCGCGCCAGACTTGCCGCCGATCCGCTCGGGCGCGAGAATTACCTGTTCGCGAAGCAGGAGAAATTCCTGCTGCGCGAGGACCGGACGTTTCTCAAGTGCGTGTCCCTGCCCCACGGAGAGAAGACATGATCGCCGTCATCTTCGAGGTATACCCGGCCGACGGGCGCAAGGAAGAGTACCTCGACATCGCCGCGGGCCTCCGGCCGATCCTCGAGAAAATCGACGGCTTCATTTCCGTCGAGCGCTTCCAGAGCCTGACGGACCCCAAGAAGGTGCTCTCGCTTTCTTTCTTCTGCGACGAGGAAGCCGTGCGCGCGTGGCGCAACACGATGGCGCACCGCGGCGCGCAGGCGCGGGGTCGAGGCGGCATCTTCGCCGACTACCGCCTGCGCATTGCGAGCGTCATCCGCGACTACGGCATGAACGAACGCGACGAGGCGCCGGCGGATAGCCGCGCCGTGCACGCCGACAAGTCGAACGTGGGTTAGCCGCCCTCACCCGCGCGGATCGCCTTGATCGCTTCGCGGGCAAGCTCGTCGGCGCGCTCGTTTTCGGGATGGCCAGCGTGGCCCTTGAGCCAGTGCCATTCGATGGTGTGGCGCTTCGTGGCTTCGTCGAGGCGCTGCCACAGCTCGACGTTCTTCACGGGCTTCTTGTCGGCGGTCTTCCAGCCATTGCGCCGCCAGCCGTGAACCCATTTCGTGATGCCGTCACGGACGTAAACCGAGTCCGTCCAGAGGTCGACGCGCGAGGGACCTTTAAGCGCTTCGAGGGCCGCGATCGCCGCCATCAGCTCCATGCGGTTATTGGTCGACTGCGGCTCGCCGCCCGACAGCTCCTTGCGATGCGATCCGGATTCGAGGATCGCACCCCAGCCGCCCGGCCCCGGATTGCCCGAGCAGGCGCCATCGGTGTGGATGATCACGTGAGGCTTGGCCCGGGTCGCCATCAGCTTGCTTGCAGCCCGTATTCGCTCGCCGAAGCGACCGACTGGTGGAAGTGCAGGCGCCGCAGATACTCGTGCGGGTCCTTGCGCTTCACGAGCGCACCCTCCGGCGTGTTGATCCAGTCGAACGCGCGCGTGAGCAGAAAGCGCAGGGCCGAGCCCCGCGCGAGCAGCGGCAGCGCGTCGCGCTCTGCGGGCTCGAGCGGGCGCACGGCATCGTAGGCTCGCAGCATGGCGATGCCCTTCGTCAGATTGAAGGAGTTGTCCTGCTCGAAGCACCAGGCATTGAGACAGATGGCGAGATCGTAGGCGAGCGCGTCATTGCAGGCGAAGTAGAAGTCAATGAGGCCCGAGAAACGATCGCCGATGAAGAATACATTGTCGGGAAAAAGATCGGCGTGGATGACCCCTTGGGGAATGTCGCGCGGCCAGTTCGCCTCGAGATGGGCAAGCTCCGCCTCGATCATCGCGCCGAGACCCCTGAAGATCTCGTCCGCACGATCGCGAAAACGCTCGTAGAGCGGCCGCCAGCCATCAAGCCCCAGCGCATTCTCGCGGCGAAGACCAAAGCCGCGGCCCGCGAGATGAAGCTCGGCGAGCGCCTTGCCTACCGCGGCGCAATGCTCGACCCGCGGCCGCCGTATCCACACGCCGTCGAGGAAGGTCACGAGCGCCGCCGGCCGGCCTGCGAGCTCCTGCAGCATGGCCCCGGTGCGATCGCGCACCGGCGTCGGGCAGCTCAGGCCGTGCTGCGCCAGATGCTCCATGAGGCCGAGAAAGAAGGGCAGGTCGTCACGATTCACCCGACGCTCGTAGAGCGTCAGGATGAATGGCCCGGTCTCGGTGCGCACGAGGTAGTTCGTATTCTCCACGCCCTCGGCAATACCCTTGCACGAGAGCAGCCCGCCGAGCGCATAGCCGTCGAGAAAACGCACGAGTTCGTCGTCGGGAACTTCCGTGTAGACGGCCATGGTCGCGTTACCCCTGGGCGCTGGCGCGCCGCGCAGCCCGCGGCGGCGCATCGTCTCGAAGCTCGCGCGGGACGTTGAAGGCAATGCTCTCCTTGGCCGTGACGACGCTTTCCACGGTCACGTCGTAGCGTGCGCGAAAGGCGTCGATGATCTCATCCACCAGCACCTGCGGCGCCGACGCACCCGCCGTCACGCCGAGTGTACGGATGCCCTCGAAGTCATCCCAGTTGATCCCGTGCGCGCGCTGGATGAGCAGCGCCTTGGGACAACCGGCGCGCTCCGCGACCTCCACGAGCCGCAGCGAGTTCGAGCTGTTAGGCGCGCCGACCACGATCACGCGATCCGAGCGCGGCGCGATGCTCTTCACCGCCGCCTGCCGGTTCGTCGTCGCGTAGCAGATGTCCTCCTTGTGCGGACTGACCATCTTCGGGAAGCGCGCCTTGAGGATCGCCACGATCTCGGCCGTATCGTCGACGGAGAGCGTCGTCTGCGTGATGAACGCGAGGTGCTCGGGATCGGCCGGCTCGATCGTGCGCGCGTCCTCGGCCGTCTCGATGAGGCGCACCGCCCCCTCGGGGAGCTGCCCCATGGTCCCGATGACCTCGGGGTGGCCGGCATGGCCGATCAGGAGGATTTCGTTGCCTGCGGCGTAATGGCGCTCGGCCTCGACGTGGACCTTCGAGACCAACGGGCAGGTCGCATCAAGGTAAAAGAGGTTCCTGAGCCGGGCGGCGGCTGGAACGGCCTTCGGCACGCCATGCGCCGAAAATATCACAGGGGCATCCGTTTCCGGAATTTCGTTGAGCTCCTCCACAAATATGGCGCCTTTCCGCCGGAGGTTCTCGACCACGAATTGGTTGTGAACGATCTCGTGCCGCACATAGACCGGGGCGCCGAATCGGGCGAGCGCTAGCTCAACGATCTGGATAGCCCGATCCACGCCGGCACAGAATCCGCGCGGGGCGGCAAGCAGGACGGTCAGCGGCGGGCGTATGGACATGAGGTTGTCGAACCGACGTTGGAGCGGGCCGCAGAAAATGCGAGAAGGGGCGTTGCGCCCATCCCGCGACTTGGCACAGGCCCGCAACTTGGCACGGGATTGAGCGAGGTGCTACAGTTGCCGAATAAAATCAAGAGCCGCAGAGACCTGTTTCAGGTACTTGGCGCTCGTGCGGCCGGGACGCCATCGCGCGCGTCGGCGAAGCGACTGTCATCCACATCGATTGGAGACCGTGTGAGGGGGAATTGGCGTTCATGGCGGCGAGCGGGCACGCGCCTGCTTGCCGTTTCGGTTGCCGGCCTGATGGTATCGGGTTGCGGCATGTCCACGCTGACGTCCGGCATGGGCGGCGGCATGTTCGGCGGCACGAGTTCGACGGGCTCGTCGGGACGTGTCACCGAGGAGAGCATGCTCACCTCCGCCAAGGCGGACGGCAACGGCGGTGTCGGCAGCGTGGCCGCCGGCTGCCCGCGCTTCCAGGTGGCCGCGCGCGACCATCACGTTACGATCTACGAACCGGGACGCGCCGGCGACAGCCTCGGCGTCATGCATCGCGGCGAGATCACACGCACCGCGCGTGAATGCAGCATCGAAGGCAGCCGCGTCACCGTGAAGTATGGCTTCTCGGGGCGCATCCTGCTCGGACCGCGCGGCCATGCCGGCGTGGTCAGGCTGCCGGTGTCGGTCTCCGTACGCGATCCCAAGCGCGCGCCGATCGGCGCTGACCGCACCACCGTCGAAGCGAGCGTCACGATCGACAATCCGGTCGCCTACTTCTCGCAAGTCCGGACGGTCACGTTCGACATCCCCGAGGGCTCGCGCCCCGGCGACATCGATGTCTTTGTCGGCTTCGAGCAGACGGCACCGGGCGCCGGTTAGCCATCCGCGCCTGATTTTCCCTCAGCATGGTGGTGACCGCCGATTGACAGCCTCGGCGGCTCGCCTATGCTCGCCCCGCCAGTCGACATCTGCGGAAGAGACCGGCACGCGGTTCCCTCGGGACCGCGCGCAGGCGCCGAAGGAGCAACCGCCCCGGAACCTCTCAGGCAAAAGGACCGCAGATTGATGGCGCTCTGGAAAGCAGCCGGTGGCAAGGCCGGCTCACCGAAGGAGTAAGGTTTCTCGTCAGATCGTGGCGGGAGACTGGAATCTCTCAGGTTCCGTGACAGAGGGGGCTCCGGCTCGCGCGAATGGTCGCCGCGGGCTCTGAGCCTTGTGGACCTCGTCACGATGAGCGCCGATCCGACTTCCAGCGCCCCGCTCCGGCGGACTCCCCTTTTCGATCTGCACGTCGCCGCCGGTGCCAAGATGGTGCCGTTCGCAGGCTACGACATGCCGGTGCAGTACCCGCTCGGCGTGCTCAAGGAGCATCTGTGGACGCGCGAAAAGGCGGGTCTCTTCGACGTGAGCCATATGGGCATCTGCTGGTTGCGCGGCCCGGACCATGCGACGACCGCGCGCGCCCTTGAAGCGCTCCTGCCCGCTGACATCCTGAACATGAAACCGGGCCAGCAGCGCTATTCGCAACTTCTCGCCGCCGATGGCGGCATTCTCGACGACCTGATGATCACGCGTCCGGAAGGCGCGGAGAACGACGGCGCGCTGCTGCTCGTCGTCAATGCCGGATGCAAGGACGCGGACTACAAACATATCGCGGCGAACCTGCCTTCAGGTGTGCGCCTCGAAGTCGATGAGGATCACGCGCTGATCGCGCTGCAGGGGCCGCGCGCCGTTACCGTGCTGTCGAAGCTCGTTCCCGGCGTCGAGAGCATGAGCTTCATGAGCGGACGCTTCGCGACGCTCGACGGCGCGCCCGTCCACCTCACGCGATCCGGCTACACCGGCGAGGACGGCTACGAGATCGCCGTGCCGAACGCGCACGTCGCGAAGGCCTGGAGCCTGTTGACGGCAAGCCCGGACGTGGAAGCTATCGGCCTCGGTGCGCGCGACTCACTACGTCTCGAAGCGGGCCTCTGCCTCTACGGCCACGACATCGACACGACGACCTCGCCCATCGAGGCGCGCCTGCAGTGGTCCATTCAGAAGCGGCGCCGCGATGAGGGCGGTTTCCCCGGTGCCGACCGCATCAAGGCCGAGTTGGCGAACGGTCCGCGCCGCCGCCGCGTCGGCATCAAGCCCGAGGGACGCGCGCCGGCACGCGAAGGCACCGAGATCCAGGACATGAGCGGCAAGCCGATCGGCTCGATCACCTCCGGCGGCTTCGGCCCCTCGGTGAACGGCCCCGTGGCCATGGGCTACGTCGAGAGCGCACACGCCGAGCTCGGCACAAAGATCCAGCTCATCGTGCGCGGCAAACCGATGCCTGCGGTGATCGCCAACATGCCCTTCACACCACACCGCTACGTCCGCTGATCTTTCCCCGAACACCTGCAATCAGGAGCATTCCATGGCCATCGAGAAGTTCAGCAAGGATCACGAATGGATCCGCGTCGAGGGTGATATCGCCACCATCGGCATTACCGTCCACGCGCAGGATCAGCTCGGCGATGTCGTCTTCGTCGAAGTGCCCGAGGTTGGGCGCAAGGTCACGGCCGAGGAAGCCGTTGCCGTCGTCGAGAGCGTAAAGGCCGCGAGCGACGTCTACTCGCCCGTGACAGGCGAGGTCATCGAGGCGAATGGCGATCTCGCCGGCACGCCGGGCCTCGTCAACGAGGACGCCGAGGGCAAGGCCTGGTTTTTCAAAGTGAGGCTCGCGAATCCTGCAGAGCTCGACGCACTGATGGACCGCGCGGCTTACGACGACTTCGCCAAGAACGGCTGAGGCCCGCCATGTCGCACACGTATCAGGCCACGGTGCACTGGCAGCGGCCTGTCGGCGCTGTCTTCACGGACAACAAGTACAGCCGCGCGCACGAATGGCGCTTCGACGAGGGCGTGGTGGTGCCAGCATCGCCCGCGCCGTCGTCCGTTCCTCCGCCAGGGTCGCGTGCCGATGCTGTCGATCCCGAGGAAGCGCTCGTCGCGGCCTGCTCGTCCTGCCACATGCTGTTCTTTCTCGCGTTTGCCGGCAAGCGCGGCTTCGTCGTCGACAGCTACACCGACACGGCCGTCGGCGTGATGACGAAGAACGACGCCGGCAAGTTCTACATCTCCGCGATCACGCTCAAGCCGGAAATCGTCTGGTCGGGCGAGAAGCAGCCGACCGACGCCGACATCGCCGCGCTGCACGAGCGCGCGCACGCCGAGTGCTACATCGCCAATTCCATCCGCGCGACAGTGACGGTCGCCGGAATGCCTGCGCACCACTGACAGCCATCCTCCAACCGAGAGCCCGACGATGCGCTATCTTCCTCTGAATGATGCCGACCGGGCAGATATGCTCGCGAAGATCGGCGTCAAGGCCATCGACGACCTGTTCGCCGACGTGCCGAATGCCAAGCTCATGAAGGCGCTGCCGGCGCTCGCCAAGACCCAGAGCGAGATCGCCGTCGAGCGCGAGATCGGCCGGCTTTCCACGCGCAACGTCGCCGCGGGATCCGTTCCCTTCTTCGTCGGCGCGGGTGCCTACCGTCATCATGTGCCGGCGAGCGTCGATCATCTCATCCAGCGTTCCGAGTTCCTGACGAGCTACACGCCCTACCAGCCCGAGATCACGCAAGGCACGCTGCAGGTGCTGTTCGAGTTCCAGTCGCAGGTGGCGTCGCTCACAGGCATGGATGTGGCCAATGCCTCCATGTACGACGGCTCGACGGCGTGCGGCGAAGCGGTGCTCATGGCGCATCGCATCACGCGGCGGAAGAAGGCCGTGCTCTCGGGCGGGCTGCATCCGCATTACCGTGCGGTGACCGAGACGCTTGCGAAGTACGGCGGCTCGTCGGTCACGGCCCTCGCGCCTGATCCGCTCGGTAAGGAGGACGCCGCGGCTGCCATCGATGGTGAGACGAGCTGCGTCGTCGTGCAGTATCCGAGCGTCTATGGCTCGATCCGCGACCTGAAATCCATTGCCGAGGTCGCCCACGCCAAGGGCGCGCTACTGGTCGTGGTCGTGACCGAGGTCGTCGCCCTCGGCGCCCTGAAATCGCCGGGCGAGATGGGCGCCGACATCGTCGTCGCCGAGGGCCAGTCGATCGGCAATGGCCTGAACTTCGGCGGGCCTTATGTCGGTCTCTTCGCGACGCGCGAGAAATACGTGCGTCAGATGCCCGGCCGCCTCGCCGGCGAAACCGTCGATGCCGCGGGCAAGCGCGGCTACGTGCTCACGCTCTCGACGCGCGAGCAGCACATCCGCCGCGAGAAGGCGACGAGCAACATCTGCACGAACTCGGGCCTCTGTGCCCTTGCCTTCACCATCCACATGACGCTGCTCGGAGAGGCAGGACTGCGCAAGCTCGCAGCACTCAATCACGCCAATGCCTGCGATCTCGCGGATCGGCTCGCAAAAGTTCCGGGCGTGAGCGTGCTCAACGACACGTTCTTCAACGAGTTCACGATCCGCGTTCCCGGCAAGGCCGCCGACGTAATCGAGAAGCTCGTGGCGAAGGACATTCTCGGCGGCGTACCGGTCTCGCGTCTGGAACCCGACAAGCCCGATCTCGCCGATCTGATCCTCGTCGCGTCCACCGAGATCAACACCGATTACGACCGCGCCGCCTTCGCTGCGGCGCTGAAGGAGGTCCTGTGATGGCAATGAACACGCAAGGCCGGCCGACCGCGCCCGGCTCCGCCAGTGTCACCGAGATCGAAACCTTCACCGGTAATCGCGGGCTCGATCATGAAGAGCCGCTGATCTTCGAGATCGGCGACACGGGCCGCACCGGCGTGGATCTCCCCGAGCCGCCGAAGGCCAAGTCGCGCCTCGGCGGGCTCGAGCGCAAGGCCGAGATTGGCCTCCCCGGTCTCACCGAGCCCGAGACCATGCGCCATTACGTCCGCCTCTCGCGCAAGAACTACGCGATCGACAGCGGGTTGTATCCGCTCGGCTCGTGCACGATGAAGCACAACCCGCGCCTCAATGAGAAGATGGCGCGCCTTCCCGGCATCGGCGACATCCATCCCCTGCAGCCGCAGAGCACCGTGCAGGGTGCGATCCAGCTCATGGAGACGCTCGCCCACTATCTCATGGAGCTCACGGGAATGCCGGCCGTCGCGCTCTCGCCCAAGGCGGGCGCGCACGGCGAGCTGTGCGGGATGTTGGCGATCAAGGCCGCGCACGAGGCGAAGGGTTCGAAGCGCGATGTGGTGCTCGTCCCCGACAGCGCCCACGGCACGAACCCGGCAACCGCCGCCTTCATGGGCTATCGCGTGAAGCCGATCCCGGCCATGGCCGACGGTACGGTCTCGGCGGAAGCGGTGCGCGCGGCGCTCGGTCCGGACGTCGCCGCGATCATGCTGACGAACCCCAATACCTGCGGTCTCTTCGAGCGCGAAATCGTCGAGATCGCCAAGGTCGTGCACGGGGCGGGCGCCTACTTCTACTGCGACGGCGCCAACTTCAATGCGATCGTCGGCAAGGTGCGCCCCGGCGACCTCGGCGTCGATGCCATGCACATCAACCTGCATAAGACCTTCTCGACGCCGCACGGCGGGGGCGGCCCCGGTGCCGGGCCGGTCGTGCTCTCGGCCGCGCTGGCGCCCTACGCGCCGCTCCCGTTCATCCGCAAGGACGGCGACAAGCTCACACTGGTCGAGGACGCTGGCGCAGCCGGCGACGCGAAGCCGTTCGGCCGCCTCACGGCCTTCCATGGCCAGATGGGCATGTATGTGCGGGCGCTCACCTACATGCTCTCCCACGGCGCCGATGGCATGCGGCAGGCCTCCGAGGATGCCGTGCTGGCGGCGAACTACGTGCGCGCCGGCCTCAAGGACCTCATGAGCCAGCCTTTCGGCGGGCCTACGGGCGACCGGCCGTGCATGCACGAGGTGCTCTTCGACGATGCCTGGCTCAAGGATACCGGCGTCACCACGCTCGACTTCGCCAAGGCCATGATCGACGAGGGCTACCACCCCATGACCATGTACTTCCCGCTGGTCGTGCACGGGGCCATGCTCATCGAGCCGACGGAATCGGAATCGAAGCAGAGCCTCGATCAGTTCATCGGGACGCTGCGTTTCCTCGCCAAGGAGGCCACGCACGGCAACGACAAGAGCCGCTTCAAGGAGGCCCCGATGCTCGCCCCGCGCCGCCGGCTCGACGAGACCAGGGCCGCTCGTGAGCCGCGTCTCAGGTGGCGGCCTGCCGCTCCGAAGGCCGCAGCCGAATAGGGCGCGCGGCTTCGCGCAAGGTTCGACTCGTAGTCTAAATGCAGGTCGTGCTCCGCTCTGCCCGGCGGGGTGCGGCCCTTTCTCCTGTCTCCCAGTACGTCGATCTCCAGTTGAGCTTAACCAAAAGTTTACGGTGCCTTGCGAGCGTCGTTCTCACTGCTCCATGGATTCGTCCCGCGTCGGGGCTCGAAATCGCACCACTGCCGACGCTCCCGAAAGTCGGGCTCGATATTGCCCGGCTCACTCCCGAGTCCAGCTCAGGGAAACGGCGCGACAGATGAGGTGCTGTTGACGCCCGAGCGGCAAGGGGAATGGAAATGGCAGGCCACGAGGACATCATCCGGCCAGGAGCAAGCGCTTATAGCGCCGATCGCCCTGCCGACGACCTCAAAGTCCTCCTCGACAGCCTCGCCCAGGAGATCATCGACGCGGGCTCGCGCCATACTGAGACTCTGCACGACATGCAGGGACGCGTCGGTGCGCTTTCCGAACGCGCCAGCGCCGTGAAGCCAAACCTTCCCCATGAGTATGGTGCCGCGATCGACCGGATCGAGGCGGCCATGTCCTCTTTCGCCGAGCGCCTCTCGGATGCCGAGCCCCGGCCCGCGCGCGACTCGGCGTTTTCGGAAGAGGTGGACGGCATCTTGCCCGAGACCGTGCGGGCGGAGCTCCAGCACGCGATCAAGGCCGCGAGCCTTGGCCCTGCCAAGCCGGACGTGACGCAACAGCAGCCTGCACAGGCACATCACGCGTTCGGCGAGTCGGGCGAAGAGGTCCACACGCCTTCTGCTGCGCCATCGGCGCCGTCGCCTATGGGGATCGAACCTTCATGGCTCGAGGCCCGTTTTGCCGACATCGCCGGCCGCGTCGAGCAATCGCTTGCAGCACACAGCCCGCACAATGCCCTGCTTGCCATCGGCGCGCGCTTCGACCAGTTCGAGCAGCGCTTCGATCGCGCGCTCCACGACATCGGGTCGCGGCCGTGCAGCGATCCCGACGCCTTGAAGAGCGTCGAGCAACAGATCGGCGAGCTCGCGTCCCAGCTCGAGCGCGCACAAAACCAGTTAGGCCGTCTCGATGCGATCGAGAGCCGGCTCACGGATCTGCGCCAGAGCCTCTCCGACGAGCAGATGGGCCGCCTCCTCGGCGCCCTCGCCCCGGCGGACGAAAAGCTGAGTGCGATGGCCACGACGGCCGCCGAGCACGTCGCCAATGCGCTCCGCAGCGAGATCCCGGCCACGCAGGCCGCGCCGGTGATGGCTAGCGATCCCCGCCTCGTGGAGCTCACCGCCATGCTCGACGCCTTCATCGGCGAGCAGCGGCAGGGCGATGCCCAGACAGCCGAAGCGCTCGATACGATGCAGCAGGCCATGCAGCACCTGATCGATCGCGTCGAAGCCATCGAGGCGACGCAGGTCAGCAATCACGAGGCGCTGATGCGCGAGCGCGCATCGCCCGAGCCGCGCGAGCCGCAGGTCTTCGCCGTCCGGACGGCAGACTCGATCGCCTCCGCAGCACCCGAATACCCGGAGGCGGCTCCAATCGAGAGCCTCATCCATCCGGAGCCTTTGGCAGCTCCCGAAGAGCCAGCATCGACGGTACCCGCTGATCTTCGCGCCGAGGCGCTGCCTGGCCCAGCGCCGACCCCCTCCTCCCCGGCCAATGGGGAACTCGACCGTCTGGCGCTGATCGCCATGGCGCGGCGCGCCGCCGAGAAAGTCTCGAGCGAGGCGCCGACCGCCCCACGTACGCGCCCCGGAAGCTCCCTGCCGCGACCGAGCATCCTGCTCGTCGCCAGCTTTGCCGCTTTCCTGCTGGCCGGCTTCTGGCTGGTCGCCGGCACGAGCCTGCGCAACCTGATCCCGAGCTTCGGCCTCGGCAGCTCGCGCAGCAGCGGCGATGTCACGCGCGCAATTGTGGCTCCGGCGAAGGTGGCCGCCGAAACCTCTGAAGAAAGCCTGGCCAGCCCGCCGCCAGCAAACCGCACGGCCGAACGCAATGTCGATGGCGGCGATGAGGCCGGCCCTTCCGAGCACGTTCAGATGGCGAGCCTCTCGGCCCCTGTCACGCCGCTGCCGGCGCCGCCCCGAACCGTCGTGACCACGACGACCGCCGACCTCATCGGCGCCCTCAACCAAAGCACAACGGAGCCGGCAAGCGCCCCGCCTGCCCCGAAGCCCGAAATGCCCGCCATGTCCCGCTCGGTCGAGATGCCGCCCGCCTTGCTGGGTCCGCTTTCCCTGCGCCATGCTGCCGCCAAGGGCGACCCGAGGGCCCAGTTCGAGGTCGCAGCCCGCTATGCGGAAGGCAAAGGTATTCCGCGGGACTTCACCCAGGCCGCGACGTGGTACCAGCGCGCCGCCGCCCAGGGTCTCGCACCGGCCCAGTACCGGCTCGGTGCTCTCTACCAGCACGGGTTAGGCGTGAGCGCCGATCCGGCGCGCGCACGCGCGTGGTACATCCGCGCCGCCGAGCAGGGCAATCTACGCGCTATGCATAATCTCGCGGTGCTCGGTGCCGGCCGGCCCGGCGTCAGGCCGGATTATGCTTCCGCCGTCAAATGGTTCACGGAAGCTGCCGATCGCGGCCTCGCCGACAGTCAGTACAATCTCGGCATTCTCTACGAGAGCGGGCTTGGCGTGCCGGCCAGCAACATCGAGGCCTACAAGTGGTATGCGCTCGCGGCGCGCAGCGGCGACAAGGACGCGGCCAAGCGCCGCGACATCGTCCGCTTGAAACTCGAGCCACAGAGCCTGAGGGCCGCCGACGCCCTGGTCATCCAGTGGCGCGCCAAGGCCGTCGAGACCGAGGCGAACGATACGCGGACTCCGGGCCAGACTTGGCAGGCCGTGCGCAGGTAGGCGTCGCCGCCGGCCCGTTGCCGCAAAGGTCTAAAAAGCTGATGGGGCAAGGCCGAATTGGAGCGCGCTCTGCATAGGCCACCGCCGGCGGCGCGTATCGTTGAAAAACGGAACGATTCCTCTCAACAACGCATTGACGCGCCGCGCCTCCTCAGGGCTTATAGCAGCCGGTACTTGTCCCGCGAACGCGCCCGCTCGCCACGAAGCTCAGGCACTCACCTGGGCAACGCTGTCGTCGTTGGCACGCCTTTCGCCCAGCCCCGCAGCCTCTCCCCCTCGGATCCGGCGCCGCAAGATGAACATCTATTTGCCGATCGCCGAGATGTCCGCAAATCTCTTCCTGTTCATCGGGATGGGCGCCTCGGTCGGCTTTCTCTCGGGCATGTTCGGTGTCGGCGGCGGATTCCTGATGACGCCGCTCCTGATCTTCGTCGGCGTGCCGTCCGCCGTCGCGGTCGGCACGGAGGCCGCGCAGATCGTCGCCTCATCCGTCTCCGGTGCGCTCGCGCAGTGGCGGCGCCGCAATATCGACTTCAAGATGGGCACGATCCTGCTCGCCGGCGGCATCTTCGGCTCGGTGTTCGGCGTCGAGGCCGTGAAAGCCCTGCGCCGCGTCGGGCAGTTCGATCTGTTCGTCATTCTGAGCTACGTGGCCATGCTCGGCGTCATCGGCACATTGATGATGATCGAAAGCATCAATACGATCCGGCAGGCACAGTCCGGCGCCGCGACAGCAATCCGCCAGCGGGGTCAGCATAACTGGGTGCACCGCCTTCCCCTCAAGATGCGCTTTCATCGCTCGAAGCTCTATATCAGCGCGATCCCGCCGCTGATGCTGGGCATTTTTGTCGGCTTTCTCGCCGGCATCATGGGCGTCGGCGGCGGCTTCATCATGGTCCCGGCCATGATCTACCTGCTCAAGGTGCCGACCAACGTCGTCGTCGGGACGTCGCTCTTTCAGATCACGTTCGTGACCGCGGCAACGACGATCCTCCATGCCACGCAGAACCACACCGTCGACGCCACGCTCGCCCTGCTGTTGATCGTGGGCGGGGTGATCGGCGCGCAGTTCGGTGCACTCGCGGGTCAGCGCCTCAGAGGCGAGCAGCTCCGCTTTCTCCTCGCCGCCATCGTGTTGCTGGTCGCGCTCAGGCTGGCGTGGAGCCTCGTCGCGCATCCCGACGAGCTCTTTTCACTGACGGCGCTCGGGAGGTCGTGATGGGCGTGGGCCGCCTCATGCATCGCTGGACGCTCGCAGTTCTTGCAATCGCAGCGCTGACCGGGGGCACGCTCGTCGGCGCCGCTGAGGCCCAACGTCCCACGCCGCCGCAGCCGCCTCCCGCTTCCGAGCAGCCGGCATCACCGGCACAAGCTGCGCCACCGCCTCCGTCGGCACCGCCGGCGCCCGCGCCCGAAGCGCCATCGCTGCCGCGCGAAACGGTCCACGCCGACGTCTCCACGCGGCGGATTGCCGTGACGTCCACATTCTCGGGCACGGGTATCATCGTGTTCGGCGCCGTCGACAACAGCCGCCAGACCAGCGCGGAGTCGGGCCTCTACGACATCGTGATCGTCATCTCGGGCGCGCCCACACGCCTCGTCGCCCGCAAGAAGAGCAACGTCGGCGGGCTCTGGATCAATACCTCATCAACGACCTTCACGAGCGTGCCGAGCTATTATGCCATCAGCTCGACCCGCCCGCTCGACGAGATCGCCTCCGACGACGTTCTGAAGTCGAGCGGCATTGGCTTCGACTTCGTCCCGATGACCTTCCACCGCTCAGCGCGCGCTTTGACCGCCGCCGAGATCAAGGAATGGCGCGACGCCGTCGTGCGTCTCAAACAGCGCGATCGCCTTTACCAGCAAGACGAATACGGCGTCGCCTTTGTCGGGCGCAGTCTGTTCCGTGCCGCCTTCGACATGCCGGCGACGGTCACCGTCGGCGCCTTCGAAACGCGGGTCTATCTCTTTCGCGACGGCGAGCTGCTCAGCACTTACACGACAAAGCTCGATCTCGAGCGCGAAGGCCTCGAGCACCTCATTCACCGCTTCGCTTTCGATCACTCGTTCCTCTACGGCGTCTTCACCGTCCTGATCGCGGTCGGTGCCGGGATGCTGGCGTCCTACGTATTCAATCGCAATAAGGCTTGATCCATAGTCCCCTCTCCCCGTCCTTCACGGGGAGAGGGCTAGGGTGAGGGGCGGCGGCATGCGCCAACGTCAGCGCAAGTGGCCGCCCCTCATCCCGACCTTCTCCCCGCGCGCGGGGAGAAGGAGAAGAAACCTCAGGTCTTCGCGCGCACGTATGAGCCGGGTGCGTCCTCAATCACACCGAGCGTAGCGCCAGGCTCGCGAGCGGGCACCATGCCGCCGGACCGCTTCTTGAGCCAACTCATCCAGTGCGGCCACCAGGAGCCGGGCGTCTCCTTGGCGCCCTCGAGCCACTCCTCGATGTCGTCGACGCGATCCGGGTTCGTCCAGAACTGGTACTTCGGCGGGCGGCCCTCGATGGGCGGATTGATCACGCCCGCAATATGTCCCGAGCCCGACATCACATAGTCGACCGGCCCGCCGAACAAGCGCGAGCTGATGAACACGGACTTCGCCGGCGCGATGTGATCCTCGCGCGCGGCCAGCTCGTAGACCGGCAGCTTGACCTTGCTCATATCGAGCTTGATGCCGCCGATCTTCAGCTCGCCCTTCGCAAGCTTGTTGTCCTTGTAGAACTGGCGCAGGTAGAAGCTGTGGTTGGCGGGCGGCATCCGCGTCGAGTCCTGGTTCCAGTACAGGAGATCGAACGGGAAGGGCGTTTTGCCGAGCATGTAGTTGTTGACGATGTACGGCCAAATCAGGTCGCGCGGACGCAGCAGGTTGAAGACCGTCGCCATGCGCGAGCCGTCGAGGTAGCCGCGCTCCGCCATCATTTCCTCGAGCGCCTTGAGCTGGGCATCATCGATGAACAGCAGGAGATCGCCGGCCTTGGTGAAGTCCGCCTGCGCCGCGAAGAACGTCGCGGAGACATAATTGTCGCGCCCGGTCGCGGCGTCATAGGCGAGCGTGGTGGCGAGCAGCGTGCCGCCCACGCAGTAGCCGACGATGTTGATCTTCTCGACGCCCGTCTCGCGCTGCACTGCATCCGTCGCCGCGTGGATGCCTTCGCGCATGTAGTCCTCGAAGGTCTTGTTCGCGAGCCGCGCATCCGGATTGACCCACGACACGACGAAGACCGTGAAGCCCTGCGAGACGATGTAACGGATGAGGGATTTCTGCTCGGTGAGATCGAGGATGTAGAATTTGTTGATCCACGGCGGAACGATCAGCAGCGGCACCTCGCGCACCTTCGCTGTCGAGGGCGTGTATTGGATGAGCTGGAAGATGTCGTTCTGGAAGACGACCTTGCCCGGCGTGACGGCAAGATTGCGCCCGACCTCGAAGGCCTTCGTGTCCGTCTGGCTGATCTTCATCAGCTCACCGGGCGCTTCGAGATCGTGGATCAGGTTGGCGACGCCGCGCACGAGGTTCTCGCCGTTCGACTTGAACGTCTCGCGCAGGACCTCCGGATTCGTCAGCGGGAAATTGGTCGGCGAAAGCGCACTCGCGACCTGGCGGAAATAGTACTCGGCGCGCTGGCGTGTGCGCTCGTCAAAGCCCTCGGTATCGTCGATGATCTTCTCGGCCCAGTTCGAGGTCACCAGATAGGCCTGCTTCCAGAAATCGAAGTACGGGTTGGCCGTCCACTCCTCGTCCCTGAAGCGGCTGTCGCCCGGCTCGGGCTTCGCGACGTCCTCGACGTCCTCGCCCATCATGCGCCGCACCGTCGTATCCCAGACATCGAAGTAGCCGCGGATGAGCTCGCCCTGGGACTCGGCGGCCCGCACGGGGTCACTGAACCACTGGCGCATGATCTCGCCGACGATATGGGTCGCCTCGTTGACGTCGCCCGGCTGGCTGAAGGCGCCGCCCGTCTTCTCCGAGCGCTCGATCAAAGCCGCCCAGGCCTTGCCGCCTTCTTCGACGAGGCGGACCATGTTGCGCGCGAAGGCTTCCGGATCGTTCACCATGTACTGGGTCCAGTCCACTCGAGTTGCAGAGGACTTCGCTGGCAATTCCGGGGATTTTTTGGACATGCAAGCATTCCGGAAGGAGCGGTCGCGATCCCGGAGCCTCCTGTCACTAGGAGGTGATTCCCGCGGGCCGCGCGAGGGACCAATCAGCGCACGTAAAGTCAACTCTTAGCCGCGCCACCCCCCACTGGCAATCAAGCCCCGCGGTCATGTTTAGGATCCCATTGCGCGGAATATGTTTCGAAATGCCATCTGCCGCCTCACTCTGGCGGGAATCCGCGCAATAGAGTAGACGGAGCGAGCCGCGCCGCCCGCCGGCCTACCCGCGGGGCGTGCATCCGGCCGTAAGCTGCCCCTTGGCCAATCGAGGTTCCGCCGTGATCGAGGATTTCCATCGCATCAAGCGCCTCCCGCCCTATGTGTTTGCGGAAGTGAACCGGCTCAAGGCCCAGGCCCGAGCTCGCGGCGCCGACATCATCGATCTCGGCATGGGCAATCCCGACCTGCCGACGCCCAAGCACATCAATGACAAGCTCATCGAGACCGTCAGCAAGCCGCGGACGAACCGCTATTCGGCCTCGAAGGGCATCAACGGCCTCCTGAAGGCCCAGGCGGCCTACTACGGCCGCCGCTTCGGCGTGAAGCTGAACCCGAACACGCAGGTCGTCGCCACGCTCGGCTCGAAGGAAGGCTTCGCCAACATGGCGCAGGCCATCACGGCGCCGGGTGACGTGGTCATCGTGCCGAACCCCAGCTACCCGATCCACGCCTTCGGCTTCCTCATGGCCGGCGGTGTCATCCGCTCGGTGCCGGCCGAGCCGACGCCAGCCTTTTTTCCCGCGCTCGAGCGGGCCGTGAAGCACTCGATCCCGAAGCCGCTCGCGCTCGTCGTCTGCTATCCGGCGAACCCGACGGCGCACGTCGCGAGCCTCGATTTCTATCGCGAGCTCGTGCAGTTCGCGAAACAGAACGAGCTCATCCTGCTCTCCGATCTCGCCTATGCCGAGGTCTACTTCGACGACGCCAATCCGCCGCCCTCGCTTCTCCAGGTGCCCGGCGCCATGGATGTGGCCGTCGAGTTCACGTCCATGTCCAAGACGTTCTCCATGGCCGGCTGGCGCATGGGCTTCGCGGTCGGCAATGAGCGGCTGCTCGCGGCCCTTGCGCGCGTAAAGAGCTATCTCGACTACGGCGCCTATACGCCGATCCAGGTGGCGGCGGCGGCAGCCCTCAACGGGCCCGAGGACTGCATCCACGAGATGCGCGCGACCTACAAGCGCCGCCGTGACGTGCTGGTCGAGAGCTTCGCCAATGCCGGCTGGGACTTCGAGCCGCCCCAGGCTTCGATGTTCGCCTGGGTGCCGATCCCCGAGGCTTTCCGGGAGGTCGGCAGCCTCGAGTTCTCGAAGCTACTGGTCGACAAGGCGGAAGTCGCGGTCGCACCCGGCATCGGCTTCGGCGAGCACGGCGAGGGCTATGTCCGCATCGCCATCGTCGAGAACGAGCACCGCATTCGCCAGGCGGCCCGTAATATCAAGCGCTTCCTCGCGCAGGGTGCGGCATCCATGCACAACGTGGTGCCGCTCCGCGACAAGGCCGCGGGCTGATCCGGCGGCCCGTCCGGTCCCAGCGCCTGATAGGCATTGACAGGGCGGGCCAAGGCCCCGATAAGGCGGGCTTCCAGCACGGGACGAACCCGGTCGGCGCCGCTCATCGAGCGGTTGGCCCCGCCGGGCTTTGGCTCCGATCCTGCTGAGCGTGGAGGGGTGCCCGAGTGGCTAAAGGGGACGGACTGTAAATCCGTTGGCTTCGCCTACGTTGGTTCGAATCCAACCCCCTCCACCAAATTCCTCGGAAAGATCATTGTAATTCATCGACTTAATATTCGGCACCAGCGTGTCACCCCAGTATTTACCCCAGTAATATCATGGATCGGGGCGGACTGGAATGGATGCGCGTGGATTTTCGCGCCATCGATCGTCCACTGGCGCTGGCAGCCCCGCTCAACCGCTGATGGCGAAGCGCCTCGCGCGCACGCGCGTATCGACGCAAAACCAGCACCTCATCCGCGCGCAGTGACGGACAGCTGCGCTCCCTTGGCCCGCTTCCGCGCAGCCGGCCTGACCACGATTTCGACGTCCTGGCCGAGCGCGACGAGGAAGCGCATGAG
>DATMRT010000057.1:0-13204 GCA_035565975.1 Hyphomicrobiaceae bacterium
ACAGATGCGCCTCAGGCCAGCGAACTGGCGGGTGCATCACGAAAGCCAAAACGCACGCGGCCCCGAAGGGCCCCGTGACGTGCGCGGTGTGTACAGGACGGGAGGGGGGAGGTCAAGGTGGGGCGGAACGCCGATTGGCCCAGTCCAATCTGTGGATAAGTCGACTCCGCAATTGCTGACGGCCGCTCGCCGGTGATATACAAATCTTCCAGAACAGAAGGTGAACTTTATTCTTTGATTTGATGGAGAATACGTATGGCTGTTGCAAATAGGGTCTTTATTAGCTTCGCAATTGAAGACACCAACCTTCGAGATTTCCTCGTGGGCCAGGGGCGCAATGAGAAGACACCCTTCAGCTTCACCGATATGTCCGTCAAGCAGCCTTGGGACTCGGCATGGAAAACTCAGTGTCGCACAAGGATCCGAGGATGCGATGGGGTTATTGGTTTAATCACGAGCAATACATCGAGCGCTGACGGCCAACTCTGGGAGCTTTCATGCGCTTACGAAGAGAATATTCCAGTATTCCTCATGTATGGTGATGCCTCACGTCCATCTGTTACGCCATCGGTAATTTCCGGGCGGCGGATACATATATGGTCGTGGTCCAATATTAGCTCTTTTCTAGAGCATCTTTGATTCTGGAGGGGCGATGAGAAAGGCCCTAATCGTAGGTATCGACTTTTATCAGCACATCAGTAATTTGAATGGATGTGTTAATGATGCGCATTCAGTGCGGGCGGTTTTAGAACGAAACGCGGATGGAACAATAAATTTTCCGCAGCCGCGCCTCTTAATCGGAGCAAGCCCAAGTGATATCGTGGAGCGCGGAGAACTTCGGGACGCAGTGCGCGAGTTATTCGCAGATGATGCGGATATCGCCTTATTCTACTTTGCTGGCCACGGATATATAGAGGAAGTAGGTGGATACCTATGCTGTGGCGACTCCAGGACCGGAGACGACGGTCTTTCATTGCAAGACATTATGGCATTCGCTGCGAAGTCCCCAGCAAAAAACAAGATCATTATGCTGGACAGTTGTCATAGTGGAATTGCGGGTGATCGGCCAGCAACGACTGGGTTGGCTGAGATAGTGACGGGTATGACAATTTTGACGGCTTCGACGGCTAGCCAGTATGCCATGGAGCAGCAAGGTTCCAGCCAGCCCGGCGGTGTGTTTACAAGCTTGCTTGTTGATGCACTTAGTGGAGCCGCGGCGAACTTGGTGGGAGATGTTACGCCCGGCAGTGTCTACGCCCATATAGATCAATCACTCGGCGCTTGGGCGCAACGCCCGGTGTTCAAGACCAACGTCAAAAGTTTTGTTTCATTGCGGAAGGCGACTCCGCCAATTGCGCTTGACGACCTGCGGGCCCTTTCGGAGCATTTTCCTGCGCCCGGCTTTGAATTTAGGCTTGATCCGTCGTATGAGCCAGAGCGCAATGAAGCGCAATTGGCGGATCCCAGTGTCCCCGCGCCTGACCCGACCAATACCGCAATATTTGCGGTCTTGCAGAACTATGCGCGAGTAAATTTAGTGCGGCCGATAGATGCGCCGCACATGTGGCACGCAGCAATGCAAAGCAAGGCTTGCAAGTTGACAGTGCTGGGCGAGCATTATCGGAATTTGGTGCATGGGGGTCTCATATAGTGGCACGCGAAGACGAAGTTGAAGACGCGCTCAATAGCTTATTGGAGGATTTGGCGTCCATTGAGCACGAGCGTTGGGCGCACTGGCAAAAGTATATGCATGAAAAGTGTGTCGCCATGACGGACGGTTCGCTGGTGATCCCACCAGATTTGGCGAGGAAATGGGATCGGCAAATGAATACGCCATATTCCCATCTAAGCGAGCGTGAGAAGGAAAGTGATCGCGAGCAAGTGAGACGATATCTCCCGTTGATCGTGGAGTCGCTGCGGCGGCGGTGATCTTCGACGCGTAAGTAGTCGCCGCGTCAGCCAGCAAGAGCGCGCACCGCTAGCTTATCATCGTCCCTCCCACCCCAAATCTGCTACGCATCCACCCTTGACGTCCGGCAGCAACAACCGGACGCACCCTCCCGGGGAACCCCAATGCACCCAAACACCACCGACGCCCGCCCATCCTACGTCACGCATCTCGAATGCGCGGCAACGGGCGAGCGGCACGAGGCGGACCGGCCGCAGGGGCTGTCGCGTGCGGGCAAACCCCTCTACGTCCGCTATGACTTGCCGGCGCTGGCCCGCGCGCTGCCGCGCTCCGCGCTCACCGATCGCGCCCCCGACATGTGGCGGTACCGCGAGCTGCTGCCCGTGCGCGATGCCGCCAACATCGTGTCGCTCGGCGAGATGACGACGCCGCTGATCAGCGCGCCGGAGAGCGCGCGCGCGTCGGGCGGGCGCGGCGATCTGCTGGTCAAGGACGAGGGGCGCCTGCCGACGGGCTCGTTCAAGGCGCGGGGCCTGTGCATCGCCGTGTCGAAGGCCAAGGAGTTCGGCGTCTCGCGCATCGCCATGCCGACGGCCGGAAATGCGGGCGCGGCGCTCGCAGCCTACTGCAGTCGCGCGGGGATCGAGGCGTTCGTGTTCTGTCCGGATGATGCGCCGGAGACGACGATCTCCGAGATCGCGCTGCAGGGCGCGCGCGTGTTCCGCGTCAACGGCAACATCACGGAGATCGGCCCGATCGTCGAGAACGGCAAGGAGGCGGCGGGCTGGTTCAGTCTCTCGACGCTCAAGGAGCCCTATCGGGTCGAGGGCAAGAAGACCATGGGGCTGGAGCTGGCCGAGCAGCTCGGGTGGGACGTGCCGGACGTCATCTTCTATCCGACGGGTGGCGGCACGGGCCTCATCGGCATGTGGAAGGCGTTCGCGGAGATGGAGGCGATCGGCTGGATCGGCGCCAAGCGGCCGCGGATGGTGGCCGTGCAGTCGGCGACGTGCGGGCCGATCGCGCGCGCGTTCGAGGCGGGGCGCGAGACCGCGGAGCCCGTGGTCGACGGGCATACGAACGTGCCCGGCCTGCGCGTGCCGTGGACGATCGGCGACTTCATGATCCTGCGCGTGCTGAAGGAGAGCGGCGGCTTCGCGATTACGGTCGAGGATGACGAGGTCGAGCCGGCGCGCATGGGGATGGCGGCGCGCGACGGCGTGCACCTCTGTCCCGAGGGCGCGGCGACGTTCGTCGCGTACCGGAAGGCGATTCGGCAGGGGCGCATCCGGCCAGAGGATCGCGCCGTGCTCTTCAACTGCGCGTCCGGTCTCAAGTACGCGATGCCGCCGGTCACGGCGCGGCTCGATCGCCTGCAACCGATCGACTACGCCAAGCTCGTGAAATCCCCATAAGAGCAGGGGATTATCGCATTTCCCGGGCTGTTCAGCCGGCGGTCCCTTCCGCACGCGCCATTCGCCAATGCCCCCTTCCACCTCCACGAGCGGATTGCTAAGCTCTGGACGTTGTCCAGGAGTGCATTGTCCGTATGCCCACCCTTGCCGAGCTTGCGGCATTTGAAGAAGCGCACGTCCGCTGGGCGGCGAGCGATCTCGAGGGCCTGCTGGGCTTCCTCACTGACGATATCCGCTACAACGTGAATGTCGATGGTCTGGCAGTGCCTTACGCCTCGAGCGCGCTCGGCAAGGAGGATGTCCGCCAGCGCCTGCAGCTCCTGCTCGACACCTTCACCATCGACAAGTTCGGGGCCGAGCGCATTTGGGGCGAAGCCGACCACTGCCGCTCGGCGGTTGTCGGTCACTACACGCACCGCAAGACGGGGGAACCCATCCGGCTCCGCATCCGCTTTCGCGCGTGGTTCCGCGACGGCCTCATCGCGCGCATGAACGAGCATCACGATGCCGCCTACGTCGAAGCCTTCCAGCGGTTCGTCTTCCATCTCGAAAATGCGGTGCGCGGAGAATAGTGTCTGGCGTTCAGCGACCCGGCCCGCTACAATCCACTGCACTGCAACATGGTTTTCCCCCACCCCATGTCTCTCGACCGCGATCGTGCCCCTGTCCGCCGGGCCCTTGAGCGCTGGGCTGCCGGCGATCTCGAAGGCGCGCTGGCGCAATTCTCGGACGACATTCTCTATCTCGTGAATGTCGACGGCCTGGCTGTGCCGTTCGTCTCCAGTACGCTCGGCAAGGAGGATCTGCGCCAGCGTCTCCAGCTCATCAAAAGCACGTTTCACGAGGAAAGATTTGAGATCACCAGTGTCGTGCATGAAGCCGATCACACCCGCGCGCTGGTGACCGTCGAAAATCGGCATAGGGCGACCGGGGAACGCCTCTGCGTGCGGCTGCGCCTGCGATATCGGGTCGAGGACGGCCGCATCGTGCGCGCCGAGGAGCATCTCGACGCCCAGTATGTCGAGGCTTTTCAGCGCTTTGTCTTCCACATGGAGAATGCCGCGCGCAGCACCTGAGCTGAGCTGCGCTGCGATGCCGCCACCTTGGGATGGTTCTGCCACTTCCGTGCCCGCCCGGGACCGGCTAGAATTCACTGCACCGCAACATGCCTCCCCCGCCACCGCAGCATGGCCCCCGCCCATGTCCCTCGACAAAGAACGTGCTCCCGTCCTCAGAGCGCTCACGCGCTGGGCGGCGTGCGACTTGGAAGGCACGCTCGCGCAATTCTCCGAGGATGTGCTGTACCTCATCAATGTCGATGGCATCGCGGTGCCCTACGCATCGAGCTCGCTCGGCAAGGAGGATTTGCGTCAGCGCCTGGAACTTGTGCTCGAGATGTTCGACAAGGAAGTATTCGAGGTCGAGAGTCTCAGTCACGAGCCGGATTTCACGCGCGCGGTCGTGTTCGCGCACTACAAGCACAAGAATTTGGGTGAGACTCTCATCGCGCGGCTGCGCCTTCGTTACTGGGTGAGAAACGGCCTCATCGTGCGTGTCGACGAGCGTCGCGATGCGCAATACGTCGAGGCTTTCCAGCGCTTCATCCAGCAGATGGAGAACGATGCGCGCAGCTCCTGAGCGTGCCCGCGACGGGCAGGCTTTGGTGTCGCTGCATTGATGCTGATGCATTTCATCCAAATTCGGAACATCTGCCTGCCTCAGCCGTTCTCTCTCCAGGCCCCGTTCGCAGATCGCCGCCGGGAGGCGTTTGCGACAGATCTGAGAAAGGAGAGGACTGTTGCGTTTCATGACATTGAGGATCGCCGCGATGGCGATCGGGCTTGGTGCGCTCTGGAGCGCGCCGGCATCGGCGGCGGTGGCACCGGCACCGTCGAACATTCCCCGACCGAGTGCGGCGATCAACGCGTCCGCCCTCGGAGCCATGGCGCCAGGCGGCCAGAATCTCGCAACCAGCGATGTCGAGCAGGTGAGACGTCGAGGCGGACGCGGCTTTCGTGGCGGGCGGTCATTCCGCGGCGGCCGATCCATTCGCGGGCGCTCGTTTCGTGGGCGTCGCAGTTTCCGTGGCCGCTCATCTCGCGGCTTCCGCGGCAGCCGCAGCTTCCGGCGCGCGTTTCGCGGTGGCCGCAGTTTCCGCGGCCGTTCGTTCCGCGCCCGGCGCGCTTGGCGTGGCGGCCGCATCTACCGCGGTCGTGCGTGGCGTGGTGCCCGCTACCATCGTGCATGGCGCGGCGGAAGCCGCCGCTACTATCGCGGCGGCAGCTGGCGGCGGTGGTATGGCCCGCGCTGGTATGGCCGTTATTGGCGGCGCGACTGGTATGGACCAGCGGTTGTGAGCGGCATCGCAGCCCTGATCATCGGTGGTTCGATTGCCGAGTCACAGGCTCACTATCTTGATCGCTGGGAGCGCTGTGACGACCGCTTCCGCTCATTCCGCTGGAGCGATGGCACTTACCAGCCATACGGCGGCGGGCCACGCAGGCTCTGTCCGTACCTCAGACGCTAGCGGATCGTTCACGAAGCCGGCCGTCGCAACTTATAGGTGCGACGGCCATTTTGTTATCTCATTAACGACGAAAACAAACGCTGCCGAGGTGACGACGGATTTCGCTCAGAACATCGTTGAACCTGTACCGGCATCGGGCGTTGCCCCGCCAGGACGGCCCGCGGTGGAGACATGAAATACTCCGCCGCGACGTAAGCACGGAAGGAGAGAAATCGTGGATTTGAAGAACTTGAAGATCGCCGCTGTTGCCATCGGTCTCGGCGTGCTCGGCAGCGCGGCGGCTTCCGCGGCACCGGCTCCGGCCATGTCCGGTCTCTCGCAGTCGAGCATGATCATCAATACATCGGCGCTCGGGTCGCTCGGCTCGGCCGCGCAGAAGCTCGACAAGAGCAGCGTCGAGGATGTGCGCTGGCGCCGTCGTCACTATCATCGTCGTGGCGGCCGTTGGCTCGGCCCGGCGATCATTGCCGGCACGGCCGCGCTGATCATCGGCGGCAGCATCGCCCAGTCGCGCGCTGGCTACCGTGATCGCTGGGAGATGTGCGCGGATCGCTACCGCTCTTTCAGCTGGGATGACGGTACCTTCCAGCCATACGAAGGCCCACGCCAGATCTGCCCGTACCTCGTACGCTAAGCGGCGAGATCGGAAATGTGAACCAGCCCGTCGGCTTCGCGCCGGCGGGTTGTTTTGTTGATGCGGAGCTTAAGCGTGGCGCGCCGGCAACGCGCGTGGGGAATTGGCAAAGCGACCTTTGTTCAGGCGAGTCGCGAGCCTAAGGAATGAGTCGGTGCATTCCTGAGAGGAGGCTCGCATGAGGAAGCTGCATTGGATCACGTTGACGGTGACGACGGCAGTTCTGTTGGCCGGTAGCTCGGTGGGGATGCGTGCGGAAGCGGCCAAGTGCGTGCGCGCCGGTGGTCAGGCGACCATGATCACCGAGGATCTCGCGAAGTTCATGGCCAACGCCGCGCTGAAGAACTCGATCAGCGGCATGAATGCGAAGGCGGTCGGCCCCGTCTCCATGAAGTGCGATACGGGCTCGGGCCTGCCAACGTGCACGGCGCGCCAGAAAGCCTGCAAGTAGGGCGCGATCGGATGTGATTACTCGTCGCCGATCGCGGCGACAAGTTCCGCGAGCGTGCCGACCGTAAGGTCCGGGCGGGCCTCGGCTGCGCCTTCGCCGGAGAGCCCGAGCAGCCGCCCGGGCCGATGGATCCACGCGCATTTCAGGCCGAGCTTGTTGGCCGGTGTGATGTCTGCCCGCAAGCTTTGTCCGACGTGGAGTATGCGCTCCCGCGGAATTCCCATCCGGGTGAGATCCGCGATGCCCGTATGGAAGTGCGGCCAATCGGGCTTATAGGCGCCGACCCGCTCGGCTGTTACCACCAGATCGAACTGAATGCGCATCTTGGCGCAGGAGCTCCCCAGCGAGGCCTCGTCGATATTGCTGAGCGCACCGATCTTCGCGCGCGCTTGCAGAGCCGTAAGCCCGGCATGGGTGTCTGCGTAGGCTGGCCAGCCATGCGGGGCCAGGGCGAATGCCTCGCGATGTTTTTCATCCTTGGACAGCCCGTATTCCGTCGCGATGCGGTCGAAGCAGCGCCGCAGGACATCGGGGTAGAGGAGCGCGGGGCGGATCTTCTGGATTTCGGCACGCGCACGATCGAAGGCCATCAGCAGCTCTTCGTCGTTGGCCGCGACGCCATCCTCTTTGGCCCATTGTGCCAGGAATGCGATGATCGCGGGTTCCCAATCGATGAGCGTTCCGTAGACGTCGAAAGTGACCGCGTCGAAATCGGAAAGGCGTAGGGACATGAGATCATCTCGCGGTCGCGCCGCCGGTTCATCCGGCATTACGGGTTCTTAGCGCGACACGAGCAGAGCTTCCAGATGTTCGAGGCGATCGGCTTCGCGCGGCGGCTTATCCCAGCGAATGCGATGAATGCGCGGAAAGCGCATCGCGACGCCCGATCGGTGGCGCGTCGAGCGGTTGAGCCCCTCGAAGGCAATCTCCAGCACGACGCCCGTGTCGCGCGCGTGCACGACCTCGCGCACAGGGCCGAAGCGGTTCGTCGTGTTCTTGCGCACGAAGCGGTCGAGCGCCGCCAGTTCCTCATCGGTTATGCCGGAGTAGGCCTTGCCGACGGGCACGAGCTCGTCCGCGCCGTCGTCGCCCTGCCGCCAGAGCCCGAATGTGTAGTCCGAGTAGAAGGACGAGCGTTTGCCGTGTCCGCGCTGGGCGTACATCATGACGGCATCAACCGTGTAGGCATCGCGCTTCCACTTGAACCACGGACCTTTCGGGCGCCCCGGGACATACGTGCTCTCGCGGCGCTTGAGCATGATGCCTTCGACGGCCTCGGCGTCAGCATCCGCACCCGCTGAAGCCGGTGCGGCACGTGCGGCCGTGAGCTGATCCCAATCGACGAAGGGAACGATCGGCGACAGATCGATTCGCTCGTGATCGAGCCGGCGCACCAGCGCTTCGAGGCGCGCGCGACGGTCCATGAAGCTCAGGTTGCGAATGTCCTCGCCATGATCGACGAGGAGGTCGTAGGCGCGGATATGGGCCGGGTACTCGGTGAGCAGCTTCGGCGTAATGGCTTTGCGGTTGAGGCGCTGCTGGAGCACGTTGAAGCTCTGCACGCGCCCGTCACGCAGAATGAGCAGCTCGCCGTCGATCGCGCCCTCGAACTGGATGGCATCGACGACATCCGGGAACGCGGCGGAGATGTCTTCGCCTGTTCGCGAGTAGAGACGTGCGACGCGCCGGCCGTGGCCATCGCAACCGCCGACGGCCTGCACGCGGATGCCGTCCCATTTCCATTCGGCCGAGAATTCAGAGGGATCGAGAACCTCTCGCCAGTTGCCGACATCCTCGAGCGGGTGCGAGAGCATGGGCGGGTGAAAGGGCGCGGGATTGGTCGTGTCCGGCTTCGGGCCGGTGCCCTCGGCCCACGCGAAAAGATCGAGATAGGGCGGCGCGAGGCCGTGCCAGATAAGCTCGATCTCGTCGGGCTCGAGCGTGCCGAGGCGCGCGACGGCCGTCTTGGCGAGCCGCGCGGAAGCGCCGATGCGCATGGCGCCGGTGATGAGTTTCAAGAGCGCCCACCGGCCCGTCTCGTCGAGGGCGTCGAGCCATGTTGCGAGACGCCGCGGCAGGTCAGCCTTCGTGCTCTCGTTGAGGCCGGCGACAATGTCGGAGAGATGCGGGATTTCGTTGGCGCCACTCTGCGCCGGCCACATGAGCGCGACCGTTTCCGCAAGATCGCCGACGTAGTCGTAGGAGAGCGCGAACAGCACGGGATCCGTTCGCTCCGCGATGAGGCCTTTGATGAGGCCGGGCTTGGCATGGCGAAAGGAGAGCGCGCCTGTGAGCGCGGCGAGCGCCCAGCCGCGTTCGGGATCGGGCGTGTCGCGGAAGTAGTCCGTCATGAGCCGCAGCTTGGCATTGCGTCGCGGCTCGTATCCAAGGCGGTCGATGAGTGCGGCGAAGCGGTTCATGCAGCCTCGCCTTCTTCATCGCCATAGCCGATAAGACGAAGGGGGCGCGCCGCAATGCCTTGCGTCTCGCACCAATGTACGAGAGCTTCCTCGGCGCCGTGGGTGACCCAGACCTGCTCCGCACGCGTCTCTCGGATCGTGCGGCCGAGGTCATTCCAGTCGGCATGGTCGGAGACGACGAGCGGGAGCTCGACACCCTTCTGCTTGGCGCGCGCACGCACGCGCATCCAGCCCGAGGCGAAGGCCGTCACCGGATCGGGGAACTTGCGCGACCACGCTTCCTGCATGGCGCTCGGTGGGCAGATGACGATGGCGCCGCCGAGACTCTTGCGCTCGTCAAGATCTACCGGGCGGATGTCGCCGAGTGCGATACCGCGCGACTGGTAGAACTCGGTGAGGCGCTGGATCGCGCCGTGCATGTAGATCGGCTTGTCGTAGCCGGCATCGTGAATGAGGGCCATGAGCCGCTGCGCCTTGCCGAGCGGATAGGCACCGACGAGATGTGCGCGCTCGGGGAACAGCTCGACGCTTTCCAGAAGCTTTGCGACCTCATGCTCGGTCGGCGGATGGCAGAAGACGGGGAGTCCGAACGTTGCCTCGCTGATGAAGAGCTCGCATCGGAGGGGCTCGAACATGCCGGCCGTGCGGTCGGGGAGGCGCTTGTAGTCTCCCGAGACGACCGCGCGGAAACCTTGCCATTCGAGCAGGATCTGCGCCGAGCCGAGCACATGCCCTGCCGGATGAAAGGAGATCGCGACGCCGTTGACGGTGACACGCTCGCCGAAGGCTACGGGCTGGCGGCTCTCGGTGAAGTCCTCGCCATAGCGCACCGTCATGATGCCGAGCGTTTCCGCGGTGGCCATGACTGCACCGTGGCCGGCGCGGGCGTGGTCGGAGTGGCCGTGCGTGATGAGCGCGCGGGCTACCGGACGCATGGGGTCGATATAGACGTCCGCGGGCGGGCAGTAGAGCCCCTGCGGCGTCGGGCAGATGAGTTCCTCGGGGCGCATGGATCAGAATTTGGGGGCGAGACGTTGCTGGATCAACGCGCCAGGGGGCGGGTTGGGTGCAGTTCGTTCACCATGCTGCTGCGCCCTTCCGTAACTTTCTGGCGCTATCCTTAGGGTTGCGGGTTCAGTATGGAGCGTACCATGCAACGGCAACTTGAGACCTTCTACGGCAGCATTCTGGCGGTGGCCGGCTTTGCCGTCTGGTCCTTGTTCTCGCTGATGCCGGCGCTCGCGGGCTATGGCATCCGCGAAGGCTGGGACTCGGCTCCCTACTGGATCTTCGGCGTTCCGCTGCTGCTGGTGCTCCATGGGCTCGCGGGTGCCCTGACGGAGGAGGGCGCCTGGCGCCTGCCGCTCTGGGCGATCGGCGGCCATATCGCGGGCATGATGCTCATTCACCCGACGGGCACGGGCCTCGGCCTGCTGCCATTCGCCGTCGTCATCATCGGCATCCCGATGTACGTGATCCTCTTCCTCGCGACGCTCACGGGCCGCATGATCGCGCGCTTCGTCGGTTCGACCTGAGCCTGGGCTCACATCTCGATGACGAGCTTGCCGAAGTGGCCGGCTGCCGCCATGGCGTGATAGGCCGCGCGCGCTTCTGCAAATGCGAACGTCTTGTCGATGACGGGCTTCAGTGCGTGCAAGGCAATGGCGCGGTTCATATCGAGGAACATGCGGCGCGAGCCGACGTAGATGCCCTGGAGCCGGATCGACTTGCGCATGACGAGCGCTGGATCGATCTGACCACCGGTGAGCACGCCGATGAGGGCGATCGTACCGGCGACGCGCGTGGCAGCGATCGTGCGCGGGAGCGTGCCGGCGCCGCCGACCTCGACGGTGAGATCGACGCCCTTGCCGTCGGTCGCTTCGAGGACGGCGTTTTCCCAATCGGGCTTCTGACGGTAGTTGATCGTCACCGATGCCCCGAGTGTGCGGGCGCGTGCGAGCTTCTCGTCGCTCGACGAGGTGATGATCGTGCGCGCGCCCATCATGCGCGCGAATTGCAGCGCGAAGATCGAGACCCCGCCCGTGCCGAGCAGCAGGACGGTATCACCAGCCTTCACACGGCCGGTCTCTACGATCGCATTCCACGCTGTGAGAGCCGCACAGGGAAGAGTCGCGCCTTCAGCGTAGGAAAGATGCGCGGGTAGCGGCACGACGCCATCCGCGGCGAGGTTCACTTCCTCAGCCAGCACGCCATCGACCGCGCCGCCGAGCGCGCTGTTCATGGCCTCGATGGAGCACGGCCCGTCGATCCAGCGCTGGAAGAAGCAGGACGCGACGCGGTCGCCGGGCTTGAAGGCCGACACGCCCGCGCCCACGGCGATGACATCACCGGCACCATCGGAGTTCGGAATGCGCGGGTAGGGCAGCTTTCGCGCGACCGGATCGCGGATCGTGCCGAGATCGCGGAAGTTGATGGCGTTGGCCTTGAGGCGCACACGCACCTCACCCGGTCCCGGCGCGCCTGATGCCACATCGGCAAGCTTCAGGGCATCGATGCCGCCATCCGAGACGATCTGCCAGGCTTTCATGTCTTTCTCCCCTGGGGCGCTTCTCTATCGAGGTGTTTCCGGCACGATCTCGACACGTGAGACCGGCTTTCCGGTCTGCAAGTCGAGGATCACGATACCGCCGCCGGCGGGACCTTCGTAGTGCACGGCGAGGCGCGAGCCGGCGAGCGACATGTTGCGCACGCTCGCGCCGGCCGGCAGCGCAAGGCGCGCGGCCTGCTGCACGGGTTGGGAGATCGTCGTCGTTGTCTCTGTATCGCCGCTGCGATTGACGAGATAGACAATGCGCGCAATGACCGTGGCGAACCCGAGCACCAGAATGACGCCCATGGCGATGACGGCAACTTTGAGCATCTTGAGCTGGCGCTCGCCGAGCACGATGCCGGTCATTTGTCCGCCCGGCTCTTCCGCAGGTCCACCGGGATCGTCGCGCATGGGTTCTCCGCTTGCCTCTACTCGGGGTGGTCTCGCGCCCCGCTTCGCATCATGACGTCTTCGCAGGACATTCGCACGATCGAGGTCACCGAGGCCGAGGGGGGCCAGAGGCTCGACCGCGTACTCGGCGGCCACATTGCCGAGCTCTCTCGCGCGCGCCTGCAGGCTCTCATCAAGCAGGGCCATGTGACGGGCGCGCGCGGGACGATAGAAGAGCCCGGCCTGAGGGTCAAACCGGGCGAGCGCTATCAGGTGATCGTACCGCCGCCCGTTCCGGCCGAACCGCAGGCGGAACATACACGTCTTGCCATCGTTCATGAGGACGACGACCTCATCGTCGTGGATAAGCCCGCCGGCATGGTCGTCCACCCGGCGCCCGGTCATGCCAGCGGAACCCTGGTCAACGCCCTCATCGCGCACTGCGGCGAGAGCCTTTCAGGGATCGGCGGCGTGCGCCGGCCGGGGATCGTGCACCGGCTCGACAAGGATACGAGCGGGCTGCTGGTCGTCGCGAAGTCCGATGCGGCGCATCGCGGGCTCTCGGAGCAGTTCGCGGCGCACGGCAGCGACGGGCGTCTCTCGCGGCGCTATGTGGCGCTCGTGTGGGGGGCGCCGGATCGCCCGCGCGGCGCGATCGATGCGTCGATCGCGCGAAGCCGCCACAACCGCACGCGCATGGCGGTCTCGCAGGGGCCGACGTCGCGTCACGCCGTCACGCACTACGCGGTGCTAGAGATCTTCCGCGACGATTCCGGCGTGCCGCTCGCGAGCCTCCTGGAACTCGAGCTCGAGACGGGCCGGACGCATCAAATCCGCCTCCATCTCGCGCACGAGGGGCATCCCGTCATGGGCGACCCGGTATATGGCAGCGGCTTCAAGTCGAGCG
>DATMRT010000058.1:0-12898 GCA_035565975.1 Hyphomicrobiaceae bacterium
AAATTCCCCGGCGCCCAAGGGACCCAGCTCGGCGTGTGGTTGCCGCTGCTGTAGCGCGGCCCGCTGTCCCGGCGGGGTTGTTGTGCGACCTCGCGGTCCACGGGCGCGACGAGCAGGTATTCCTCTGTGCCGCCCTCGAGACCGGCCACCGTGAGCTTGGTGTCCGACCATGTCCACTCCGCCGTCCGCGTCCCTTGGCGGACGAGCTCGATAGTGATGACGCGGCGCGCGCGCGTGTCTATGACGGCGGCATGCTCGACTTCCTCGGGGCCACTCTTGCCGTCCACCGTACCGGCGGTAAAGCGCAAAAGCCCGATGTGCTGGGCCGGCTCGGGGCGCATCGACCAGTCGGTCAGGCGCGGCAGGCCATCGCCCATGAGCTCGAGCGGGACGGTGAGGCGCGGGTAAGCGGCGTTGCTTGCGAAGTACTGGCTCCCGCGCACCTGCAGGCGCCACTCGCCGAGGCTCTGCTCGTCGAGCTCGTGGCTTGCTGCAATCTGTGGCGCGCCATTACGCTCGAGGGCGGCTGCCGCCTCGCGCAGCATGGGCTTGAGCTCCAGTGCGCGGCGCAACTCGACGATGGCCTCGTCGGTCCGCCCCATGGCTTCGAACAGTTCCCCGCGCGCCCAGATCACCTCGGGCCGTTCCGGTTCGAGGCCGACGGCGCGCTCGAGATCCGTCTGCCCAAGCTCAGGTCGTCCCATAAGCTTGTAGACCCAGGCGCGATAGGCATAGGCCTGCGCCGAGCGGGGGTCGATATCGATCGCGCGCGAGAGATCGTTGAGCGCCTCCTCGTATCGCTCGGCCTTGGCCTGCGTAAAGCCGCGTGCCTCGATCGCCGCGTTCGACTTTGGATCGAGCTCGACGGCGTGCTGGAAGTCGCGCAGGGCTGCCGGGATATCGCGAGCGGCGATCGCCGCGTAGCCGCGCAGCAGGATCACCTCGATATTGTCGCGATCGATCTCGAGCACGCGTCCGAGGTCGTCGATCGCGTCCTTGTACCGCTCGAGGGCGAGATAGGCCTCGGCGCGCGCACGCAGCGCCGGCGCAAAGCGGGGTGCGACCGCCAGTGCGCGGCCGAGATCGCGCAAGGCCGCGTGCGGGCGTCCCTGGGCCAGATGAACGCGGCCGCGGCCGGCAAAGGCGGCGCCGTCCGTCTGGAGAAGCCCAATCGCGCGTGAATAGTCGCCGAGCGCGGCGCGGTGGTTGCCGAGCCGGACGTGGGCCGCTGCCCGGTTGGCGAATGCCGCAGCGTAGCTCGGGGCCAGCAGCAGAGCGCGATCGAAGTCGCGGATGGCTTCGGCCGTGGCGCCGATTTCCAGAAGAACGGTGCCGCGGTTGTTGTAGGCGGTGGCCCCTTCCGGCACGAGCTGGATGGCGCGATTGAAGTCATCGAGTGCAGCGCGCGGCTGTCCGAGCCGCGCCCGCGCAACGCCGCGATCGATGAGCAGGAGCGCGCGCTGGTCATTGGGCAGGCCATCGGCTGCCAGCGCGGCATTGTAGAGGCGGATCGCTTCTTCGGAGCGGTCCGAGCGCAGCGCGGCGACGGCTTGGCGCGCACGCAGCGCGGCGTCGGCGGACGATGCTGCCGCCGGTTGCGGTGCCGGGGCGCCTGTCTGGGCGACAGCCAGCCCAGGCGTGGCCGCAAGAGCAGTCGCGGTCGCGAGAATTCGGAGGTTGCGGCCCGTCATGCCGTCGAAGGTCATCTGTGCCTCTTCTCCCTCTGCCCATTCCTTCAATGGGGAGAGGGTCGGGGTGAGGGGCGGCCGCGCGTGCGGGCGTCGGCGTTTGCCGCCGCGCCGATCACCTCAAGGAATCATGACTTTGTAGCACAATTCGGTCAGCGGACGGCCCTGGCGTGGTCCCGCTCAGGGCGGCAGCTCGTAGCCGATCGCCGCCTCCATCGCGATCGTCTTCTGGACGGCGGGACGCGCCATCATGCGCTGGTAGTGGGCGTCGAGGTTCGCGCATTCCCCCGGCGCCGGTTTGAGCGAGTTGAAGAAGCGCCAGTACAGGCGGAAGAGGTGGATGTCGGCGATCGAGTAGCTGTCGACGGCCCAGGGTCGAACGCCGAGGCGCTGGTCAGCGAGGGCGCAGATCGCACGTGCATGATCGAGACCTCGGCGACGCGCGGGATGCACCGTCGCGGCAATGAACGACATCCATGATATCACGTTGGCTTCGGCCTCGGGATCGCCTGCGGGGAGGAGGCCGGCTTCAGGAAAGCGCCGGGCGAGATAGAAGAGTATGCCGGCGACCTCAGTGAGCGGGCGCCCGTCGATCAGCAGCGTCGGCACCTTGCCTTCGGGATTGAGCGCGAGAAATTCCGGCGTCCGGTTCTCTTTGCGTGAGAATGAAATCGGCCGTGCGTCGAACGGCACGCCGATCTCGTGGAGCGCAATGTGCGGCGCCATGGAGCTGGCGCCTGGCGCGAAATAGAGGGTCAGCATGTGTACCCCCGATCTAACCCCCAGGTCAGTCAGCGACCGGTGGCGTGAACTCGGCCTCGCGGGTGCGCCGTGCGATCTTGTCGAGGACGCCGTTGACCACGCGCGGCTCATCCTCGCTGAAGAATGCCTTGGCGACCTCGACGTACTCGCTGATGACGACGCGTGCCGGCACATCTGCGCGCTCGATCAGCTCGTAGACGCCGGCACGCAAGATCGCGCGCAAGGTGGAATCGACGCGCGTGAGCCGCCAGCCTTCGGCAAGCTGCGCATCGACGATCGGATCGATTTCGCGCTGACGACGCACGACGCCACGCAGGATCGCCGCGAAGAAATCGCGGTCCGCGGCGGCAACCGACTTGTCCTCCGCCTTCTCGCCGAAGTGATGCAGATTGAACTGGCCGATGACGCTGTTGAGGTCGGTTTCGGCGAGGTCCATCTGGTAGAGCGCCTGGACGGCGCTGAGGCGTGCAGCGCTTCGAGGCGCAAGTGGACGCTGCTCGTTGGCGGGAGATTTCATTGCTGCCGCCCGGTGAAGTCGCGGCCGATCTCGATGAGCTTGAGACACGCGCGCGCGGCGTCGGCGCCCTTGCCGGCGAGACCGCCCTCGGCGCGCGCCATGGCTTGGGCATGGGTGTCGACCGTCAGGATGGCATTTCCGACAGGCAGGGCAAGGTCTGCCGCGATCTGCATGAGCCAGTGGTTCGCATTGTTGACGACGATGTCGTAGTGCGAGGTCTCGCCGCGGATGACGCAGCCGAGCGCGATGGCGCCGTCGAAGGGACGCTCGCTATCGACGTCGAAGCGGCCCGAGGCGGCGCCGACGGCCAGAACCTGCGGGATCTCGAGCGCGCCCGGCACGACAATGCGCTCATACGTACAGCCGTGCGCCGCGAGCACGGCAAGGGCGCCCTCGACCAGCGCCGCACTCACGTCCTCGTAGTACGGCGCCTCGATGATGAGGATGTGCGCGTCGATCTTGCCGGCGCGCGGGCCAATGGGTGTGCCTCTGCCGGCCATGTCTCTTATCGAACCTCTCGCGTGCCGACGATGCGCAAGCCGTAGCCCTCGATGCCCACGTAGCGCGAGCGCGGCACGTTGGTCAGCAGCTCCATGTCGGTAATGCCAAGATCACGCAGGATCTGCGCGCCGATCCCGACCTCGACGCGGCGGCGCTCGGCGCGTGCCTGCGGCGTCTTCGGCTGCTCGCGCTCGGCGAGCCAGGATGAGAGCGAACGCGGCCTCAGATCGCGGATCAGTACGATGGCGCCGCGCCCTTCCGCCGCGATCATCTGCATGCACTTCTGCAGGAAGGCCTCCGGCCGGTTCGGTGAACCGATGCCGAGGAGGTCGGCGGGCATGTTGACGGCGTGCACGCGGACCAGCACCGGCTCGGGGCCGGAGAGGTCACCCCGCACCAGGACGAGGTGCTCGACGGGATCCACGGTCGTCTCGTAGACGTGCAGGTCGAAGGTGCCGCCGAACGTGCTCTCGACCTTGCGCGACGCCGTGCGGTTGACGATCCGGTCGTTCTGCAGGCGGTAGGCGATCAGGTCCTCGATGGTCCCGATCTTCAGGCCGTGGCGCTGCGCGAACGATACGAGGTCCGGCACGCGCGCCATGGTGCCGTCGTCATTCATGATCTCGCAGATGACGCCAGCGGGCAGAAGCCCCGCCATGCGCGCGAGATCGACCGAGGCTTCCGTGTGTCCGGCGCGAACGAGCACACCGCCTTCGCGCGCAACCAGCGGAAAGACGTGCCCGGGCGAGACGATGTCCTCGTGCGTCTTGGTTGGGTCGATGGCCGTCGCGATGGTGAGGGCGCGATCATGCGCCGAGATGCCGGTCGCGATGCCTTCCTTGGCCTCGATGGAGACCGTGAAGGCCGTGCGATTGCGCGCGCCGTTGTTGCGCGTCATGAGCTCCAGGCGGAGCTGATGGGCACGCTTCTCGGTCATCGAAAGGCAGATGAGGCCACGCCCGTGCTTGGCCATGAAGTTGATCTTGTCGGGCGTCGCCATCTGGGCCGGAATGACGAGATCGCCCTCGTTCTCGCGATCCTCTGCGTCGACGAGGATGACCATGCGGCCGTTGCGCAGGTCCTCGAGGAGGTCACCAATGGGCGAGATGAAGCCCTTCCCCTCGGAATAGGCGACACGAGAAAGGTCGGCGAGGTCTTTGGTAGGGCCGTTCGTCACCGGCGCATCTCCAGAAGCCGCGCCACGTAGCGCGCGAGGGGGTCGATCTCGATGTTGACGTGATCGCCGGGCTTTTTGCCCCCCCAGGTGGTCACCGTCAAGGTATGTGGAATGAGGTTCACCCCGAAGCGATGTCCGTGCACCTCGTTGACGGTGAGCGAGGTTCCATCCAGTGCCACCGATCCTTTCGGGGCGATGAATGGCGCGAGCGCCGCGGGGGCCTCGAAGGTCAGGCGGCGGCTATCGCCGTCCGGTCGGATGTCGACAATGTGCGCGACGCCGTCGACGTGGCCTGAAACGATATGACCGCCGAGCTCGTCGCCGGCCTTGAGGGCGCGCTCAAGATTGATCTTCCGCCCCGTCTGCCACGCGCCGAGCGTCGTCAGCGACAGCGTCTCGTTCGACACGTCGAGCGTGTAGCGGCTGCCGGCGCCGTCGGGTTCGATGCCGGTCACGGTCAGGCAGACACCGTCATGGCAGATCGATGCCCCGAGCGCGATCGAGGCCGCCTCGTAGTCGGAGCGGACGGTGAACCTCCCCGCCTCGGCGGCAAGGACGGTGCCTATGCCGGTGATGATGCCTGTGAACATTTGTTCTTCCTGCACACCGGCGGTCGCGCTCGACCGCTAGAGTTGCCATGAGTTTGGTACGGCCATGACCTAGGCCCAATCGGCACGCTCGGCAAGGCAGGGTACGGATGGGAGCCATTCAGCTTCTCCATACGGCCCGACGGCGGGCTATGCTCCGTGACCGAAAGGCGCCGCATTCTTTGGGGGCACCATGCAACTCGGGCATCCGCGAAATCCCGCGGGCGCGGCATCGCAGCGAGACTTGGCGGTCGATTATGACGTCGTGCGCCGAGTTATCCCCCTGCTTTCGACCATGGCAGCGGCGCCGCCGTCGGCGGCGGAACTCGCGGCGCTCATGAGCACGACTTTGGACGAACTCGAACGCGCGATCCGCGCCTGGTGCGGCCTTTCGCCGGCCGTCTTCGCCCAGGCGCTGACGGCGGAGCACATCCGGGCCCGGCTCGCGCGTGCCCGATCATGGCCTGAGGTGCATGGCTGCGTGCACGCTTTCGAGACCCGCATCGTCGCGGCAATCACCGACGATGCACGCCGCCGTGGGGCCGGGCTGGACATTGCGCATGGCTTTCACGCCAGCCCCTTTGGCGAGGCCTTGCTTCTGACAACGCAGGACGGCCTTTGCGGCCTCGCGTTTGTCGATGATGAGAGCGGGCCTGATCGGCAAGCTGCCCTCGATGATATGGCAGCGCGTTGGCCACGGGCGCGCTTCCACGAGGCGCCGCAGGATACGGCGAACCTCGCCACATGTATTTTTGGCGAGCCGGCCACGCAGCGCCGCCACGTGGTGCCATTGGTCCTGATCGGCACGCCATTCGATCTGCAGGTGTGGCAGGCTTTGCTGCAGATCCCGATCGGGCAGCTCGTCAGCTACACGCAGATTGCGCAGCATCTCGGACGCCCCTCGGCGTCTCGCGCTGTCGGCACCGCCAACGGGCGCAATCCCATCTCGTTCGTGGTTCCCTGCCATCGTGCGCTCAGAGGAGACGGATCGCTCGGCGGTTACTACTGGGGCCTTACGCGCAAGCGCGCGATGATCGCGTGGGAAGCGAGGACCGATTTAGCGGATTGAAATCGGAAACGGCGTCCAATTTGCCGCGCAAAGGCTATGTCGGCAGATAATTCTCCATGGTTGCGCCAGCGGCACAATTAACTCGCGCGTCCAACATCCTGCCCAGGAACAGATTATTTTATCGTGGCGCGTCCTGCGAGTGAAACGAGTGCTATTTGAGGTTGTTTGACCGGCGCATAAGCCGTGCCCAGAGTATTCAATCGGGCTGATTCGTCACCTCCTGCAGCCCGGATTAAGCGACTGGAAGACTGGAGAGGCACATGGGACTCGCTCGGATTCTTCGGCGTGGTGCTGTGGCGTTCAGTGGTCTGGTGTTCGGTGTTTCGGTGGCGCAAGCGCAGGATTTGAAAGGACCACCGGAAACGATATTCAATTGGACGAGTGTCTATCTCGGATTGCAGGGCGGATACGGATCCGCCGATCTCGACTGGAAGTCAAATTACCCCTACGCCACGACCGGATTGCCGACGGATTTCGACAACGGAAACGCCATTTGGGGCGGACAAATCGGTTATATGGTCCAGCGTGGAAACTGGGTGCTCGGCAGCGAAATATCTTTTCTCAGCGGCTTTGACGACGATACCGCACGCGACGTGAATTTGTACTTGGGCGACTTTAGTGGCACGATGACCGCGCGCGTCGGGACGCTGGTATTGTCGACCATGCGCGTAGGTTACGCGTGGGGTAATACGCTCGCTTACGTCAAGGGTGGAACGGCCCTCGGCCTCGTCACGCTCTCGACCGATGACAATGTGCCCACCGACTATCTTTCTCGAAGTCGTCACTGGTACTCGGGCTGGACGTTCGGCGCCGGCGTCGAATATCAGATCATGCCGAACCTGCTGCTTGGTGTTGAATACAACTATGTCACCCTGGACGGGAAGGCGCGAACCGACATCGTGAGCGAGAGCGGCAGTGACGAGGGCACTTTCCGTTCGCGTGTCGATCTCGATTCCCACTCCGTGATGGGTCGGCTCAGCTACAAGATGGATGCGCCGGTGCTGGCGACGTTGCTGCCGTTCTGAGACCCGCATCGAGTAGGTGACAGTGCGCTTCATGCGCGTAGGCTGTCGGCCAGCGCCCGCATGTAACCCTCGGCTGCGACAATGTGCTCGATGCGGCGCGGCTCGATGCGGCTGAGCGCATCGGCAACGCCTTCCTCGTCGGAAAGTGCTTGGAGGCGGCGCTCGACGCCGGCCAGCCGGCGCCCGTCCAAGTGACCTCTGAGCGTTGCTACGATCGTTTCCACGTAGCCCGCGAGGCGGCCGATCTCACGGAGCGCGCCGCGGCGGGCTGCCCGGTCGGCCGCATTGCTTTCGAGCTGTTCCAGCGCGCCGGCGAAGCGGGCGAGCGAGTCGGCGACGGCTTCGGCGTATTCGGCGACCTTGAGACGCTTGACCTTGTCGAGGCGCGCGAGCTTCGCCTGCCAGGCGCAAATGACGTCGGCGAGACCGAGCAGCTTCAAGGCAATGTCGAGGGCGCGCATGGCGCCATCGTAGGGGCGGGCGGCTCTGCGGGGATTACTGCTGGAATTATGGTTTCAGCGCACTTTCGGATCGGCGTAGCAGCGGCGCATGGCCTCGCAGCGATGCGATCCCGAGAAGTGCATGGTCGACCCCTTGGACGGGCGGATGAACGAGCAGATCTCCTCGAGGCCTTCCGGTGTCAGCCAGCCCTGCCGGCGTCCGCGCTGGACGGCGAAGCAGTCGGCGGTCTCCTCGTCGGGGCCGCGGAACTGGTGACCGCACTCGTGCGCATAGATCCAGAGCTTCACCGACGTCGGCACACGCGACATGAGCTTTGAATTGAGGATCAGGAAGCCCGGGTAGGCCGCGCCGTAGTCATCGAGCTGATCGTCGATCACAGTCGGTCGCTGTCCACACGTCATGCGCCGGCCATCGAGGCGCAAAGCCCCCGGCGGGATGATCTTCGAGCTGCCCACGTGGGCTGCGTAGCCCTCGGGTGTCGGGCCCGACTGAGCATGGGCATTCGGTGCCGCTGTCAGCGAAAGTCCGAGCGAGAGAACAAGCATAGCGCCTGCCCACTTCGCGAGCCCGAGCCTCGCAAAGCACAAGGATGCGCGCGCAACCGTCACTGTAAAACCCTCTCCAGAACCCGCCGCAATCCTGCAAGCCCGCTCGGTGATCATTGCCCGGACCGTCCGCTCATTCAATGCGGTATCGGTAATTTGACCTCGGACTTTCACTTCCGCGGCGCCGAGGCCACACTTCGGATTGCCAATCTTGTCGCCCTACCCGACTTGCGCCTCGATTGCTTCCATGTCGGCGTCGGATAAGCCGAAATGGTGGCCGATCTCGTGGATCAGAACGTGGGTCACGAGGGCTCCGAGCGTTTCGTCGCCGTCGGCCCAATAATCGAGAATTGGGCGGCGGAAAAGGATCACCGTGTCGGGGCCTTGGGCGATGTCCATGACGCTTTTCCGCTCGAGACTGACACCCTGGTAGACGCCCATGAGGTCGAACTCGTTCTCGATCCCGAGACTGGCGAGCACCTCAGCGCTCGCGAAATCCTCGATTCGGATGAGCACGTCCTTGGCCAGTTCGCGGAATTCCGCCGGGATCTGCCGCCAGGCCGCCGCAGCCAGATCCTCGAACTCCCGCAATGTCGGGGCCTTGGCGTGCGTCCACTTCGGCTCTCTGCTCATCCCGACCGGCCTCTGCCCAAGAACTGAGCATGAAATGGCGGAACGGAAGCCTGCGATCAAGATGTTCCGCTGCGCCAGCTCTTCTGAGTCGCAAAGACGAGCTGGGCGCCGAGAATGACGATCGCGAGGCGGGCGAGGTGGTGAAGCGCCACATAGGCCACGTCGACGCCGAGGATGAAGGCGAGCAGGTTGAGCTCGGTCTGGCCGCCGGGCGCGAAGGCCATGAGCACCGATACCTGATCGAACCCGGTCCAGCGGGAGACTATGGTGACCACCACGGCCGTCACTGAGAGCAGAACAATGGCATTGAGGATGCCCCACACCATGGTGTGGGAGAATTCCCTGAAGGTGAGCCCGCGGAACTGGCAGCCGAGCAACACCCCCACGCCGATCTGGGCAAAGACGAGGAGTTCCAGTGGCAGACGTACCGAGGTGAGGCCAGCGGCGTGTGCGATGCCGCTCATCACCATCGGACCGACGATCGGGGCGCCGGCAAGCCCGAGCCGGTGGGCAATGCCCCAGCCCGTGCCCGCCATGGCGATGAGCGTGGCGAGGTCGACGAGGCTCGCTTCGGAGAGGCGCACGGGGCTTGCGAACGGCGTCGGAGCCGCGAGGCCGTCGTGCACCTGCAGCCACAGCGGCACTGCGAACACGATGAGCACGATGCGCGTTGCCTGCACCAGAATGACCGTCCGCTGATTGGCGCCGGAAGCTTCGGCCATGGCGGTCATGTCGGCGAGGCCGCCGGGGACGGCGGAGTAGAACGCCGTCGGGCGGTCGAAGCCGGCAAGGCGCCGATAGAACGTCATGCTCGTCGTCGTGATCAGGATCATGAACGGCACGAGGACCAGGAGACTCATGGTCATCGCGCCCATCTGCCCGAGGATGGCCGGTGTGAAGGCCGAACCGACCGCAACGCCGAGCGTCGCCCTGAGCGGGCCGGCGAGCGGGCGAGGGCGCTGGACGGGGAGCTGCGCCACCGATGCTATCAGGCAGGCGGTGAGCGCGCCGAGATACCAGGGCAGCGGCAGGTGAAAATAGACGAAGATGACCGAGCCGACGGTTCCGATGAGGAAGGCGAGCGCGAAACGGGGAATGCGTGCCCAGATGGAGCGCTGGGTCGCGCCCGGTGCGGGTGTCGCCTCCTGCTCATGCTGCTGGCGGCCCGCGCCGTCGGCCATGCCGATTCTTCCCCCGTCCCCGATTTTGCCTGCTACCAACTCAGCGCACCGACCATGGCGGCCGAGTGCAATGTCGCGAGTGCGCCGACGAGCAGCGATCGCCCCCCAAGGGCAACGATATCGGCGCGCCGCTCCGGCACCATGGCGATGAGCCCGCCGATCATGATGCCAAGCGAGCCCAGATTGGCAAAGCCGCAAAGTGCATAGGTGATGATCAGTCGCGAGCGTGGGGAAAGTGCGGTCGAATCGAGGGCTGCGAGATCGAGGTAGGCGAGGAACTCGTTCAGAACGATCTTCTGGCCGATCAGCGCCCCCGCCGTTCCGGCCTCGCTCCAGGGAATGCCGAGCAGGAGGGCCACCGGCGCACAGAGCCATCCCAGGATTTGCTGCAGTGTCAGCCGTGCGCCGGTGAAGCCCGAGATGGCTCCCAGAATTTCGTTGGCGAGCGCGACCAGCGCCACCATGACGACGAGCATGGCCACAACCGCGGCGAGGAGCCGCACGCCATCCGCCGTGCCCTGCACAATCGCGTCCATACTGGAGCGCGGTGCGTGCTCGATCGCGACGTGAGCTGTCGCCGGGCCGCCTTCGAACCCCTCGGGGATGGCGAGTCTGGACAGCATGAGGGCTGCGGGCACGTTCATCAGCGAGGCCGCGAGCAGATGACCCGCAGCCCCGGGGACCTGCGCCGCGATAAGGCTGGCATAGACGACCATGACGGTCCCGGCGATGGTCGCCATGCCGACGGCCATGGTCGCGAAGAGCGCGCCGCGCCCCATTTCCCGGAGATAGGGGCGGATGAGCAGCGGCGATTCAACCATGCCAACGAGGACATTGGCCGCCGACGCCATGCCAAGCGGGCCGCCGATGCCGAACGTGCGCTGGAGCAGGTGCGCGAAGGCTGCGACGAGTCGCTGCAGCACGCCCCAGTAATAGAGCAGCCGCGACAGCGCGCTCATCAGGAGGATGAGCGGCAGTGCCTGGAAGGCCAGTACAAAACTGTGCTGCGGGCGTGTGACCTCGAAGGGTGCTGGCGCGCCCGCAAGATAGCCGAAGACGAGGCTGGTGCCCGCATTAATGGCGCGCTGGAGTGCGCCGATCATGCCGGTCGCGGCATCGAAGATTACGCTCGCTTGCGGCACTTTCAGGAAGACGACGGCAATGGCGAGCTGAAGTGCGAGACCGGCGGCGATGGTCGTGGTGATCTGGCGTCGTGTGAGCGTGCGGCTTTCGCCGATCACCCAGACGAACAGCGGGATGAGCGCGATACCGAGCAGGCTCTGCAGAACGGGCAGGAATGATTCGGCCATGAAAGCCCCCACGACGAGTGTAGGGGCTCTGGCCGCGCGGGCGAAGCTGCTTTTGCGTGCAACACGATCGCGTGCGCGAGGCCTCGGGCCGACTCAGGCTGCTCTGCGCCGGAACAGCCAGCGCGATATGCGCCGCTGCGGTCCATCGCGCAGCACGTCGTCGCGCACGAGGCGCGCGCCCTCACGACGGCGCGCCAGTGTCAGCTTGCGCGTGTGGAATCTCTCGAGCTCGGGACGATGCCCGACGCTCACGATGGTCGTGTCCGGCGCGCGCTCGACGAGCAGGGCCATGAGGTCGTCCTGGCTCGTCGGATCGAGCGCCGCGGTTGCCTCGTCCAGCACGACGATATCGGGATTGTGCAGAAGAATGCGCGCAATGGCGAGGCGCTGCTTTTCGCCACCCGAGAGCGTCTGATCCCAAGGCCCTTCCTCGCTCATCTTTTCGACGACATGCGCCAAGCCGACCTCTTCGAGCGCCTTGGCGACATCCTCATCCGACTTGCTGTCCGGGGCATCGGGATAGGTCGCAGCGCGTTTCAGACTGCCGACGGGCACGTACGGCCGTTGCGGCAGAAGGAAGAGCGTCGCGCCCTTCTTCACTTCGACGGCGCCGCCGCCCCACGGCCAAAGTCCCGCGATCGCGCGCACGAGCGTGCTCTTGCCGGTGCCGGACTCGCCTGCAATGAGCACGCGCTCGCCGGGCATGATCGCGACCTCGGTATCATCGAGGATGGCCGTGCCATCATCGAGCGCGACGGAAAGATCGTCGAGGCGCAGCGCGGCTTCCTGACCTTCGTTGGTGATCGAGATGCGCCCGACCTGATCGCCCTTCTCGGCGCGCTCGAGCGTATCGAGCGAGGCCATGAGCGAGCCGACCCGAACGGCCGAGGCCGTCCAATCCGCAAGACGGGGGTAGTTGTCCACGACCCAGTTGAAGGCGGCTTGGACGATCGTGAAGGCAGAGGCCGCCTGCATGATCTGGCCGAGCGACATCGAGCCGTCGAGGTACTTTGGTGCGCACAGAATGATCGGCAGGACCGGCGCGATGAACGCTGAGGTCTGCGACACGGCCGTCGTCTTCATGGTCTGGATGGCGACATTGCGCCAGGCGCCAAGCACGTTGCCGAGCGAGCCCTGGAGGCCGGCACGCTCCTCGTCCTCGCCGCGAATGAGCGCAATGCTCTCGCCGTTTTCACGCACGCGCGTCAGCACGTAGCGGAATTCAGCCTCGTTCTGGTTCTTGGCTTCGGATGCGCGCACGAAGCGACTGCCGATCATGACCATGGCGCCGCTCGCGATAGCCGCATAGAGAACGGCGGCAACGACGAGAAAGCCCGGCACGACGACCGGAATGCCGATGATCGAAAGGTCGAGAGCCCCGCCGATCGTCCATAGCACGACGATGAACGTTGCGGCGGAGAGGAAGGCCTGCAGTACGCCG